>JAFSTN010000025.1 GCA_017450485.1 Lachnospiraceae bacterium
AAGATCGTTAAGAACGTTAACAAGACTTCTTCGGGCCCTGCAGCAGAGAATGTTATCTTCCTTTCAGCTGATGCATTCGGAGTACTTCCTCCTGTATCGATCCTTGATCCCGAGCAGACTCAGTATTATTTCCTGAGCGGTTTCACCGCTAAGCTTGCAGGTACAGAGCGTGGTATCACCGAGCCTACACCTACATTTTCAGCTTGCTTCGGACAGGCATTCCTTGAGCTTCATCCTACCAAGTACGGCGAGGAGCTCGTTAAGAAGATGCAGAAGAGCGGCGCTAAGGCATACCTGGTTAACACCGGATGGAACGGAACCGGCAAGAGAATCTCCATCAAGGATACCAGAGGTATCATCGATGCTATCTTAAACGGTGATGTTCTCAAGGCTCCTACCAAGACTATTCCTTACTTCAACTTCGTAGTTCCTACAGAGCTTCCCGGCGTTGATCCTGCGATCCTTGATCCCAGAGATACATACGCTGATGCTTCCGAGTGGGAGACCAAGGCTAAGGATCTGGCAGGCAGATTCCAGAAGAACTTCGTTAAGTATGAAGGCAATGATGCAGGTAAGGCACTTGTTAAGGCAGGTCCTCAGCTATAATTTCGCGTAGCGAAATTATTTAAGATTTGTCTTCGACAAATCTTTAGAGTTGTACTTTTTGAGTTTTTATCAGAGACACCAGACACACATGTGGCTGGTGTCTCTTTGTCGTGTTAAGTACTTGTTATTTTGTTCAAAAAGTGCTACATTTATTTTTAGTTTGAAAATAAAACTATTTATAGAATTTTTAGATTCATGATCGAATATGAACCTTTTCTGAACCAGATACTTGACGGCTACAGAACCAACTATAATGTGGCACTCTGTAAGCCCGGAGATGAGCTTGTAGCCAGCGCCGAACTCCACATGACCCAGGGACAGCACGTGATATTCAAGGAGTTCACGATGTGGCAGGCGGATGATGATGAATATGTGTATATTTTCCGTATTCCTCATCTGACATCCGGTTCTGTTGATACGGCGATTCACAGAGCATATGATGACGGCTTTCCACGTATCAAACTCGACCATGTGGATTTCAGACATCAGCATATGTGTACCAGACTGGTAGCGTTATTCCTTTATGATGATGCCGACGAAGAAGCACTTAAGGCTATACGTAAGTGCAAGATCTATCACAGTTTTCAATTTTCGCTGAAGGGATGGATGGAGATGCATACCGCAGGTGTGAGTCTCACCGACGGGAGTGTGGTTTCCAACCGTTACGGCAGGGAAACAGCGAAATTTTTGAAAATGCATGTGGAGCATTACGCGAAGCATGTAGAATCTAAAAACTAACTTGGGAAAAGGAGATTAAACAAGATGAATGGTTTATTACTTCTGATCATCTGTGTTGCCCTTCTTGCCTGCGGCTACATCTTCTATGGCGGATGGCTTTGCAAGCAGTGGGGTGTCGGTGAGAGCAATGAGGAAACTCCTGCTCATACCGTTGATGACGGCGGTGTGGATTACGTTCCTGCCAAGGCCGCTGTCCTGATGGGTCACCACTTCTCATCCATCGCAGGTGCAGGTCCTATAACAGGTCCTATCAGTGCCGCAGGTTTGGGATTCGGTTGGCTCGCATGTGCTCTCTGGATCGTTCTCGGAGGTATCTTCTTCGGTGGCGTTCATGATATGGGTGCTCTTTTTGCATCCGTTCGTCATGGCGGAAAGTCTATCGGTGAGATCATCTCAGCCAATATGTCCAGAAGAGCAAAGAAACTCTTTATTACTTTTGCTTATCTGACTCTGATCCTTGTCGTTGCTGCATTTGCATCTATCGTGGCTACTACATTCAAAGCTACTTATGATGATGCGGGCGTACTTGACAAGGCAGCTTCAGCAACCAATGCTCAGGTAGCGATGGTTTCCCTGCTGTTCATCGTTATCGCGATCATTTTTGGTTTTGCTGTATACCGCAGAAACGTTCCTATGGGTCTTGCTACCATCATCGGTGTGGTTGCTATCGTTCTGATCATTATCATTGGTCTGAACTTCCATCCCATCTACCTGTCCGAGAAGACATGGATGTGGGTTGTAGGTGTTTATATAGCCATAGCGAGTGTTACACCGGTTTGGATCCTGCTTCAGCCTCGTGACTATCTTTCCAGCTTCCTGCTTTATGCTATGCTGTTTATTGCGATCGTAGCAGTAATAGTTGCTCATCCTTCCATGAGCGCTCTTCCTGTTATCCAGTCCGCAGAGTCTACCAAACCGGTATTCCCTGTACTGTTTACTACCATCGCATGCGGTGCTATCTCAGGTTTCCACTCACTGGTTTCCTCAGGTACCACTTCCAAGCAGCTTGATAAGGAGAAAGACGCTAAGCCTATCGCTTACGGCGGAATGCTCCTTGAGTGCGTACTTGCTGTAGCTACACTGGTTGCTGTAGCTTATGCATACAATTACAACGCTCAGAATCCCGATGCCCCTCTCGCAGGTGCAACGGCTATCTTCGGTGGTGGTCTTGCTCATATGATCGACGATGCCATCCCCGGAACATTTACAGTACTTAACATTCTGCTTGTCCTTACTTATTCGGCATTCTGCCTGACCTCACTGGATACGGCTACACGTCTTGCACGTTTCATGTTCCAGGAGTTCTGGATCGATTCCGATCAGGGCGAGACAGCAGAGAACGTTACAGGATACAAGAAGTTCCTGTGCAATCCTTATGTTGCTACCATCATTACCGTTATCCTCGGAATTCTTCTCGGACTTAACGGATATCAGAAGATATGGGCACTGTTCGGATCCGCCAACCAGCTGCTTGCAGCTATCGGCCTCCTGGCAGTAGCTACATGGCTCGGCAACGTAGGCAAGAACAACAAGATGGTTGTTATCCCTATGGTATTCATGCTCTGTGTAACTATCGCATCTCTGATCATCAATACCAAGGATCAGTTTGCTGTTATCGCAGGCGGTGAAGCTGACTGGGGTCCCTGGGTACAGGCTATCGTAGGTATTCTGCTGATAGTTCTGGCTATCATCCTGGCTATCGAGGGTGTTCAGCACCTGATGAAGCCCAGGGCTAAGGCTGAGGCATAAGCCCGGCTGTATCCGAAAGGGTTCAAAAATGTTCAAGCCTCCGGAGAAATCCGGAGGCTTTTTTGATATAATAACTTCATGGCTAAATTGGGCAAAAAGTTAATAGATTTCTTTAGACTGATACATTTGCGTACCATTCTGATAATCATACTGTTGTTTCTTATTCTGAGCCTGGCGATCTATCTGGCGCTTGGTGGAGATGTATCCGAGGATTCGTTCACGGATGTGCTCATGTACAATGTTCTGGCTATTATGGGAAATGACTATCAGTTCACGGATGAGCCCGTTACCCGTGCTTTGGGTATACTGATTCTTACATTCGGCGTATTCGGGTTTTCCGCCATCACAGGATATATTTCATCGGCGTTTGTTGCCAGAAAGCTTACTCAGGAAAGAGGGATCCGCAAAATGAAAAATATGAAGAACCATATCATAATCTGTGGCTGGAAGAGTGATATGAAAAGCCTGATCATGGGTATCCTGAGGAAAAACAAAAATCTGCAGACCTCGGATCTGATACTGATCAACAATGTGGATGATATAAAGCTTCAGATGATCCGCGATGATGCGGATATGAAGGGGATCAATCTGCTGCGCGGAGATTTCACGGAAGAACAGACGCTGCTTGCGGCAAATGCAGGTGAGGCATCCAAGGTACTGATATTAGGTGAGAATCATGATAATCTCGAAGCCGAGCTTATCGATTCCAGAGTGTTCGTCTGCGCGCTGCTCTTCAGAAAACTCAATCCCAAATGCCATATATGTGCCGAGATCAGGACTGAGAGGTACAGGGATTATCTGGAAGCGCAGCACTGCGCGGAAGTCATATATACCGAAGAATATACGAGATATATCCTCACCACTTCAACCAATTACAGCGGAATGAGTAAGGTGATGTCGTCATTCCTCGATAACGGAGACGGAATATCGATCCAGATAGCACCGATAAGCGCCGAATGGGCCGGCAGGACCTATGGCGAATTATTCTCCTGGTATAAGCAGGATCAGGGAATACTCCTGCTCGGAGTCCTTAAGAATATGGGTGTGGAGAAAGAACTTAAGCACCGTATCCTTTCGGAAGCTCAGAAATCGACCAATTACGGAGAGATCATCAACCGGCTCAAAGACGTGAAGACTCTTGAGACCAATGAGCCGTGTCTCAACCCTGATGACGGACTGGTTCTGGATAACAGTATGGGTGCAATCATACTCGGGGAGGAATTATGAGCGGAATAACAGATCAGTTAAAACAGTTCCCGTTTCTCACCGGAATATCACCGGATGAACTTGAGGATCTGGCCGGCATGCTGGGCTCTGAACACTTCGAAGCGGGGACCGATATAATCACCGAAGGCGAGACCGGTGTGGATATGTACCTTCTTACGGACGGAACCGTTGATATCATTAAGAAGACGGTGTTCGGCGACAGTTATGTATGTGCCACTCTGGACAGTTCCAATCATTGTGTCTTCGGAGAGATGGCTCTTATAGACAGTGACGTGAGAAGTGCCACGGTACGCGCCAAGACGGCATGCTCCGTGCTGAAGATGGATAAGACTTCGTTTGACAGATATCTGGATGTGCATCCCAAGACCGGCATCGTATTACTTAAGCTCATCAGTATCAATCTTGTACGTAACCTGAGGGAAGAAAACAATAATCTTAAACTCGTATATCAGGCTTTGATAGACGAGATCGAGAATTCTTGAGCGGGGGATCAAAGATGTACAAAACAGATGAACTGCTTCTTTTGGTAATACTGACATATGTGTCCGATATCAGGCCGTTTACGGGCTTCCTGGAAGCTAAGGGTATGACAGTCGGAGACTATATCGGTGCCATAGCTATGGATGAGATAGAAGATGAATACTTCTATAATTCCCACATGAACGGAGTTGACTGGAAGAATATCATCATGGCTATCCGTAAAAATCCTGCCATCTGCAGGGCGTATATAGCAGAAACACATCTGGATACCGCATACGGCGGCGGTGGTGGTATATCCGCCGTATTGCTGGACGAGACCGGACATGAAGCTGTTGTGGCATTCAGGGGACCCGCGGAGGATGAGTGGTACGATGATTTCGTGGGTGCCAATCAGGTGGATTCACTTCAGCAGATAAACTGCCTTGAGTGGTACAAGGCCGTGTACAGGCAGCTTTCGCTGGAACGTTATACAGTCACCGTGACCGGTCATTCCAAAGGCGGCAACAAAGCCAAATACATCACCATACTCAATGATACGCCTAACAGATGCGTGTCCTTTGACGGACAGGGTTTTTCGGACAAGTTCTTTGAGTTTTATAAGAAAAGGATACAGAAGAGGCAGTCTGTCATAGAGAATCACAATATAGATTATGATTATGTGAATATCCTGATGAATGATCTTGGGTCGCGGACTTACTATTTCGGATACGACTACGGCAAGTACGGTTTTGCAGAGAGCCATTCACCGAATACATTCTTCGATTTCGGAGAGAATGGGGATTATACGATCAGGATCAACCCCAACGGTCAGAGCCCGGAGATGCAGATCCTGGATCAGTTCATCAACAGCATGATACGTTCAGGCTTTAATGATAAAGAGAGGGATGAGACGGACAAGCTGGTTGGAGAACTTGTTCAGCGTGCCTTCAAAAGGGGTGAAGACGATTCGGCATCCGATTATATCAACTATCTCTGCGACATGATCCGTGATGATACCTATTCGGATAATGTAGCCTATATTCTTGCTTACGTTATCCTCTATTCCAGAGAGAATCCGGAGTTTCTCGGAGCACTTAAGAACGTTATGCTCAGTTTCGGCGCAGATGATATCGTTAAAGTCATCGATATGTTTTCGGAGTTGGTCAATTCCTCAAGAGTTTCAAAACTGGTTAACATAACAAGCTTTTTGATCTCGCATGCCAATGGTGCCGTTGTCATGCAGATACGTGCTCTGGCAAGCAAAAAATACGGTGTGGACCTGACCGCCGATCAGATAAGAGGAATACTGCAGATAGTCTCGCTGACCAGAGAAACATTGAAAACTCTCAAGATCAATATGGACGGCTCGGATATCGTTTATGAGGACCTGGATGATGAGGAGGAGGAATTCATTCTTCCGGAGAATCTGAACATTGTAGTGTTGGCCGGAGGATTGTCAAACGAACGAAATCTTTCTTTGAGATCCGGTGTGAATGTTGCCGAGATCCTCAGAAAGAGCGGTCATAAGGTTGTACTGCTTGATGCTTTCATGGGTTATGGCTCACGGGGAATGATCATAGATGATGCATTTACAAATATTGACAAGTATACTTTATCTCCCGGGGATATCCCGGACGATATTCCCGATCTCTGGGCGCTTAAAAGACGGAGACCTGACAAATCCGATTCGTTTTTCGGGCCTAACGTGCTGCAGATATGCCGTCAGTGTGATGTGGTATTTATCTGTCTGCACGGAGCCAACGGTGAAAACGGTAAAGTACAGGCTGCCTTTGATGTTCTCGGCATAGAGTATACAGGGTGCGACTCATTCTCATCTGCTATATCATCCAATAAATATAAAGCCAAGCAACTGATGCGTGATGCCGGAATCCCGGTTCCTGACGGATATACGGTATGGAAAAACGAGGAGATCATATATCCCGAGGATCAGGGCATATCGTATCCCGTGATCGTGAAGCCGAATAACGGCGGAATAGGCCTCGGGATCTCTGTGGCAAGTGACCGGATGATGTTTAAGAAGGCTTTGGACGAAGCGTTCGGGTGGGACAGTGAGATACTCATCGAGGAGTATATAAGCGGCAGAGAGTTTGCCGTGGGCACACTCGGCGGAGAATCGCTGCCTGTCATCGAGACACTTCCCCTGCAGACTGAAGACAAAGCAGTCGGAATATCCAAAGAGGGTAAACGGGTACAGAAATGTCCTGCCGATATATCCGAAGAACTGGCGGGGCAGCTCCGTGATGCCGCTGAGGTTGTGACGAAGATACTGGGGGTCAATGCTTTGGCCAAAATGGATTTCATAGTCCGTGATAACGGAGAATATGTGTGTCTGGAATGTGATTCTTTGCCGCAGTTGTATCCTGACTCCCAGCTTGTGCAGGAGGCGGCCGCCGCCGGCATAGATTTTGAAGCTCTGTGTAAGAGGATCCTTGAGCTGAGCCTGCTTCGTACCGCCGGAACGATAAACTGAACAAATTGAAGCACTTTAATTTGCAATAAGTGACATTTATTGTTAATGTACGATAGTGTATCTTTATATTGATCACGTAAACGATCAAAACGTATGAGGAGGAGTATAATATGGCTCGAGACAAAAACATAATTGACGAGATGCCGAAGAACATGAAGTTTGACGGTAAAAAGTTTGGCAGGACCGTCAGCCTGGTTGTACTCGGCATCCTGATAGCTGTTGCACTTCTTCGGTGTGTATACAGTGTTGATGAGCAGAGTAATGCGGTAGTGACCCAGTTTGGAAGAATAGTGCGGGTGGATACCGCGGGATTCTATTTCAAGGCACCATGGCAGAGCGTGAATACGGTTGATATGACCACCCACGGAACAAGCATCGGCTATATCATAGACGGTGATTCGCAGAAGGGTTCATATACCGTGGATTCTGCAAACGCGATCATGATCACATCGGACTTTAACCTGCTGGACATCGACTTCTATATAGAGTACCGTGTATCCGATCCGATCGCATATACCTACAATGCTGAAGATCCCGAAGGAGTACTTCGTAATATCGCTCTGGCCAATATCCGTACAGTTGTTTCGAACTATACCGTAGATGAGGCGATGACAACCGGTAAGGGACAAATACAGGCAGATATCAAAGAGGCCATCCTCAAGTCACTGAATGCACATGATATAGGGCTGACAGTACTCAATATCACGATACAGGATTCCAATCCACCCACCGATGAGATATCCGCTGCATTCAAAGCCGTGGAAACAGCCAAGCAGGGTGCGGATACAGCCATGAACCAGGCACATCAGTATAAGAACCAGCAGATACCTACAGCCGAAGCAAATGCAGATGCGATCATACAGAAGGCCAATGCCTATAAGGAGTCACGTATAGCCGAGGCCGAAGGTCAGGTGGCCAGATTCAATGATATGTATGAGGAATACAAGAAGTTCCCCACCATCACCAAACGGCGTATGTTCTATGAGAAAATGGAGCAGATCATGCCCGGACTGAAGGTGGTTATCACGGATGGAGGAACCCAGACGATGCTTCCTCTTGAGAGTTTCACCGAGACCGGTGACGAAGGGACGGCAACAGATGATTCGGTGAGTCCGGACGAGAGTAAGGAGGACTGATCATGAAGAAGATAGGTAAAGTAACACTTGTCCTGATCGTAGTAATGGCGGCGTTGATCGTGTTCACGTCAGCTACATACAATGTATCGACCAATCAGTCCGCGATCATAGTAAGGCTCGGACGTATCCAGAAAGTTGAGAGTAATACTGGACTTCATCTCCGGACACCTTTTGTAGAGGATGTGATCAAGGTATATACCGGGGATCATCTCTATGACATACCGACATCCGATGTCATTACGTCAGATAAGAAATCCATGATAGCCGATGATTACGTGATCTGGTCGGTATCGGATCCCATCAAGTATTATCAGACACTCGGCGCGGTCAGAGGTCGTGCAGAGGAGCGTATAGAAGCTGCTGTATATAACGCTACCAAGAATACTATTTCATCGATGACGCAGGATGCCATCATAGCTGCCCGCGGTAACGAACTGACAGGTATGATAACCACTGAGGCCAACAGCGACATCTCCCAGTACGGTATAGTGGTAGAACTGGCCGAGATCAAAGCACTCGATCTGCCCGATGATAACAAGGAAGCCGTATATGAGCGTATGATATCCGAGAGAAACAACATAGCCGCAGGATATACCGCTCAGGGCCAGGCAGATGCTCAGAAGATCCGTAACGATACTGACAGACAGGTATCCATCATAACCGCAAATGCCGAGAAAGAGGCCGCTAAGCTCGAAGCCGAGGGTGAAGCAGAGTATATGCGTATCCTTTCGGATGCATACAGCGACGAAGAAAAAGCCGACTTCTACAGCTTTATCAGAAGCCTGGATGCGGTAGATGCACTCAGAGGCTCTAATAAAACTCTGATACTTGATAAAGAGTCCGAATTTGCACGTATCCTCTACGGACAATAAAATGTATTAAATTTTGTACAATTTACGCGATATGGCTTGAACATCCGGGGACGGGACTATATAATATAAGTAACCTGGAATGTGCGATAATTCCTGTATTTTTGAACCTACAACTCTTTGAACGGGATTCCGAAACACAGTCACGGATGTCAGGCCTACGTCGCGCAAGTGAAAAGCAGTGGAAGGCAGAAAGGCTGTTGAGGTCGCCCACCTGGCTGATGGCTAGGCGTCAAAGAACAGGAACCGGCATCCCGGGGGGCTTATGTTACTATTCACGATTGAACAGTGAATAGTAACGTTTTTTGTGTTTATGAAAAAGAGCAGAAAACTATACGGATTTCTCAATAACTTTGCCGTGGCATTTAACAGAAAGAATGTATCGGATTTTGCGGCCAGCGCGGCTTTCTTCCTGTTTCTGTCACTGATCCCGATCATGGTACTGGTCATATCGATCCTGCCTTACACTTTTCTGACCGAGAAGATGCTTCTGGGGATAGTTTTGCGAGCATTTCCCGAAGTTACGGATACATTCGTGACCGAGATCGTCACGGAGATCTATGCCGGGTCGTACGGAGTGGTGACGATATCCATCGTGATCACACTCTGGTCTGCAGGCAAAGCAATGCAGTCCATGATCAGAGGACTGAACGGAATCAATGATATCGAGGAGAACAGAAGCTATTTTGTTCTGCGTGTGCTTGCATGTCTGTACACGATGGCATTACTGATCGCCATGATCATAATGATGGGCATATTGATGTTCGGAAGGATCATAGTGAATTTCGTGCTCAGGCACCTTCCGCAGTTGGAGGAGTTCAGAGGACGTATACTTTTATTCAGATATCCGATCTCACTGGCTCTTCTGATCATACTTTTTACGGCTATATACTGCCTGGTACCAAGTAAGAAACAGAAGTTTACCAAGCAGCTGCCCGGCGCGATATTTGCCGGGATCACCTGGTCTGCGGCATCGTGGATCTTTTCCGCATATCTGAACATGTTCAACGGCTTCTCTACCTACGGAAGCATGGCTACGATCATTATCATCATGTTCTATATGTATATGATGATGTATATAATACTGGTGGGCGCTTACCTCAATCGATGGCTGGGGCGCTCCGAGGGACATTCGCCGACAGCGGGTGAATAAACAGACGAAAGGGAGTATTTATGAAAGAAAGAATCGAACAGCTCGGAAGTCAGTTCAATGAAGCGCTGGCTAAAGTAGCGGATCCGGAGGCTCTCGAGGAACTCCGTCTCCGGTTCATGAGTAAAAAGGGATACGTATCTGAACTCATGAAAGAACTTGGCAAGGTTTCTGTTGAGCAGAAGAAGGAAGTCGGTCAGATGATCAACTCGTTTAAGCAGCAGATCACCGATCAGTTTGACAGGAAGAAAGAGGAACTGGTCAGACTTCAGGAGGAAGTGCTGATACAGTCTGCGGAGAGTTATGATGAGTCTTTGCCGACCGCTGACCCCTGCGGATCATATCATCCCATAACTCTTGTTCAAAGAGAACTCGAGGACATTTTTGAATCCATGGGATTTGATATCGAGGATTACAGCGAGGTCGTGACGGATTTTGAATGCTTTGAGGCTGTCAATATCCCTCCTTTTCATCCGGCACGCGATATGCAGGATACATACTATCTGGCCGGCAATAACCAGCTGCTCAAGTCACATACGTCCGCAGCTCAGAATGCGATCCTTCGCAAATACGGCCCGGCCCTTAAGGAAAACGGTCGTCCGATCAGAGCTGTATTCCCGGGCAGATGTTTCAGAAATGAAGCTGTGGATGCATCTCATGATAATACTTTCTTCCAGATGGAGGGAATGATGGTTGATAAGGATATTTCGATATCCAACCTGATCTACTTCATGAAGACCATGCTCTCCGAAGTGTTCGGAAGAGAAGTGACGGTTCGTCTGCGCCCCGGATTCTTCCCCTTCGTGGAACCCGGTTTCGAGCTTGACATCAAATGCCTGAACTGTGGCGGTACGGGGTGTCCTTCATGCGGTAATTCCGGCTGGCTGGAGCTGTGCCCCTGCGGTATGATACATCCCAATGTACTTAAACTGGGAGGCATCAATACCGATGAGGATCCGTTTGAATATACCGGATTCGCTTTCGGACTCGGTCTTACCAGACTTGCCATGATGAAGTACGGAGTGAAGGATATCAGGACATTCAACGACGGAGACTTAAGCGCCCTGTCACAGTTTGTCAGCAGATAAGATTGGATTAGAACCCTAAAGGAGAAGATATATGTACGTATCAATGAACTGGATCAAGGATTTCGTTGATCTTGAAGGTGAGGATTTAGAGCAGCTGATCCACCGATTCACACTGTCGACAGCTGAGGTTGAAGGTATAGAGTATAAGGGCCGTGACATAAAGGATGTAGTGGTGGGTGAGATCATTTCATGCGCGGACCATCCCGATTCGGATCATCTGCATGTGCTCAAGGTGGATGCGGGCGAGCAGATATATGATGTCGTATGCGGTGCACCCAATGCGAGAGCCGGTATCAAGACAGCATTTGTGAAGGTCGGCGGGCAGGTCGGTGACATGAAGATAGGACCTGCAAAGCTGCGCGGAATAGAGTCGTTCGGTATGTGCTGCTCGGGAAAAGAGCTTGGTATTTCCGATGATCACAGCGGGATCATGGAACTCGATCCGTCGCTTAAGAACGGCACGGATCTGAAAGAGGTTTTCCCCATCGAGGATGTGATCTTCGAAGTGGACAACAAGTCACTGACCAACAGACCCGATCTGTGGGGACATTATGGCATGGCGAGAGAGTTTGCCGCTCTCACCGGACAGAAGCTCCGTGAGCTGCCTGTTAAGGACAGCGATTATGTCGGAGATGCCGAGGTGCCGGTAGAGATCAGGAACCGCGATCTGGTATTCAGATACAGTTCCGTGCGCATCGAAAACATCACAGCCAACGTCAGCCCGATGGAGATGCAGATCAGGCTGTATTATTGCGGTATGAGAGCAATCAATCTGCTTGCCGATATCACCAACTACATCATGCTGGAACTCGGACAGCCCATGCATGCATTTAACGGTGACAAGATGAACAGGATAGTGGTAGACACTCCCGACTCCGATATGAAGTTTACTACTCTGGACGGACAGGAGAGAGACATCACTACCGATACCCTGATGATCTGGGACGGAGAGGTTCCTACCGGTATCGCCGGTATCATGGGAGGTCTCGATTCCGAGATCGTGGATGATACTCATTCGGTGATGCTCGAGTCTGCGAATTTCGATGGTGTATCGATCCGTAAGAGTGCATCCCGCATGGCTCTCAGAACGGATGCATCCGCGAGATATGAGAAGACACTCGATCCGGAGATGACTCTTGTGGCTGTAAAGCGTTTCATCAAGCTGCTCTATGATTCGGATCCCGGAATGAAGTGCACCACCAATATCACAGATGTGTATGTGAAGAAGTACCCCGAGATATCCGTATCATTCGACAAGAAATTCATAGACAGATATACCGGTATCGATATCAGCTCAGAGCAGATCAGGACCACTCTTGAACTTCTCGGATTTGAGACCGCACAGAACGGTGATGAGTTCACTTCCAAGGTTCCGTCATGGAGAGCGACCAAGGATGTATCAATGAAGGCCGATATTGTGGAGGAGATCACCCGTATATACGGCTATGACAATTTCGAAATCAAGACAACATTAAGCCCGATCATCCCTGCCAAGACCACGAGACGTCGTGCGGAAGAGAATGCCGTAAAAGATCTGCTCGTGAAAGCTTATGCATGCCACGAGATACATACCCGCGTATGGTGTGATCCCGATGCGATGAGAGATCTGGGACTTACTCCTGAAGATAACGTGAAGCTGGTTCAGTCGTCCGAGGAAAAGGGCACCGGCATCCTGCGTACATCCATGATGGAATGTATCCTCCCTGCGGTCAGACAGAACAGAGACTTTGCGACAGAGTATAAGATATTCGAGATCGGCCGCGTGTTTGAGGGTACCGGAGCCGACGGATGTGCGGATGAGCACAGACATCTGGCCGTATGCCTCTACAGCAAGGACAGGACAGAGAAGAACCTGTACGTGGAAGCTGTTGAGATGATAAATACTATCGTGGATGAACTCAAACACAAAAAGGCATCCTACAGCAAGACCGAGACCGTACATGCATGGGAGCACCCGAAGAATACAGCTGCGATCATGGTAGATGATCACAGGATAGGTAAACTCAATACATTGTATCCGAGCATCCGAAGCAGGATCGCAAAGAATGCCTATGTCGTATGCATAGAGATAGATATGGATGACCTGCTTGCAATAGAGCCTGCTGAGTTCGCATACACGCAGCCTTCGTCATTCCCCGCAGTTGATTATGACTTAAGTCTCGTGATCCCCGAAGGAGTCAGATTCGAGACCATTGAGAAGTGCTGGAAGGATCTGCATATCGCCGAGCTTCGAAAGACCGCCATTATTGACATCTATGATGCCGGCGAGATAAAGAGTATTGCAGTCAGGTTCTCATTCGTAGCCGACGACAGAACTCTGACAGGTGAGGAAGTACAGGCCAATATTGATAAGGTCATTGAAAACCTCAAGAAGATAAACGTAAACCTGAAGGCCTAACAGTTTCCCGGAATCATATATGATAATACCCTTGCTGCGACTATAGTTTCGCAGACGAAACTCGACAGTACTCGCTGCGGGTATTACATATATGATTCCGGGTACAAATTGGCTTCGGATTACAGAAAGAGTGGAAAAATGGAAAGAAAAAATGCATGGGAGTCATATGACAAGAAGACACTGAAGCAGGTTGATAAGCTTGCGGCCGAGTATATCGACTTCATAAGCGAATGCAAGACCGAGCGCGAGTGTGTCGATAATATCGTCAATACGATCGAAGCCGCGGGATATCGCGAACTTCAGGAACTCATACGCACCAAGGCCAAACTGAAGGCCGGAGATAAGATCTACAGCGTACAGATGAACAAGTCCGTTGTAATGTTTAAGCTCGGTAAGAAGCCGATATCCGAGGGCCTGAACATTTTGGGCGCTCATATCGATTCTCCGAGAATGGACGTCAAGCAGAATCCTCTGTATGAAGATAACGGAGTGGCATATCTTGATACACACTACTACGGTGGAGTGAAGAAATACCAGTGGGTTACCATTCCGCTCGCTCTTCACGGTGTGGTAGTCAAGAAGGACGGGACAACCGTAGAGCTGAACATCGGTGAGGAAGAAGACGATCCCGTATTCTTTGTATCCGATCTGCTTATCCACCTGGCAGCAGATCAGATGGAAAAGAAAGGTGCAAAGGTCGTTGAAGGAGAGGCTCTCGACATCATCATCGGAAGCAAACCTCTCGTGATTAAGGATAAAGATAAAGATAAGGATAAAGAAAAGGATTCCGGCAAAGCCAAGGCAGACAAGCCCAAGGATCCTGTTAAAGCGGGCATCCTGAAAATCCTGAAAGACGATTATGATTTCGAAGAAGAAGATTTTCTTTCCGCAGAGCTTGAGGTTGTACCTGCAGGCCGTGCAAGAGAGTGCGGCTTTGACAGAAGTCTGATACTCGGATACGGACATGACGACAGGGTATGTGCTTATCCTTCCATGAAGGCCATGCTTGAAGCCGGAGATACCGACAGGTGTGCGTGCTGCATTCTGGTTGATAAAGAAGAGATAGGTTCGGTAGGTGCTACCGGCATGAAATCCCGTTTCTTTGAGAATGCCGTATCCGAAGTCATGGAGCTGAGCGAGGGATTCTCCGAACTCAAGCTCAAGAGAACTCTGGCAGCATCATACATGCTGAGCTCCGATGTGAGTGCGGCTTTTGATCCTACTTATGCCGATGCTTTTGAAAAAAAGAATGCGGCATATCTGGGCCGCGGACTTGTATTTAACAAGTTCACCGGTGCCCGTGGAAAATCGGGATCAAATGATGCCAATGCCGAGTATATTGCTCATATACGCGACATACTTGATAAGAACAATGTGTTCTTCCAGACTGCCGAACTGGGCAAGGTTGACAAGGGCGGAGGAGGAACCATCGCATATATTCTCGCACTTTACGGCATGAACGTCATCGATTCCGGCGTTGCCGTACTCAATATGCATGCTCCTTGGGAAGCCATCAGCAAGGCTGACCTGTACGAAGCTCTTAAGGGATACATTGCATTCCTCGAGAATGCGGGAATGTGATCAGACATAACAGCTTTTGGATAAAAGCAGATCCAAACCGGCCGGCATGATACTGCCACTGCTGAGGATCTGCTTGTTCCATTTATGACGGGACAGGAAATCAACTTTGAACAAATCGGATTTTTATTATGATCTGCCTGAAGAATTGATAGCACAGGATCCGCTGACCGACAGGGCATCATCGAGACTGATGGTCTTAAGCAAATCGGACGGGCGTATCGATCACAGACACTTCAGGGATATAAAAGAGTACCTGAGAGACGGGGATTGTCTGGTTCTGAACAATACCAGAGTCATTCCCGCGAGACTACTCGGAGTTAAACCCGATACGGGTGCGGCGATAGAGCTTCTGCTGTTAAAGCGCATATCCGCTGATGAATGGGAGTGCCTGGTGCGTCCGGGTAAGAAACTGCGTACTGGTGCGGTCGTAAGTTTCGGAGATGGTGTGCTTACCGGAGAGATTACTAAGCAGCGTGATGACGGAAATCGCATAGTCAGATTCTCTTATGAGGGTGTTTTCGAAGAAGTGCTTGATAAGCTGGGAGAAATGCCGCTTCCTCCGTATATCACGCATAAACTGGTCGACCGTGACAGATACCAGACCGTATATGCCAAATATGACGGATCGGCCGCTGCTCCGACAGCAGGTCTTCATTTTACACAGGAGCTTCTTCGGGAGATAGAGGATATGGGTGTAAGTATTGCCTATGTCACTCTGCACGTTGGTCTCGGTACTTTCAGGCCGGTCAAGGAAGATGACATTATGGATCATAAGATGCACTCGGAATGGTATGAAGTAACCCCCGATACAGCTGATCTGATAAACAGGACAAAAGCGGAAGGCGGACGCATAATATGCGTGGGAACAACCTCGACCAGAACCGTGGAATCGGTGGCGGATGAAGAGGGAAAAGTTCATCCCGGAAGCGGAGAGACTGATATATTTATATATCCCGGATACAGATTCAGAGTTTTGGATGCACTGATCACCAATTTTCATCTGCCGGAGTCTACTTTGGTCATGCTTGTCAGTGCACTTGCGGGGCGGGAGAATGTGTTGAACGCATATCGTACGGCCGTGGAGGAGAGATACAGGTTTTTCTCATTTGGAGATGCGATGTTCATCTGCTGACATGCATCAGTGATATTGAGGGATCATAACCATAACATACAAGGAGAGATTTAAATGAAAAAGAAACTGAGTATTTTTGTGTCTTTATCCGTCATTACAGTTCTGCTTGCTTCATGCGGACAACTGCCGGAAAGTGCCGGTGATACTGGTACTGAAACAACGGAGACAGTGCAGGAGGAAACGGAAGGATCAGGTGAGACAGCGGATTATCCTCAGTCTGACGGTCAGGGATTCAAGACCGATGCTGAGACCGATGGCGACATGGAGGAACTGCAGGCAGATGCTGATCCGCAGGTCATAGTCAGACAGAAGTTTTACTATGAGGTATCCGACGACGAATACTATAACAATCTGTTGAAGGGTCATGTGCAGATCCCTCTTTTGTCGGATGCAAGCGCACAGGATTATCCGCTGCTTGCAGCCGCACTGGAAGCGGATGCGGATGATGAGCTCAATACCTTTGAGAATATGGTCGACGAAGGGACATCAGAGGTTAAGGAATGGTATAAGGAGATGGATCCGGAAAACTTTTACGGCGGGTTTTATATGACCCGTGATGTTACCGTCAAGAGATCGGACTCAGAAGTGCTCAGCATGTTCTTGTATGAAACTCAGTATGCCGGCGGTGCTCATGGAATATACGGAAATAAACCTCTTAATTATGATGTGCAGACAGGTGACAGACTTGAGCTTGAAGACGTACTCACGGCTACGGATGGTTTGAACGATCTGATCAAAAACGAACTGGAGAGAAAGTATGCCGATGATCCCGATATGTTCTTCGATCTGGATGAAAGCCTTTCTCATTATACGGCCGGCAGTGTTTCCGTGGATCAGGATGCCTCAGGTGATGATTATGAGGTGGCCTATACATGGGCACTGACTCATGAAGGGCTTGAACTGTATTTCGGACCGTATGAGCTTGCGGCCTATGCTGCGGGAGCACAGACAGTTGTGCTTAAGTATGATGACTACCCCGATCTGTTTGAACAGAAGTATCTGCCGGCAGACAAGAATGCCGGATATATCGTGTTTTTTGACCGATATACGGGAGATTACGATGTGGACGGCGACGGTAAAAGTGATTATATAGGCCTTGATAATGTCTATGAGGACGACGACTATGAGAATCCGACCGGCCTCTCTGTTTATCTGAATGATGAGACCGTAGAGTTTACGTTGGAAAACGGCCCGGCGATTCCCGAAGAAGCCGGGGGATATTATGTGCATACATCCGACGGCAGAAGCCTGCTCTATGTGATATCTCCGTCCTACAGTGATTACAATGATATGGTGTTTTTCGACATATCAGACGGAAAACTCAAACTCATCGATACCGACTGCAAACCGTCGTTCTATATTGATGATGATGAGGACGGAACGTCCTATAAGCGGTTTATTCTTTACGATCCCGACGATATGCAGTTTTCCGACAGGTTTGATGTGATAACCACTTTTCTGGGATTCAGATCATATCATGTCGGGAGTGACGGGAGCCCTGAGACGAATGAAGAGATATACACCATATACAGTAACGGAGGATGGGAACCTATCACCGCGATCAAATCATTTGAGGCGGAATGCATAGACGGTGATACTCCGGAGAACATAACCATTGACGTCGGGGAGACGTTTGAGCTTACGTCGACGGACGGAAAGACATATGTGGATGCCCGGCTTTCGGACGGACGCATGGTCAGGCTGTATTTCGAAGGCAGGGGCATGGAGCTTAAGATCAATGGTCAGGATGCACAGAACCTGTTCAAAGAGCTGATGTATTCGGGTTGACCTCCGGACGGTAAAGGAGCTTCGTTATGCACAGGATCAGTAAAGGTGAATACGGATACATATCATATGCGCGTAAAATGGCGATCATCCGTACTGTCGTCATGTTTGTGCTGTGTCTGGCGGTATTTGCCATAGGGTATCTGACTACAGGTACCCGTAAGAACCTTCTGACGATCGTGGCGGTACTCGGCTGTCTGCCTGCATCCAAAAGTCTGGTAAACGTGATCATGTTTATGAGAGCGCACGGATGCAGCCCGGAAGCCAAAGAGAAAATAGAGTCTCAGATCGGACCTGCCGAAGAAGCAGGCTCATTTCCCTATGCCGGGGCATATGATCTGTATCTGACTTCTTATCAGACCAACTATCCCATATCGCATGTTCTGGCTGGAAGAGGGATGGTAACGGGATTATGTGAGGCTGCGGGTGTCGATGCGCCAGCATGCGAGAAGCATATTGATGAACACCTTAAGGCCGACGGTATCAAAGATCTGACGGTTAAGATTTACACCGATATTGATAAATATACTTCAAGAATAAAAGCCATGACCGAACTGGAAGAACGCGAAGGTGATATGGGCGGTGTCGACGTTTTAGCTACGCTCAAGGCAATCTCGCTATAGGGGAGGATAGAAGTTATGTATGGTAAATCGATCAAAAAGATGATAACTGCCATGATCATTACGGTATGTCTCGCATTCGTATTTACGGGCTGCGGTCCGAAGAAACCGGAAGATGTATCCGTGCCTGAACAGTCAGCGGAAGATGAGACTGCGGAGGCTGCACAGGGAAATGATGTCGATCAGGAGCAGAACACCGACCTGATCGATACGGCAATAGACATCAGTTCGGAAAAGGATATGTTCGACTTTCTGACCGGCGAATGGATAATGGAGGACACCGTAGGAGGCAAGGAAATCGGTCAGCTTACTATAAATCCGACAGGCGGGATAGTATATGAGCGTCTCTCTGACGGGCTTAAATGCGAGGGTAACATGTTCCTTTCGAGATTCTCCAACAGTCTCGGTGATGCAGACAGGGATTCGAACAAAAACAGTCTGACTTCATATGAGTTTTCGTTTTATGACATACCGGACGGGTTCAGCATTCAGGATACCATGTATGATAACCCCGGAAAAGAAACGGCGGGTGGTAATTTCTATATAGGACGCTGCGGAGGAGAGGACTTCCTGTATCTGACGTTCATTGCTAACGGGGACAGCTTCATATTCTATGAGATGTTCCAGGATGCCGACAGGATCGCGCAGGAGATAAGCGAATCGGATAATTATATGGTACAGGGCGACTGGGTTCTGCACAGAGCGAATGACGGGCAAGACGGAACGGAACTGCCGGCTGCAGGTGATTTCTATGCATGGGCATGGAAACAGGCCGACGATACTCTGTGGCTGCAGCCCATGGAATCTCAGACTTTTGAGACCTATGAGGAATACACTCTCAGGCATTATACTGCCGGGTATTTTGAAGAAATGAGTGATATCCGGATCGGGGCCTATCATCTGAGCGATGATACCGATATGACCATGGTGCTCAAAAAGGATAACGTCCATACGGAGTATCCTCTTGCGATGTATAAGGTGAAAACGGACATGAAAGGTAACATACAGTCCATGGAGGATGTGCCTTTCTCGTATTACGGATTATATGACATGGGAGATCTGGAGCCCGAGTTCAGTTATGATGACGGACTGACATTCACGTATAACGGCGGTAAGTATGATCTGGCAGATTATGATACCGTATCAAATGCCATCATGGATATGTACAGAGTGGGTGAATGGATCGTGATCGAGACTCATGTCAACCCGCATGTAGGTCAGTATTATCTGCTCAACATCTATACCGGAAATATTGAGAGAGTGATAACCGGTGCGGGGCTTACCTGGCGCGGAGATGATCTGACTACAGCCGTCTACTCCGCATATGATACCGTATACAACTATAAAGATCACGTGATAGGCACGACCGATGGAGCAGCCGAGGTGGCTGAACTGTCCTTCGGAGAGGATGGACCTCTGGTCGTTGCCGAGGATTTTAACGGCAGAGAATACTATCTGGATGAGGCACAAGGTGATGAGGCTATGTACAGATATGCATCTTACCTGAGACATCCGACAGCGGTCACATGGAATGATTTTATGGCATATGCACCGAAAGATGCGATCGCTTTCGTGATCGAAAATCCGCCCGTGGATGTAGGTTATAATCTGACAAGGTTCGAGCAGGTGGATGATACGTCCGATATGCTATATGTTGTTTCGCTTTCGGACTGGAGTGATATAGTACTGGATTCCGGAGATATGGATTTTTCGGATACCGGGGAGATGAAGTGGAGATCAAAGTCTCTGATAAACAGCACAAAGCTTAAGCAGGGCGGTTATCAGGGCTATGGCGTGATCATTCCCGAAGGGATCCCGAATAAATGCATCCATGTCTCGGCCGGCGATAAGGGCGGTATATATCCGGTATCACCTGTTTCGGGTGAGAGCGATATAAGCTCGGCGTTCATCACAGCTACAATGAGCGGTGAAGCGGCTTTAGGGGACGTGAACAGCGCCGGAGATACATACGATCCTGCGGAGTCCTACTCCGATGAACTGTCAGCTTATGATGCTATACTCAGGAAATACAGGCAGGCACAGAATGAAAAATATACTGAGGATCAGTTAAGGGAGATGGGGCTTGATACGGAGCTGATACAGCACGCGTGGCCCTGGGCAGCTTCAGAGGATGCCGTTAAGTTCCTGATATATGATCTGAATGAAGACGAGATCCCGGAGCTGATCATCACATACTATGACTATATAATCGATATTTACGGGTTCAACGGTGAGAGTGCGATCCAGTCATACAGCTGTATGTATCGTGCACAGGCTGAGCTCTACAGGGGAGGTTATCTGATGGAGCTGTTCTCCGGAACAGCTGCGGACGGTACGGTCACCTGGTATAAGTACAATCCTGCTTTGGCTGATTTCATACCGCTGTGTAAGTCAACCTATCTCCTGAATGATTCGGGAAAAGGAGTCACCAGATACTATGATTATTCACCCATGGGAGATGAAAAGGAGATATCGGAACAGGTATTTAAAGATATGATCCCGGATGAGAGTACCGGGCTGACTCTCCCGGAAGGAACACTTTTGGCTGAATTCAACGGGTTGAACTGATTTATGCAGAAGATCACGGTATCTCATGCGGAAGCCGGACGCAGGCTCGATAATTACCTGATCAAAGCACTGCCCGGTGGCGGGCTGTCTTTTGTACACAAGATGCTGCGCAAAAAAAACATAACCGTAAACGGACGCAAGTGCGAGGGGAATTACAGACTGGCCGAGGGCGATGAGATATGCATGTTTTTCTCTGATGAGACATATTCGAAACTGCTTAAAGAAAGGCCGGATCCGACTTCCGAGAATGATTCTGAAATCTATAAAAAAGCATACGCTTCGATACACGGAATAGAGATCGTATACGAGGATGATGATTTTATCTTCATAGATAAACCGAGTGGGGTTCTTTCGCAACAGGGATCGACCTCGGACTTATCCGTCAATGAATGGCTTGTCGGTTATCTGATGGATAAAGGTGTCGTTACAGCAGATTCGCTTAAGACATTTAAGCCGGCTTTTGCAAACAGACTTGATCGCAATACATCCGGTCTCATGCTCGGCGGCAGGTCTCTTAAATCGCTGCAGCTGCTCAGTGAGATGCTGCGTGACAGGAGCCTGCAGAAGTATTATCTGTGTCTGGCGGAGGGACACCCTGATGACAGATTACCGGTAACAGAGGACGGATATACGGAAATATACGGCTATCTGGTCAAGGATCATGACAGAAATACCGTAAAGGTATACCGTGACAAAGCGGAGGCATTAAAATGCGCAGGCCGGGGGGCATCGGAAATCCATACGGGTTTCAGACTTGTCCGGCTGTCCGGAGATGACAGAATGGTCCTGGAGGTAGAACTTTATACCGGTAAGTCCCATCAGATACGTGCGCAGCTGTCGGCACTCGGACACCCGATAACCGGTGATCCCAAATACGGTTCGAGTAATGTGCGTTCCGCGGACAGTGACCGCTCCGGACGGGATAAGAACAGAGGCCAGCTTTTGCATGCATACCGGGTTGTTTTTCCGGAGCTTCCCGGGTGGCCTGCTGTCAGCGGACGTGAATTCCGTACAAAGAGATATAAAGAGGGGCAATATGCTTAAAGTTTTTTTGGTAGAAGACGAATATGTGGTCCGTGAAGGGATCAAGAATATCGATTGGAATGCTCACGGGTATGAGTTTTGCGGAGAAGCATCCGACGGTGAGATCGCATTGCCTTTGATCCGCAAGGCACAGCCCGATATAGTCATTACGGATATCAAGATGCCGTTTATGGACGGCCTGGAGCTGGCCGGACAGATCCGCAAGGAATATCCTGATATCGAAATCATCATTCTTTCGGGCTACGAAGAATTCGGATTTGCACAGGAAGCGATCTCTCTCGGTGTATCCAAATACCTGACCAAGCCTATAGGCGCACAGGATCTTCTGAAGGAGATGGATGAGATCAGAGAGGCTGTGGAACAGAAGAAGCTTGACAAGGAAATATCTCTTAGGTATCAGCGTGATATGGAAGAGGATACCATCAAAAACCGCAAGGAATTCTTTAATGAACTTGTGAGCGGTAACAGCACGGTTTCGGAACTGCTGGCCCGGTCGGATAACCTGGGGCTCGACCTGCGTGCATCGGTATACTGCATATTGCTGTGCACATCATATATCGATACTCAGGGTCAGGATGAATATGAGATCTCGTATCATGAGATGTATACCAGACTGCATGAATGGGCTGAGAGCAGGACGGATATATTCATCATGTTTAATCGGGATATCGATGGTATGGCTGTGTTGTTCAAGGCTGATGATCCCGAGACACTGAAGAAGAATATCGAAGTATCCTGCCGGGAGTTCGTCGACATCGTATCGGGATATGATCATATCAGATACTACAGCGGCATCGGTTGCCCGGTGAAGCGCCTGAGCGAGCTCGGAAGGAGTTTTGATGTAGCAAGCGCGGCATATGCGCACAGGTATTTCGACAAGACCAACCGTATCGTAAATGGCGAAGATTCTTCTTTTGAGATAGTATCGGAAAACGGATCTGGAGAAGAAGATATAGAATTGGGTGCTATAGACGCACGCAGGCTTGATCGTGAAGGCTTGATCCATTTCATCAAGACGGGTGACAGAGCCGAGTGTGATTACTTTGTGGATGAATTTATAGACAATGCGTGCGGTGATGCACTTCAATCCATGCTGTTCAGACAGTATGTAACTATGGATGTGTATTTTGCCATAGTAGATTTCGTGACCGGATTAGGATACGGCAAGGACAGCATAGAGGCTCCGGATGCAGGTATGAATGTGGCTTCGTCGGTCGATACGGTCAGAGATTACTGCAAGAGTCTGCTGCTTGGCGCAATAGACATGCGTGAGACCGTTTCGCACAGCAAATACAAGGATGTGACGGATAATGTGATCCGCTATATTGAAGAGCATTATGCGGATGAAGATCTTTCTTTAAATATCCTTGCAGAATATGTTCGTTTCTCTCCCAACCATCTGAGTATGATATTCAGTCAGGAGACAGGCGAGACCTTCAGCAAGTATCTAATCGAATACCGTATAGGCAAGGCAAAGGAAGCGCTTAAATGCACTTCGCTCAAGAGTTCCGAAATCGCCATGCAGGTCGGATATCGCGATCCGCATTACTTCTCATATATGTTCAAAAAGGTCACCGGTATGACACCGACTCAGTACAGGGAAGGTAAGTGAGCTTGATAGGCAGACTGAAATCATATTACAGGAATCTAAGTCTGGCGGATAAGATTAGGTATTCTTATGCCGTAGTGCTGATCCCTATGCTGGTAATCATAGTGATCTGCGTGACGAATCTGTATCTGAATAATGCCAGATATAAGTATATGATCGAGTCGGCTGTCGTAGCCGGTGAGTTTTCCCTGGATTTCAAGGAAGACTTTGATTATGAGACATACCTGCTGGTAGTGGAGAATAAGACGGTGGAGGAGTCCAGCGTTTATTCTCTGCTGGATGAAGCCGAGCGCATAGTGGGTGATCTGGTCGACCTGGCCGACAGTGATGAGGATACGACTCGTCTGTCCAGTGCCAATCAGTATCTGGAGAATCTTCACAAATACATTGAACGTATAGAGCTGAATCTGGCTACCGGCAACAGATATGAGGAAAACATGATGATCTGGGAAAACGATGTCCAGATCGTTACAGCGCTGCTCAGTGAGACTCTTAATGAATATATATACTACGAGATAAGAGATATACAAAGCGCCAGAGACCACATACAGAAGAATACGCTGCTGATCATAAGTCTTACATCCGTTGCGACGATATTGCTGCTGATAGTTACTCTCGTTTTTTCGTATGTCATTCCGAGATCGATCACCAGACCGATATATGAGATCAGAGATGTCACCAGACAGGTGGCCGACGGCAATCTCGATGTCCGGACACATATAGAGTACGGAGACGAAGTCAGGGAACTGGGTGAGGCTTTGAATGTAATGATCGAGAGAATAGGTGACCTGCTCGATCAGGTGACGGTTGAACAGGTGAGATTGCGTCATGCCGAGCTGGAGCTTCTTCAGGCTCAGATCAATCCTCATTTTCTCTATAATACACTGGACACCATCGTATGGCTGGCGGAGACCGGTGAGCAGGCAAGGGTGGTGAGCATGGTGGGGTCTCTGTCCAAATTCTTCAGGACTTCGCTTAATCAGGGCAAGGATAATATAACCATAGGCGAGGAGCTGCAACACGCGGGGAGCTATCTGGAGATTCAGCAGGTCAGATATCAGGATATACTCAGCTATGAAATAGATGTTCCGAATGATCTGTGGGGTTACATGATCCCCAAGATCACGATCCAGCCTCTTGTCGAGAATGCACTGTATCACGGCATCAAGAATAAGCGCGGGATGGGTACCATCAGGATCTCCGGACGTAAAGGAGAGGACTGCTTCTATATAGACGTGGCGGATGACGGTATCGGTATGTCCGAAGACAGACTGGCTCAGATACGCGACAGGATAAACAGATCCGATCCCGACAGCAATGAGATATTCGGGCTGTATAACGTGAATGAGAGGATCCGCTTAAGAGCGGGTGACGGATACGGCATCTCCATTGAGAGCAGTTATGGAAATGGTACCGTGGTAACCGTCAAACTACCATATGTAGTGCATGGTGACTGAATCAGTAACAAAATAAACTGCATTCGTAGAATAATCAACTTCTTCGGTCCTGCTCGTAGGATCATCAACTTTCTCCTGAGAAAACTTTATTTATATCTATGAATACACCTCATATAATGAGACCATCAAAGGAATGGTCCTTTGGGTGAGACTTTCTTTATAAACAGGAGGAAACAATTTATGAAGAAGAGAGTATTGGCAGTTCTTATGGCAGCAGCCATGGTAGTTGGCCTTACCGCATGCGGCGGCGGAACAGCTTCAACCGATTCCGGTTCAGCATCATCCGGCGGAAGCGGACTCATCAAGGTTGGTATCATCAACAACGATCCTAACGAGTCCGGTTATCGTACAGCTAACGACAAGGATCTGAAGGCCACATTTACTGAGGCAAACGGCTATGAAGCATCATTTGCATACTCGCTGAAGAACGACGAGCAGATCGCGGCAGCTCAGAAGTTCATTCAGGACGGTGTTGATTATCTGCTTCTTTCGGCAGCTGACACATCAGGATGGGATTCGGTCCTGAAGGATGCACAGGATGCAGGCATCAAGGTTATTCTTTTTGACCGTACCATCGACGCAAGCGAGGATCTCTATGTAGCTTCTATCGTATCCGATATGGCACAGGAAGGCCAGACAGCTGTTGATTGGCTTGCAAGCCAGAATCTCCCTGAGTACAACATCATTCATATTCAGGGTGTTATGGGTTCCGCAGCTCAGCAAGGTCGTACAGGTGCTCTTGACGCCAAGGTAGCAGCTGAGTCCAATTGGAACATCGTTACACAGCAGACAGCTGAGTGGAACGCAGAGACAGCACAGCAGATAGTTCAGTCACAGATCGATGCAGGCGCAAGCTTCAACGTAATCTATGCAGAGAACGACGATATGGCTAAGGGTGCTGTAGCAGCTCTTGACGCAGCAAACATCTCTCACGGTGTAGGCAAAGACGTCATCGTTATGGGCTTCGACTGCAACAAGTGGGCACTTCAGGAACTCCTCGACGGAAACTGGAACTATGACGGACAGTGCAATCCTTTCCAGTCTTCCTACATCGACGAGATCATCAAGAAGCTTGAAGCAGGACAGACCATCTCCGAGAAGGTTGTCATCATGACCGAGAAGGGCTTCGATGCTACAACTATCACCGAGGATGATGTAAACAACTACGGTATCTGATCCGAATAGAAGTACCAAATAGTTAATGTTGGGCGCGGAGGCGTAAATAAGCGCTATCCGCGCCCTTTATGTAAGTAGTCAAACAGCGGAGGTGACATGCGTGAAAGATAACGCTGTGCTGGAGATGAAAGGCATCGATAAGGTTTTCCCCGGTGTCAGAGCATTGCAGAATGTCGACTTTACCTTGTGTGAAGGCGAGATACACGCCCTGATGGGAGAGAACGGTGCCGGAAAGTCCACATTGATAAAAGTTTTAACCGGCGTCTATGTTAAGGATGGCGGACAGATATTCCTGAAAGGACATGAAGGAGAGGTTCATATCAAGTCCCCACAGGACGCTCAGAATCTCGGAATAAGCACGGTGTATCAGGAGATCACGCTGTGTCCCAATCTCTCGGTTGCCGAGAATATGTTCATCGGACGTTCAAAAAGTGCAACCCTTAACTGGTCGCAGATGAACAAGGCAACTTCAGAGATATTACAATCACTTGATATACCTGCAACTGCCACCATGCAGTTATCCAATTGCTCTATCGCGGTTCAGCAGATGATAGCAATAGCCAGAGCGGTGGATATGGAGTGTAAGGTTCTGATACTTGATGAACCCACATCCAGTTTGGATGATAACGAAGTGGCTAAGCTCTTTAAGCTTATGAGGGATCTGAAGGCAAAGGGCGTCGGTATCATATTTGTTACTCATTTCCTGGATCAGGTATATGAAGTGTGCGACAAGATAACTGTCTTAAGAGACGGCCAGCTTGTCGGGGAATATGAGATAGAGAACCTGCCCAGACTCGAGCTGGTCAGCAAGATGCTGGGTAAGGAAATGGATGATCTCTCGGAGATCAAGGAGAGCTCCGGAGAAACTCAGGCGGTAAAAGATGAGATTCCCGTAGTTGAAGTTAACGGTCTGTATTCCAATACCGGCATCAAGCCTTTTGATTTCTACATCAATAAGGGCGAAGTCAACGGATTTACCGGGCTGCTGGGATCCGGCCGAAGCGAATGCGTAAGAGCCATATTCGGCGCCGACAGGGTGTTGGGCGGCACCGTCAAAGTCAACGGTAAAGAAGTCAAGATAAAGGCTCCCATAGATGCCATGAAGAACGGTATCGGTTATCTCCCCGAGGACCGTAAGGTCGACGGCATCATAGGTGACCTGAGTGTACGTGAGAACATCCTGCTGGCGGCTCAGGTGCTCAAGGGCTTCCTTAAACCCTATAAGAGGTCCGAGCAGTATAAGCTTGCTCAGGAGTACATAAGCATGCTGTCGATCAAGACGGCGAGTGAGGATACTCCTATCAAGTCGCTGTCGGGCGGTAACCAGCAGAAGGTTATCCTGGCCAGATGGCTTCTGACTCATCCCGAATATCTGATCCTGGATGAGCCTACCAGAGGCATAGATATAGGTACCAAGGTTGATATACAGAAGCTGGTTCTTAAACTGGCCGGTGAAGGTATGAGTGTGACTTTCATATCTTCCGAGACAGACGAGATGCTCAGGACATGCTCGCGACTGATCGTCATGAGAGATCTGAATAAAGTCGGAGAACTATCCGGAGATGATCTTAATCAGACGAAGATCATGAGTACGATTGCAGGAGGTGACAAATAATGGAAAGGATCAAACAGAGATTTGTCATATCTAATATATTCAGGAACCAGTTATTTATCCCGATCGCAGCTCTGCTCATCATCTTCATTTTTAATCTGATAGCAGATCCCGGATTCTTCAAGATCACGCTGGGATACAATAATGCCGGCAACCCCCTTCTGAACGGGTACCTGATCACCATTCTGGATTACGGTTCGGAGCTGGCTATACTTGCCATAGGCATGACCCTCGTTACCGCAGCCAGCGGAGGACAGGATATTTCGGTTGGTGCAGCTATAGCTATTGCCGGATCGGTCATCCTCAGAGTGCTTTGCGGATCGGATTCGAGATCGGAAGAACTTCAGGCTCCCATCATTGTTGCTTTCCTGATCGCATGTGTTGTGGCTGCTCTTTTCGGTGCATTTAACGGAGTTCTGGTTGCCGTATTTAAGATTCAGCCCATGGTTGCGACACTTATCCTCTATACCGCAGGACGTTCGATAGCAGCCTGGATCAATAATAATGAACTTCCCATCGTAAATGATGTGAGATTTACGTACTTCGGCGGACTTATCCCCGGCATACCGATACCGGTACCTTTCTTCATTGCCGCAATATGTGTGGCCATCATCTTCATGGTACTTAAGTTCACCACACTGGGACTGTATACACAGGCAGTCGGTATCAATGAGAGAGCGGCCAAGTTAAACGGACTTAATCCCGTTGCGATCAAGATCCTGACATTCGTAATACTTGGACTGTGTGTCGCTGTCTGCGGCCTGATCAAAACAAGCCGTCTGTCTACGATCAACTATTCGGTTATAGCCAAGGATATAGAGATGGATGCGATCCTTGCGGTAGCTCTGGGCGGAAACGCGCTCGGCGGCGGCAAGTTCAATATGTGGGCATCGATCCTCGGCGCATATGTTATACAGGCGCTGACTACCACACTGTATAAGTTCAATGTTAAGTCGAATGCGTTGCCTGCATATAAGGCGGTTGTAGTCATTATCCTGGTCGTTGCTTCGGCTCCCATAGTCAGAGAAAAGGCTCAGGAGATCGTGAAGAAACTGCGGGCCGGCAGAGTTGAAAAGGAGGTGGCTTAAGATGGAACGGAAGAAGTCACTGAAAATGATCCTTAAGAATATGTCCGACACCAATCTGCTGCTGGTCATTACGATAGTCGTATTTGTGCTCATGTATGCTTTTGCCATGATATTCCTGGGAAAAGGCTTCCTTAAGCCTCAGACCTTCTGCAATATCCTTAATGAAAATGCGGCACTCATAATCCTCTCATGCGGCATGAGCCTGGTCATGATCACCGGCGGTATCGATATTTCGGTCGGCGGCGTGACAGCGCTTGTATGTATGAGCTGTGCAGTATTCATTGACTATAAGGGCGGTTCAATCATAGGCTCTGTTGGTATCGCATTACTCATCGGGCTGCTGTATGGTCTGTTTCAGGGTTATCTGGTAG
This sequence comes from Lachnospiraceae bacterium, assembly GCA_017450485.1. Classification (GTDB taxonomy): domain Bacteria; phylum Bacillota; class Clostridia; order Lachnospirales; family Lachnospiraceae; genus XBB2008. The sequence continues at coordinate 29,955 of JAFSTN010000025.1, forward strand.
CTTACCTCGAGATCCAGCCTTTCATCGTTTCTCTTGCGGGAATGTTCTTTGCCAGAGGCATGACGACCATAGTCAATACCGAGCCCTTCAACGTAGCTAATGAAGCATTTGTTGCACTCAAGGATACGAGAGTATCTCTGCCCGGTATAGGCAGTGTGAACAAGAACGGTGATTTCATAAATGCTTATGTGGAGATCGGAGTGGTAGTAGCACTTATAATCGTGATCCTGATGTTTGTGTTCCTGAGATGGACTCAGATCGGGCGCAACTTCTACGCGGTGGGAGGAAACAAGCAGAGTGCACTGATGCTCGGTATCAACGTCAAGAAAACCAAGTTTATCGCACACCTGATCTGCTCGATCCTGGCAGGTATCGGAGGCTATGTATACTTCCTGCATGTAGGCAGCGGATCCGCCTCACATGCAAGCGGTGCGGAAATGAATGCTATTGCATCATCCATAATTGGTGGTACAATGCTTACCGGAGGTGTCGGTAATATCATCGGTACATTATTCGGTGTATTGTCACTCTCCACGATCAAAAACATTGTGGCCAGTGCCGGATTTGACCAGGCTTGGTGGACAGGAATTACCGTAGCTGTCATGCTGTGCATTTTCCTGGTGATACAGAGTGTGGTTCTGGCACGCAAATCCAAGTAACAGATGTGTGTGATACATGAAAAAAAGAGTTAAGATCAATCTGTCCGCATTCCTTTCATTAGCCCTGGCGGTTATGATCACGGCCTGCGGTTCGGGACAAGATGATCATATCAAGACAGACTCTGCCGGTGATTCGGCAGGGTCTGTTTCAGGTACTACGGTTATCGGCTTTTCGCAGCTTGGAGCTGAGTCTGACTGGAGAAGCGCCAATTCGGAATCCATGAGGACAGCCTTTTCGACTGATAACGGATATGAACTGCTGTTTGAAGACGGACAGCAGAAGCAGTCCAAGCAGATCACGGCTATACGTTCATTCATTCAGCAGGGTGTGGATTATATAGTACTTGCGCCCGTAACACAGGATGGCTGGGACAGTGTGCTGCAGGAGGCCCAAGAGGCGGATATTCCGGTGATCATAGTCGACCGTATGGTGGAGACGGCTGACGAAGACCTTTTTACATGCTGGATCGGAAGTGACTTCTATCTGGAGGGATGCAAGGCGTGTGAGTGGCTTCGTAAATATGCGGCATCACAGGGATTGTCAGGTGCAGATCTGCATATCGTCAATATACAGGGAACCATAGGCTCATCCGCGCAGATAGGCCGTACTGCGGGACTGGAAGAGTATTCCGAAAAATACGGGTGGGATCTGCGCGAAGAAACCCCCGGTGATTTTACGCAGGCCAAAGGCCGTGAGGTTATGACACAGATGCTTGTGAACTATAACAATATCAATGTTGTATATTGTGAGAATGACAACGAGGCTTTGGGAGCAATCGAAGCTATAGAAGCGGCAGGCAAACATCCGGGAGGCGATATCAAAAACGGAGATATCCTCGTTCTCTCTTTTGACGGTGTGAATGAGACGGCTATCAATTACTGTCTCGAGGGAACCATTGCCTGCATAGTCGAATGCAATCCGCTGCATGGGCCCAGAGTGGAGAATATCATACAGACACTCAAGAGAGGCGGAACTCCCGACAAGCTTGAATACGTCAGTGAAACGCTATACAGTTCCTATGAAGCAGTGAAGGATGTCCGCATAGATTCCAGAGATTATCCGGTAACTCTGCTGACACAGGAGGTCATTGACACCAGAGCCTATTAAAGGTAAGATTTAAGCGTGTGATTCACCATGGGAGGTTACTATGGAAGAGAGAAGAAAAAGCGAAAGACATTCCCTTGAAAGCACGCTGGTTCTGAAAAGACTTGACGGCACAAGCGGAGAGCAGGTAAGCATTGATATTACCGATGTTTCCAAAACCGGTATCGGTTTTACCTGTTCCGAAGCACTTCAGATAGGTGCTGTTTATGAGACTTTTCTGAAGATATGGACTCAGGAAACGTTACATGCTTTCGTTGAGATAGTACGTATCGTTAAGGAGGCCGATAAGAAGTTCAACTACGGATGCATCTTCATCGGCATGCCTGAGATGGACAACTCGCGTATCATGGTATACGAGACAGTCCAGAATATGACGAAAAACAATTAGATTTCGTTTTGAACCGGATTTCTTCCGGTCTTGCAGGATTAGTACATCGGTAGTATATCAGCTTCCCAAGCTGAGGAGGCGGGTTCGACTCCCGTATCCTGCTTCTGTTTGGTTTTTGTGTATAGTATGTCTGTTGAGGCTCCCGTTACAACCGCACACCGCATCGCGTTGATTCCCGCATATGAACCCGATCAGCATCTGATCAATGTTGTATCGGGCTTGATTTTGCACGGATTTGAGACGGTCATAGTCAATGACGGATCATCGTCCGCCTGTACCCCGGTATTCGCAGCGGTATCGGAACGTGGCACGGTACTCCGGCATGATGTAAACAGAGGCAAGGGCGAAGCACTCAAGACCGGTCTGAAATACATCAGCGAACACTTCAACACTCCATATACCGTGGTCTGTGTCGATGCCGATGGTCAGCATACAGTTGAAGACACGATCCGTGTCTGTGAAAGAGCCGAAGATGAAAGAGGGAGCCTTGTTCTCGGCAGCCGCAGATTTACGGGCAAAGTACCGTTTAAGAGCAAAGCCGGCAATACTATAACCCGATTTGTTTTCCGTATATCATCCGGAGTCAGTGTATATGATACACAGACGGGGTTGCGGGCCTTTTCGGATGAGCTTATTCCTACTCTTATTGACATTCAGGGAGAACGCTATGAGTATGAGATGAATATGCTCATGCAGATGGCAAGGTCGGGTATTCCGATACTTGAGGTTCCGATAGAGACAATTTATCTGGATGATAATGCTTCGTCACACTTTGATCCGCTTATCGACTCCGCGAAGATCTACCGGGAGATACTCAGGTTCTCCGGATCATCCCTGATCGGCTTTTGTGTTGACTATATCATGTACTGCATTCTGAATGCGATCACCGGACAACTGGTCGTATCCAACATAGCGGCACGTGTTGTCAGTGCTACGGTCAACTATACGATCAACCGTAATGTGGTCTTTAAGAGTAAAGTGTCGGTGATCAAATCCGCTGCACAGTATGTTCTGCTGGCGATAGCGATCATCATATGCAATACACTGCTTCTGAAATATCTGACGAGTCTTGGGATCAATAAGTATCTGGCAAAGATCCCCGTAGAAATGATCATGTTTTTGGCCAGCTGGTCCGTTCAGCATATTCTGATATTCAAAAATCCCGGCGGTTCCTCCGGCGAAAGGAGTAATCTATGACCATCGAACGTATCAATGACAAAAATGGTTACGAGTATCTTAAGATTACCGGCAGAATCGACACAGAAACTTCACCCGAACTCAGGAAGGCAATAGCCGATATCCCGTTGGATTGCACAGGGGTAATACTGGATTTCAAAGGCGTTGAGTATATCTCATCCGCCGGCCTGCGGGAACTGCTCATATGCCGGAAAAGGTTTACCGATGACCGCATGGAGGTCATCAATGTGAGCCCGTTGGTTTTGGAGATATTTGTAAACACCGGATTTGATACATTTATCCCGCTCAAACCGGCAGAAGCGGATATGTCAGAGTATCTCAAGATGTCTTTTAAGGATTTCCTTAAGACCAAAGCAGTCGAAAACGGAGACAGGGCCATTATAGTAACCGAATCCGGTTCATATACCTGGAAGGATATCGATACCGGTTCGCAGATCATAGCCGCAGATCTGGCAAAGCTGGGTATCAGACGCGGTACGCATGTGGCAGTGTGCGGAGTCAATTCTATTAACTGGATCCTGACGTTTTATGCTCTTCAGAAACTTGGAGCGATCGCCATGCTTATCAACCCGACTCAGACATCAGCCGAGATAGCAAATACGGCTCTGGTAGGGGATGCCGGCTATCTCTGTTATGGCGAGATGGTCGAGATGAAGGGTGATGAAGCTTTTGTCAGTGATATATGTGAACGTGCGAATATCCCGGCAGATCATAAATATGCTTTTACAAAGGACATCGATATCAGAAACAGATTCGCCGAATATGCGGATGTAGCGGGCCGGTTTACTGAGCATATAGATCCCGACGACACTGTCGTGATGATATTTACTTCCGGATCCACAGGCAAGCCGAAGGGAGTTCTGCTTTCGTCATATAACCTGCTGAATGCCGGCAGGAATAATTGCGTAGACCAGACGCTTCGTTCGGATGACAGGAACTGTCTGATACTTCCGCTTTTCCATGTGTTTGGACTGGTGGCAGGACTTATTGCCAATGCCATGGCGGATTCGGTGATATATATCCCCAAAGACATACGCACCGATACGCTTCTTGATCTTATAAGCTCGGAGAGATGTACGATCTTTCATTCGGTTCCGACTATGCTTGTCGCACTCATCAATAACAAGAATTTTGATGCGGACAAGATGTCTTCACTAAGATGCACCATCATATCGGGAGCCGCAGCCACGGAGGCTCAGATCAAGAGCTTCAAGACTGCCATGCCGAACAATCATTTCTTGTCATCGTATGGCATGAGCGAGATGGCTCCTGTCAGCATAACCGAATACGATGATACCGAGGATCATGTTCTGCATACGGTCGGTAAACCTGTCAAAAATATTGAGATAACCATCAGAAAGCTTGAAAACGGGCTGGAGTGTGCAACCGGCGAGGACGGAGAGATATGTATCCAGGGTTATAACATGATGACCGGATATTATAAAGCCGCTTTACAGGATCAGTCTATAGATGATGAAGGCTGGCTTCATACAGGCGATCTGGGGCATATGAATGATGACGGTTATCTGTGTCTGTCGGGGCGCCTGAAAGAGCTCATTATAAGGGGCGGAGAAAATATCATGCCCATACAGGTGGAAAGTGCATTCTCCGAAATTGAAGAGATCGATAATGTCAGGGTGATCGGAGTACCCAGTGAGTTCTTTGGTGAGGAGGTGGCTGCCTGCATCAAGCTTAAAGCGGGCGCAACCTATGATGAGGGAAGCATTCGCGAAAAACTGGCAGCTAAACTGGCCAGATTCAAGATACCGGCATATATAGAGGTATATGATGAGTTACCTATGCTTGGAACAGGTAAGATCGACACTGTCACACTCAAAGCCGACCTTATAAAACGACTGAAGGACCGGCACTAATTTGCTCTGTTAAAGATTTGTGATTTTTGGTATAATACATTAGTCGTGAGTTTATTTCTTGGGAGGTAAGGAAAATGTTAAACATATCCATGGACACCAACGGGTCCGAACTGATCGTTAATCTTGAGGGGAGATTAGATACATCAACATCACCTCAGCTAGAGAATGATCTGAAAGCCAATATAGATGGTGTCAGCAGTCTAATTTTTGACATCAAGGATCTGCAATATATTTCAAGTGCCGGACTCAGAGTTCTGCTGTCAGCACAGAAGATCATGAATAAGCAGGGCAGTATGGTGATCAGAAACTCAAGCGAAGAAGTAAAAGAAATTTTCGATGTCACAGGTTTTTCGGATATTCTGACTATAGAATAAGGAGATAGCATGCTTACTGATAAGATTAAGGTAGACGGCTGGGGAATCGGAAGAGAAGAAGCTCTCGAGGTTGCCGACCGCTTTACGGAGTATGAGAATCTTGATCATAAGACAGCACTCCGTATACATTTACTTGCTGAAGAAGCGCTTGGCATGGTTACAGCGATAGCAGAGGATTTTGATGCTCTGTTCTGGATTGAAAGCGGATCTGATGATAAGGCTGTCATCCATCTGCTGGCCGAGACCGATATGGATTATAAAAAGAAACGCGCTCTCATCGATGCTTCCAAGACTAAAACAAATTCTGCCGCTGTGGGCATTATGGGCAAGATCAGGGAGATCGTTGAGAACAGCATGTATACCATGGATGAAGTCGGAAGTTTGGAAGCGGAGTACGGCGGGAATTCACTGATGTACAGCAGCATGGGGATGACTGATGTCGCAGCCGTGCAGTCGATGGATTATACCTGGTCACTGAACAGATACCGTGACAATGTGGAGGGCATCAAAGGCTCCAATCCCGCTGCGGATCAGGCCTGGGATGAACTGGAGAAATCCATTGTAGCCAATCTGGCTGATGATGTTAAAGTCGCAGTCAAAGGAAGCAGCGTAGAACTCGTGATCGAAAAGAAGATCCGATAATTGAAGCTGTTCAGGGGGAGTCCGGTAACAGGGCTTCCCTTTATGCGTTTATAGGCATTGATCCTGTCAGGATGGAATGGATGCGGATGAAGGAGAATTCAGATGAAGATACTTGTTACCGGCGGTGCCGGTTTTATAGGATCGCATACCGTAGTAGAGCTCATTGAAAGCGGATATGACGTTGTGGTTGTCGACAATCTGGTCAATTCGTCGGAGAAAAGCCTTCAGAGAGTTGAGCAGATCACCGGTAAGCCGGTTCCTTTTTACAAGGTCGATATAAGCGATTCCGAAGCCATAAACGGTGTTCTGGACAAAGAGCAGGTGGATTGCTGTATTCATTTTGCCGGTCTGAAAGCAGTAGGTGAATCCGTGGCAAAACCATGGGAGTATTACGAGAACAACATTCAGGGTACTCTTGTGCTGGTCGATGCGATGAGAAAGCATGGAGTGAAGAACTTTATATTTTCATCATCCGCGACCGTTTACGGAGATCCGGAGTTTGTTCCGATCACCGAAGAATGTCCGAAGAAGCCCTGCACGAATCCTTACGGATGGACTAAGTCCATGCTCGAGCAGATCCTTACGGACATACAGAAAGCCGATCCGGAATGGAACGTGATATTGCTCAGATATTTCAATCCCATAGGAGCGCACAGATCCGGCCTTATAGGGGAGGATCCAAATGGTATTCCGAATAACCTGATGCCGTATATCACTCAGGTTGCCGTGGGTAAGCTCAAAGAACTTGGGGTTTTCGGCAATGATTATGATACCCCCGATGGGACAGGAGTCAGAGATTATATACATGTGGTCGATCTTGCAAAAGGTCATGTTAAGGCACTTGAGAAGATCAAAGAAAAGTGCGGCATAAAGATCTACAATCTTGGAACAGGGAACGGTGTCAGTGTTCTGGAACTGGTTCATGCTTTTGAGGAAGCTACCGGACAGAAGGTTCCTTACTCGATAAAGGACAGGCGGCCCGGTGATATAGCCGTATGCTATGCATCTGCAGATCTGGCCGAACGTGAGCTGGGATGGAAGGCAGAGTATGGGATCAGGGAGATGTGTGAGGATTCGTGGAGATGGCAGTCGATGAATCCAAACGGATTCTCGGACTGACCCGCTACCTGTATTGCGACAATGTATATCAGTCCCAAAAAACATTTACTGTCAAATGTAATATTGCTGGTCACCCTGATCAGATTTATAAGCTTTGCTATGTCGGGAGCCGTACGCGTAATGATCAGAAGCGGCGGAATGGCACCCGATATGGCGGATGAGATGGTATGGCGTATCCAATCCGGTATTGCCATACTTTCCGTGTTGATATCGGCTTGCGTTTTTTTGATCGCATTACATAAGATCAACAGATATATAGCTGTTATACCCGAAGAGGAACGTGCGGAGCTTGCTGTGCTTCAGGAAGAGACATTCGGAAAGAACGTTTCCAATCTGAATGCGGAGATCATCCGTAAGCTCCTGGAGACATGGTTCGTCATATTTGTGGGTGTACAGCTTATGTATGAGGTGTTTTCACAGGTATACCGCCTCTTTGCACTCAAGCTGTATGACGCGATCGCCGCATCGGGCGGGCTGATGACGGATGCATATACAACCCTGTATAACCTTTCGCACAGTTTCAAATATCAGGGACTGCTCATAGCACTTTTGCTGGGTGTTATCATGACGGCGATATTTCTGGATGATAAGACACTCAAGCTGGTGGCCATACTTGCAGCTTCCATATACCTGCTGTCATCTACCGGGCTGGAGATGGCAACATTCTCGGTAATGGGGCGTGATGTCGGTATAGTGTGGTCATCGGTGATATTTCATATGATTGACACGATAGGCATGATATGCCTGGCATTGTATCTGCGCGTTCGCTATCGCGGGGTATGAATGATAACCGAAAGGACATAAGATGTTTGAAGTCAAAAGCCGTATAAATGATAATAAGATGACGGTTGAACTCATAGGCCAGCTTGATACCGGAGCGGCGGCAAAGCTCGATGCAGAGATCCGGCCGCATCTGGAAACGGTTCACGATATCGTTTTTGATGCATCCGAGCTGATCTACATATCGAGCAGCGGATTGAGAATTCTGCTTTCCGCCAAAAAGATCATTGATCTTGCCGGAGGCACAGTGAAGGTCATCAATACACCGGGGCCTGTCAGATCCATTTTCGATGTGACCGGTTTCTCGGATATTCTGGATATAGAGTAACGATTGTGCGATGAAGATAAGCATAAATAAGAAACTTGATAATATAATGTCGTATATACTGATCGTTGTCGGTGCGCTCATGGCAAGCTTTTCGGTAGCCTGTATACTTCTTCCGAATGATGCCATTGATTACGGTACTGCCGGTATTGCCATCATCATCAGCAAGCTGAGCGGGTTTAAGCTGTCTCTTTGTGTGATATGTGTTTTCCTGCCTTTTCTGGTAGCCGGGGTAGCGATACTGGGTAAGAGCTTTGGGTTACGTGCTCTGATCGGATCGGTGGCATATACTGTCGGACTTGAGTGCTTTGAAGAGATACCGTTTGAGCTTAATACCGAGCATTTTCTGGCAGTCGCATTCGGAGGTGCTCTTCTGGGTGCCGGACTCGCTTTGATTCTCAGGCATGGCGGATGCATAGACGGTTCGGAGATTTTTGCGAACATCGTGGTACGTAAGATTTCGGACTATACCGGTAAGAATTTCAGTATGTCATATATTTTGATCGGATTTAATGCGTGTGTATATACGACCGTTTTTCTGCTGATCAACAGGAATGCGGCGCTGATGAGTCTGCTGGTGTATGTGGTTGCCACCATGATCATAGATCACTATACCGATCACTTCGAGGCGATCAAGCAGGTGACCATCATTACCAAAAACACGGATGATCTGATCAAGGACATCAAAGCCGAACTTAACAAGACCTGCACCGTGATGGATTCGTACGGAGCCATTAGCGGTGAGAATAAGACGCTTATCTGCTACATCAACTATTTTGAACTGACTAAGATGAAAGAGATCATATCCCGTCACAAAGGTACATTCAGCACAGTGACTACCATAGACGAGATACTCAGATAGGAAAATACATGTCTGAAATCGACGCTATCATCAGCAGCAATATTTTGCATAAAATAGGTGAGATGGTGATCACCGACGTGGCCTGGAAGATGATATACCGGAACCATGGCCTGAGCTTTTCGGATGAACAATGGGAGAAATGGGCCGGGATATACAGAGAGGATATCATCGACGATTCCGGAGTGGAATGGGAGATCGCCGATAAGGATAACGGCCAGTTCTACAAGGTCCATACTTTCATGATACATGACCGTGACGACAGCAGACTGATACATCACGTATATGATATCAGTGATTATGCGGAGATGTTCAGGGAGCTGTCCGTGTACAGTCGTGAATGGCGTACCGTGGCTGACTGTCAGAGCGACATCATCTGTTCGCTGTCTGATTCTCCGGAGGATTGCCTGACCATAGCTCTCAAATATCTGAAGGGCGATATTGCGGTGCTGTATGTAGAGCGTCGTGGTGTGACGATCCGATACATGCTCAGATCGGCCGACGGAAGCAGTATAGACAGCAGTGTGGTTACCGGTACGGATTATATGGGAGAGTCGGGTAAGGTCGTAAACCGCCCGGATCTTGATGATACAGCTCTGCTGTGCTGCTGCAGCGGACACACAACTGCCGGGACCGGATATGCATTGTATCTGTCTACAGAGTCCGAGATCGACAGCAGGGTCCGTGAGATGCTGTACAATGAGTTTATGCTGAGCATAGAGAATGCTCTTTTGCGTGAACAGGTCTCCTACGAGAATGAGCATGATGCTCTCACGGGATTATATAACAGAGGCAGATACGCCGATATGTTGAAGACCGTTTTCCCGTTCTATGACAGTATCGCCGTATATAATATGGATGTTAACTATCTCAAACGCACCAATGATACAATGGGGCATGAGATGGGTAATAAGCTTATCCTCAAAACAGCAGGCAGTATCAAAGCCGTGCTGGGAGACGATGTGTACGGCTTCCGTGTGGGAGGAGATGAATTCCTGATGGTAGCCGGTAACGTATCGGAGCAGGAAGCCCAGAAGATCAGGGAGACATGGCAGGCCGCACTGGATGAGATCAATTCACGAGAACGCATTCCGGAATGCGTGACAGCATGTGGCATGGTATTCGGTACGAAGCCGTACAATGTTGATGAGATATTCCGCGAGGCTGACAGGCTCATGTATGAGGATAAAGTTGCGATCAAAACTGCAAGAGGCGAGGATCCTGACTCACGGTGATCGGTATGAAGGAACTGCAGATCGAAGCTAAAGTTGAAAATCTCCAGCGTGTGCTGGATCATATTGATGAAGAACTGGTTCGGGCCGGATGTCCGATGACGGTTCAGATACAGATAGACATCGCTGTTGAGGAGATGTTTGTCAATATTGCCAGTTATGCCTATGAGACCGGCACAGGTCAGGCGAAGATAGGTATCTCCGTATCGGATGATGATCGGACGGCTACCATAGTTTTGACGGATCAGGGCGTCCCATTTGATCCGTTGGCAAAACCGGACCCGGATGTGACGCTGTCTGCGGAAGAGAGGCAGATAGGCGGACTCGGCATATATATGGTCAAGAAAACGATGGATGATGTCCGCTATGAATATAAAGACGGATCCAATATCCTGACTATAATAAAAACATTAACGGAATGAGGTAATCTGACCAATGAGCGGTTTTTTCGGAGTAGCATCCAAAGAGAAATGTACTTTTGACCTGTATTTCGGTACAGACTATCATTCACATCTGGGCACGAGACGTGCCGGAATGGCTGTATATGATCCCAAGAACGGCTTCTCCCGTTCGATCCACAGCATAGAGAACACCCCTTTCAGGACCAAATTTGATAAAGAACTTCCCGAACTGGACGGCACTATGGGGATCGGCTGTATATCTGATTATGAAGCACAGCCCATACTTATGAGATCCCATCACGGTTCATTTGCCATAACCACTATCAGCAAGATCAATAATGCCGATGAGCTGGTAAAGGACATAGTAGACGCCGGTACACATTTCTTTGAGATGAGCAACGGAGAGATCAATGCCACCGAGCTTGTGGCTGCCCTTATCAATCGCAAGGATAATCTGATCGATGGCATCAGGTATGCGCTGGATGTTATCGATGGCTCATTATCCCTGATGCTGCTGACACCAAAGGGGATATATGCGGCGAGAGATAAGCATGGACGTACTCCGGTGATCCTGGGCAAAAAGGATGGGGCTCATTGTGCCTGTTTCGAGAGCTATTCCTATCTGAATCTCGGTTACAGTGATGACAGGGAACTTGGACCCGGAGAGATCGTTATCTTCGATGCAAACGGAGTAAAGACTTTGGTAGACCCCGGACGGGATCTGAAGATATGTACATTCCTGTGGGTATATTACGGCTATCCGTCTGCTTCATATGAAGGTATCAACGTGGAAGAGATGAGATACAATTGCGGAGCCAATATGGCCAAGCGTGACAACGTTGAGGCGGATATTGTTGCCGGAGTTCCCGATTCGGGAACCGCACATGCGGTAGGATATGCAAATGAATCCGGCATACCTTTTTCACGGCCCTTTATCAAATATACGCCTACCTGGCCGAGAAGCTTTATGCCCACCATCCAAACCAAACGTAATCTGATAGCCCGCATGAAGCTCCTGCCGGTTCATCAGCTTATCAAAGATAAGAAAATGCTTCTGATCGATGACTCCATCGTAAGAGGCACTCAGCTGAGGGAGACAACGGAGTTCCTGTATGAGAGCGGAGCCCGTGAAGTGCATATAAGACCGGCATGTCCGCCGTTGCTTTTCGGATGTAAGTATCTGAATTTCTCGAGATCCAATTCGGAGATGGAGCTGATCACCAGAGCTGTGATCAAAGAGCTTGAGGGGGATGACGTATCCGAAGAGAAATTACGCAGATATGCCGATCCCGATACCGAGGAATATGAGAGGATGATAGAAGGGATCAGGAAGAAACTGAACTTCACCTCGCTCAGATTCAACAGACTCGACGACATGCTGGATGCCGTGGGGCTTCCGCCGGAGAATCTGTGCACGTATTGCTGGAACGGTCAGGAATAAGATCGGACATAGGAAGAGAACGCTTTCATCCGGAGTCCGGATGATCATAAGATAATGGGAGATATACGGCATCCGTCGGTCAGGCGGGTGCCGAATTTGTGTCTGAGGATCATATCGTAAATCCGATCGGCTCGTATAGTGGCATCGAACAGAGAATAAGCATCTGCGGACAGAACGGAGTGAGCATCTCCGGCTTTGTTTACCGGCGGTATGCGGGAGCACGATGAAATGGCATGCATGAGCCCGGAAGCTTCCGACCTGAACCCCAGGATACGTGTATAGGGACAATTGACTAGATCTCCGTTGCTGTCGCGTGTCATATCTTTGAGTCCCAGGATGCAGTGCAGCATGGCACGGCTTAAACGTGTATAGGTCATCTCTTTGGTACGCATTGATCCGATCAGATCGGGAAGACCGAAATCACCGGCGGGTTTACCTGATCCGTCGTTAGCCTGATCGGACAAAGCGGCAGCTGTTTTGAGCATACGGTTAGCCAGATCGGGATTCATATCCTGATATTCCGCCAGTTCGGCGGAGGAATGTGTTAGCAGCATATATTCCGCAAGCAGGGTCATATCGTATATCGTAACAGGGTATGTGTGTTTATATCCTTTAGACATAAGATCGTTGAGTTCGTATGGAATACTTTCAGATATATCATCACACATGCCGGTCTGTTCCAGCCTGCTGCGTATGGCTTCGGCGGAGGTGTATCCGGACAGGCTTGTGGCATGATATCCGGCACCGATCCTTTGTATTGGACAGACTGTCATATCGGATCCTATCCTTTTGAGTGCCTTGAGATACTCTACAGCCAGGATGTTGTTGGGAGAAGACAGTATATCGGAGTACTGAGGAAGTGCTTCGGCACGTGCCGCAGGAAAGCTTAAGCCGCGTGACAATCCCCACTCCAGAGCTGCTTTGTAATCCTCCGGCTGATCGATCAGGCATCCGGCAGCGGAAGACAATCGATCTATATCGTCGCATTCCGCCCCGAAGCATATCGCATCGATGCAACTCAGCGAATCAAGTATGCTTACACCGCCGTGAGCAAATGCTTCCGCACTGGCTGTGGCATATGAAACGGGCAGCTCCAGAACCGCATCCGCACCGCAGCTTAAGGCCGCACGAACCCGGTCATATTTATACATGCAGGCCGGAGCTCCGCGCTGGACGAACGAACCGCTCATCACGACTACACAGTAGTCGGCTTGCAGGCGTTTTTTGGCTTCTTCCAGAATGTATCTGTGTCCGTTATGAAACGGATTGAATTCAGCGATTATACCGATCGTTTTCATGAGATCATCATATCATATCCGTCCCGCGATCTGCTTGGCAAAAAATTCACAAAGTATCTCGAAAGTAGTATAATCAGACTAAGGTTTTGATGAAAGGAATCAATATGGACAGCAAAGATATTTCACAGGCAGTCATAAGCCGTTTGCCAAGGTATCACAGGTTCCTGAGTGAACTCAAAGACCGGGGGATCGAGCGTATATCCAGTGCGGAACTCAGTGATCTGATGCATGTTACGGCATCCCAGATCAGGCAGGATCTGAATAATTTCGGCGGTTTCGGTCAGCAGGGATACGGATATAACGTGGACTATCTGTATGAGGAGATAGGACATATCCTCGGACTTGATATGAGACATAACCTTATCATAGTAGGGGCCGGAAATTTGGGACAGGCGCTTGCCAATTATGTCAATTTTGACAGACGCGGGTTCCATACCAAAGGTTTGTTTGATTCCGATCCGCACATGCAGGGAGTGGTCGTCAGGAACATGCCGGTGAGGCCCATGTCGGAGCTGGAGGATTTTATACGCGTTAATTCCATAGACATAGCTGTACTCACCATCCCCAAAGAAGCTGCGATAGAAGTTGCCGACAGACTGATAAGATGCGGTATCAAGGGCATATGGAATTTCGCCCACATAGATCTGGATGTTCCTCCGAACGTCCGGGTGGAGAATGTTCATTTATCCGACAGCCTGATGAAGCTGTCTTATAATCTGCGGGATCTGGGTTGATGACAACAGGAGAAAACTATGGCCGATAAACAAAAAGAATTCCTGAAAGCCCTGGAAGGCAAAAGAATAGCGCCACTGACGCTGGATAATAAATGGCATCAGCTGTTTGACGGCGGGGAGATTCCGCCTGAGATCAAGCCGAAGGCCGATGAACTGAACGGACTCCTCAAGCAGCAGGGTAACGTCAATAATGAACTTAAGAAGGTCAAGGCACTGAAGAAAAAACTTCTGGACGAGATGGTGACACTTGCGGATGATGCGGCGTCGGGAGTTCCGAACGCAGAGAAGGAGCTGGAACAGCACAAGAGGCTTATCGATGACTGCAACGGCCATATAGATGATTATCAGGATCAGTTGCTCGACTTTCCCAAACTTATAGATCATGTGAACCGTGATCTGATGATCCTTACGATGGATGACTGTTATGATCGTCTGAAGGAGAACAACAAAGAGATCGAGGAGATCGGTAAGTGGATCGATGAATTTCGTAAAGAACTGAAAAAGAACGTGGTAAGAAAGCAGGATCGGGAATTGGCCAATCACCGGTTGTACTCATATATGCATGATATTTTCGGCACGGAAGTAATAGAGATATTTGACATGGCATATATCCCCACGGGGCTCAAAGCGCCGGGAGCGGGCACCGATAGCGGAGAAAAGAAGGCAGACTGATGAAACCTGAAGAATATGCACATATAAAGCGAGGATATGCGTTGATAGATATGGATGCCGTATCCGACAACGTGGATGCCATGTGGGATGCGATATCTGACGGGACGCGGATGGTTCTGGTGATCAAGACTGACGGATACGGTCACGGCTCGATCCCCATAGCACGGAAGTATGACCGGGATGAGAGGATATGGGGATATGCGGTCGCATGTCCCGAAGAAGCATATGATCTGAGGGAGGCCGGATGCACCAAGCCTATTCTGATCCTCGGATATGCTTTCGATTATGCATATGATGACATGGTCAGACTTGATATCAGACCTGCGGTGTTCAGAGAGGATATGCTGGCGGAGCTTGCCGAAGCCGCTCGCAGACAGTCGGTCAGGGCGAAGATACATATCAAGGTGGATACGGGGATGAGCCGTATAGGTATCAGGCCGGATGACGAAGGTCTTGAGTTTGTCAGGAAAGCCATGTCGTACCGGGATATTGAGATAGAGGGTATATTTACACATTTTGCAAGAGCCGACGAAGCTGATAAGCGATATGCCTGCAGACAACTGGATGTCTTCGGCGCTTTCATCGGACGTATCAGGGATGAACTCGGTTTGGATATACCCTGTAAGCATTGCTCCAATTCCGCCGGTATCATGGAGCTCCCCGAGGCGAACATGGATATGGTCAGGGCGGGCATTACACTGTACGGATTATGGCCTTCGGATGAAGTGGATAAGGAAAGGCTTGCGATCAGACCGGTCATGAGCCTGAGGAGTCATATCGTGTATGTCAAGGATGTGGATGCCGGTACGCAGATAAGCTATGGCGGTACTTACGAAGCAAGCGGGATGAAAAAGATAGCTACCGTACCGGTTGGATATGGAGACGGATATCCGAGAACGCTCTCAAATCGCGGCGAAGTTATAGTCAGAGGCAGACGTGCACCTATAGTGGGCAGAGTGTGCATGGATCAGTTTATGATAGACGTGACGGATATTCCCGGTGTGACGGAGGGGGATATGGTCACTCTCATTGGCAGAGACGGAGATGAGTTTATTTCCATGGAGGAACTCGGGGGACTGTCAGGGAGATTCAATTATGAGCTGGCCTGTGACATAGGCAAACGTATCCCCAGAGTATATGTTTCGGGCGGTGAGACAGAGGATATTATCCTTGATAGACGCAGTATTAAATGATAAAATGAATTGTTATGATTATATACTAAAATGCGGTTTTTATGGGCATTACAAACTTGTATAAAGGAGTAGATTTATGTCAGGACATTCGAAATTTGCAAACATCAAACACAAGAAAGAAAAGAACGATGCTGCCAAGGGTAAGATTTTTACCATAATCGGCCGTGAGATCGCCGTAGCAGTTAAGGAGGGCGGCCCTGATCCGTCCAATAACTTCAAATTGGCACAGGTTATTGCCAAGGCTAAGGCAAACAACGTGCCGAACGATACCATTGAGAGAGGCATCAAAAAGGCATCCGGAGAGAACGGCGGTGCCGATTACAAGTACATGACTTATGAGGGATACGGCCCGAACGGAATAGCCATCATTGTGGATGCGCTGACCGATAATATCAACCGTACCGCAGCCAATGTCAGGAGTGCTTTTACCAAGGGGCAGGGTAATGTAGGAACTCCGGGATGCGTTTCCTTTATGTTCGACAAGAAGGGCCAGATCATCATAGACCGTGAGGAATGCGACATGGAATCCGATGATCTGATGATGATCGCTCTGGATGCGGGAGCTGATGATTTTACCGAGGAAGAGGACAGCTTTGAGATATTGACCGATCCCGATGCTTTTGCGGATGTTGTAAATGCGCTGGAGGAGAATAAGATCCCTACCGCCAGTGCCGAAGTTACCATGATACCTCAGAACTATGTAACTCTTACTGATGAGACTGCCATTAAGAATCTTCAGCGTATCCTGGATCTGCTCGAAGAAGACGATGACGTACAGGCCGTATATCATAACTGGGACGAATAATTACCGAAAATGCTGTTTAGAAGGAAACTGATCACTAATTTCATTTGGATCATTGCGATGATTACGATCGTCGTTATGGGTGCACAGTATGCCTTTCTCTACGGTATAGATTTCCTTTTTGCGGGTGAAAACAATTATCTGGCTCAACTGGTAAGCGTCTCATATACCGCTCTGGATGTGGGATTACTCGTATGGATTGTCGTATTCCTGGGGATATGTGTGATCGTGTTCCTGATAGGCAGGGCTGTATCCGGGCTGATCCATGAACATATAGAGATCAAGGAATCTGTAGTCGGACTGATCCGGATACTGATGACTTGCGGCTTATTCATAGGCGCGATCATATACCGCGGCATTCTTCTGATCTCGTCCGGAGTGGTGCTCCTGACCGATTCGACATATTATGATGCCGCAGTTGGGCTGTTTACCGGGGGTACACCTCTTGGAGAACTTGCGGTTCACGGTGCTTCATTTGCCTATGTGATGATCCTGACCTTCGTTATGCAGTTCCTGGGGGACAGGGTCGTTGCCGTGTTGATGCTTCAGACCGTGATCCAGATTCTCACGATCGTGCTGACTTTCTCGGCATTTAAGCGGCTGGTGAATTACTGTACAGGCTTCATGGCCGCGCTGATATTAACGATCTCTCCGTTGTATACGTCCAGGTTATACACCTCGAATCCGGGGTGTTTTGTGGCATTACTGGTTATCTTTGTTATTTGGCTTATCAGCATAATGATGAAGATACACGGCGGAGTTTTTAAGGTCGTCTTCGGACTGGTGACCGGATTGATCACGGGTTATCTGATCTATATGGACGTCCTTTGCGCTTTGGTTCTGATCGTATGGTTTTTCGCACTGATGTATGAGATCGGCGATGAAGAAAGCGAGAAATATCTGCCTGCATACCTGCTTTTTATTCTGGGTATAGTCATTAGCGCGATATTAAGCATATGTATGGACGGTGGATTTGA
This sequence comes from Lachnospiraceae bacterium, assembly GCA_017450485.1. Classification (GTDB taxonomy): domain Bacteria; phylum Bacillota; class Clostridia; order Lachnospirales; family Lachnospiraceae; genus XBB2008. The sequence continues at coordinate 48,027 of JAFSTN010000025.1, forward strand.
TCCCGATGGGATAGATATCGCTTACCGTACCTGGATGAAAGTCACGTCGGCTCATATCGTACCGGAGTATGCGCTGATAGATCCGGCGCAGGGAGTACTGTGTCTGATACAGTGCATGATCATGGTCGGCATTGGAGCCATGACCATAATGGGCACCCTGGGACGCAGTCATGTTGAGTATGAACTGCCGTGGATCATGATGCTGATCTGTGCGCTCACTCCCATGACCAAGCTCGGTTATCTTCAGGACAGTACGGTTTCTCTGATAATGTACTGCATGCTGACCGGAGCCGGAATATCCGCAATGCTTCATGTTAATGATGAAGATGATGAAGAAGACGAAGACGACGAGGATGAAGATGACGATGAGTCCGGTTCCGAAGAGGTAGAGATAGAGTATCTGAATGAAGATGACAGTGAACCGGTCGAGTTCGAGCAGCTTCCGGATCCCGTCGAAAAACCTCAGGATAAACCTCAGAACAAATCTGTAAAGGACGTTTCCGCCGATACGGCAGCCAATACCTCTGTCGATGATGCGGATGATGATATCGAAACATTTGATATAGGACCGCAGGCCCCTGTTAATAAGACCGGCATTGCGACCGAAGACACTGAAGTTACTGAAGAACAGGAAGAGCAGGAGGAACTCCCCACATCGATTCCGTGGGCAGAGATAAAGAAGCTGGATGAGGAAGATGATGATCCCATGTCGATCCTCAGAGATGATGATGAAGACGAAGAGGATGATAAAAGGGAAGAGGATGATAAAAAGGAAGAGGATAATAAAAAGGACGGCTCTCCGGTTCAGACAGTATTCTCATCCGCAAACAGAAACTATGATGTAGTCGTTGAAGGTGAGGTGTTTGCATCAGAGGAAGTCATCTCGAAAACCGCCGTTGATCTTTCCACCACGCAGGTGGATGACCTGCCCGGTATGATCCCGAATCCTCTGCCTCTGCCTCCCAAGAAGGCCCAGGTTGAGATGGATTTCGATCTTTATGATGACGATCCGGATGATGAAGATGATCCGGATTGGGGCAAGCTTGATGATTATGACATGGATGATGACGATGATTTTGATATCTGATCATCCGGACGCTCTATAGAATATGGCTAATACAGGTAAAAGCAACTCAGGAACAAAAAAGAATACTTCGAGATCGGGGGGAACATCCTCCGCAAGATCCACATCCGGAAGATCCGGTTCTTCAAGAGCCGGAAGCTCCGGGAGGACTGCGTCCAAAAGCACAGCATCCGCCCGCTCCGGCAACACACGCGGTAAAGCTCAGACAACCGCACCCGAGCCGGATGTTTTGCAGGGAGATCTTTTCCTGCTTTTGTCTGTAGCCGTATGTGTAGTCCTTTTTTTATGTAATTTCGGGATCATAGGAATGTTCGGAGATACACTGAGCTCCATCATGTTCGGTGTATTCGGACTGGTATCATGGATGCTCCCTCTGGCCGCTATAGTCATCATTCTCTTTGCGGTGTTTAATCGCGGGAATTCCAGAGCAACACGCAAACTGATTGCCGGTGGTGTTTTGATCTTTCTGGTAATGATAATGTGTGACATGGCTACCGGAGAGATCAATACGGACCTGCAGATCAACATCACCGGTATTTATTCCAGATGTTCCGAATTCCGCCGCGGCGGAGGAGTTCTCGGAGGTATTCCGGCATATTATCTCGAGAAGACCCTCGGAGGAGTCGGTACTATACTGTTTCTGGTCGTGCTGGTCATCATATGCGTGATCGTTATAGCCGGTAAATCGATCATCTCCGGACTTATGGAGCAGGGGCAGCTCATGTATGACGAAAGCATGGAGGAGCGCCGTCACAGAAACCTGAGTCGTGAAGAAGTAAGTCGCGCGAGACAGGCCGAACGGGCAGCGCGTATAGCACGCAAGCGCGAGCTGAATGACGCCAAAGAGCGCGAGCGTCAGATGCGTGCCGAGGAGAAAGAAAACGAACAGATCCTGCGTATGGAGAAAAAGGGTGTAGGAGTTACCTTAAATACTACGCTGGACAAGGATATAAACAATCTGGCCAAGCCTGATGAGATCCGTGATGACGAGCATCTGATCAAAGTGACCGATACGGATGAATATGAGAGAAGGGCATCCTCGTCGGCAGTGCTTCATGACAGCATGACCGCCGAGGGTACCGATGCATTGAGAGAGATCACTCCGGTCTATGATGAAGAACCTTCGGACTATGTGGAAGAAAGCGATGCCTATGATGCAGAGCCCGAAGTCAATGCCGCCCGCCCCGAGGATTCATATGCACGGGAGTATGGCAATACGATGGGACATACCTCAACAGGTACCAGACCGTCCGCTGTCAGACGTCAGACCAAGGCTGAAGCCGTACATGCACCGGAACCGGAAACTGCGCCGGCGACACGTAAAAAGCCGGGAGCACAGACCGGTTACAAGTTCCCGCCCATATCGCTTCTTACTCCGGGATCAGGCTCCAAGAAGTCCGGCGGCGATAAGGAATTAAAGGACATATCCGAGAGACTTATACAGACATTGGAAACCTTCGGCGTTAAAGCCAGGATCACTGATGTCAGCAGAGGCCCCGCAGTTACCAGATATGAACTTCAACCTGAGCTTGGTGTCAAAGTATCCAAGATAGTCGGATTGAGCGATGATCTGAAACTTGCACTGGCTGCTACGGATATCCGTATTGAAGCTCCCATTCCCGGCAAATCCGCTGTCGGTATTGAGGTGCCCAATAAAGAAAACGAAGCGGTCGCTTTCCGTGACCTGATCGAATCTCAGAACTTCAAGAACTCAACTGCCGCATTGCCTTTTGCTGTCGGTAAGGATATAGGCGGTCAGATAGTCGTGCATGATATAGCGAAGATGCCTCATGTACTGATTGCGGGTGCTACGGGATCAGGTAAATCCGTATGTATCAACACTATCATAATGAGTATCCTGTATAAATGCAGGCCTGAAGATGTGCGTCTGATCATGATAGACCCGAAGGTCGTGGAGTTGAGTGTATACAATGATGTTCCGCATCTGCTGCTTCCCGTGGTCACCGATCCTAAGAAAGCGGCCGGCGCATTACAGTGGGCCGTGAAGGAGATGACCGACAGATATGCCAAGTTCGCAGAAGCCTCGGTCAGGGATCTGAAGGGGTATAACGCATCTCTTGAAGATCCGTCGGAGAAGCTTCCGCATATCCTTATCATCGTTGACGAGCTGGCCGATCTGATGATGGTGGCTCCCGGAGAGGTGGAGGAGAGCATATGCCGTCTGGCCCAGCTGGCACGTGCCTGCGGGATACACCTGGTCATAGCTACACAGAGACCTTCGGTGGATGTCATCACCGGTCTGATCAAGGCTAACATGCCCAGCCGTATAGCATTTGCCGTATCATCCGGTGTAGATTCACGTACTATTCTTGATATGGTCGGCGCCGAGAAGCTTCTCGGCAAGGGTGATATGCTGTTTTATCCTCAGGGATTGCCCAAGCCTACCAGAGTTCAGGGCGCATATGTGCCTGATTCGGATGTTTCGAAGGTTGCACATTTCTTTAAGGAACTGGGGTATGTACCCGGTGGTGATTCCGATATATCCGAGCAGGTGACATCGATAAGTTCGTCGGCTTCGTCGGCAGGTGCTCCGGGAGATGGCGGAGATTCCGAATATGATGACTATTTCGCTCAGGCAGGTCGTTTTATCATAGATAAAGACAAGGCATCCATAGGTGCACTTCAGCGGCTGCTTAAGATCGGGTTCAACCGTGCTGCCAGGATCATGGATCAGCTGGCTGATGCCGGAGTGGTAGGCGAAGAGCAGGGGACCAAGCCTCGCGAGATACTGATGAATGAAGTCCAGTTTGAGGAACTGTTGGAAAGTCTGGGCATTGAGTGATTCCGGACTGATCAGGAGAATGGTTTATGAAAACAGATATTGAGATAGCTCAGGAAGCTAAACTGAAACCCATAACCGAGATAACCGGGGAATTGGGTATATCGGCTGATGATATCGAACTGTACGGCAAATACAAAGCCAAGCTCTCGGATGAATACATTGACAGTCTGGCATCAAAGCCCAATGGCAAGCTTGTGCTGGTCACAGCCATCAACCCCACTCCCGCCGGCGAAGGCAAGACCACTACTACGGTAGGTCTCGGTCAGGCATTCGGCAAGCTCGGTAAAAAGGCCGTGATCGCCCTCAGGGAGCCGTCACTGGGCCCCTGCTTCGGTGTGAAAGGCGGTGCCGCAGGTGGCGGATATGCCCAGGTGGTTCCGATGGAGGATCTGAACCTGCATTTCACAGGTGACTTCCATGCCATAACCTCTGCCAACAATCTCTGTGCTGCTCTGCTGGACAATCATATCCAGCAGGGAAATGAACTGAATATAGATACACGTAATATCGTATGGAAGAGATGTCTGGATATGAATGACCGTGTACTCAGAAATGTTGTGGTCGGTCTGGGTGCGAAGACAGACGGATTCGTACGGGAGGATCATTTTGTTATAACCGTTGCCAGCGAGATCATGGCCGTATTGTGTCTGGCTGAGGATATGAGTGATCTCAAGAAGAGACTGGGCGCCATGGTGGTTGCATATGATCTGGGCGGCAAGCCCGTAACCGCATCGGATATAGGAGCTGTCGGATCCATGGCAGCACTGCTTAAGGATGCGCTTAAACCCAATCTGATCCAAACTCTGGAGCATACGCCGGCCATAGTTCACGGCGGACCCTTCGCCAACATAGCTCACGGCTGTAATTCCGTCAGAGCGACCAAGACCGCTCTTAAGATGGCGGATTACTGCATTACCGAGGCAGGCTTCGGCGCTGATCTCGGAGCCGAGAAGTTCTTTGATATCAAATGCAGAAAAGCGGGGCTTTCTCCTGATGCGGTAGTATTGGTGGCGACCGTCAGAGCCCTTAAGTATAACGGCGGTGTGCCCAAATCAGAGTTGAATAACGAGAATCTGGAGGCATTGAAGTCAGGAATTGCGAATCTTGAGAAGCATATAGAGAATCTCCAGAAATACGGTGTTCCGGTTATTGTTGCCCTTAATGCATTCATATCGGATACTGAAGCGGAGACGACTTTTGTCCGTGAATTCTGCGAGAGCAGGGGATGTGAGTTTGCGCTCTCTACCGTATGGGAGCATGGCGGAGACGGCGGTATCGAGCTTGCCGAAAAGGTACTGTACACTCTTGAGAACAAGAAGTCCGATTTCCGTGTTCTGTATGATGAGAACGACAGCATAGAATCCAAGATAAGCAGGATCGCTACGGAGATATACGGCAGCGACGGAGTGGAATATGCCCCCGCTGCCCTGAAGCAGATGAAGAATCTGGAAACACTGGGATTCGGTAAGCTTCCCATTTGCATGGCGAAGACACAGTATTCACTGTCCGATGATGAGACCAGACTCGGAAGACCCAAAGGCTTCAAAATAAATGTACGTGAAATGTATGTATCGGCCGGAGCCGGCTTCGTGGTAGTATTGACCGGATCGGTGATGACGATGCCGGGGCTGCCCAAGTCTCCGGCAGCATACCGTATAGATGTTGATGATTCCGGCAAGATCACCGGACTGTTTTAAGGAGATATTATGGCAAACATAATCGATGGAAAAGCTATATCCGCACAGATCAAGGACGAAGTAAAAGAGAAAGTGGCCCAACTTAAGGAAGAGGGGCGTGAAGTATGCCTGGCAGTCATACAGGTAGGCGATGATCCTGCATCTACCGTTTATGTCGGAAATAAAAAGAAGGCATGTGAGTATTGCGGTATAAGATCTGAGAGCTATGAGATACCCGTGGATACTACCGAGGATGAACTTATCTCTTTGATCGGGAAGCTCAATGCGGATGCGGCCGTGAACGGTATCCTTGTTCAGCTTCCTCTGCCGAAACATATAAACGAAGACCGTGTGATCATGTCCATAGATCCCGCAAAGGATGTGGACGGATTCAGTGTGAACAGTGTCGGATCCCTTTGCATAGGGCGCAAGGGATACAGATCATGCACCCCTGCAGGTATCATAGAGCTCCTTAAGCGTAGCAATATTGAGATCGCCGGAAAGGAATGTGTGGTGATCGGCAGGAGCAATATCGTAGGCAAGCCTATGGCACTTATGATGCTTCAGGAGAATGCTACCGTAACGATAACTCATTCCAAAACCGTGGATCTGCCTTCTGTCACACGCAGGGCAGATATATTGATAGTTGCGATCGGCAAACCCAGAATGATCACTTCCGAATATGTCAAAGAAGGTTCAGTGGTCATTGATGTGGGAATTCACAGAGATGAGAACAATAAGCTGTGCGGAGATGTGGATTATGCCGATGTTGCGGATAAATGCTCATATATAACACCGGTGCCCGGTGGGGTTGGCCCCATGACCATAGCCATGCTGATGCATAACTGTGTGGAAGGCGCCTGAATCAAGGAGAGACCATGAAGTGCCCCGAATGCGGTAACGAGATCGGCGAAGGGCATCTCATATGCGAAGTATGCGGATATGAGGTTCAGATCGTTCCGGATTTTGAACCTGACATAGAGCCGCAGATAGATAATGATATAGTCGGAGATATCCTGGGAGACAACATCCTGTCCGAGGAAGATATGGCTACTACCCGGGATCTGCTCGATACAACAGATACTGTCGTCGTATCAGAGCTGATCAAGCATCGTGCAGTGATGTTTGGCATCATCGGTCTGGCTACATTGATCATTATCCTGATCGCTATATGGGGTATCAGACGTGTAAGTGATCCCGATAATCAATTGAATAGAGCTAAGAATCTGGCTGCCCGGGGCAAGTATGAGGATGCGGTCAGCGCTCTCGAGAACATTTATGTATCACAGCCGGATAACAGCGAGATACTATATCTGGAATCCGACTACTATATGGAACTCGGGAAGACCGATCTGGCGATAGATACGCTCAAGAGAGTGATCTCATCCGACAGGTACAGCTCCGATGAGGTTTATTCTGCATATGACCGTCTTATCAATATTTATGCGGGAGCAGATGACTATAATTCTATAGCGAACCTGCTTGCGGAATGTAAATACTCGGAGATTACGCTTGCTTATCAGAATTATGTGGCTTTTCCGCCCGTGTTTTCATACGAGGAAGGTACGTATGACAATGCGATTAGGCTGAAGCTTTCGGCCAATACATCCGGAACCGTATACTATACTCTGGACGGAAGCGTACCGAATGAATCCAGCCCCAAATATGACAGTCCCATTGTGCTGGATCACGGGGAATATGTTGTTTCGGCGGTTTTTATCAACCAATACGGGATCGTGTCCGACATGGTGACCGGGACTTATATCATTTCCAATAATATCCCCGATGCACCGGTCGTAAATGCCGATTCCGGTGATTATCATGTTCCCGTGCTCATTACCGTAGAAGTACCGGAGGGATATACGGTATATTACACTACCGACCGATCCACTCCCACAGTCGACTCCGTACAGTATATAGATCCGATACCGATGCCCGTGAAGTATTCCAATTTCAATTTTGCGGCTATCAGTGAAGACGGACTCACATCGGAAGTAGTGGTAAGGAGTTATTCACTCACTTTTCCTGACGGAATACCACTTAATGAGGCTGTGGATATACTCAAAGCCCGGCTGATCGAGCGTGGGATGTTGAATGACATGAACGGACACTCTGACAGAGCTCCCGGCAGATATACTTATGAAGTCATATCGGCCATACCGATTGAGGGGCAGGGCGATTATTATACGATCAGAGAGTTCTATCATGATGGCACCGGTGCACAGACACCCACCGATACCACATATATAGTCGAGATACATCAGGGATCTACCGCGATGCTTGGCGGAAACGCCGTGACCGGTTTCCTGGCTATATCATTTTAGGCAGCGGTTTAGACCGTAAGGGAGGAGAAAAATGTACAAGATTTTAAAGAAAAGGGTTCTCAATGAGACGATTTGCCTGATGGATGTGGAGGCACCCAGATGCGCAGCTCACTGTCAACCCGGACAGTTCGTCATCGTCAGAACCGATGAAGGCGCAGAACGCATACCACTGACTGTATGTGATTATGACCGGGATGCCGGTGTGGTCACTATAGTATTCCAGATCGTCGGTGCTGGAACACTGCGTATGATGCATATGGAGGAAGGCGAGTATTTCCATGATTTCGTCGGCCCTCTCGGACAGCCGTCAGAGCTTACTCTGGAGACTGCTGAGGCACTTAAGTCCAAGAAAATCCTGTTTGTTGCAGGCGGACTCGGAACCGCGCCGGTATATCCTCAGGTGAAATATCTGCATGAACTGGGAGTTGATGCCGATGTGATCGTCGGTGCCAAGACCAAGGATATACTTATCATGGAAGATGAGATGAAGGCTGTAGCCGGTAATCTGTATATCACAACGGATGACGGTTCGTACGGCAGGAGCGGTATGGTTACCAAGGTGATCGAAGATCTGTATGCCGAAGGCAGGAAATATGATCTCTGTGTGGCTATAGGCCCCATGATCATGATGAAATTCGTATGCAAGCTTACCAAGACGCTGGATCTGCCTACGATCGTCAGCATGAATCCGATCATGGTGGACGGAACGGGCATGTGCGGGGCCTGCCGTCTGATAGTAGGTGACGAGGTCAAGTTCGCTTGTGTGGACGGCCCCGAGTTCGACGGCTTTTTGGTTGATTTTGATCAGGCCATGAAGCGTCAGAACCTTTATAAGACCGAAGAAGGCCGTAAGTATCTGCTTGAACAGGAAAAAGAAACACATCATGGCGGATGCGGACAGTGTAACTAAGCTGTGTGTCCATGTTGATATAAAAGGAGAATGAGATGACAACAGATGTAAATGTAAGAGTTCCTGTGAGAGAGCAGGATGCAGCCGAGAGAGCACATAATTTCGAAGAGGTGTGCTACGGATACAACGAGGAAGAGGCAGTATGCGAGTCCACCAGATGCTTGAACTGCCAAAATGCACAGTGTGTAAAGGGATGCCCGGTAGCAATTGATATTCCGGCATTTATAGCACAGGTTAAAGCTCAGGATTTTGAGCAGGCATATCAGATCATATCCAAGTCTTCATCACTGCCGGCAGTCTGCGGACGTGTATGTCCTCAGGAGACTCAGTGTGAGGGCAAGTGTATCAGAGGTTTCAAGGGTGATCCGGTTTCCATCGGTAAACTCGAGAGATTCGTTGCGGACTGGGCCAGAGATCACGGTATCAAGCCCGTAGGCGCAGCTTCGAAAAACGGTAAGAAGGTTGCGGTTATCGGTTCCGGTCCCGCCGGATTGACATGTGCGGGCGATCTGGCCAGACTCGGATACGAAGTGACTATATTTGAAGCATTACACGAACCGGGTGGAGTACTCGTATACGGTATCCCCGAATTCCGTCTGCCCAAAGAGGATGTTGTACTCAAGGAGATAGAGAATGTTAAGAGCCTCGGGGTGAAGATCGAGACTAACGTTGTTATAGGTAAAACGGTTTCCATAGACGAACTTATGCAGGATGAAGGCTTTGATGCAGTGTTCATCGGATCCGGTGCCGGTCTTCCCAAGTTCATGAACATCCCCGGAGAGCAGGCCGGCGGAGTCTTCTCTGCGAATGAGTACCTTACCAGATCGAATCTGATGAAGGCATTTAAAGAGGATGCTGATACCCCTATATACAGAGGCAAAAAGGTGGCCGTGGTAGGCGGCGGAAACGTAGCAATGGATGCTGCACGTACCGCTCTGAGACTGGGGGCTGAAGTCCATATCGTATACAGAAGAAGTGAAGAAGAACTTCCCGCCAGAGTTGAGGAAGTACATCATGCAAAGCAGGAAGGGATCATATTTGATCTGCTTACCAATCCGGTTGAGATCCTCGCGGATGAGAGCGGATGGGTATCGGGCATGAAGTGCATCCGTATGGAGCTCGGTGAGCCCGACGAGAGCGGCAGAAGACGTCCTGTGGAAGTGCCCGGATCAGAGTTTGTTATGGAAGTCGATGCGGTGATCATGTCACTGGGTACATCCCCCAATCCCCTGATTTCATCAACCACCGAAGGGCTGGATGTAAATAAATGGAAGTGTATCATAGCCGATGAGGAAAACGGAGCCACGACCAAAGAAGGCGTATATGCCGGTGGTGATGCCGTAACAGGCGCCGCTACAGTCATCCTGGCTATGGGCGCAGGTAAGGCAGCTGCCAGGGGAATAGATGAATATCTGAGTAACAAATGATTCTGATCGGATAGAAGAGGACTCGCTTATGCAGATGTATGACATCATTATGAAAAAGAGAAACGGACAGGTTCTGGATAAAGAGGAGATATACCACTTTATCAATGAGTATACCCATGGAAATATCCCGGATTATCAGGTGTCCGCTCTTATGATGGCTATATTCTTCCGCGGTATGAACAAGCGGGAAACCGTGGACCTGACCATGGCTATGGCTCACAGCGGTGATGTCATCGATCTGTCCGATATACCCGGGATCAAATGTGATAAGCATTCAACGGGAGGCGTGGGAGATAAGACCACGCTCTCGTTGATACCCATGGTGGTTTCGTGCGGATGCCGAGTGGCTAAAATGAGCGGAAGAGGCCTGGGCCATACCGGCGGAACCATTGATAAACTTGAAAGTTTTCCGGGATTCTCTACTTCTATATCGGAAGAACAGTTCAAATCCCAGGTGCGCGGGATAGGTGTTTCCGTTATGGGACAGACCGCCGACCTTGCTCCTGCCGATAAGAAACTGTATGCTCTTCGTGATGTGACGGCTACCGTGGATAATATGTCATTGATCGCAAGTTCCATCATGAGCAAGAAGCTTGCTTCCGGAGCCGATGCCATAGTACTTGATGTAAAATGCGGCAGCGGTGCTTTTATGAAGAATCTGGATGATGCCAGAGGTCTGGCCCGTGCCATGGTTGATATCGGTAAAGGTGCGGGCAGAAGAACCATGGCGGTGATCTCGGACATGGATCAGCCACTGGGACGTGCGGTAGGCAATGCCATTGAGGTTCGTGAGGCCATAGATACTCTGATGGGGAAAGGCCCCGATGATTTCACTGAACTTTGTATGCAACTGGGGAGCAGGATGCTGCTCATGTCGGATGTATGCGGCAGTCTGGATGAAGCCCGTGAGAAGCTGGCGGAATCCATCTCGTCCGGCAGCGCGCTTGATACGCTGGCCCGGTTCATAAAGGCACAGGGGGGAGATGATACTTATGTATATGATCCCTCCAAGCTTAAGGTTGCCGAGCGGATGACCGAGATCAAGGCCGAGAGAGACGGATATATATCGCATATAGAGTGTGATGAGATAGGTATGGTATCGCTGACGCTCGGTGGAGGACGTGCGACCAAGGAGTCTGACATCGATCTGAGCGTAGGCCTGATCCTTGATAAAAAGGTCGGAGATCATGTCTCGCAGGGTGATACCGTCGCCAGGATATATGCCTCGGATCCGGATAAGGAAAAGGCCGCTATAGAAAGATTCAGAGGGACTTATACATATTCGGATGATAAGCCCGCTGACAGAAATATCATTATAGATACGGTTGATTGACAGGAGACAGATTGGCTGAGTATTCAAGAGAGATAAATGCATCGGTTGACGATCTGAAGAATCTTTTTGGAGAGCATGATCAGTACATCCGTAAGATCGAGGATGATTTCAGAGTAACGGTCAGCGACCGTAACGGAACAGTCAGGATCAAAGGCACTTCCGAACCGCAGGTAGTAAGGGCTATGGGCGTGATCAAGGGCCTGATCACACTCTCTGAGAGAGGTAATGATTTGGAAGAACAGAATGTGAATTATGCCATAGAGCTTGGGAAAGAGAATGTCACGGATGCTCTCGTTAAGATCGACAGTGACTGTATCTGCCATACCGTACAGGGTAAGCCGGTAAAACCCAAGACACTCGGACAGAAATCATATGTGGACGCTATCCGGAATAATATGGTCGTATTCGGTATAGGTCCTGCAGGTACCGGTAAAACCTATCTGGCGATGGCTATGGCGATATCCGCATTCAAGAATAATGAGGTGAGCCGTATAATCCTTACCAGACCGGCAATAGAAGCCGGTGAGAAACTCGGTTTTCTGCCCGGGGATCTGCAGAGCAAGGTCGATCCGTATCTGCGACCGCTGTATGATGCACTCTATCAGATAATGGGTGCTGACAGCTTTCTCAAGAATATGGAGAAAGGTCTTATAGAAGTGGCACCGCTGGCCTATATGCGCGGGCGTACTCTTGACAATGCTTATATCATACTCGACGAGGCTCAGAACACCACACCTGCACAGATGAAGATGTTCCTGACCAGGATAGGATTCGGATCCAAGGTGATAGTTACCGGAGATGCAACACAGAAGGATCTTCCGCCCGATACCAAGTCAGGACTGGATGTAGCGGTTAAGATACTGAAGGGGATCGATGATATTGCTTTTTGCAATCTGACAGCCTCTGATGTGGTCAGGCATCCTCTCGTACAGAGGATAGTCAAGGCCTATGATGATTACGATCACAGGAGATCGAATGGAAGAAAGTAAGGCACCTCGCAATAAGAGGATCAAACTGTATATAGCATTGATGATCATATCCGTAGCGGCAGTGACAGGCGTGTATCTGATTTATAAACTGCCGGAGATCAGAGCGATACAGACGCTTGTGATCGTGGCGCTCGGACAGATCGTTGTCATATTTGCATATGAATCCGGACTTCTGTATGAGAGTCTGGTGAACGGCATCACGGATAGACCGGAGATGTTTGCGGTCACATATATGATCGTCATAGCAGGAAGTGTGATCATGGCAGCCATGCCGGTAACGGCATGGCCAGTTGCAGTGATATATGTACTCCTGACCATTATGTCCAATATACCCTGCGGGATAGTCGGGGGCAGCGTATGTGTACTGATAGCATCCTCGGCGGTTGACAGCGGAGTATATCCTTTTATCTATGTATACCTCCTGACAGGCATAGCAGCCGCTGTTCTGGTAGCTCACCTGGATGAGCAGTTCAGGATCGGTCTCCCGGTGACGATAGTTGAGATCATTCTTTTCGCCGGTCTCGGAGCGACACTGATCACTTCCGTGAGCTCATTCAGTATAGAGATGCTTATCTATCCGGTAGTGAATCTGGCTGTTACGCTTGTTCTGCTCCTTTTTATACTGAAGGCTTATTCGGCCAGAGTTATTTTCAAGGAAGAGGATAAATACATCGAGCTTAATGATCCGGAATGCCTGTTACTTACGGAGCTGAAAAAGGTATCTCCCGATGATTATCACAAGACCGTTCATATCGTGTATTTCTGTGACCGTGTATCAGCTGCATTGGGACTGGATGCGCCCAAGGTAAAATGTGCCGGACTGTATCACAGGGTAGGAGTTATCGGAGGTGAGTATAACTGGGAGAATACCCGTATGGTATGCGAAGAACAGAACCTGCCGGCAGAGGTGATCGACATCCTCCGGGAATTTGAAGATCCGGATACCCCTATGGTTCATACGGAGACGGCAATTCTTTTTATGAGCGAATGCATCGTGACCTCGATACAGTATCTGTTTGCCAAGAATAAAGAGATCAAACTGGAGTATCCGTCACTTATAGATGCTATATTCAAACAGAGGGTAGAAGCGGGTGTTTTCAAACAGTGTGATATCAGTATCAGACAGTTTGAAATGATGAAGAAGGTCTTCATGGAGGAGAAGCTTTATTATGACTTCTTACGTTGATATCGATGAAGATATAGATTTCGGTTTCGATGTGGACAAGCTAACGCTTGATCTGCTGAATGCCGTGTGTTACAGTGAGCAGTGTCCTTACGAGGCATGTATCAACGTATATGTTACACACGCCGAGACCGTGAGAGTGTATAATAGAGAATATCGGGACAAAGATACCACCACGGATGTTCTTTCATTTCCGGCACTGGAGATCAGGGATGGAGATTTCGAGGGCGCTGTGGAAGTATCGGACAGCCCTTTTGATCCGGAGTCGGGTGAACTCATTCTGGGTGATATAGTGATCAATGCGGACCGGGTCTATAGTCAGGCCGAAGAATACGGTCACTCCATACTTCGCGAATTTGCTTTTTTGTGTGCTCACAGCCTGTATCATCTGTGTGGTTACGATCATGAAACCGGGGATGAGTCACATATCATGGAACAGAAGCAGGAGGAGACTCTTGCGTCATTGAACATCACGAGAGATACGCATGTATAACAGAGACAGATTGATCATAATCCTTATATCGATATTCCTGTTCCGTATACCGATATCACATATCATAGGTGATAACGGATGCGGTTATCTGTCCGGACCTCTCGAGTTCTTCTGGTGTCTGTCGCTGTTGTTCGGCGCGGGACTTACGATCACTCTGCGCGGTATGATGCATGATCGTGTAAGACGCGGACAGCTCTCAAATGCCGCGCAGGTATTTTCATTTGCCAAGAGATATACGTTCATAGCATCTATCCTCATATTTGTCATTTCCATGGTTTCCTTTAATCTGATCGGAACCAGACTGATGCATGATCCCGGCAGCCGTATAGGTTTTCTTTTTGTGGGTCCGGCAGTGATGCTGGCGCTGTTCATTGATCTGAATATAGGTTATCTGAACGGTACCGACAACATGAATGCGGCTCTGATGGGAGAGATCATCTATGCGCTCAGCATGGGCTTGTGTATGATAGTCGGGAGTCTGGTCGGAGTTCGTATAGGAACCAATATATCCGCATTACTCAAAAATGATGAAGTGACGGCTATGTACGGAGCCATGGGAACAATGGCGGGACTGTGCGTCGGTGAACTCATATCTTTGATCATACTGATGGGTATGACTCTGGTATATCAGCGATCCTTCAAGTACATGATCAGGACAGAATCCGGTAAGCGTACCGAGCATATGTCGGATGTTTCGGGCAGGTTTGTTCTGGGTACACTTTCGGACGGACTGCAGGAGCTCATCATGCATCTGCCTGTATTGATACCTATTATCGTATTCCGTATTTCGAGCGCCCGGACGGAAGGGACGGACCCGGCATTGACCGGAGCAACCGTCGGAGCATTTTACAGCAAATATATTGTAATAACCGGTATTATAGCCATACTTGGTGTGGTTTCGGTACAGAGCGCGCTGAAGGGAATAGCGGCCGCAGTGAATGATTCCGATACCCAGCTTGCTTCGGACCGTATTACCAGACTGTTTTCAAAGGTCACATATTTTGAGATACCTGCTGTAATCTTCACGACCATGCTGGCGCCCGTTATAATACCGACATTGTTCACAGGCAGGCTTACTTCCGCTGTACAGTTGCTGAATATCGGCACTTCACTTGCTTTCATATATGCCGTGACATATTGTTTTATGTCGGTGCTCATTAAGCTTGGATATAACCGGGAGATGCTGGTGATCAGTTCAGGCGCTCTTATTATCGGTACCGTGATCGGAGTGCTTCTGATGAACAGATATGAGACTCCTTTCCTGGGCCTTGTTCTGGGCATGATGATATGTTATATTTTGACACTTATTGTATGTGTCATTATTCTGTTACGTAATTTCAGGATCAAATTCAGACTGCTACAGACATTTATCATTCCATTGGTCGTATCAGGTATAATCGGTGTGTTACTCAAGCTTCTCAGCGGAGCTCTGTTTGATGTTACAGGTGGAGTGCTGACCTTGATCATATGTATCATACCTGCCTGGTTTATCTATAATCTGGCATGTATGTTCCTGCATGTAGTATCCGCCGGAGCATTAAGCAAGAAATTCCTGGGTCCCATGCTTGTTCGATTAGGGCAGAATCTGGGAGTCTATTGATGACTGTTTCCCATGCAAAATATGATATAGCCGTTATAGGAGCGGGTGCGAGCGGAATGCTTGCTGCCGTTGTTTCGTCACGTGCAGGAGCGAGAGTGTGTCTGATCGAAGCCAATCCGCGTGTGGGCCGCAAAATCCTTGAAACCGGTAACGGCAGGTGTAATCTGAGTCACACGCCGATTGACGGATCCGAGTACAGAGGCAGCGGAGTCGGCAGGATCACCGCATTCCTTGATCGTTTCGGAACCGATGAGACGTTGAGATATTTCAGAGGTCTCGGTCTGCTGACCAGAGAGCGTGACGGCTATATATATCCGTATTCCGAGACTGCATCATCGGTTCTTGATGTTTTGCGATATGCGGTGGAGGATGCCGGTATAGAGATGTATACCGATAGACGCATAGACAGGATCGAGCCTGCGAACGGAGGCTTTGATATCGGCGGTATCCATGCCGATAAGGTGATCATTTCCACAGGCGGAGCAGCGGATCCTGCGTCCGGTTCGGACGGAAGCGGTTATAAGCTGGCGCGTGATCTGGGACTTAAGATCGTCCGGCCTCTACCGGCCCTGGTCAAGGTCCGTACACGCGATCAAAAGGATATGTCCGTTACGGCAGGAGTCAGAGCAAAAGGCACCGTATCTGTTATGACCACTGATTGCATAGCATCCGACAGGGGAGAGATCCAGTTCACCAGAGATGGTCTGTCCGGTATTCCCGTTTTTAATGTGAGCAGATATATATCCTATGCCATATCGGAAGGACGGGATGTAAAGCTTTCTCTGGATCTGATACCGGATATGAGTATAACCGATATTGAGAGCTATGTTACGGGACTGACAGAGGCCGGAAGTGACCATCGTCGCAGTATAGAAGAAACTCTGGCCGGTGTTTTGCATAAAAAGATCAACGCTTATATATGTAAGCGGATCGGGATCGGCATAAGCAGTCCCGCCGGAGATATGACACGGAAACAGATATCACTGTACGCCCGAATGATCAAAGCCCTGGAATATGACATTGAATCCGTTTATGGTTTCGAGCAGGCACAGGTGACTGCCGGAGGAGTAGATTTTGATGAAGTGGATGACGATCTGCAGAGTATCAAAGTCCCGGGATTGTATCTGACCGGTGAGATAATGGATATAGACGGCCCATGCGGGGGATACAACCTTCAGTGGGCCTGGACAAGCGGTTATATAGCCGGAAGCGCGGCAGGGCGCAGATGAGATTGCATCGGTATGACCACACGACTGTCTGTTAATAATCTCAAGTTTCATATAGAGCGGGAACCCGATGAATCATATATGGCATCTGCCATAGCAAAGCAGTTGCATGTGCCGGTATCCGATATTTCGGATATAGAGATACGTAAGCGCTCGATAGATGCCAGACATAAAGACGATATCAGGTATGTTTATTCCGTGGATTGTGATATCAGGGAAGCAGAACGTGTCCTGAAGCGTCCGGGGCTCCGTAACGTTGCGGTCAGCAATCCTTTGATGTATTCGCTTCCCGATAACGATCATATACCGACATATGCCGGACGTCCTGTGGTCATAGGAGCCGGTCCGGCCGGACTTTTCTGCGCGTATATTATGATTGAGGCAGGATTACGCCCCATCATCATCGAGCGTGGCCCGGATGTAGACAGGCGCAGAGCGGATGTGGATGAATTCTGGAAAAGCGGTATTCTTGATCCCGAATCGAATGTTCAGTTCGGAGAGGGAGGTGCAGGCGCTTTTTCGGACGGTAAGCTGAATACGCTTGTAAACGATAAAGCCGGAAGATGCAGGTTTGTGCTGGAAACCTTTGTGATGTTCGGTGCACCGGTAAACATCCTCTATGACTCCAAACCTCATGTGGGTACGGATATACTTATCGACGTTATCCGTAATATGCGTGAATATATGAGCCTGCATGGTGCGGAGTTCAGATTTTGCAGTAAAGTTACGGATATCGTAACCCATACCGGTGCGGATATGCATATCACAGGTGTAACGGTCGAGAATCCTGACGGCAGTTATCAGATCGGTTCCGACAGGGTCATACTGGCGATAGGACACAGTGCCAGAGATACATTCAAACTGTTATATGACAGCGGTGTGGCGGTTTCGGCGAAGCCTTTTGCCGTGGGTTTGAGAGTAGAGCATCCGCGCAGGTTCATAGATATATCGCAATACGGTGAACGCGGTGCAGACTTATTGCCGGCTGCGCCTTATAAGCTGACATCACGTACGGGATCGGGGCGCGGAGTATACAGCTTCTGTATGTGCCCGGGAGGATATGTGGTGAATGCCTCGTCAGAGCCGGGAATGCTGGCTGTCAATGGAATGAGCTACAGCGGCAGAAACGGTGACAACTCCAATTCGGCTGTCATTGTAACCGTTACCCCGGATGATTATCCGTCCGATCATCCTCTTGCGGGTGTCGAGTTCCAGCGTGATCTGGAACGTAAAGCCTATGAAGCGGGACAGGGGGCGATACCGGTGCAGAGACTGGGAGATTTTGCTTATTTATGTGGTGAGGAACGGTTCGGAGAAATATCCGGCGGGACAGCGACAGAACTTATACGCGATCCGGGGCATGACTTCGGACCTGCATGCAAAGGGAAATACCTGGAGAGTGATCTCACCCCGATACTTCCAATGGAACTGAACCGTTGTATAATAGAAGGGATGATGAATTTCAACAAAAGCATACCGGGATTTGCTCATCCGGACATATATCTGTCCGGGGTAGAGAGCAGGACATCATCACCCGTGCGTATAGAGCGGGACGAAAGCGGTCAGAGTGTTTCGGTCCGCGGACTGTATCCCTGCGGAGAGGGCGCGGGATATGCCGGAGGCATCACATCGGCGGCCATGGACGGTATTTATATAGCAGAACAGGTTATCAGCAGTCTATGATGGGGGGTGAATTATCTTCCCCCTCAAACAGAGAGGAGACAACATGAGCGATATGGAGAAGAACAGCATCAAAGATGAAGAACTGGAGCAGATTAACGGAGGCACTTCCTTAAACAACGGTGTTCCGACCAAAAATGCCTGGTGTCCGAAGTGTCATACAAACAGGAAATTCTATATTTACTCCGGCGGACAGGGTGTTTGCTCTGAATGCAGCGAGAAGATCACACTGTGATCTCATATATCATCAGAACTAAGAGGAAGAAATGAGTTACAGAGATCAGTTAAAAGATAAACAGCGAATAGTGATCAAGATAGGATCATCGTCTCTTCAGCATCCGGAAACACACGGCCTGGATTATACCAAGATCGATGTGCTGGTCAGAGAGATATGCGATCTGAAGAACCGCGGTAAGGATGTCATACTGGTTAGCTCCGGAGCCATAGCGGTTGGGCGAAGGGCTGTTCATCTGGATGCCTCCAGGATGAACGAACTGCCGATGAAACAGGCATGCGCAGCTATCGGACAGACCAGGCTCATGATGGTATATCAGAAGATATTTGCAGAGTATAACCATATGGCTGCTCAGGTTCTGATGACCAAGAATACGATCGTCGATAATCTGAACCGTTTTAACGCACGTAATACATTCATGGAGCTCTTTGAACTGGGGGCGGTCCCTATCGTTAATGAGAATGATACTGTCGCCACCTATGAGATAGAGCTCGGAGATAACGATACGCTGTCTGCGGTCGTCGGGGCTCTTGTTGATGCGGACCTGCTTATCCTTTTGTCCGATATTGACGGACTGTATTCCGATGACCCCCGATCCAATCCCGATGCCAGATTCATCTCGGAGGTGGATGATCTGAGCACGGTCATGGATATGGGCAAAGGTTCAACCGGTTCCGATGTGGGTACCGGCGGCATGAACACGAAACTCCAGGCGGCTCAGATAGCAACCGTATCGGGTATGGATATGGTCATAGCGAATTCCGCCGACATCAAGGTCATCCACCGTATCGTGGACGGAGCCGACATCGGAACCATATTCAAGAGTAAGCCTGACCCCGCTTTCGATCTGCCGCTTTATGTTCAGCAGATGCATAAATGACAAAAGGTGAACTGCGAAAACAGATACTGAAGCTCAGGGACGATCTGCCTTCGTATGATCGTGAAGCGGAGGACGCATCGATACGGACGGCGGTCAAGTCCGTGATCAGGGAAAAATCCGCCGATACCGTGCTGATATATGTATCATTCCGGTCGGAGGTCGATACATACGGCATTATCGAAGATTGTATAAAAAGCGGGATACGCGTAGCTGTTCCGAGAGTAGAGCGATCGGATATTTTTTTTTATTATATTGATTCTCAAACCGATCTTGTCAGCGGATATATGGGGATACTTGAGCCGGCGGAAGGCTGTGTTCCATGTTCCGTTGAACCGTACAGATCACTTATCATAGCTCCCGGCAGTGTGTTCGACCGGTATCATAACCGTATCGGATACGGCGGGGGCTACTATGACAGATTCATCAGTCGTAACCCCGATATATACAGTATAGGACTGGCATATTCATGTCAGATAGTTGACAGTATCCCGGAGGATGAGTGGGATCAGCCACTCGATATGGTAATTACAGGTGAAGCGATCTATCAATAATCATAATCTGATATTGGTCATGGCAATATGCCTGATGACAGCGGTCTGCCTGATGCTGGCGGTCTGCGGAGCAGCTTGTTTTTCGCTTACAGCATCCGCCTCCGTGCGTGATGTGTCCGATCAGCAGCCTGAAGCCGACGGAGGAGTGAAGATAGGCGGCGGATATGCCGTTACGGGTCAGCTCCCCGATGTGGGTTATACCGCGCAGATATATGATGCGAACAATGGCCTGCCTACTTCCGATGCAAATTATATCCTGGGTTCGACTGACGGCTATATATGGATAGGTGGATACAGCGGTATCATCCGGTATGACGGGAGCACCTTTGAAAGAATGGATGCATCTTCGGGACTGACCAGCGGTCGTGCGATATTTGAGGACAGTAAGCACCGTATATGGGTTGGGACGAATGATAACGGCGTGGTCATGCTGGACGGCTCTGAGAGCATTCATTATACATACAAGGAAGGCCTGCCATCATCATCGATTAGAGCTTTTGTCGAGGACGGTTCGGGAAAAATATATATAGGGACTACCTCCGGAATAGCTTACGTCGACAGTGATCTCAGGCTTGGACAGCTCAATGACGATCGTCTGGGCGATGAGATCATCCTTCGCCTGACATCAGGTCCGTCGGGTGATGTATACGGCAGTACCAAGGACGGAGATGTATTCCTGATCAGAGACGGTAAAGTGGATCAGTTCTATAAGAGCCGTGATCTGGGTCTGGAAACGATAACTACCATATATGCCGATCCCGATAAGGACGGCCTGATCTATTACGGGACCGGAACAGATCATATATACTACGGCGGATTCGGTGATCCGGCCGCGAGACTGAACAGGATATCGATCAGCCCCGCTTCGGATGTTTACTGGATCACATCGGCATGCGGCCGGATATGGATAACAACCGAGAATATAGCCGGATATCTCGATGAGCACAATGGTTTTCATGAACTCGAGAATGTACCGATCAATAACTCCATCGACATGATGACGAGTGACTATCAGGGTAATCTGTGGTTCGCTTCATCACGTCAGGGTGTGATGAAAGTGGTTTCCAACAATTTCCGGAATATAACCGATACGGCAGGCCTGGGGGCCGATACAGTCAACGCGGTGTATCTTCATAACGGCCTGATCTATATCGGTACCGATGGCGGACTGCGAGTCCTGGATGAGGATTACCATCCGGTCGAAACCGAACTGGCCGGATATCTCGGAGACACCAGGATCCGGTGCATAAGTTCCGATGATAACGATAATCTGTGGGTTTCTACGTTCACAAACGGAATGGGACTGGTGTGCCAGTCAGCAAGCGGACGGATAACCAAATACACAGAACGCGACGGACTGATCAATGAACAGATCAGATGCACGATCACGACCGGAGACGGATCCGTTCTGGCCGGAACCAACGGAGGTCTTTCCGTAATAAAAGACGGTAAAGTCATCAGGAGTATCGGCGAACGTGACGGCATCGGCAATACAGTATTCCTGACAGTGTCCGAAGGTGAGAACGGGGATCTGTATGTGGGAACAGACGGTGACGGGATATACAGGATCAGTCCTTCCGGGATCAAAAGGATCGGACGTGATGACGGCCTTACAAGTGATGTCATACTTCGGATAAAAAAGGATGATGCCAGAGGTGTTTACTGGATCATTACATCCAACTCGATCGAGTATATGACCGAAGACGGACGGATAGTGAACGTCGATTCTTTCCCATACAACAATAACTTCGATATCTATGCCGACGATAAGGATAATATGTGGATACTGTCATCATATGGGGTATTTTCCGTGAGAGCACAGGCCATGCTTGATAATGACATTACGGATTACCGGCTGTATACGGTCGCGAACGGCCTGACCAGTACCCCCACATCGAATGCCTACAGTGCATTGGATGATGAAGGAAATCTGTATATAGCAGGCAGAACCGGCGTGAGCAAGGTGAATATCAATCATTACTTCGAGGAAGCCGCCAGAATCAAAGCGGATATACGTTCGGTCTACTGTGACGATACCGAGATCCACTCCGATGAAAACGGCAGATATGTGATACCTGCCGAGACGCATCGTATCCAGATCACACCGGCCGTCATGGATTACACCATGACCAATCCACTGACACGTGTATATCTGGAGGGCAGCGATGATTCCGGTATCACTACGGAGCAGAACAGACTGACCGCACTCGAATATACAGGACTGCAATACGGTAATTACAAACTGCATATCCAGATCCTGGACCAGAGTACGGGCTCGGTTATACAGGATGAGATATTCGAGATCGAGAAGGTTCCGCATTTTACTGAGCTGCTGTTTGTACGTATATTGCTTCTGATTCTGCTGGCCGGAGTGACCGGTCTGATCGTATGGCGGATCATGGCAGGAACTATCATACGCAGACAGTATGAGGAGATCCGTCAGGCACGGGATGAAGCGGAGCGTGCCAATATGGCCAAATCAAGATTCCTCGCAAATATGTCCCATGAGATACGTACGCCCATCAACACGATAATGGGTATGGATGAGATGATCCTGCGAGAGGATATGTCGGGCGACCATAAGAGTTACTGCATGTCCGTGATCAACTATGCATTGGATATACGTAATGCATCGGAATCGCTGCTCGGCCTGGTAAACGATCTTCTGGATATGTCAAAGATAGAATCGGGCAAGATGAATCTGGTTGAGCAGGAGTATGATACGGCCGGATTGTTCAGATCGATTGTTTCCATGATCAGAGTCAGGAGCCATGAGAAAGATCTAAGCTTTGAAGTGGACATAGATAAAGAACTGCCGGTGAAGCTCTACGGTGATTCGGGCAAGATCAAACAGATAGTATTGAATCTTCTGACGAATGCAGTGAAATACACTCACCACGGAGGATTCAGCCTGCGCGTATCCGTTACGGATAAGACCGATGATAAATGCAGTCTGCGGATATCGGTAAAAGACACCGGTATAGGTATCCGCCCCGAGGATATGGAGAAGCTGTTCACCGCATACGAGCGGCTGGATGAAGAAAAGAACAGCGGCATACAGGGTACCGGGCTGGGGCTTGATATATCCGGCAGATTTGCGGAACTGATGAACGGAAAACTCTGGTGCGAAAGCGTATACGGTGAAGGCAGTGAATTCATCCTTACACTTGACCAGAAGATAGCGGATGCGGAATGCATAGGCGAGTTCACCGAGCGGGATGAGGAAAATGCGAAAGGACCGTATGTGCCGCAGTTCTATGCCCCCGGAGCCAAAGTCCTGGTTGTGGACGATAATCCGATGAATCTGACCGTCGTGCGCGGGCTGCTGAAGCCGACCGGTGTTGAGGTGACTACAGCAGACAGCGGTGAGGAATGTCTGGAGAAGATCGGTTCGCAGAGCTATCATGTGGTTTTGCTGGATCATATGATGCCCGGTATGGATGGTATAGAGACATTAGAGCATATCAGAGAGACCGATCCTGACCTGCCGGTGTATGCTCTGACGGCAAATGCCGCTGCCGGAGGTGACGACTTCTATGTATCCAAGGGCTTCAACGGTTATCTGGCCAAACCTATAGACAGTTCGGTTCTGGAAAAGGCGATCATGAAGCATATCCCCGAAGAGTGCTTTGAGTCCGTCGAGAGTGCACAACTGTCCGATGAAAGCGGTGAACTTCCGGAGGATATGATGTGGCTGCATGATACGGAGGGTGTATCAGTAGAAGACGGTATCAGGTTTTCAGGCGGTGTGTCGTCGTTCCTATTCGCTCTGAACATGTTTGCGGATACGATCGATACCAATGTCGGAACCATACGGAATGCATATGATGAGAACGATATCAAACTGTATACCGTGAAGGTGCATGCCCTTAAGAGCTCTGCACGTATAATAGGAGCAACGGAGCTGTCCGCAATGGCACAGCGCCTGGAAGATGCCGGTAATGCGGGAGATGTGGAGTTCATCAGGTCAAACACCGATGCTTTCCTTGAGGACTATATGGCGTATAAGGAGAAACTGTCCCGACTTAATGAATCGGATGACGATGTATCCGAAGCTGATGATAAACCGCTCATTCCCGATGATGAACTGAAAGAAGCATATGAAGCGTTGAAAGATGCGATTTCCGTGATGGAATATGATACTATAGAAATGATACTGGAACAGTTTGATTCATATCGCTTGGAAAAAGAGGACCGCAGGAAGGTCGATGAGATCAGTAAGAAACTGAAGATATTTGACTGGGACGGTATGGCTGAGGTTCTCGGTTAACCTGATCGGCGCATGTTACGTCGAGAAAAGGAGAAGCAATGGAAAAAAAACGGATGATCATGATAGGCGAAAAGGAAAGCTTCATCGTGAAGGTTATGATCAGGAAAGTCCAGGAAGCAGGGGTAGACTGTACGTTTGCCAGATGGACTGTCAATGATGTGAATGCCGTTTTGGATTCAGATGTGGCTTTGGTTGCCATGTATATAGGTGAAGATGAGCTGCCTTCAAGCGAGATCCTTAGATTCCTGAATGATAAACTTCTGGATATGGATGAGCGGATGATGATTATCGGCTCGGGAACGGAGCTGGACCGGGTCCTGGATAATACTCCGGGTGATCTGATATATAAGGTGCTAAGAAGACCGGTCAACAATGAAGAATATGTTTCATCGGTAACGGATCTGTTCGGTAAAATCGAGTCCGGTGAGTTCAAAAAGACCATATTGATCGTAGATGATGATCCGAACTATCTGTCGCTGGTCAGAGAGTGGCTGAAAAGTACTTATAAAGTGGCTATGGCCAATTCCGGCCTGCAGGCTATCAAGTGGCTTGGCAAGCATAAAGCGGACCTGATCCTGCTGGACTATGAGATGCCGGTCACAACCGGGCCGCAGGTGCTTGAGATGCTCAGGAGTGATGAAGAGACAAAGTCCATACCTGTAATGTTTCTGACCGGAAAGAGTGATAAACAGAGTGTCATGAGTGTAGTGGCTCTGAAACCCGAGAACTACTTCCTGAAGAGCATACAGAAACAGGAATTGCTTGATAAACTGGCCGAATACTTTGCAAAGAACAGATAAAAGCTTGTCGGCTACAGACGAACAGGAGAAGATATGACTACAGCAGAACTTAAGAAAATGGCGGAACGCTCACGACAGGCTGCATACGAACTGCAGACCATGAAACCGCAGGATAAAGAGATAGAATTGCTTAAATGTGCAGAGTATCTGTCTATATATAAAGATGAGATACTTGCGGCCAATGCCCAGGATATAGACCGTGCGACCGAAAACGGCATGCATCCCGGTATGATCGACCGGTTACGCCTCGATGATGCACGTATCGAAGCAATGGCTGAAGGGCTGCGTGCAGTTGTTAAACTCAAGGATCCCGTAGGTGAGGTCATGGAAGAGTTTACCAGACCTAACGGCCTTAAGATACGCAAGATCAGAGTGCCCATTGGAGTCATCGGGATCATATATGAGTCCAGACCGAATGTTACCGCGGATGCTTTTGCTTTGACATTCAAAAGCGGCAATGCCGTGATCCTGAAGGGCGGAAGCGATGCCATATCATCCAATAAAGCGATCGTGGATCTGATGCGCAAGTCCTTAAGTTCATCCGGGCTTAATCCCGACTTTGTTCAGCTCATCGAAGATACAGATCGTAAGACCACTCAGGACATGATGAAGCTGAACGGTTATATAGACGTCCTGATCCCGAGAGGGGGTGCGGGTCTTATCAAGACGGTGGTAGAGAAGTCCACGATACCGGTTATAGAAACCGGCACGGGTAACTGTCATATCTATGTGGATAAATATGCGGATCTCGATAAGGCTGTACCGATCATAATCAATGCAAAAACTCAGCGCATAGGTGTGTGTAATGCCTGTGAATCACTTGTGATACATAAGGAAGTGGCTAGACAGATCATGCCCAGACTTGCCGAAGCACTCAAGGAGTATCAGGTGGAGATCAGGGCAGATGAGTACGCGTGTGATATCATTCCCGAGGCAGTTAAGGCAACTAAGGATGACTGGGGTACTGAGTATCTGGATTATATAGTATCCATGAAAACCGTGGGAAGCGTTGAGGAAGCTGTAGAGCATATCAATAAATACAATACCAAACACTCTGAAGCTATCATAACCGAGGACAAGACGACGGCACAGTATTTCTGCGACAGAGTGGATGCCGCGTGTGTGTATGTGAATGCATCCACACGATTTACCGACGGATTTGAGTTCGGATTCGGAGCGGAGATAGGTATATCCACACAGAAACTCCATGCCAGAGGGCCCATGGGGCTAAAAGAACTCACATCTTATAAATATCAGATCACGGGTAACGGACAGATACGTCCCTGAACGTATATCAGAATGAATCTACGGTCGGATCGGTTTTTGGATTGTTTGCAATATGCTTGAGTCTGAATATTATGTCTCTGACCGGAGGTATTAAGAGAACCAGGACGGTGGTTACTGCTTCAACAAGCAGATAACTGCCGTCATATTTTATGTCATAGAGCAACCTGGCATACTTCGATGTAACACCTGCGGGATAAGAATCATAATAGGGAGCTGCCAGTACATAACACACGAACATTACGGCCACTCCGATCAGATATCCGAATATCAGGCCCGATGCGGAGTTTTCGCGGGTTATATCGCCGGAGATGTTGAGCTTCATACGGTCACACTTCCGAAGCCTGTTGCCGTACCCGTCTATTATGGCCGGTTCCCGTGTTGCACGTGCTGCTTTTACTTCAGCGATGTATCTGTGACAGCGTATGTTTGAGATCAGCAGACCGCCCAGACAGAAGCCGGTACAGGCGACAAGGTACTCCAGTATGAATACGGTGGGTCCCTTAATGAAGCTTTCTCTGGCCATTTCCGCATCGGAAGGGCCCGTGAAGTTTCTGTCCATCATAAACTCGGATACGAATGTGGCTATGAGCTTGCATATGCTGAACATGAACGATCCGATCAGACCGGTCCTGAAACCGAAAAAATAGGTTATGAGCCACAGGGGCAGGAGTGAAAAGAATGTCCAGCTTCCGCCGTCTTTGAGGACAAGTATAGGGAAAAAGGACAGAAGCGTAGCCAGTGCGAGCAATACTACACACCACAGGCCTTCATTATCATAGAATCTGTCAGTTATTGATCTTGCCTTCACGTAGTTTGCGCTCCTTTTTCCTGAGGTTATTCCTGATGATCAGATATAAGATTATCAATAAAAGAGAACCCATCAGAGTATGACTGAAGGATCTTCCGAAGCCGGAATATCTGGAAGCGACCTCAATACCGGTGGTTGCATAGAAGTCACCGAGGATATCCGTTATGAAGGATTCCACCTGTATTACCGCCAGCACAGTGGCGGCTATGTTCAGGATCATCGCATTACGGTTCTCGCGTTCGCTTGACATCAGATCGACCATATGCTCGAGATAATCCTGATGTTTGTTATATGTGGCAAGCAGTTCATCGTTTGAAAAAGCTTTCTTGATACAGGTGGCTTCGTCGGCTGTGCCTATATAGTTGAAATTGCTTGGTTCCCAGAACGGTATTGTTTTGCCGTATTCCTGTTCGAGCTCCATTACTTCGTCCATGGTAACTTTGTTATTGCGATAGAGCAGATCACTGACTTTACTGTTCATACGGGCAAGGGCGGTATTCTGAAACATGATCAGCTCGACAATAAAGGAATATGTCGATGTAAGCTCGATACGTTCGATCTGGGGACCGAAAACATGAGGTATGAATGCTATCACCTTACCGGAGAGATATGCCTGATAATAGTCATATTGTGATTTATCGGTATTGCATAGCTTGGTCAGTTTACGGGAGTGTACATGGAATCCCTGTTTTTTGCTGTTATATACTTCCGCCGACAGGATATTCTCAAATTCGGTTTTGTATACGTTTTCGTCCGGTTTGCCCGACATGCAGACCATTATCTTTTCCTGTCCGCATCTGTGCAGAGAGTATTTCTCCCAGAGGTAGTCGTATAAACGCATAAAGCGTATGTTTTCCGGGTGTTCATACGGATCTTTGCATGTTCGTGGGTCGACTATCTTGATATAGTTGTTGCTCACCTGATCCTCGATCTGTGAAGTGCAATATCCGTATTCGGGGAAGAAAACGTTCACAACATACATATGTGTGGGGCGGTGTGCGGTAATGAAGACATAACCCTTTGGAAGACCTATGACATTCTCGTATATATCTGCCGGTAATCTGTAATCTTCCATGATCTGCCGGTTCTGTATCGGATATGTAAATATACGGTCACGTATCATCTGCTCCGCATCGTGGTAACTTCTCACTTGGCGGCGCGCAGGATCCGTCCCGGAATCAACAGATACTACATCATCATGTATCGGATCATATGAGATATCCTTGCAGGGATATGAATCGTCAGTGTGAAGAAAATAATAGCAGCCAAGATAATGAACACTCATATCACGTATGGACTGAGATGTGCATTCATATCTGATGGCCTCCTCAAGATTGCTGAGTATATTGTCGGGGATAGGGTCATCGGATCCGTTGAAAGGATGATCGGTGTCTATAGCCGGATAGTGGTCTGTATGGGCGGAATCTCCGATGTGTTCAAACAGGGGATCGGTCGAATCATTAGCCGCATGTTCGGTCATGGGGAGATAGAGAAAGATATCGTCAGTCCAGGTTTTGATATATTCATCTCCCGGTATAGCCGAACCGTCGGGAGCAGTTTCTGTCCTGAAGCATTCCCGTTCGAGCCGGAGCCCGGTCTTCGCCGGGGTGATGTTGGGACCTTTATATATCAGCTTGTTGAGGTCACCTGCTTTGGTGATACCGTCTGCGTCGGAATTGTCGACGATGTATACGGTTTTTGGGTGTTCATCGGAGGCAGTGGTGGCTATCGTATGATGCGGCCGCATACGCATACGTTCGGAAACGCGTGATCCGTCGCTGGAAATGGCACATCCTGCTATAGCCGATATTCTGCAGCCACCGGTGTGCATTTTTTTCAGAAAGCCGATCATTCCGTCGGTAAGCATCCTGATCACCGCACGATCCCGATACGCGGGGAGAATAGCTATCGACAGGACGAAGATAAAATGATCTTCATCCCGTTCATAGGTGCATACCTGATCCGCGGAGATTGCATCATCGAGCAAAGCATACGGAGTATCCGGAGACAGTATCAGATCCTGAAGATCTTTTTTGACGGGAAAGAAATTGAGATAGCCGACCAGCAGACCTTTATCGTCCCTGACATATATATAAGACTGAGGATTGGCAGAATAGCGTTCTACCATGGGTTCGACTTCGCCGGCGTCCTCGGGAGAATACACGCTCACATCTATGGTATGGATCTCTTCAAGGAACGGACGGATATCCTCCTGAGCGAGAATCTCGTCCGGCATATGACAGGTAAATCTGGGTCTGTCTTTTTCAGTATCGTTTATGTTTGACATGATACTTGCTTAATTATTGGGCTTTCAGCTCTTTCCACAGTTCGTTATACAATTCTGTGGTTTCCGAATCGATCTGGGTACATACTTCACAGACGGCGACAGAATCATCAGGCGGGATTATGGCCGGGTCGTTTTTGAGCTCGTCGTCCATATTCTTGATTACGGCATCGTTCGGAGTCGAGTAGTATATGAACTCAAAGTTTGCCGTAGCTACGTCCGGACGGCATAGATAGTCCAGAAATTTCTGAGCGGCATCGGTGTTGGTGCAGTTTTTGGTCATAAGCCAGGAATCTATCCATACGTTTGAACCTTCCTTGGGTACCACATATTTCAGATCGGGATTATACAGGTGTCCCAGGAATGCTTCACCGGAGTATACAACCGCCATGGTGGCATTGCCGGCCACGACTTCATCGCGTGCTTCATCAACGAGATAGGCCTCAACGTCGGGTTTCTGTTTCATGAGCAGATCGGCGGCTTCACGTATTTCCGATTCGCTGGTCGTATTTAATGAGTATCCGAGATATTTCAGGGTGATCATAAAGGTATCACGCATGGAGTCCTGCATGATTATCTCGCCGGAGTAATCACCGTTAAACAGGACATCCCAGCTGTCGATATCGCCCTTCACCTTGGTCGTATCATAAAGTATGCCTATAGTTCCCCAAAAATATGGAAGAGCATAGGTGCCGCTCGGATCGATGGCTTTGTTGAAGGTCCAGAATCTCTTATTGATGTTCGATGCATTCTTCATCGAACCGAAATCAACGGGCTGAGCCTCACCTTCATCAATAAGCCTTTTACACATATAGTCGGATGTGCATACAAGATCATAGGATATACCGCCGGATTTGTATTTGGTATACAGTTCTTCGGGGGTGGTGGCTTCCTCGTATTTGACCTCTATACCGGTCTCTGCGGTGAACTGCTCCAGCATATCCGGATCCAGATACTCGCTGTAATTAAACACGGTCAGCACTTCACCGGTCTTCGGCACTGATGCGGTCTCAGTCGATTGACCTCCGCATCCTGACATGAGTGCGGCAGACACACAAGCAACCAATAAAACTGATAAGATCCTTTTTTTCATAATTCACTCTCTATACTTTCTTATTTATTTTGCACAAAAAAATTTGATTTTAAGCCTTTTGAGACACTTGTGCAGGTCGATCCTGTCATACGGCAGATTCACAAGCATAAGTAATAGTAACACAATGAAGAACAAAACGGTAGATAATGCATACATCTCGGGCTTGATTCCTTTACGGATTTCTCCGTATATTAACGTGGACAGAGTATTGACTCCGGCACCTTTGGTGAAGTAGGTGATCACGAAATCATCCATTGACATGGTGACAGCCATCAGGAACCCGGACAGAACTCCCGGAAGTATCTGCGGCATAAGTATACGCACGAATGCATATGCTTCGCCGGCGCCGAGATCAAGCGCAGCTTCATATTGGTATATATCCATATCCCTAAGCTTGGGAAGTATGCATAGGATCACGTAAGGCAGATTGAATGTTACATGAGCCAGTAACACCGAGGTAAAGCCGAGGGGAAGGAATCTGACGAACCACAATAACAGAGCGATCCCCGTAACTATGTCCGCATTGATCATCGGAATATTGGTTGCGAAAAGCATGAGCCGGTATCCTCGTCTGCGCATCGAATAGATGCCGATCGAACCCAAAAGCCCGATAACGGATGAGATCAGAGCGGAAATAAAAGCCAGACCGAAGGTTGTCCACAGAGCGTTCATGATCGAAGAGTTGCTGACCAGGGCTGAATACCATTCAAGCGTAAAACCTCCCCAGACCACGCGTGATCTGGATGCATTGAAGCTTAATACTATCAGCACTGCGATAGGTGCGTAGAGGAAGACCATTATCAGAGCTATATATATACGTCCAAGAGTTTTAGTTGTCATATGGCAAACCCCGCGGCAGTATCTTCCTGATGCCTGCCAAAGATAAATGATGTTATCAGTACGAATGCCATAAGAGTCACACTCAGGCCCGATCCGAGATTCCAGTTCATGGAAACAGTGAATTCCTGCTCAATGATATTGCCCAGCAGCTGTATCTTACCGCCGCCCAGTATATTGGCTATGACGAACTCGGTCATTGAAGGTATGAATACCATGGTTATGCCGCTGCCCACACCGCTGAGGGAAAGAGGTAGGATGATCCTGGTCAGGACGTGCAGACTGTCACTGCCGAGATCCTTGGCTGCTTCGATCACATCCTCCGGAATGGATAGAATACTGTTTAGTACGGGTAGCATCATATATGGCAGATAATCATATACCATTCCCAGAATGATAGCCCCCGGTGTATTTATAAGTTTGAGAGGGGCAAGTCCCATGGTTTCGAGTATATGATTGATGATCCCGTTATTTGATATGATCATCTGCATGGCCAGAATGCGGAGTATGAAATTCATCCACATGGGAAGGATCAGAATGAAAAGGATAATGCTTTTCCTTTTGAAACGGGAACTGCGTAATATCAGAGCCACGGGATAGGAGAGTATGATGCATATGATAGTGCTGACCAGAGCAAGAGAGACGGACATTACCAGTGCTTTGCGATGAAGCTGGTCGAATATGGCAGTCAGATTTGACAGGGTAAAAGCGCCCTCACCGTCTGTGACAGCCTTTGTTATGATGAAGAAAATGGGGATCACGGTGAAACCTATTACCCAGATGATGTAAGGTACCCCAAGCAGACGTGTACGGTTACGATTCATAAGTCTCTCCCTGAGGTGCCTCATCCTGATCAAATACCTGCTCATCTTCACGGGATGGCTTGTTCATGATCTGTATATTGTAGGGATCGACGCTGATGCCGACCTTGCTACCTACAGGGAAGTGTTCTGTGGTCTGAACCAGGAATGTGATCCCGATAACACTGTCTACACGTATCTCCCAGTGAACACCCTTAAATACAATAGATGTAACGGTACCGGTAGTCTGGCCCGCACCGGATGCATCCAGCTCAACATCCTCGGGACGGATCACGACATCGACCGGGTTATTCTCACCGAATCCGGTATCAACACAGGGCATTTCCAAACCGTTTAAACTGACCAGACAGTCACGGACCATAATGCCGTCAAGCAGATTGCTCTCGCCTATGAAATCGGCCACAAATGCATTCTGCGGTTCGTTATATATATCCTCGGGAGTTCCTATCTGCTGTATGATACCCTGGTTCATGACAACTACGGTATCGGACATGGTCAGGGCTTCTTCCTGATCATGGGTAACGTAAACGAATGTGATGCCGAGCTCTTCTTTAAGCCTTATCAGCTCATACTGCATTCCCTGACGCAACTTAAGATCGAGAGCTCCGAGCGGCTCATCGAGGAGCAGGACCTTGGGTTCATTAACTATGGCTCGTGCGATGGCGATACGCTGCTGCTGGCCGCCACTTAGAGAAGAAGGGGCACGGTCTTCATATCCCTCGAGACCTACAAGCTTAAGAGAATATGCGATACGGTCGCGGATGGTGTCTTTATCATGACCTTTGATCTTGAGACCGAAAGCAATATTCTCCGCTACGCTCATGTGCGTGAAGAGAGCATACTTCTGAAAAACGGTATTGAGCTGTCTCTTGTTGGGGGGCAGATGAGTGATGTCTTCACCATCGAAGATAACCCTGCCCGAGTCCGGAGACTCGAAGCCGCCCAGAATACGCAGAGTGGTGGTTTTGCCGCATCCGCTGGGTCCCAGGAGGGTCACGAATTCATTTTCATGGATCGACAGATTCAGATCCTTAAGGACACTTGATCCGTCGAATGATTTTGTTATATTTTCAAATCTTATGAGTTCTTTTGCCATTTTTTTCTAATATATTAGAAGATAAACACCGAATAACTATTATACAGAATAGCGTAAGCTTGTCAATGGAGCGCTGATTTACAGTGATAGCGGTTTGTGTTAAAATAATTAGCTGAATGTGCATCACATACGGAGGGTTGAAATGTCTAAATATGTAGCATATGTTTCCTCGTACACATCTGCTTCCGGAGAGAATTACGGCATCAGGATATATGATGTGGATCTGAAAAACGGATATCTCAAGGAAAAGAATCAGATAAGTATCACGAATTCTTCATACGTATCCATTTCACATAATCGTAAGTTCCTGTATTCCATCACCGACTTCGGAGTGGAAGCTTACAAGATCCAGCCGAACGGCGATCTGAAAGTGCTCGGACAGGGCAACATCAACGGCATGAGAGCTTCATACCTGTCTACGGACTATGATGATAAATTCCTTTTCACCGGCGGATATCATGACGGTAAGATCACCGTGCTGAGACTTAATAATGACGGAAGTATAGGTGAGATCACGGATGAAGTATTCCACAAGGGACTGGGAACCATAGCCGATCTGGATTCGAGACCGCACGTGAGCTGCGTGAAGATGACCAGGGATAATAAGTATCTACTGGCGGCGGATCTCGGCACGGACAATACGACCGTATACAAACTCGATCATAATACAGGCAAGCTTTCTCAGGCGGATATCATTCATTCCGACCAGAAGTCCGGCCCCAGGCATATAAAGACTTCGGCTGACGGCCGTTTCATCTATATCGTACATGCCCGCGGAACATATATAGACGTGTATGACTATCATGACACGGAGAATAACGGACCCGATTTCGAGAAGATACAGTCCATTTCCACACTGAACGATTATCATGCCAGCGGGTCCGGAGCATCGGCTCTTAACCTTTCCGATGATTTCAAATATCTCGTATCATCCAATGCAGGTGATAACTCCGCATGTATGTATTCGGTTGATAAGAAGACAGGAATGCTCACCAAGCTTTTCTGCCTGCCGGTCAGCGGAGATTATCCCAAGGATGTGGCTCTTTTCCCGGATAATAAGCATATGGTCAGCCTGAATCACGAGTCCAATACAATGACGTTCTTCAGCGTGGATGCAAAGAACGGACTTATAGTCATGAATAACAGAGAGATCAAAATAGATCAGCCCAACTGCATCATTTTCTACGAGATTAAAGAATGATGCGGTTTGAAAACTTAAACTCAACTAACGACCAGGAGGTATACAGGATGTCAGATCCCAGATATGAGAAACTCAAGAAATGTTATGAATGTGTGAAGGCGAAGGTGGATTTTAAACCCGATATTGCCGTTGTACTCGGCTCGGGACTCGGTAACTTCGCGGATAATGTAGAGGTTACAGCCACACTGCCTTATAACGAGATAGAGGGCTTCCCCGTATCGACGGTTCCCGGGCATAAAGGACAGTTCATATTCGGATATCTGGACGGTGTGAGTGTAGTACTCATGCAGGGCAGAGTCCACTATTATGAAGGATACGATATCAGTGATGTTGTGCTTCCCACCAGACTGATGGGGATGATGGGGGCAAAAGCGCTGTTCCTTACCAATGCTTCGGGCGGCATCAATCCCGATTATCATGCCGGGGCATTCATGATGATAAAGGATCATATCTCCAGCTTTGCGCCGAACCCTCTCATAGGTCCCAACATAGAGGAGCTCGGAACCAGATTTCCCGATATGTCACATGTATATGATGAGGATCTTCAGGATGCGATCAGAAGCGTAGCATACGACTATGATATAGAGCTGTTTGAGGGTGTATATGCGCAGCTTACGGGGCCTTCTTTTGAATCTCCCGCTGAGATCAGGATGCTCGGCAAACTTGGAGTCGATGCAGTGGGGATGAGTACGGTCGTGGAAGCCATCGCAGCCAATCATATGGGCATGAAGATCTGCGGCATCAGCTGTGTGGCCAATCTGGCTGCCGGCTTAAGCCCGAATCCTCTGACACACGAAGAAGTTCAGGAAGCGGCCAACCAGGCTGCACCCAAGTTTACGATCCTTGTCAGGGAATCTGTCAAGAAGATCGCCGGGCTGATCTGACACCGGAGAATATCTGATATGACGCCGGATACAGTTGATCAGCAGATAAAAGACCTGATAAAGAAAGCCTGTGAAGCCAGGGCGAACTCTTATGCACCGTATTCCGGATATGCGGTCGGTGCCGCTCTGCTGTGTGATGATGATACAGTCATTACGGGCTGTAATATGGAGAATGCCGCATTCGGCCCCGGAATATGCGCCGAAAGGTGTGCCGTATACAAAGCCGTATCCGATGGATACAGGCATTTCAAAGCTATAGCGGTAGCCGGCAGTCCGGCGGGAGAGCCTGTCAGTCAATATGCTTCGCCATGCGGGGTTTGCAGACAGGTCATGAGGGAGTTCGCGGATCCGGCATCTTTTCAGGTGATCGTAGCCGGACCGGACGATGAGTACAGGAGCTATACTTTGGAAGAACTGCTCCCGGACAGCTTCGGACCGGACAATCTTCAATAATCGTATGGAGTATGTATGAACATTAAATTCACGAATGCACGTATCCTCACGATGGTTCGCGGTGAGGATGTATATGATGGCAGCCTGTATACGCAGGACGACAGGATAGTATATGTGGGGCCCGCGCTCACGGAAGTTGAAGAAACATCAAAGCTTCCGAGCGGATACAAGGCCGATAAGACCATGGATTGCAGCGGTAATCTGCTGATGCCCGGGTTTAAGAACGCACATGCGCATTCGGGTATGAGTGTGCTCAGAAGCTGTGCGGATGATATGCCTCTCGGTGACTGGCTGAACAAGCAGATATTTCCCAGAGAGGCCAAACTCGATGCTGATATGATAGCTGATGCCACGAAGCTGAGCGTACTCGAGTATCTGACCGGAGGCATGACGGCATGCTTCGACATGTATCTGACACCGGAGTCCGAAGCGTGTGCATATCGTGATATGGGATATCGTGCGGTACTCTGCGGTAATCTCAATAATTTCTCATCTTCCGTTGGATATACCGAGGAAATGTATGATAAGCTAAACCACTATGATCCGCTTATCACTTATGAGATAGGATTTCATGCCGAGTATACCTGCTCGGATGAGTTGATGAAGAGTCTGTCTGAGATGGCTCACAGGCATAACGCTCCCGTGTATACCCACCTGTCCGAGACACGGTCAGAGGTGGATGGATGCATCGAGAGATATGGCATGACACCCGCTGCATATCTGGAGTCCATAGGTATGTGGGATAACGGAGGCGGAGGTTATCATTGCGTACATATGTCCGATGAAGATATGGAGATATTTAAGCGGCATGGTCTGCATGTGATCACCAATCCCGGATCCAATACCAAGCTGGCAAGCGGAATAGCACCGATACGTGAGTATCTGGAGCGTGGTATCAATGTCGGTATAGGCACTGACGGACCTGCTTCAAACAACTGCCTCGATATGTTCAGGGAGATGTTCTTAACTACGGGCCTGGCCAAACTCCGCGAAGAGGATGCTGCTGTCGTTGATGCACTCGATGTTCTGCATATGGCGACTGTGGGCTCGGCTATGGCCATGAGACTGAATGACGCCGACGTACTGGCTGCCGGCAAGCTTGCGGACATCATCATGCTGGATCTGCATCAGCCGAATATGCAGCCGCTTAACAATATAGCGAAGAATATAGTGTACAGCGGTTCCAAATCAAACGTTAAGATGACCATGATAGCCGGACGCATATTATATATGGACGGCAGATTTGACGATTCATATGATGTGGAACGCATATATGAGCGCGCACAGGAGATCATAGATACTATTCGTTAACCGGCGGAGACTGTATGGAAGC
Source organism: Lachnospiraceae bacterium (assembly GCA_017450485.1). GTDB lineage: Bacteria > Bacillota > Clostridia > Lachnospirales > Lachnospiraceae > XBB2008. The sequence goes on from JAFSTN010000025.1 coordinate 85,588, forward strand.
TTTGATCTTTGTATTGATCCTGTTGGGAATTATTGTACTTATTATGTTTTTGCAGTTTATTAATTCCCGCAGAGATGATAAACTATATCTGCTAAATCTGAGAAACGAGTTCGGTAAAGTTCACAGATCTTCTTATGACCGTGATCGTCTGATTACAGCTGATGCATATTATCTGAGACATATTCCCGAGGAATATATAGATGACATTACATGGGCCGATCTGTCCATGGATGAGATCATGGCGTGCGTGGATACCACTGAATCCGACGCGGGACGATATGTCCTGTATCATATGCTCCGATGCCCGCTGACCGATGTCGGGGAGATCGAATCGAGGCGTCATGTCATAGATGCCTGGAGATCACACGGACAGGTGAGGGAGAAGGTCCAGCTGGCCCTTCACCATATCGGCAGTATGGGAAGAAACTCGGTATATGATATGATCGAAAGACTATCCGATCTCAAAGAGGTTTCGCGTACATCATATTATGTCAGAATAGTGTTGCTTGTTCTCGGATTCTTCAGCATCTATCCGCTGAAAGGTGCGGGAGTCGTACTTTTTCTCATTATACTGACCAGCAATCTCTATGTGTACTATAGGGACAGGGGCAGGATACTTCCGTATATGAGGGTGTATGCTCAGGTGCTTAAGACCATACAGGCCGGCAGGCTGGTATCGGCCGCACTGACGGGTTCGGAGATGGATTCGGCCGGAGCCGAGTTTAAGCAGGTCGCCGAAGAGCTGGACACAGTACTTAAGAAACTATCTGTACTCAGAAGGCGGACAGCATTCAGCTTAAGCTCCGAGACCGGCAGTGACCCTGTAATGGTTTTGCTTAATATCGCCGGGATATTCGTATATGCTGATCTGATCAGATTCTGGAAGATACGGGGGAGCCTGGCAGAGCATACAGATGACATAGACAGACTTGTATTCCTGACCGGCAGTGTGGATGCAAACATAGCTATGGCAAGCTATGCGGAGTCTGTATCCGATCATATGACAGGTGCCGATTTCGTTGATTCATATGTTATTAGTGTGAGTAATGTATATCATCCGTTGCTGGATGAACCGGTGCCCAATTCGATCAATATAGACAGGAGCGTACTGCTGACCGGCGCAAATGCTTCCGGCAAGTCCACGTTTCTGAAGAGTATAGCTCTTGCGGCTGTTTACGCACAGACTTTTGGCTATGTATGTGCTGATGAATACCATGCTCCCATATGTCTGGTGGCAAGCGCTATGTCAATAAAGGATGATGTCACGAGCGGAGACAGTTACTATATGGCTGAGATCAAGGCGGTCAGACGTATGATCGACAGATATGCAGGTACTTCCACGGATAACGGTATATGTAAGATGCCGCTTTGCTTCGTGGATGAGCTTCTTAACGGTACCAATACCGAGGAGCGTATAGCGGCATGTACCCAGATCCTTCTGGATATGGACAGGAAGGGAATACGTATCATGGCCGCGACACATGATATAGAATTGACTGTATTGCTGTCGGAGAGATATGCGAATTATCATTTCGGAGAAGATCTGTCAGAAGGCGATGTTGAGTTTTCATACAAGCTCAAAGAAGGTGCGGCAAAATCCCGCAATGCCATCAGATTACTGAAGAGTCTTGGGTTCGATCCCGCGATGGCCGACAGGGCGGAGGAAATGGTCCGTATCCACAAAAAAGAGGGCGTATGGATGACTGTTTGATCTATCGGAAAGGATAAATACTATGACAGATATTAAATTGTATTCGGACGGTGCAGCCAGGGGCAACCCGGACGGGCCGGGCGGATACGGGACCATACTCCAGTTTACCGATGCACAGGGAGTGTTGCATGAGAGAGAGTATTCCGCGGGATACAGGAAGACCACGAATAACCGGATGGAACTGATGGGAGTGATCACGGGGATGGAGGCACTGACCAGACCCTGTCATGTAGAGGTATATACCGATTCCAAATATGTATCGGATGCGTTTAATCAGAACTGGATCGAGAGCTGGCAGAAGAGAAACTGGAAGAACTCACAGAATAAGCCGGTCAAAAACCCTGAATTATGGCAGAGGCTGCTGGCGGCGATGGAACCTCACGAAGTGCATTTCAACTGGGTGAAGGGACATAACGGTCACGAGTTGAACGAGCGTTGCGACAAGCTTGCAACATCTGCTGCGGATGGCAGTGATCTGCTTGACGATGAAGTCTTAAGTGGGGTATGATTTATCTATCTTAACAGAGGAGCTAATAATGAATAATCTGATTCTTTTTACCAATGCGTTTCTCAATTATCTGCTTCTGTTCGTGATCGCTGTGATAGTGGTCATAGCTGCCGTACTCATAGGCAGGAAGCTTCGAACGATCAAGGATGCCAAAGATGCAGCAGAGGCTGCCGCATCCAAGGATGAATCCAATCAATGAACTGATGATTTAAGCTCACAGGTCTTATCCGGTGGGCTTAAGTTTTAAGTATGCAGGCAGACGAATGATCTGTGTGAGGTATCTATGAGCAAACTTACCAGAGAAGAGGCAAAAGATACGATCGATTACGGCGCGTTGTATGTGCCTGAAGGCGAAGCTCGTATCATCAAGAAGGATGGTACACTTGAGCCTTTTAATATGCAAAAGGTTGTTAATGCCGTGCATAAGAGCGCATATCGTGCTCTGTATGAATTCACCAATGAGGAAAAAAGACACATATGTGAGTTCGTAAAAGCACGTATAGATGCATTGGAGAACAAGGATATACCGATCTCTCTCATGCATAACATAGTCGAGAGCGCTCTTGACGAGGTCAAACCCATAGTTGCCAAAAGCTATAGGGATTACAGAAACTACAAGCAGGATTTCGTTCGCATGATGGATGATGTGTATAAGAAGACACAGGCCATCATGTATGTCGGTGACAGAGAGAATGCGAATACGGATTCAGCACTCGTCAGTACCAAGAGAAGTCTGATCTTCAATCAGTTCAATAAGAGTCTGTATGAGAAGTTCTTCCTGACCACGGAGGAGATACAGGCATGCAGGGAAGGCTATATATACGTTCATGACATGTCAGCCAGAAGAGATACGATGAACTGCTGCCTTTTCAATATATCCGAGGTGCTGCGGGGCGGATTTGAGATGGGCAACGTATGGTATAACGAGCCGAAAGTCCTGGACACAGTCTTTGACGTATGCGGTGATATCATACTGTCGGCTGCCGGGCAGCAATACGGAGGCTTCACTGTTCCCGAAGTAGATAAGATGCTGGCACCATATGCCGAGCGCAGCTATGAGAAATATACGAATAAATACATTTCTCTCGGAGTTGACCGTGAGACCGCCGAGAAACAGGCTATGGCGGATATACAGCGTGAGTTTGAACAGGGATTTCAGGGATGGGAGTATAAGTTCAATACGGTAGCAAGTTCAAGGGGAGATTATCCCTTTATTACCGTGACCGCGGGACTTGGAACAGACCGGTTTGCACGTATGGCATCGAAAACTCTGATGAACGTCCGTAAGAACGGGCAGGGCAAGCCCGGACATAAGAAGCCGGTGCTTTTCCCCAAGATCGTATTTCTATATGATGAGAAACTCCACGGCCCGGGAGGAGAACTCGAGGATGTGTTTGAGGCCGGTATCGAGTGCTCATCCAAGTCAATGTACCCCGACTGGCTATCAATGTCAGGCGAAGGTTATATATCCGAGACATATCAGAAGTACGGAAAGGTCATCAGTCCCATGGGATGCAGGGCATTCCTTTCACCTTACTGGGAGAGAGGCGGACAGACTCCCGCTGATGAAAACGATATACCGGTATATATCGGCAGGTTCAATATAGGCGTTGTATCACTGCATCTGCCCATGATACTGGCAAAAGCACGTGAAGAATCCAGAGATTTCTATGAGGTGCTCGACTATTATCTGAACATGATACGCCAGCTTCACATCAGAACGTATCAGTATCTGGGTGAGATGAAGGCTTCCACAAACCCGTTGGCATACTGTCAGGGTGGTTTCCTGGGAGGACATCTGGATCTGCATGATCGTATAGCACCGCTTTTGGATGCCGCCACGGCATCGTTTGGCATTACCGCGCTGAATGAACTTCAGATACTGTATAACGGTAAGAGCCTGGTCCAGGACGGAGCGTTTGCGCTGGAAGTAATGGAGTATATCAACCGTAAGGTTGCGGAATACAAGGCCGAGGATCATCATCTGTATGCAATATACGGTACGCCCGCCGAGAATCTATGCGGCCTTCAGGTACGTCAGTTCCGAGATAAGTTCGGAGTGGTACCCGGTGTCTCTGACAGAGAGTACGTATCGAATTCGTTCCACTGTCATGTAGCAGAGAATATAACCCCCATAGAGAAACAGGATCTGGAGAGAAGATTCTGGGAGCTCTTTAACGGCGGAAAGATACAGTACGTCAGATACCCTATAGATTATAATCTCGAGGCGATCAAGACTTTGATCCGCAGAGCCATGAAGTACGGGTTCTATGAGGGAGTGAATATGAGCCTCTCTTATTGCGATGACTGCGGATATGAGCAGCTTGAGATGGATGTGTGTCCGAAATGCGGCTCCAGCAACCTGACCAAGATAGATCGCATGAACGGATATCTGGCTTATTCACGTACACATGGCGACACCCGACTGTCGGATTCGAAGATGGCTGAGATCGCCGACCGGATAAGCATGTAATTGATGACGCTTATATGAGATATCACGATATTACCAAAGATGATATGAGAAACGGGTCCGGTCTTCGGACTGTACTGTGGGTATCCGGGTGTGAACATCATTGTCCCGGATGTCAGAATCCGGTGACATGGGATCCTGACGACGGCCTCATATTCGATGATAAGGCACATGATGAACTTATGGATATACTTGGGCGTGACTATATATCAGGCCTGACTTTGAGCGGCGGGGATCCGTTGTATCCCGGGAACCGCGGTGAAGTAACTTCTCTATGTGCCGAGGTGAAAAGGAAGATGCCCGATAAGAGCATATGGCTTTATACGGGTTATGATTATGAAGCCATCCGTGATCTGGATATCATGCAGTATATCGATGTGGTAGTGGATGGCAGATATGAAGAAGATAAACGTGATGTGCTTCTTCACTGGAAAGGCTCATCCAATCAGCGCGTGATAGATAATAATGCAAGCCGCTCAGGCGGAGATATATGCATCATAGAAGATAAGATCATCAAAGAACCGGGAGGATCATATGGTTGCAGAGCAGACTCTTGATATTAAGTATTTCAGTGATAAAATAGATAAGCTTGAGTATATAGACGGTAAATCCGACTGGATCGACCTGCGTGCATCCGAGGATGTTGAATTCAGGCAGGGCGAGTTCAAGCTGATACCGCTCGGGATAGGCATCAGGCTTCCCGAAGGCTATGAAGCACATGTAGTACCCAGGAGTTCCACGTACAAGAACTACGGCCTGATACAGGCGAATCACATGGGTGTGATAGACTGTTCCTATTGCGGTGACAATGACCAGTGGTTTGTACCCATGATAGCGATGCGGGATACAGTGGTACATGTAAATGACCGCATATGCCAGTTCAGGATCATGGAGAATCAGCCCAGGCTTAAGTTTAACGAAGTGGATCATTTGGACGCAGTGGACAGAGGAGGATTCGGATCTACCGGCAGGCAGTAACGACAGGATACAGATAATATGAGTATGCGGGGTATTGATACCGAGGTTCGCAAGATCAGGAGACGGATATTCACGGAAGTCGCCAATCTGGCATACGACTCGGATAATCTCAAAGATGATATGGAAGCGCTGCCTTATGCCATAGTCAGGGAGGAGGACAGTGCCGATTACGGCAGTATATACCGTAAGAGAGCTATAGTCAGGGAACGTATCAGACTTGCTCTGGGCCTTAGCCTGCGCCCGGAAAACGAACCTGTACACCTGACTCAGGGGCTCGAAGAATCAAATATAGACGAGAAATACTATGAACCTCCACTGATGCAGGTTATTCCTTCGGCATGCAATGCCTGCCCCGAGAATATGTACAAGGTAACGGACAGATGCATGGGCTGCACGGCGCATCCCTGCCAGGAGGTATGCCCCAGAGGAGCTATATCTTTTAAGGACGGCTATTCACATATAGATCAGGAAAAATGTATCAGATGCGGTAAATGCAAAGCTGTATGCCCGTATGATGCGATATCTCATCAGGTCAGGCCGTGTCTGGCCGCATGCGGTGTGGCAGCCATAAAGAATGACGATAAAGGCAGAGCATATATCGATCCCGATGTCTGTGTATCCTGCGGTCAGTGTATGCTCAGCTGTCCTTTCGGCGCCATAGCCGATAAGTCTCAGATATTCCAGTTGATACGTGCGCTTCAGTCCGGCAAAAAGATCATAGCCCAGGTCGCACCTTCCTTCGCGGGACAGTTCGGAGCGAATGTTGACGGAGATAAGCTCAAAGCCGCTCTGATCAAAATGGGCTTCACCGATGTTTATGAGACAGCTCTCGGCGCTGACCTCGGATGTGTGACCGAAGCGAAGCATTATCACGAAGAAGTCGCTACGGGCAAGAAAGCATTCGCGCTTACATCATGCTGCCCGAGCTGGTCGGTTCTGGCAAGAAAGTTTTTTCCCGAGACCATAGATAACATATCAAATGCTTTGACCCCCATGGTAGCGACAGCACGTCTGATCAAGGCAGATCACCCCGATGCCAGAGTGGTATTCATCGGTCCCTGTGCCTCCAAGAAACTGGAAGCATCCAGACGTACCGTGAGATCGGACGTGGATTTCGTCATAACATTCGAGGAATTGATGGGGGTATTTGCTTCGCGCGGTATAGAGCCCGCCGACCTGGTATCCGATGATAAGCTCGAAGGAGCCACAGGCGCGGGCCGCGGATACGGTATAGCGGGCGGTGTGGCTGCCGCTATTGAGAAATGTGTGCATGATTTCTATCCCGATACGGATGTTCATATAGAGCATGCGGAAGGACTTTCCGACTGCAAAAAGATGCTGATGCTGGCCAAGGCCGGCAAAAAGAACGGATGCCTGATAGAAGGTATGGCATGCCCCGGCGGATGTATTGCAGGCGCAGGTACCAATCTCGACCTGAATGTGGCAGCCAGAGCATTAGATTCGTATGTTAAGGAAGCGGACAAAGAAATACCGGATATAGATAACAGACAGGAGAGTATGACCAATCTATGAGTACAACAAAGATCAGAACAAGATATGCACCCAGTCCCACCGGGAAAATGCATGTGGGAAATTTGAGATCAGCACTGTATGAGTTCCTGATCGCGAAGCATGAGGACGGAGTGTTCATGCTCAGGATCGAGGATACCGATCAGGAGAGATTCGTTGAGGGCGCGACCGAGATCATATACCGTACACTTGAACTGACCGGACTCAAGCATGACGAGGGTCCCGATAAGGATGGCGGATACGGTCCTTATGTACAGTCCGAGAGAATGAAGACCGGCATATACATGAAGTATGCCAAAGAGCTTATCGAGAAAGGTGAGGCATATTATTGCTTCTGCGACAAGGAGAGACTTGACTCGCTTAAGACCCAGGTGGACGAGGACGGTAAGACCGTTACCATGTATGATAAGCATTGTCTGTCGCTGAGCAAGGAAGAAGTGGAGGCTAATCTGGCTGCAGGTAAGCCTTTTGTCATCAGACAGAATATCCCGAATGAAGGATCCACAACATTCCATGACGAGCTGTACGGGGATATTACGGTTGATAATGTCGAAATGGATGATATGATCCTGATCAAAACGGACGGTTATCCCACATATAATTTTGCCAATGTGGTTGATGATCATACGATGAACATCACTCACGTAGTCAGAGGTAATGAGTATCTGTCATCATCCCCCAAATACCAGAGACTGTATGATGCATTCGGCTGGGAGAGCCCGGTGTATGTTCACCTGCCTCTCATCACCGACGAGAATCATAAGAAACTCTCCAAGAGAAGCGGACATTCATCCTTTGAGGACCTGATAGAGCAGGGATTCATAGCCGAAGCTGTTGTCAATTACATAGCTCTGCTCGGATGGAGCCCTGAGGACAATCGTGAGATCTTTACACTGGACGAGCTGATCAGGGACTTCGATTATCACAGGATCAGCAAATCTCCGGCTGTTTTTGATATGGGTAAGCTCAGATGGATGAACGGTGAGTATATCAAAGCGATGGTCTTTGAGCCTTTCTATGAGCGTGCTCTTCCATACATACGCGAAGTGATCACAGCTCCGCTGGATCTTAAGCATATTGCCGAGACGGTCAAAAGCCGTATTGAGACTTTTGCGGATATCCCGGAAATGATAGATTTCTTCCAGGCAGTGCCTGATGATTATGATACGGAGATGTATACGCATAAAAAGATGAAGACCGATGCCGCCACATCGCTCAAAGTCCTGACCGATACGTTACCGATCCTTGAGGAACAGTCGGACTATTCCAATGATGCTCTGTATCAGACACTGAGTGCATATGTTGAGCGTGAGGGAGTCAAGACGGGGTACGTGATGTGGCCCCTGCGTACGGCTCTCAGCGGCAAACCGGTAACACCGGCCGGTGCTACGGAGATTATGGAAGTGATCGGAAAAGAAGAGACGATCAAAAGGATACGGGCTGCGATAGAGAAACTGTCATAAACCTGTGTATCCGCCCACAACAGAATAAGGAGATCTATGCCGGAAATGAACATAAGTCAGCGCAGAGCCGTAAACTTCCACGACGGTGCGCTGCTGTTGCTGGCAGGTCCGGGATCGGGCAAGACCACGGTGCTTACACACCGCATCAGGGCGCTGATAGATTCGGGAGTGAAGGATTCTGACATTCTCGTCATAACCTTCACCCGGGCGGCAGCGCTCGAGATGCAGGAGCGATTTGTCAGGCTCATGGCGCCGCGGGAAGCTCATGTATCGTTCGGGACCTTCCACGCAATATTTTATTCCATTCTGAGATACCACAGAGCATATCGCAAAGTGGTTCCCATCACCGATAAAGACAAAATCAGATATATGAAGAGAGCGCTGGAGATCAGCGGGCTCGAAGATGAATGCAAAGACTTTGATGATATCGTAAGAAGTCTGGGCATTATAAGTGCATGCAAAAATAACGGGGCAGATCCGGCATCTTTTGGGCAGGATATGTATCCCCGGGATTCATTTGTGAAGCTTTTTGAAGCATATAACGGATTGCTGCATGATTTCGGTCTTATAGACTTTGATGATATGGTAGGCGAATGCCTGAAGCTGCTGAAAAGTGACAGTGAGTTCTGCGTATTCTGGCAGAGGAAGTTTAAATATATCCTGATAGATGAGTTTCAGGATATTTCATCCAATCAATATGAGCTTGTCAAGCTGCTGGCTTATCCGGAGTATAACATTTTTGCCGTGGGGGATGACGACCAGTCCATATATGCTTTTCGCGGTGCGAATGTCGGACTGATGCGCAGGATGCTTGATGATATCCCGGGTGCAGTGCAGGATGCGCTGTGTGTGAACTATCGTTCAACCGCGGAAATAGTAAGTGCTGCGTCAAAAGTCATCGCGGGCAATAAGGACAGGTTTGACAAGAAGATAACTGCCCGTGAGGGGATAGAAGCAGTAAAAGATTCGGTATGTGTAGAGAAGTGCAGAACAAAAAATGTACAGATCGAGAGGTGTATAGAGATAATAAAACAGGAGAGGGCGTCCGGGATCGAACCGACTGATATAGCGTTGCTGGTCAGGACCAACAGGCAGGGCGCAGAGTATGCCGGTTACCTGAGAGCTGTGGGCGTGGAGGTCGCCTATAATGATTCACGTGTGCCTTTTTCTTCGGTTTATGTCAGGGATATATGTGCATATATGTCCATAGCGGCGGGAGATCATTCCCGGGTAAATTATCTGTGCATTATCAATAAACCGCTCAGGTATATCAGACGTGAAGCGATGAGTGCTGAGACGGTCAGCAGGGATATGTTGGTGGGGTACTATGCTTCGGATTCACATATGCTCAGGAGGATAGATGAGATGTATCGACATCTGGACAGGATGAAGACCATGCGCCCGCAGCTGGCATTGAGATACATCTGCAATACTATTGGGTATGATAAATATGTGAAGGAAAATACATCCGCGGAGAAATATGCGGAATATCTGGAAGAAAAAGATGCTTTTCTTGCTTTGATCAGAGATTGCGGATCGTATCGCGAGGTCGAGGACCTGATAGCCGCAGTCCGTGACGAAGCTAAAGTTTCCGGAAAAAACGGCGGAAATGAATACGGAGTCCGTATAATGACCTATCACGGATCAAAGGGACTTGAGTTTGATACCGTGATCATACCGGATGCGAATGAAAACAAGATCCCGTCCAGATCCGCGCATACCCCGGCTGAGATCGAGGAGGAGAGGCGTATGTTCTACGTGGCCATGACACGTGCAAAGCGGCACCTGCGCATTCTGTACCGATCGGATGAGAATCTTAAACCGAGCAGGTTTATTGAAAAACTGATGGGTTAGTTTATCGTTTAATGTTGACATAATTGCGGATCCGTTATATCATTAAGAGGCTAGAAGTGTATATGGGAGGTGGTTCTTATGGCAGTTGGTGCTGTAGGCGCGGTTGGAAGTTCGGCTTACAATCCGTACATATACAATACAAGACAGATCTCATCGGCAAGCCTTGATAAAGTTGGACGTATATCCGATGATGCTACAGAGGGCGGAGTTGATTTTTCATCTGTTAATAAGGTTGACGAGCAGGCGAATATCAATCCTCTGAAAAAGGGCGAGACCGCAAATTTCGCGGATATTCTTATGAGCCAGATGAATATGAGTCAGATTCATCAGTCACAGCTTCTCGGTAATGCTCAGGAACAGGTTCAGGAGGAGAATCCGGCTGCTGAAGCTATGCAGGCTGTAGAAGCCTAAAATCAAATATGTTATTATGGGGTCACTGCTTATGCAGTGACCTTTTTTATGGTCAATATATGATCCGGAAGAGAGGAACAGCGTTATGCCCGGCGGAATGGTAGGCGGTCATAAGTTCACAGATATAAATGATTATAATGCAGCCCTGGAAGATACCAGACTGATCAACAGACTGCGCTCTCAGATCAACATGTCCGATCCCGATGCGGTCCGTAAGCTGTATCGTTCCCTGCAGACGGGTGAAGTTAGGTTCCGTACTGTGGTGGGACGTGATTTCGACGACGAACTGTACGATCTGATACAGAAACTTGACAGTGGAGAGGCGGCGTCGGAGCCTGAGCATGATGCTAAGAAAAGTAAACGAGCTAAGTCCGCTCAAAAAACTAAAGACGCCAAGCCTGAGAAAAAACAGAAGGCGCCGAAAGCGTCCAGGACAGCTAAAACTTCAGAAAAGACCGACAAGAGCGGGAAGACAGCAACTTCCCGTAAAGAACGGACTACAGTAAGAAAGAACGCAATGGATCGTCACGCTGCAGACGATATAGATGCCGTGGCAGCCGAGATCCTGCGGAAAGCGAACAGGAGAAACCGCATCATATCCATATGTGCCGGCGTGGTCGCTGCGGGAAGCTTGATCATTTTCATGATATACAGTAAGTCGGCCTATGAGAACCAGGCCGCCATGAATGAGCTGGCGGCTCTTAAGGGAACCGATCCGGTTGCTCAGGATATCGAGCAGAAACCGGTATTCACCCTGGCGGAAGATGAGAAAATGCCTCCCATTCTGGATGAGTATAAGAATGTCTATATCAAGAACAAATCCGTTATAGGGTGGCTTACGATAGACGGGACGAATATCGACTATCCCGTGATGCAGACCGTCAACAACGATTACTACCTCAACCACAACTTCGAGGGCAAGGAAGACAATAACGGATCCATATTCATGGATTGTAACTGTGATGCTGTGTTCCGCACTACGAATATGATCATATACGGACACCATATGAAGTCCGGCAAGATGTTCGGCAACCTGAAAAAATACGAGTCCGAGGATTACTGCAAGGAACATAATCTGATCAAGTTTGACACAATATATGAGAAAGGCCTCTATGAGGTGATGTATGTCTTCCGAGACACGATCAAGGATGCCGGCAATGTCGGATTTAAATATTATCAGTTCTTTGAAGCAGCATCGGAAGAGGAGTTTGATTCCAATATGAAGGCCATGGCGGAGATGAGCCTCTATGATACCGGCGTAACCGCTAAGTATGGGGATGAGCTTCTGACGCTGTCTACATGTAACGGCTCCACGTCCACGGCTCGTTTCGTAGTAGTAGCCAAGCGTGTACCCCAAGACCAGGTGACATATGTTTATGGGGATGAACAGGAAGAGGAAGATAAAAGTGAAGAGTGATTCGAGTTACAAACACCTCCCGGAATGAATTTGCTCCCTCTCTTTCGGCTTTTTTGATGGCATGATTTTGGTTATTCCGTCAATGGCTTTTCTGGTAATCTTGTTTTATAATTCCACTATATTGTTCATGATCGAGTGATCGTTTCTTGTCCGGAGAACCTCGTTTCAAAGGAGGTTCTTATTATGAACACTGAAAAAGAAATATTTAAACCCTATGAAGAACTCGAGTTCAGAGATGATTTTATGTTCGGAGTGACTATGTCCGATCCGGACTTGTGTCATGATGTGCTCGAATGTTTGCTCCAGATGCCCATTGGCCGATTATCAGAACCGATATCTCAGAAAGAGTTTCGAGAGACTTCTGATGGAAAGCCTATACGTCTGGATATTTATACTAAAGATGAGCTTTCGGTTTATGATGCGGAAATGCAGAACCGAAATAATCAGTCAGTTAAAGTTCTGACTCTGCCTAAGAGATCGCGATATTATCAGGCTTTGATTGATTCGGATAACCTTAAGAGCAGTGATGGTTACAGAGCTTTGCCGGACAGCTACATATTGTTTATATGTACATTTGATCCGTTTGGTGAAAATAAGGGATGCTATACATTTGTTGAACAATGCTTGGAAATACCAGGCTTGAAGCTTGAGGATGGCACTGAGAAAAGATTCTATAACTGTACCTATGATGGCGACGATATTCCGGAATCGTTAAAGCGCTTTTTTAGGTATATTCAGTCCGGTGAGGCTACAGACTATCTTACATCCCGCATCGATATGGCTGTGGCGGAGGCTCGTAAGAAAGAGGAATGGGGGGCTATATACGTGAAAGAACGAGTGTATGTTTCCGATATTATAGAAGAGTGTAAAGCCGAGTATAAAGAAGAGATTGAAAACTATAAACAGGAAGCCGAAGCAAACCGTCAAAAAGCCGAAGCAAATCTGAAACTTGCGGATGATTATAAAACTAAGCTTGATGAGGCTAATGCAAAACTGCAGGCTGCCGGATTGCTTTGATTAATAAACTAAGATTTTGCGAGCTTGTCTCATACAACATATTGCATTTTTATCTTGAAAATATCCCAATATCTAGTAAAATGATATTGGGTATTTTTATGTTCCGAAACTATGCTCATTTATAAAATGCCCGAAATATAAAGATTTCAGTGTATATATCCGATACAGATAACAGGGACAGTGTATGTCCTTATCTGTGTATTACGCTGATGATATATTGATCGATCACATGGAGCATGGATGCTCCGTGGTATATTTGCAAGGATGCGGGATACATGAGGAGAAGAAATGGCTACTAATACAACCAGAACGTCTGCTTCAAATGCATCGGAAGTGACCCCCAGGAAGAAAACCGGCAAAAGAAGAATGAAGAAACAGGTTCGGCGAACACTCGGCGGACTGTTTCTTGCGTCTGCTATAGCGGTTGCAGCTATACCGGTCGAACCGACAAGTGCCAAGAACGGAACGATAGCTCATACGGAAGATCCGTCTACCAATATCGTCAGAGCTGTACATTATGCTGATTTTGACAATGATCCGACTAAATATGAAAAGATACCGGGGCAGACTGCCGATGCGGATGCTTCCTGGAGAAGCAAGGTTCCGCTTGTAAAAAAAGCAACGTTTGATGCAAATGGAACCAGACTTACGGGAGATGCCATCTATGTTGATGAAAACATGGCATTTCAGTTTGCTTTTGTACAGGAATCATCAGTTGCTACAGATTCGGTAGCCGTTTTGGTCGGTGTTACAAACAGTGCGATCTCTACTTCCGGCAGTCTTACCATCCCCGATTCAGTGGATGCTTACCTGCAGTATACAGCCAATACCACCAAGGGCGGTTATTGTGCGGTTAACAGAAACGGGGATTTTCTGTATTATTCCACTACAAGCCAGATAAACGACAAACTTAAGGGTTATATGTATAAGGCAAATTATTATGATGCCATGGCTGTAGATACAAATAAGTATCCTACAGCAGCAAATGATTTCGGCGGTCTTCAGCGCGACGATGCTCATAAGCATGAAAAGGATGTCTGGTCTGTTACGGATGCTACTTCTATCCAGACCGTGCCTGCAAACGTTTCCGCCACGGAGAATGAATACGGAGTGGTTTTTGACGGACTATCGGCCGGAGATGAAGCCTATGCATTTACCTATACCAAGTTCATTGCTTCGGAAACAACGCCGACGATGGATCCGGAGGATCCCACGGATCCGACGTCACTTCCGAGATATCATGGCGAGTGGAAGACCCTCACCGCATACAGTAAACTCAATCCTCAGATGGAACTGGTGTATGCTCCCTGTTATCTTGATCAGAAGGGACAATGGACTGAAACGGACGGTTCGGATAAGGAACTGTATTACTGGACGGGTGATAACAACAGCGTTGATCTGAAGGATACCACCGGTAAGTTTGTTTCCATTGTAGGAAAGGATACGGCTTATCAGAGACTGCATGAAGCTACGGTAAGATATATAGGAATGCAGAAAGTGGTGTCAGATACCAAGACCCGGACAAACGCGGATGGTGATCTGATCACAATAACCAACTGGACAGTTACGGACCCTACAACAGTGACGTCAGGAGATACTCTCACGGAGACACCCAGTAACGGTGTGTTTTATGGAAATGCCAACCTGAGAAATCTCACTATAGGCCCGATGCTTGCCGGTATCGGTGATTACGCATTTTACAGCTGTACCGCGCTTTCAAGTGTTACATTTTCCAGCCAGCTTAACACAATTGGGAACGGTGCTTTTAAGGGATGCAACAACCTGACAAATGTCAGCCTTGATCCGTGGACGAATCTGACCGTTATAGGTGCATCCGCATTTGAGGGATGTGCCGGTCTTACCAGCTTTGATATTCCCGTTGCCGTTACAGCTATAGGTGACAGGGCGTTTAAGAATTGTGCGACTTCAACAGGCGGTATCAGGAACATATATATGTGCGGGGAACATGCGAGCGGAGATACTACCCCCAACATGAATCTTGTTAATATCGGATACAATGCCTTTGAAAACGATGAATACCTGGATTATCTTGAATTTCCGGCATCTCTTTCTCAGAAAATGCCAGTTCACTATTTGAATGGATGCACCAGATTGAATCGAATCAAATCCAATAATCCCAGCTTTGATGTGATAGATGGCGATTATCATTTGGACAGTGATTACGGAGCCACGGCCGGTACATACGGAACATATAATCCTACCACGGAGATTCAGAAATTCCATCATAAAACAAATACAAACGCTAACGGGATCGATACCTGTGATATTGATGACTGGCTGGATTCACTTGAGAACGAAGATTTCTATTTCGAGTCGCTTGACAGTTATGTACTACATCAGACTGCGATAGACCATTCGGCTGCGTTTAACTATGATGATGCCGGTAAAGAAGACTGGTTTGAGATAGTTATGGTTTGTGATGAAGACCCTTCACACGAATCCACATTTGTGGTGGATACGAATAACAATCTGGTCAGCGTGGATATCAATAAAGACTGTTCCGTTATCACTATCCCCGGATCGATAGGAGGCCATGGAGTAAGCAATATCGCCGAGGGCTGCTTTACCAATAACTGTTCCTTGAAGAAGGTATATATACCCGCCTCCGTATCAGAGATCGCCCCCAGAGCTTTCAGAGGGTGTCATAATCTCAATACTGTCTATTTCACTGAACCGTATAATTATAATCTGACCATCGGAGAAGGGGCATTTGACACACAGGACGGAGTGACTCTGCACGGAGACACCTGCCCTACCGGTGCACTGTCAAATGATCCTCAACTGAATTTTGTGGGAGCTATAGACGGTAATTATGCTCCTTATGCGTATGCCATGGATGGTAACAACAACATAAACATCGGTTCTCAGCCCACTGCGTATATTACATATTATAGTGGCTGGCCCACTTTCCTGCAGGTCAAGTATAATCCTGACAGAGTGTCTACCGGCGATGAGAATGAACTGGTATCATATCCTACAAGAAAGTATTTAATGGATATGGATACGGCTGCCGACACGGATTTAGATGATGCTTTGGAAAAGTATCCGTTTATGTCAAAAGAGGATTTTGCGGCACTGAATAATGCCGTAGACATCATTCAGGATCCCATTAACAATACCGGTACGCAGGATGAGACCATATGTGCAAACAGTATTTACGATCTTGAGATTCCGTACGGTGTGGAATCTATCAAAGAAGGATTGTTTTCCAATCTGAAGCAGGTTTATCTGCAGGATCTTGCCGGAAACTATATAGATGTAGAAGGTAAGGTTATTGATTCAAGTAATGATCTTGACAAGATCATTGCCAATAAACCGGAAAAGCTTGTACGAAGAGCAGTGCAGGTTAATCCGGTAGATGGTACAGACCTTGGAGTAAATACCCTCGGAGCAAACAAGCTTCTTAAGAGTGTAACCTTAAACTCAATTCAGAATATAGATCCGTATACATTTGCCGATATGGATCTGCTGGAAACGGTAGATATAACCGGGAACAGCAATATTGGGGATTATGCATTCTGCGGAGATGATAAGCTTAAGAATGTCTCGATATCCGGAGATACAAATTCTATAGGCATCAGGCCGTTTGCCGATTGCCCTGTTCTGGATGGTGTTTCGTTTACCGGCAGCAACTTCACTTGCGAAGACTCCATCATATATGGCTTGTCGGGAGGAAATAAATCCACTGTGGTTGAATGCCTGGAAACCAGAGGTCAGGGATCGAGTAATACGGTTGTTTCAGCCAAAGAAATGGCCGGCATAACATCTATGCAGGACGAGGCGTTCATGAACTGTGATGATGTTGAAACAGTTAATTTGACCGATTCAGCACTTTCAGTGATTCCTCCCAGAGCTTTTGCGGCAACCGATGGTCTGTATCTGGTTGAGCTTCCTCAGGGATTGAAGACTATTAAGAAAGATGCATTCCTTGACAGTAACGTTAAGCAGGTTTCCATTCCCGGAATGAACACAAATATCCAGGATGAAAATGTATTCTGTCAAACAGTGAACAAAGGTACCGAGTTCTATCAGGGACTGTATTCACTTTTAACTAACAATAAAACTGATGTTGCCGGTGATAAAATCGAATCAACAGAATACAACCCTTACGTAGATGAATCTTCCCGTACCGGTAAGGTCACATTTAATACACCTGAAGGTTCGTTCGCCGAACAGTATGCGGACGATCATGTATACATTCAGGCAACGGCTGCAGCGGTAACATATAAGGTTACATTTAAGGATCCCGAGAATACGGGGGATGCGCAGATACTTGAGGTCCAGGATGTTGCATCAGGTGAGTGCGCACAGATACCCCGCGGATGGAATCCGAACTCTCATAGCGGCAAGACTTTCCTCGGGTGGGAGAGTTCCGCGAATGACAATGTATACTCTGATACTGAAGTTCCTACCGTACCGATAACAGAGACTACGACATATAAAGCACGCTATTCGGGCGGTACATGTACCGTTACGTTCATTGACAAGGACAGTAACGTTATAATTACCAAGGATGTAACCTACGGAAATGATGTATCTGCTCCGGAGGCTCCCAAGGTTGACGGATATACGTTTAAGGGGTGGGACAGATATCCGGTAAGCTCAGATGGACTGACGAATATCGTGGAGGATACCACATTCAAGGCAACATATGAGAAGGTGGACTCTTCCGATAAGCATCATGTCGTATTCTACAACTATGATGACAGTATAGTCAGTGAGCAGTATATAGCTGACGGCGAAGCAGCTCAGACACCTGCCAATCCCACCAGGAGCGGATATACGTTCACGGGCTGGAAGCCTGCCGACTTCACCAACATTACCAAAGATACCGATATTTACGCCCAGTTTGAGAAGAACGCTTCCAATGGCGGAGGCGGTGGAGGCAATGGCGGAAACAACAGCGGATCATCGTCCGGTAACTCCAGTGGAAACAAGTCTTCATCCGGCAACAGCTCATCCGGCAACAGCTCCAAGGCCAAGACCTATACCGTGACTGTTATCAACGGCAGCGGATCCGGTACATATGAAGAAGGCACTACCGTAGTCATTGCAGCCAATGATCCCGCGAAGGGCAAGGCGTTTGACAAGTGGACAACAGCAGATGCAACTTTGGCAAGTACAACGTTGTCTGCAACGACATTTAAGATGCCGGGCAAGAACGTAACCGTTACGGCTAATTACAAGGATGCACCTTCGTCATCATCAAGTACAGTCAAGTATGCTACCGGTAACAGTGGAAGACCGGCGGCTACAGGAAGGACAGCGACGGGTACCACACAGGTGCAGGTCAACAAGGGCGGTGTGAGCAACGTAGATCTCGCATCGGCTACGGTCAGAGGATCTACGGACAGCTTCATAGTCAAGGTTACCGAGACGAATGAGGCAACCAATTTGGTGGAAAATGCACTGAACAACAGATTTGGCGGGTTGGATGCAGTCAAGTACTGGCCTTGCGATATCAGCCTTTATGATTCGACCGGTAATACCAAGATAACCGATACCACCGGTCTTACCGTTGACATTACATTGCCTATACCTGATGAACTTCGTCAGTATGGCGGTAACAACAAGGTTGCTGCTGTATCCAACGGACAGCTTGAGGAACTGAGTACGAGATTTAATACGGTCAACGGTACTCCTACGGTTACATTTACCGCGACCCACTTCTCACCTTATGTGATCTACGCGGATACGAATAACCTGGTTGCATCGGAGATGCTCGACGCATCGCCGAAGACCGGAGATCCGATCCATCCGAAGTGGTTCCTGGCTATAGCTCTTGCGGCCGGTTCGGTATTCATGTTCCTCAAGAAGGACAAGAAACCTGCCGTAGTAGCAGCTTGATCCGGATAACAGCATAAAGGGAATACAGAAATCTGCGGGAAGGGAGAGAAACCCTTCCCGTTTTATGTGATCGTTCACTAAGTCAGCATATATGTAACTGAATCTTGACTTAGATTGTATTATTGTATACAATCTTGACTATGAGTGAAAATAATGACGTAAAAAAAGAAGTAACAGACAAATATTCCCTGCGCGGTCGTGTTTATAACCGGCTGCGTGAGGACATTCTGAGCGGCAAGCTCAAGGAAAACGAGGAACTCAGAGAGATATCCATAGGTGAGGAACTCGGTGTCAGCCGTACCCCCGTGAGAGAAGCATTCAGACAGCTTGAGCTTGAGGGACTGATCACGATCATTCCCAATAAGGGCGCTTTTGTGACCGGTATCACAGGCAAGGATGTGAAGGACATCTATATGATACGTTCTCATCTTGAGGGCCTGTGTGCGAGACTTGCATGTGATCATATCACCGATGAGCAGCTTGAGGAGATGGAGGAAAATATATATCTCGGTGAGTTTCATGCATCCAAAGGGCACATGGACCAGATGGCCGAGCTGGATAACCGCTTCCATGACATTCTCTATGAAGCATGTGATTCGAAGATGCTTGAGAATCTGTTGAAGGACTATCATCAATACGTATTGCGTATACGTAAGAAGACACTATCCACCAGTCGCGGAACCGTGTCTAACGAAGAACACCGTGCGATCATGGAAGCCATCAAAGCCCACGATCATAAGCAGGCTGAGAAACTTGCCAACAAGCACATAAATAATGCATACCAGAACATGGTAGATAACGGACTGTATAATCTATACGGCAATCCCGAATAATAACCGCGATAGACAAGGAGATATACAATGATAAACATGACCACCCCTCTCGTAGAGATGGACGGAGATGAGATGACCAGGATCCTGTGGCAGATGATCAAAGATGAGCTGATTCTGCCATATATCGATCTGAAGACGGAGTACTATGATCTTGGCCTTGAGCACAGAAATGAGACCGATGATCAGGTCACGATAGATTCGGCAGAAGCTACGAAGCGTCTCGGTGTTGCCGTTAAATGCGCTACGATCACGCCGAATGCCGCGCGTATGGATGAGTACAAGCTCAAATCCATGTGGAAGAGCCCGAACGGCACGATCAGAGCGGCGCTTGACGGTACGGTGTTCAGAGCCCCCATCGTGGTGAAGGGGATCGAACCCTGCGTACGTAACTGGAAGAAGCCCATTACGCTCGCGCGTCATGCCTATGGTGATGTATATAAGAATGTGGAGATACGTGTACCCGGTGCAGGCAAGGCCGAACTGGTATATACGGGTGAAGACGGAACCGAGGTTCGTGAGACCATTCAGGACTTCAAGGGCCCCGGCGTGGTCCAGGGTATGCACAATACCGATGCATCTATTACGAGTTTTGCGCATGCATGCTTCAAGTATGCAATCGATACAAAGCAGGATCTGTGGTTCTCGACCAAGGATACCATTTCGAAGAAGTATGATCACAGATTCAAGGATATATTTCAGGATCTGTATGATAACGAATACAAGGATAAGTTCGAAGAGATAGGCATCACTTATTTCTATACACTTATAGATGATGCGGTTGCGCGTGTTATGAAGAGCAAGGGCGGATTCATCTGGGCCTGCAAGAACTATGACGGAGATGTCATGAGCGATATGGTATCATCGGCATTCGGTTCGCTCGCCATGATGACATCGGTACTCGTAAGCCCCAGCGGGGTATACGAGTATGAGGCGGCCCACGGTACGGTTCAGAGACATTACTACAAGCATCTGGCAGGTGAGGAAACCTCGACCAACTCTGTAGCAACGATATTTGCCTGGACAGGAGCTCTGCGTAAGCGCGGTGAACTCGACGGTATAGAAGAACTGATCACTTATGCGAATGATATGGAGAGAGCTGTATTATGGACGATAGAGTCCGGAAAGATGACCAAAGATCTGGCTCTGATCACTTCTCTTGATAATGTGACTGTACTTAATTCGCAGGAGTTTATCAAAGAGATTCGTAAGACATACGACAGCATTAAATAGGGCAGAGCTTCATTCCGACAGCTTTTCCCACATCTCCATAAGCTCGGTAAGCCTGTTGTTATTGGCATCCAGCCTACCGGCGACTTCCTGCAGTTTAACTGAATTAGTGGCGATCTCGGGCAGCGTCATCTGCTGTTCGAGGTCGCTGTTTTCTGTTTCAAGACGCTCGATCTCATCTTCGCATTTCTTCAGTTCGTTTTCACGTTTGCGTTTCTCGGCTGCCAGTCTTTTCTGCTCCTGGTAGTCGGCAGCGCCTGATGGAGCAACGACACCGGTCTGAGAATCGGCAGAAGCGGTTACCGGGATGGTACCGTGAGTACCTGTGGATACCTGAGCCGATGATGGCACGATGTTAGCCTCCTTGAGCTCTGCGCTCTTATATGTATAGTAAGTGTAATCACCCTCGTATATCGTGAACTCGCATCCGGCGAGTTCTATGATCCTCTCGGCGGTACGGTCTATGAAGTATCTGTCGTGCGATACATACAGGACTGTTCCCGTATAGTGATTTATGGCATCCTCCAGGATCTCACGGGATGTGATATCCAGATGGTTGGTAGGCTCGTCCAGTATCAGCAGATTGGCTTCGGAGAGCATGAGTTTAGCCAGTGAGAGCCGGCCTTTTTCGCCTCCGGAGAGGGAACCGATCAGCTTGAACACATCGTCACCTGTAAAGAGGAAAGCGGCGAGAGTATTGCGGATCTCAGTCTCCGTCATTTTGGGATAAGTATCCGAAATCTCCTGAAAGAGGGTCTTATCGTCATTCAGAACATGATGCTCCTGGTCGTAATAGGCTATATGAACCTTTGTTCCGATCTCGATCTCACCTTCGTCGGGCAGTTCCAGGCCGTTGATCATCTTGAGCAGTGTGGTTTTGCCCGTACCGTTATCACCTATGATGGCCACATGTTCACCGCGTTTGATCTCCATGCTCTGATCTGCAAAGAGAGTCCGTCCGCCAAATGATTTGCTCAGATGCCGTATGCTCAGGGCATCTTTCCCGCTCTCTATACAGGGCTCGAGAACTATCTTCATATCCGAATTGTATTCACGGGGCTTCTCGATGCGTTCGATCTTATTAAGCATTTTCTTGCGGCTCTCGGCACGCTTGATGCTTTTTTCGCGATTGAAGGATTGAAGCTTACGTATGACTTCTTCCTGATGCCGGATGTTGTCCTGCTGTTTGATATAGGCATTCATGCGCTCGGTGCGTACTATTTCCTTCTTTACGGCATAGTCTGAGTAATTGCCGGTAAATAGCGTGACCTTGCCCATATCTATCTCTATGATCTTATTTACTACCCGGTCGAGGAAATAACGGTCGTGGCTTACTACGATGACAGTGCCGGGATAGCTTCTTAGATAACCCTCAAGCCAGGCCAGAGAATTCATATCAAGATGGTTGGTGGGCTCATCCATGATCAGGATATCGGGAGAGGACAACAGTGTCATTCCGAGCTTGAGACGCATTTTCTCACCGCCTGACAGAGTATCTGCGGTTTTGGAATCATCGGAGTCGGTAAATCCTAGACCTTTGTATATTCCTGTCACCCTTGATCTGTATGAGTATCCGTCGAGAGCCTCGTATTTCTCTCTGATCGCGGTCAGAGCGTCGATGTGTTTGTTGAGAGCTTCTCCGGCGAGAGTGTCCGTCTCGGCGTTCATGCGGTTTATCTGAGCTTCGATGTCGAGGATATCCTGCCTGGTGCTCATGAGCACTTCCATGATGGTTCCGTTGAATTTCGTTGAGACATCCTGTTCGAGATAGCCGATCGTGGTATCACGTGCTATGGCGACGGAACCTTCGTCGGCGCTCAGCTGTCCCACAAGGATACGTATCAGTGTTGTCTTACCGCATCCGTTTGGACCTACAATGGCTGCGCGGTCGTGTTCCTCGATGTGAAAAGAAGCGTTCCGAAGAACCGGAACTTCGTTATATGATTTTGAGATTTCGCTGGCTGAAAGTATCATTCGTCTATAGTATCACATAAACAAATGACTGTTAAGACACGGTTTTATGTGGTATTCTTAAAGAACAGAATTATGGGGGATCGCTTATGGGGAAATCTGACATTGATTCAAGTTATATAATCGATAATCTGGAACGGGCCATATCCGAAGGCTGGATACAGGCGTACTATATGCCCATAGTACGTTCGTCCAATGGGAAGGTCTGTGAAGAGGAAGCGCTGGCCAGATGGATAGATCCTGAGTATGGGAGGCTGACTCCGGACAGATTCATTCCGATCCTTGAAGCGAACAAGCTTATATATAAGCTTGATCTCAAAATCGTAGATGAAGTCCTTAAAAAGATGAAAGCACAGGCTGATGCCGGACTCTATGTTGTTCCGATTTCGGTGAATCTGTCCAGGATCGACTTCGACACCTGCGATATCGTGGAAGAAATACATAAGCGTGTGGATGCAGCCGGAATTATCCGGGATAAACTGATCATTGAGATCACCGAGAATGTTGTGGCATCTGATCTCGAATATATGAAAGCTCAAATCGAGAGATTTCAGTCTCTTGGATTTCACGTTTGGATGGATGATTTCGGCAGCGGATATTCATCTTTGGATGTTCTTGAGGAGATCAACTTCGAGCATATTAAGTTTGATATCAAGTTCATGGAACATTTTGAGCATGAAAAGGCGAGGATCATGCTCGTGGAATTGATGCGTATGGCGATGGCTCTGGGGATCAGAACCATCACCGAGGGTGTGGAGACTCCCGAACAGGCCAGGTTTTTGAGTGATATAGGCTGTAACAAGATGCAGGGATATCATTTCTGCAGACCGGTCTCGCTTCAGGATATTCTGGCACGATATGATAAAGGGATACAGATAGGCTTCGAGAACCCTGCTGAAAGTCCGTATTATGATTGTATGGGGCGTATCAATCTTTATGATCTGTCAGTTATATCCGGAACCGGTGACGAAACCGATGCTCACTATGATGAGAGTATTCTGCACAGGTACTTTGATACCCTGCCTATGGCTGTATTCGAATCGGATTTAGACGGATTCGTGTTGATGAGGTGCAATCCGGCCTATACGAAGTTCACGAAGAGATTCCTTGATCAGATCCATGTCGGACACAGGTTCGATTATAAAGACTATACTGATTTTACCCTCGGATCTGTGCTCTCTGCAGCGGTCAAGCAGGCTGCAACCGAAGGAGGAAGGGTCTTTTTCAGGGAAACGCTTTCGGATGGGTCACAGATGCGTGCCGTAGCATGCAGGATAGTCGTTAACTCCGTGCGAAACGTTGCGGCATGTGCGGTGGTTATCCTTGAGATTGTTGAGCCGGATGATGTTGCGGAGATCAATTATGAGCAGATAGCCCGCGCACTTTCTTCCGATTATCTGTATCTGTTCTATGTTGATCTTGAGAGCGAGGATTTTACGGAGTATTCACATTCTTCAGTAGATGATTCTTTGTCCGCCAAACGTGTGGGGACAGATTTTTTTGCTGCAAGCCGGAGAGATGCCGGAAAGATCCTTCATCCGGATGACCGTGAGCGGTTCATATCATCATTTACCAAAGATAATGTGTTAAGAACAATTGACGAGAACGGAGCCTTCCTTATCGGTTACCGCCTTCTCATTGATAGCGAGCCTGTCTATGTCAATATGAAGGGCGTCCGTATAGGATCGCACCGGCTTATCATCGGTGTCAATAATGTAGACCTGCAGGTCAGACTGCAAAAGGCATATGATAGACTGGACGAGGAACGCAGAGTCTATTCGCGTGTTATGGCCCTTGTGGGAGATTTCGTCTGTATGTATATCGTGGATCCTGAAACAGGCAGTTATACGGAGTACAGCTCTACGGACAAATATGACGCGCTCAATATGAGCAAGTCCGGAGATGATTTCTTCAGGGATGCACGTGAAGAAAGCATTCAGGTTATATATCCCGAGGATGTTGAGCTGTTCAGGATAATGTTCACGCGTGACAGGATGATCGATGAGATAAGTAAGAACGGACAGTTCATGATGATCTATCGTCTGATCATAGACGATAAGCCCGAGTATGTGAACCTCAAGGCCACCATGTTTGAGGAGAACGGGCGCAGGCAGATCATCGTTGGTGTCAGCTTCTACAGATAAAGAAAGAAGGTATAAAAATGGGATACATTGACGGTATCAAAGAAAAAGCCAGAATGGACAGACGCACGATCGTTCTGCCCGAAACAAATGACAAGAGGACTCTGATAGCCGCTTCTCACATTTTGGAGGAGGGTATCGCCGATATCATCATGATCGGAAATGAAGAGAAGATCATGGATGGTGCAGGCTGGCTGGAAGTCGATCTGACCGGAGTTAAAGTCGTAGATCCTTTGAAATTCGATAAATTCGAAGAATATGTCGATCTGCTTTATGAGACTCGTAAGGCGAAGGGCATGACTCCCGAAAAAGCAAGAGAAGTGCTGCTCGAAGATCCGTTGACATTCGGAGTAGTTATGGTTAAGGCCAATGATGCCGACGGTATGGTTGCAGGAGCGTGTCATCCGACAGCCGACACCCTTCGCCCCGCGCTTCAGATACTTAAGACTGCTCCCGGCGTGAAGCTTGTCAGTGCATTCTTTATTCTGGATGTACCGAATTGTGAATACGGGGATAACGGTACTTTCCTTTTTGCTGACTGCGGTCTGAATCAGGATCCTAATTCCGAGGAACTTGCAGCCATAGCCGATACATCTGCCAAGAGTTTCAAGTCTCTTGTCGGATCCAAACCGATCATCGCCATGCTTTCCCATTCGACCAAAGGCAGTGCAAAGCATCCTCTGGTTGACAAGGTGACTGAAGCAGTGCGTATAGCTCATGAAGAGTATCCTTCGCTGATGATAGACGGAGAACTCCAGACAGATGCCGCACTTGTTCCGCATATCGCGAAATCCAAGGCTCCGGGCTCCGAGGTTGCAGGTAAGGCAAATGTGCTGATCTTCCCTAATCTGGATGCCGGTAATATAGGATATAAGCTGGTTCAGAGATTGGGCGGAGCAGAGGCATACGGTCCTATGCTTCAGGGTATAGCAAAACCGGTCAATGATCTGTCACGTGGCTGCTCATGGGAGGATATCGTGGGCGTTGTGGCACTTACAGCTGTACAGGCACAGCTTCAGTGATCATTTCACATATATATCAATAAGACTTAGGAGATCAAACAAATGAAGATTCTGGTTATCAACTGCGGTTCATCATCGCTTAAATTTCAGCTCATAGATTCCGCTTCCGAGGATGTCCTCGCTAAGGGTTTGTGTGAGCGTATCGGTATAGACGGAAGTCAGATCGTATATACGCCCCTCGGCGGCAAGTCCGTGTCACATGATAAGATCACTACCGTGACACCTATGAAGGATCACACTGTAGCAGTACAGCTGGTCATAGATGCTCTGACAGATCCCGGGCACGGTGTTATAGAATCCCTGAAAGAGATCGATGCGGTAGGTCATCGCGTGGTTCACGGCGGAGAGGAGTTCTCTACCAGCGTGATCATAGATGAGTCGGTCAAGGAAGCTATACGCAAATGCTCCGATCTTGCTCCGCTTCACAACCCCGCCAATCTCATCGGCATAGATGCGTGCGAGAGACTGATGCCCGGCGTTCCGCAGGTTGCGGTATTTGATACGGCATTTCACCAGACCATGCCGGAGAAGGCATACCTGTACGGATTACCATACGAGTATTATGAGAAATACCGTGTGAGAAGATATGGATTCCACGGTACAAGCCACTCCTTCGTATCTGCCAGATGTGCCGAGCTTATGGGGCGTGATATCTCCGAACTGAAGATCATAGTGGCTCACCTCGGCAACGGTGCCTCGCTGAGTGCCGTTATGAATGGCAAGTGTGTGGATACATCAATGGGTCTGACACCGCTTGAAGGCGTAATTATGGGAACCAGAAGCGGTGATATCGATCCCGCTATCATGCAGTATATAGCGTCCAAAGAAAATCTCACCATGGATGAAGTCATGGATGTTCTGAATAAGAAGTCCGGAGTGCTGGGACTTTCCGGCGGTTTTTCCTCGGATTTCCGTGATCTGGAAGCCGGATACAACAAGGGTGAAGCTAACTGCATCAGAGCCATAGAGACCTATTGTCTGCGTGTAGCCAAGTATATCGGCTCCTATGCTGCAGCCATGAACGGTGTGGATGCGATCTGCTTTACGGCCGGTGTGGGAGAGAACGGACCGATGGTTCGAGCAAAGATATGCGAGTATCTCGGATTCATGGGCGTTAAGCTTGACGATATCGTTAATGCGGTTCGTGGCGATGAGGCTGAAATATCGGCGGTTGACTCTAAAGTTAAGGTATTTAATCTGCCTACCAACGAGGAACTGGCCATAGCACGTGAAACGGTTGATCTGGTATAGCACGTGAAACAGCAATTTTATGTTGACAAAGGCCGATCACATATATATAATCTTTTAAGTGTGGTCATTAGACCGAAGAAAGCTATGTAGAGGACATTAGTTCTCTTGCGATAAAGCCGGTAAGAGGGAGGTGTTAAGATGTCCATTTGTCCTAAGAATAAATCTTCAAAAGGAAGAAGAGACAAGAGAAGAGCTAACTGGAAGATGTCAGCTCCGACACTTGTTAAGTGCAGTAAGTGCGGCGCGCTTATGGCTCCTCACAGAGTCTGCAGGAAGTGCGGTACCTACAATAAAAAAGAGATCATCGCCGTAGATTGATCTTACATTTATCATGTTGATTGTCAGGCCTTTCGGAACATCCGGAAGGCTTGCTTTTTTTATATCCCTTTAGTATAGTTATTAAGGTTTCAGGGAGGTAGGTTAACATGTCTGATATGGTTAGAGTGGCAGTGGATGCCATGGGCGGTGACAATGCACCGGTTGAGATCGTCAAGGGTGCTATAGAAGCTGTTAATGAATGTCCCGATCTGAAGATATGTCTTGTGGGACAGGAGGATGCGATCAAGGCTGAGCTTGTGAAGTATCAGTATCCCGCAGATCGCGTTGAGACGGTACATGCATCAGAGATAATCGAAACTGCGGAACCCCCCGTGATGGCTATACGCAAGAAGAAGGATTCATCCATAGTGGTGGCTCTGAATCTGGTAAAAGAGGGCAAGTGTGATGCATATGTATCTGCAGGCAGCACAGGCGCGACTCTTGTAGGCGGCCAGGTCATAGTGGGACGTATCAAGGGAGTGGAGAGAGCTCCTTTGGCTCCGCTTATTCCAACTCTTAAGGGCGACAGTCTTCTCATTGACTGCGGCGCAAATGTTGATGCCAGACCTTCCCATCTTGTACAGTTTGCGAAGATGGGTACGATATATATGCGTGATGTACACGGAGTTGAGAATCCTACGGTCGGTATTGTCAATATCGGCGCAGAGGAGGATAAGGGCAACGCCCTTGTCAAAGAGACTTTCCCTCTTCTCAAGAACTGTCCGTACATTAATTTCGTAGGCAGCGTGGAGGCCAGGGATATACCCTCCGGTGCTGTTGATATTGCCGTATGTGAAGCTTTCACGGGCAATGTGATCCTCAAAATGTATGAGGGAGTGGGGAGTGCTCTGCTCGGAGAGATCAAGGGAGTGCTCATGAGCAGCTTAAAGACCAAGATAGGTGCGTTGCTCATTAAGAAGGACCTGAAAAAACGGATGAAGCGCTTTCAGACCAGCGAGCACGGAGGTGCGCCTCTATTGGGATTAAATGGGCTTGTGGTCAAGACTCACGGCTCATCCAAGGCTAAGGAAATTAAAAATTCCATTATTGAGTGCATAACCTTTACTAAACAGAATATCCCTGCTAAAATACAAGAAATGCTAGGTTCCACTTTGGACGAATTTGAAGAATGACAGATATCGGTCTGTTTTTATAGGAGGTTATGGCATGGAATTAGAAAAACTTAAAAAAGTAATTGCCGAGGTATTGAATGTTGATCCCAACGAGATCACTCCCGAGACTACATTTATGGATGACCTTGGTGCTGACTCACTTGATGTATTCCAGATCATTATGGGATTAGAGGAAGAATTTGATATAGAGATCCCCCCGGAAAAAGCAGAGACTATCACTACGGTTGAGGAAGCGGTTAATCTGATCAAATCAGTAGTTGGCGCATAAACGTTGTTTTTTGACGGGTGCTGCCGTTCGCGGCAGTGCCCGTTTTTTGAGGTTAAATGAAAAAAAACACAGAAGAACTCGAGGAAATGATCGGCTATAAATTCAGAGATACCGATTATCTGATTACCGCTTTGACACATTCATCGTATTCCAACGAGATGAAGATCAATGTCTGTCATGATTATGAGAGGCAGGAATTTCTCGGGGATGCGGTACTTGAACTGATATCCAGTGACTATCTCTATCATGAACATCCGGATATGCCCGAAGGCGATCTGACCAGACTCAGGGCATCGATGGTGTGTGAACCGGCACTTGCTCATTGCGCCCGTATGTTCGGCCTGGAGGATTATATCAGGCTCGGACGTGGTGAGGAGGCTACCGGAGGCAGAGAGAAAGATTCGATCATATCCGATGTACTGGAAGCCGTTATCGGCGGTATCTACTTAGATAGCGGTATTGAGGAGGCAACATCCTTCGTTCATCGCTTCATCATGAATCATGAGGCGGAGAGTGTGACATATTATGATGCGAAATCCAAGCTGCAGCAGATCGTACAGTCCCGTGGAAAGGTTGTCACATATGAGTTGATAGAAGAGGCCGGGCCCGATCATGCGAAGGTTTTCACCGTGGCATGCGTGATCAGCGGGAATGAAGTGTCCAGAGGTCAGGGCAGGACGAAGAAAGCCGCACAGCAGGCAGCCGCAGGTGAGGCTTTGAGGAGTGGTAAATGTATTTAAAAAGTATAGAAGTACAGGGCTTTAAATCCTTTGCAAATAAGATAGTATTCAAGTTTCATAACGGTATCACCGGTATAGTGGGACCTAACGGCTCGGGCAAGAGTAATGTTGCCGATGCGGTCAGATGGGTTCTGGGTGAACAGAGAGTCAAGCAGCTGCGCGGTGGTTCCATGCAGGATGTCATTTTCTCCGGTACCGAGATCCGCAAGGCCCTGAGCTCTGCATATGTAGCCATTACACTCGATAATTCCGATCATCAGCTGGCTATAGATTATGATGAGGTCACCGTATCACGTCGTCTGTACAGATCAGGTGAAAGTGAGTATATGATCAACGGTACTATCTGCCGTTTAAAGGATGTGGCCGAGCTTTTCTACGATACCGGTATCGGTAAAGAGGGTTACTCGATCATAGGACAGGGACAGATAGACCGTATCCTGTCGGGTAAGCCGGAGGAGAGACGTGAACTCTTCGACGAAGCAGCCGGTATAGTGAAGTTCAAGAGACGTAAGAATCAGGCTGTCAAGAAACTCGAAGACGAGAAGATGAATCTTGTACGTGTGAACGATATCCTTTCCGAACTCGAGAAGCAGCTTGCTCCCCTTGAGAAGCAGGCAGAGAAGGCACGTACATATCTGAAGAAAAAGGAAAGCCTAAAGACTCTCGATGTCAATGTTTTCCTGCTTGAGAACGTATCGGTAAATGATGATCTGCAGTCAACTATAGAGAAGCTGGATCTGGCACGTAATGAATTAAACCGCATCACGAACGAATACGAAAAGTCCAAGAGTGAGTTTGAAGAAGTGGAAAATCGAATGACCGCTCTGGATGAGGAGATCGAAGCTACACGTAAAGCACTTTCCGAGAACAGTATCACCAGGACCAAGCTCGAGAATCAGATAGAGCTCTTCAAGGAGCAGATCAAATCGGCCGAGGGCAGTGAAGAACACTTCAACAAGCGTATAGCCGATATCAAGGCTAATATAGCTGAGAAGGAAAAAGAGAAGGAATCCGTACTGGCGCAGAAAGCCGCCATCGATGAGAAACTTCGCACACTTTCCGAGGCCCGGGATAAGGCAAACGAGGATCTGACAAAAGTTCAGGAAGAGATCACCGGTCTGAATGACACCATAGAAGAAAATAAGAATCTGATCATCGAATCCCTGGATCATAAGGCGACGATCAAGTCGCAGCTCAGTAGTCTGGATACCAGGATCGAGCAGATCAATATACAGAAGGCGGATGTGAATGCCAAACTTCTTAAATTCGAGTCCGAGGATATGCGTTCCTCCGAGGAGATCGTGGCCCTGGAGAAGGAATTTACCAGGATAGGCGAATCGATCGAGGAATCCAAACAGGCACAGAAACAGGCTGAAGAAGAACTGGTATCCATCCGTGAAACGATGAGATCTCTGGATGATGATCTGCAGAAAGCACGTATGGCATACCAGCAGGAGAAATCCAAGCTTGATGCACTGATCAATATAGCTGAGAGATATGAGGGCTATGGCGGTGCGATCAAGGCTGTCATGGAGCAGAAGACCAAAGAAAAAGGCTTGATCGGTGTAGTAGCCGATATCCTTTCTGCCGATGAGGAATACGAGACTGCCATAGAAACGGCTCTCGGCGGAAATATCCAGAATATAGTTACCGATGATGAGGATTGCGCCAAGCGCATGATTGCCTATCTGAAACAGAACAGACACGGGCGTGCGACTTTCCTTCCTCTGACCAGTATCAATAATCCCGAAGAGTTCAAGAAAAAAGAAGCCCTTGAAGAGAAGGGGGTTATAGGACTGGCAGACACACTTGTTCATGTGGATAAGAAGTATAAAGATGTGGCATCCTATCTGCTGGGCCGTATTCTGGTGGTGGACAATATAGATAATGCGGTTAAGATCGCACGTAAGTACAAGTATTCGATCCGCATGGTCACCAAAGAGGGCGAATATTTGACTCCCGGTGGCGCCATATCCGGCGGCGCGTTCAAGAACACGTCCAATCTTCTGAGCAGACGTCGTGAGATAGAGAGCATCCGCAAGCATATAGATGAACTGAAAGCCAAAGCGGACAAAATAGAAAAACAGATCGAAAGTAAAAAATCAGATCGTAATGCTCTGCGTGAGAAGATCGAAGATCTGAAGATGGAAATATCCGATAAGACCGTAGAGCAGAATACGGCGAGACTCAATGTTGAGAGTGCCCGTGAAAAACAGGGACAGGCAAGGGTGGATTTTGAGGAACTCAATACATCCAAGCAGGATCTTGACAAGCAGGGATCGGATATCACTCAGCAGAAAGAGGATATCAGGCGTGAGCTTGTTGAGTCCGAGGACAAAGAGAAAAAGGCAAAAGAGCTCATAGATGAACTGACGTCCAAACTTGAAAATCTGCGTGAGACCGAGACAGCGAAGCTGTCGGAAGCGTCTAATGCCGAGGTTGAAGTTGAGAAGGTGCGTCAGTCCGTTAAGTTCTACCAGACGGATATAGATCGTATAGACGGTGAAATAGCCCATGCAGGTGAGGAACTGGATGAAGTGCAGTCCGGTGTCAGCACATCCAAAGAGGATATAGAAGCCAAGAAGAATATGATCACTGAACTTGAAAAGACTATAGAAGCCTCGATCACCGCACTTGCCGAGTCTGAGACCAAGCTCAGTGAAAGCATTGCTCAGAAGGAAGAGCTGACAGCGCGCCACAAAGAATATATAGACGGCAGAGAGAATCTCTATGAATCACGATCCGGCCTCGAGAAAGAAGTCTATCGCCTCGAAAACCGTCAGGAGAGGCTTGAATCGGCTCTGGAAGATAAGAAGAACTATATGTGGGACGAGTACGAGATCACGCTTTCCGATGCCGCACAGTTAAAAGATCCCGAGTTGACGGATCTTCCCGATATGAAGAAGCAGATAAGCGGCCTGAAGGATGAGATCCGCAAGCTGGGCGATGTAAATGTCAACGCTATCGAGGATTACAGAGAAGTATCCGAGAGATATGGTTTCATGAAGACACAGCATGATGATCTTGTCACAGCCGAGCAGACATTGAAGGGCATCATTGATGAACTTGATACCCAGATGAGGGATCAGTTTACAAAGAAATTCGGCGAGATCAACAGGCAGTTTGACAAGGTGTTCAAGGAACTTTTCGGAGGCGGTACCGGTACTCTGGAGCTGATGGAGGACGAGGATATACTTGAAGCGGGAATAAGGATTACGGCCCAGCCTCCGGGAAAGAAACTCGTCAATATGATGCAGATGTCAGGTGGTGAGAAATCGCTGACTGCGATAGCTCTTTTATTTGCAATACAGAATCTGAAGCCTTCACCTTTCTGTCTGCTTGACGAGATCGAGGCGGCTTTGGATGAGAGTAATGTAAGCCGTTTTGCAGATTATCTGCATAAGCTGACCAGAAACACCCAGTTTATAGTTATTACTCACAGACGGGGTACCATGGAGAAAGCGGACAGACTTTACGGTATCACCATGCAGGAGAAGGGTGTATCAACGCTGGTAAGCGTAAGCCTGATAGACAAGGAATTAGACGACTGATGTATGACAGTGATTATCTGAAGAAACTCAGTGAGATAGGCAGTATAGTCGAAAAGCCTTATATCCCCAATGAGGAGCCCGAACCGTCGGAGTCGGTTGCGGAAGAAACTGAGAAAAAGGGGATGTTTGATAAGCTTAAGGCCGGACTGTCCAAGACACGTAAGAATATAGTCTACGGTATAGACTCCGTATTCGGTGCGTATGATGATCTGAATGATGAGTTCTTTGAGGATCTCGAGGAACAGCTGATAATGGCCGATGTCGGAATACATACTACCGAGGAAGTCCTTGACGAACTCCGGGACATGGTCAAAGATGAACGCATACGTTCCACGGAGGATTGCAGATCCGCCCTGGCACGTCTGGTGGCATCTAAAATGACCGTTCCCGAGGATGCTTATGCATATGAGCGCGGATCGAGCGTAGTCCTGGTGATCGGCGTGAACGGCGTGGGTAAGACAACATATTGCGGAAAGATGGCTTCCAAGCTCAAATCAAGCGGTAAGAAAGTCATTCTCGCCGCTGCTGATACATTCCGTGCCGCTGCTACGGAGCAGCTTATGATGTGGGGAGAAAGAGCCGGCGTGGATGTCATATCCGGCCAGGAGGGTTCTGATCCGGCATCGGTTGTTTATGATGCTTTGCATGCAGCCAAGGCCAGACATGCCGACATACTGATATGTGATACGGCGGGGCGTCTGAACAACAAGAAGAATCTGATGAACGAGCTTGATAAGATCGACAGGGTCATATCACGCGAGCTGCCTGACTACAAACGTGAGAATCTGATCGTTCTGGATGCCACGACAGGTCAGAATGCATTGAGTCAGGCGAAGGATTTCTCTGAAGTAAGTGATATCACGGGTATAGTTCTGACGAAGATGGACGGCACAAGCAAGGGCGGCATAGCTGTTGCCATAGCCGGCGAACTGTCGGTTCCGGTCAAATACATAGGTGTGGGAGAGGGAATTGACGATCTGCTTAAGTTTGATCCCGATGCTTTTGCACAGGCGATGTTTGAGGAGGAGATATGAGCCAATACGAGATGTTGACACTTGATGCTTTTGAAGAAGCATATGATGCGGTAAGCAAGGTCGCCAGTGAGACCAAGCTTATCTACAGCGAATACTTAAGTGAAATGACGGGCGGCAAAATATATTTAAAACCCGAGAATATGCAGTATACAGGTGCTTATAAGCTAAGGGGCGCATATTATAAGATATCCACTCTGTCCGATGAGGAAAAGAACAAAGGACTCATAACCGCATCTGCCGGTAACCATGCACAGGGGGTGGCATATGCCGCAAAGAGATACGGAGTGAAGGCGACCATAGTCATGCCCACCACGACTCCTCTGATCAAGGTCAACAGGACCAAGAACTACGGGGCTGAGGTCATACTTCACGGGGATGTATATGATGAGGCCTGTGCCAAGGCTTACGAGCTGGCTGAAGAACATGGGTACACTTTCGTACATCCGTTTGATGATCCGGCTGTAGCGACCGGACAGGGAACCATAGCCATGGAGATAATCAAGGAACTGCCGCTCGTGGATTATATACTGGTTCCTATCGGCGGTGGCGGACTGGCATGCGGAGTATCAACTCTTGCCAAGCTCCTTAATCCGAAGATCAAAGTCATAGGCGTGGAGCCTTCCGGAGCCAATTGCATGCAGGTGTCCCTGAAGAACAAAAAGGTTACTACTCTTGACAGTGTGAATACCATTGCAGACGGTACTGCGGTGAAGACACCCGGAGAGAAGATATTCCCTTATATAGCCAAGAATATAGACAGCATAGTTACAGTTGATGACCAGGATCTCGTTGTATCCTTCCTGGATATGGTTGAGAATCACAAAATGGTTGTGGAGAATTCGGGATTGCTTACCGTAGCCGCACTGAAACAGCTGAATCTGAAGGATAAGAAGGTCGTTGCGATCCTTTCCGGCGGAAACATGGATGTCATTACCATGTCCAGTGTGGTCCAGCAGGGATTGATCCTTCGAGACAGGATATTCACCGTATCCGTTCTTTTGCCTGATAAACCCGGCGAATTGACCAGAGTATCGGATGTCATAGCGAAGCAAAACGGCAATGTTATCAAGCTTGAGCATAATCAGTTTGTATCGATCAACCGTAATGCCGCCGTGGAACTGCGTATTACACTTGAAGCATACGGCACCGAACACAAAGACAGTATCATCAAGTCCCTGAATGATCACGGCTATAAGCCCAAGCTTGTCAGAACAAGTATATAGTGTATGAGCGATAAAAATACGAGACGCAAGAAAAAACGTAAGAATCTGTCATATATCATGGAGATCATTCTGTGTGTGATAGCCCTGGCTGCGATCACGTTTTCCATGATATTGCTTGTGAAGTATTACCGGCTTCAGCAGAAAGCGGAAGAACTGCAGGCAGAAGTTGATGTGTATACCGATCCCGAGGATCCGTATTTAAGCAGATCTGCAGCTGATGCCATGATAGCCGCTGCTGAGGATAATGCCTTTAATGAAGGCAAGTCTGCGGGAGAGACAGAGCTTCTCTCCGATATCAAATCCACGCTTCTTGATACGGATAATTCCATGGAAACTCTTAAGGAGTATTTCCCGGAGGAGCTGATCGTTGTCGACCATGAAGAAGTGATCTTCTTTCCGATCCTGGACAGCCTGCAGCATCATCCTTTCAGAGACAGAGATTTCATCACCAATGACAGCGGACGTATAGAATATATCGGTGATATATGCAGGACCGAGACGTGGATAGATGTATCCAAATTCCAGGAGAAGATCAACTGGAGCAAGGTGAGTGGTGCCGGGATCGATGCGGCGATCATACGATTGGGATACAGAGGATATTCTAAGGGTGAGATCATGGCGGACGATACCTTCGAAGACAATATTGAAGGTGCCCTGGATCACGGACTTAAGGCAGGTGTATATTTCCTGACTCAGGCAACATCCAATGCCGAAGCCGTAGAAGAGGCCGAGTATGTATTGGATCATATTGAAGGATATGATATTCAGTGCCCGGTGGTTCTGGATGTAGAGCTTGTGGGAGGAGATGACGGCAGAGGTAATTCGTTGTCCATGAGTGAGAGGACGGAGTATGCCATCACATTTTTGGACACTATCCGCGAAGCAGGTTATGATGTATGCATATACGGTAATCTTAAGACCTTCCTGCTGATGCTGGATATGCAACAGCTGGAGGATTACAGTAAATGGTTTGCGGGATACACCGATAAACCGTATTTCCCGTATGAGATGGATATGTGGCAATATACCGATACCGGCAGAGTGGATGGTATCTCGGGTAATGTGGATATCAATATCAGATTTTTAAGATAGCGTTTTGATAAAGTAAAGGGGGATAGTATGAAGTACGAGTTTAAGAGTAAAGTTGAGTTCAGAGACACCGCAAATATGATGGCGGTACCGTTTAATGTATGGGAAGTATGCGAAGTGGTGGGCAAGGCTCCTGTCAGGGTCTGCTTCGACGATATATGCTTTACATGCAATATGGAATCCAGAGGTCAGGGATATTACGATATACCGATATCCGATGATATCATCAATTCCGTGGAACCGGGCAAAGAGTACACGGTTTCTCTGCAGATAGTCGGAAACAACCTTGATATATCGGATTCGCCATACTGGGAAGCGAACCCTATCCGCAAAGTGGATCATGTGGATCTGGTGACTCAGCCATGGGACGGCCTCTGCGGACAGGCAGCCGTAGCCATGATCGCGGGTGTATCTCTGGATGAAGCATGTGATCTGATGCATTGCCGTGAATGGCAGGCAAACATGGCCAAGATGATCACTACTCTGGATTATCTCGGCATTCCCCATTCTTCGACGCTGGTATATACTCTGGGACGTGAGTGTGAACTGCCGAAGTGTGCGATTCTGATGGAGAAGATGGGACGTTACAGTCACTATCTGGTTACATTCGACGGGAAGTTCTACGATCCCAATACGGGCATCATGAACGAGTTCGATCTGGGCAAGCTTATCGGATACCTGGAAATAGGAGCCGTATAAAACTGTGAATATAAGAGCCACATCGAATATGTCTCCCGCAGCGAGTACTGTCGAGTTTCGCCTGCGAAACTGTAGTCACAGCAAGGGAGATCATATTTGATGTGGCTCTAAATATATCAAGATAAAATACTTGACACCCATAATGCCCTGTAGTACTATAGCATATGTGCGCGTATAAAGCAGTATTACTTTACACCCGCCCGGATCGGAATCGTACATATGGAAAAGATAGTACAACAGGGTATTTTATATGATTTCTACGGTGAGTTACTTACCGAGCATCAGCGTAATGTGTACGAGTCCGTAGTATATGAGAATCTCTCCCTGGGAGAGATAGCCGATGAGATGAACATCAGCCGTCAGGCGGTACATGATATGATCAAGCGTACCGACCGTATCCTGGAGGATTATGAAGCCCGTCTGGGGCTGGTCAGGAGATTTGGAGAGATCCGTAAGCGTATAGAGCACTTGGAAGCATTGACGACAGCCGACAGCGAAGAATACAGGCTGTGTGAAGAGATCAAGGACCTTCTGTAATATACATGGCATTTGAGGGACTTACAGATAAACTTCAGAATATATTCAAGAACCTGAGAGGCAAAGGCCGCCTTTCGGAAGAGGATGTTAAGCTTGCGCTCAAAGAGGTGCGCATGGCTTTACTTGAAGCGGACGTTAACTTCAAGGTAGTTAAACAGTTCGTTAAGTCCGTTGAGGAAAAGGCCGTCGGTGAAGATGTTTTGAACGGTCTGAATCCGGCACAGATGGTCATCAAGATCGTACGCGATGAGATGACCGATCTGATGGGCTCCGAGGTTACCGATATCAGATATGAGCCCGGTAAGAGCCTTACGGTCATCATGATGTGCGGCCTTCAGGGCGCAGGTAAGACCACCACCGCCGCCAAGCTGGCAGGCAAGATGAAGCTCAAGAGCAAGAAGGTTCTTCTTGCAGCCTGCGATACGTACAGACCGGCTGCCATTACGCAGCTGGAGGTCAATGCGAAGAAGCAGGAAGTTGACTGCTTTTCAATGGGCGATCAGGTCAGCCCTGTAGAGATCGCAAAGGCAGCTTATGATAAAGCCGCATCCGGGAACTATAATGTTCTCATCATAGATACAGCCGGCCGTCTTCATATTGACGAGGAGATGATGGATGAACTCAAGGCCATCAAGAGAGAGGTCCCTGTTCATCAGACGATACTTGTTGTCGATGCGATGACCGGTCAGGATGCCGTAAATGTAGCCGGAGATTTTGATACACAGATCGGCATAGACGGTGTCATCCTCTCCAAGAGTGATTCCGATACCAGAGGCGGCGCGGCGCTATCTGTTAAAGCCGTTACCGGCAAGCCGATACTGTTCGTCGGTATGGGTGAGAAGCTCTCTGATCTGGAGCCTTTTTATCCTGACAGGATGACGAGCCGTATACTCGGCATGGGTGATGTGCTCACACTGATAGATAAGGCCCAGGAGAATATTGATATAGATGAGGCCGCATCCAAAGACATGGCCGATCGTATGAAGAAGGGCAAGTTCGACTTCAACGATTATCTTGAGAGCATGAAGCAGATGCGCAATATGGGCGGTCTGTCATCGATCCTCGGGATGCTGGGTATGGGATCACAGATGAAGGGCGTGGACCTGGAGTCAGTAGCCAATGAGAAGCAGATGAGTCATATGGAAGCCATAGTGCTGTCCATGACACCTGACGAGAGATCGGATCCCAAGCTCCTCACTCCTTCACGCAAGCATCGTATAGCAAGGGGCGCAGGACTGGATATAAGCGAGGTCAATCGCTTCATCAAGCAGTTTGAACAATCTCAGAAGCTGATGAAGCAAATGGGCGGAGCAGGAAAACGCGGATTTAAACTGCCGGGCGGTTTCGGCGGACTTGGCGGTTTATTTTAATAAATCATATGGAGGTAAAATATGGCAGTAAAGATCAGATTAAGAAGAATGGGTAAGAAAAAGGAGCCTTACTACAGAGTAGTGGTTGCTGATTCAAGATCACCCCGTGACGGAAGATTCATTGCTGAGATAGGTACTTACAATCCCAATACCGATCCTTCCACATTCAAGGTAGATGAAGAAGAAGCCAAGAAGTGGATCGCCAACGGAGCTCAGCCCACCGAAGTGGTATCCAAGCTGTTCAAAGTTGCCGGGATCATATAAGAGGTGACCGGTATGAAAGAATTGGTAGAAGTAATTGCCAAGGCGCTTGTAGACAAGCCCGATGAAGTGGTGGTTACGGAAGAGGAGTCGGGTAAGAATCTGACTGTCAAACTTCATGTAGCCGAAACCGATATGGGTAAAGTCATAGGCAAACAGGGCAGAATAGCTAAAGCGATACGTTCTGTTGTGAAAGCGGCTTCTACTTCCGACAACAGAAGGGTGGATGTGGAAATAGTCGAATGACAGACAGATTTCAGATAGGAGTCATCACATCGACTCACGGTATACGCGGCGAGGTAAAGGTATATCCAACTACGGATGATGCCCGCAGGTTTAAAAAACTGAAAACCGTGACCGCCGATACCGGAAAAGAAAAGCTCGAACTTCATGTAAAGAGTGTCAAGTTCTTCAAGCAGTTCGTTATACTCAGTTTTGAAGAATATGATGATATCAATGAGGTCGAGTTTCTGAGAAAGGCATCACTCACCATAGATCGTAGCGACGCGGTAGCGCTCGGAAAAGACGAATATTTCGTAGCCGATCTGATAGGCCTCAAATGTATTTCCGATACGGGAGAGGAACTCGGTGAGATCAAGGATGTGCTTGAAACAGGTGCCAATGACGTGTATGTCATAGATCAGGGAAAAAACGAACTGCTTATCCCGGCCATAAAAGACTGTATTATTGACGTTGATATGGAAGCGGGGGTCATGCGGGTCCACCTTATGGAGGGACTGATATGATCAGATTCAGTGTTATGACCCTTTTCCCTGAGATGATAGAAGCGGGTGTGAATGTATCTATACTGGCCAGAGCCGCAGCGAATCACCTTCTGGATATACGTGCTGTGAATATCCGCGATTATACCGATAACAAGCACGGCAGAGTAGATGATTATACATACGGCGGCGGCGCAGGGATGCTGATGCAGGCGCAGCCCATATATGACTGTTATCAGGCGCTGGTTAATGAACAGCCCGCGGACCGTGTCATTTATCTGACGCCGCAGGGCAGAACATTTGATCAGGAAATGGCATGTGAACTGGCAGGAGAAAAGCATGTGGTTTTTCTCTGCGGTCACTACGAGGGAGTGGACGAGAGGGTCCTTGAGGCCATAGTTACGGATTATGTATCGATCGGTGATTATGTCCTTACGGGCGGCGAGCTTCCCGCCATGGTCATGATAGACGCTATCTCGAGGCATATACCGGGAGTTTTGCATAATGAAGACAGTACCGATGCGGAGAGCTTCTCGGATGGCTTGCTGGAGTACCCTCAGTACACCAGACCGGAAGAGTGGATGGGGAAAAAAGTACCCGAGATTCTCCTTAGCGGTGATCATGCAAAGGTCGATGTGTGGCGGCACAACGAATCGCTGAAAAGGACTAAATCAAGACGGCCGGATCTGTATGATGCATATATTTCATTACATCCGGAAGAAACGTTTCAATAACAAGGAGGAGCATTATGAGCGAGATTATAAGAGAGATTGAGAACGAGCAGCTTAAAGCGGATGCGCCCGAGCTCAATGTAGGTGATACCGTTAAAGTACACGGTAAGATCAAAGAGGGTAACCGTGAGAGGATCCAGGTATTCGAGGGAACGATCATCAAGGTTCAGGGTACCGGTGCAAGAAAGACCTTTACCGTACGTAAGAATTCCAACGGTGTAGGCGTTGAGAAGACATGGCCCGTACACTCACCCCTCGTGGAGAAGGTTGAGATCGTAAGATCCGGTAAAGTCCGCAGAGCTAAGCTGACATATCTGCGCGGCAGAGTCGGCAAGGCTGCCAAGGTTAAAGAGAAAGTTAAATGATCGAATGATCAGGCGAAGAGGCACCCGTTCGGGTGCCTTTTTTGTATGGTTTATGGTATAATAAATTAGTTATGGCCAAGACTAAAGGACTCACTTTCTATCGAAAAGAAAGGAAACTGAATAAGGAATCGGTCAAAGGGATGATCGAGCTTTTGGCGGCTACTCTTATAACCGTTTTTCTGGCATTTGGCATAACTTATGTATTCGGCAGCCGGACCGGAGTTATCGGTGATTCCATGGAGGAAGCGCTTCCGGCATCCAGTCAGATACTGATCAACAGATTCATATATATGGTTTCATCTCCCAAGCGCGGTGATGTGGTGGTCTTTCTTCCGTATGGCAATACAAATACCCACTACTATACCAAGAGAGTTGTGGCTCTCCCGGGAGAGACCGTTCAGATCATGGATGGCAGACTGTATGTAGACGGCTATGTCGCAGAATCCCAGGATGCATATGACTATATGGAGGATGCGGGTATGGCAGAGACTCCGATCGTGCTGGGGGAGAGAGAATACTTCGTTTTAGGCGATAACCGGAACAGTTCGGAGGATTCCAGATCGGGCAACATAGGTCCCGTGAACAGGGCCGACATCATTGGCAAGGCATGGCTGGTCATACCCGGTAAAGACGGGCGTGTCAGCCTGGTGGAATAGATCATGAATATACAATGGTACCCCGGTCATATGACCAAAGCTCTGAGACAGATGAAGGATGATATGAAGCTCATCGACCTGGTCATAGAGCTTCTGGATGCCAGAGTACCCTTAAGCTCTCGCAATCCGGATATAGATACGCTGGCTTCGGGTAAAGCGAGGATCGTGATACTGAATAAGTCCGATCTGGCCGATCCCGATGCGGTACAGGGATGGAAGTTCCACTTTGAGGAAAAGGGTATGATATGCATACCTTTGGATTCGCGTGTAAACCGGAATATGGATAAGATCCGGGCACAGTGCCGGCAGGCGTGTGCAGCCAAGATAGAGCGCGACCGGGCCAGAGGAATAAAGAACAGACCTGTCAGGGCTATGGTTGCCGGTATTCCGAATGTCGGCAAGTCCACATTTATCAATTCCTTTGCCGGCAAAGCCAGTGCCAGAACCGGGAATAAACCGGGCGTGACCAAGGGGGCGCAGTGGATCCGCATAGATAAGCAATTGGAACTTCTGGATACCCCCGGCATACTGTGGCCCAAATTTGAAGATCAGGCCGTGGGGCGATCTCTGGCGCTGATCGGTTCGATCAATGATGAGATCTTGAGCATGGATGAATTGTGCGGGATCTTGCTTGATTATCTGCAAACGAATTACCCCGATGCCCTGGAAGAGCGCTACGGTGGTCAGGACATGGACTCGATAGCCGCCCGGCTGGGCTGCGTCGGAAAGGGCGGAGAATATGATTATACAAGAGCCTGTAAAGGGCTGCTTGATGATTTCAGATCAGGAAGGCTTGGGAAAATAAGCTTGGAGGTAGCACCATGAGTGGAAATGAGAAGCTGAAGGAATTTTTGTCGATATCGGTCTATCTGCTGATAGTTCTGTTCCTGTCATATATGTTTGTGCATTTCGTAGGACAGAGAACACTGGTCAACGGAGTTTCAATGGAAGATACATTGCAGGACGGTGATAATCTGCTGGTTGATAAGCTTACTTACCGGTTTAATGATCCCGAGAGATTCGATGTCATAGTGTTTAAATACACACATAAGGACAATACCTACTATGTTAAGCGCATCATCGGTCTGCCCGGAGAGACTGTTCAGATAGACAATACGGGAGCCATATATATAAACGGCAATCAGATCGAGGAGCATTACGGATACGAAACGATCAAAGATCCCGGAATAGCGGCAGCACCGATAACATTGGGTGAAGATGAATTCTTTGTGCTCGGAGATAATCGTAATAATTCAGCCGATTCCCGTGTTGCTCAGGTTGGCAATATAGACCGGGATATCATAGTTGGCAGAGCCTGGGTACGGATATGGCCGCTGCACAATGCCGGAAAGGTTGCGGATATCAAATGAGTCTGTCACTTGCCGATATAAAAAAGGAGCTAAAAGCAACGGATCCGGCAGGACTGCCCGAAATAATAAGCCGGTATGAGTTCGATGAGCGTGCATCCGTTCAAAAAGAACTGGAGAGTGCCCGGAAAAGATACGATAAATACATTAAAGAACTCGACAGGCTTGAGACGATGGCTCAATATGAGGAGAAGTACTCCGAATATGAGTATATATGCGGTATCGATGAAGTGGGCAGAGGCCCGCTTGCAGGACCCGTGGTTGCAGGCGCGGTTATTCTTCCGCGAGGGGCCAGGATCCCTTATATCAATGACTCCAAGCAGCTCTCCGAGGCCAAGAGAGAGGAACTCTATGATGTGATCATGGATCAGGCCGTAAGCGTCGGCATCGGCCAGGCATCCTGTGAAAGAATAGACGAGATAAATATCCTGAATGCCACATATGAAGCGATGAGAGAGGCCATTTCAAAACTTGATCCGAAACCCGGTCTGTTGCTTAATGATGCGGTGACCATTCCCGGGGTGGATAT
The DNA here is from genome assembly GCA_017450485.1 of Lachnospiraceae bacterium. Taxonomy (GTDB): domain Bacteria; phylum Bacillota; class Clostridia; order Lachnospirales; family Lachnospiraceae; genus XBB2008. The sequence continues at coordinate 129,853 of JAFSTN010000025.1, forward strand.
CAGACAGATCCCGATCATAAAAGGCGATGCAAAATCGATGAGCATAGCCGCAGCCAGCATAATAGCGAAAGTCACCAGAGATCGCATAATGGTCGAATATGACAGTGTATATCCGGGATACGGTTTTGCATCCAACAAGGGATACGGGGCAGCAGCGCATATCGAGGCGCTTAAAACGCTGGGGCCTACTCCGATCCACAGGAGAAGCTTCATAGGTAATTTTATATAAACTTGCATCCCCGCACGGATCATAAAGTATGTTTATTAATGGTATAAGCCCCACTCAACTGAATACTCAGCAGGGCATAGGTGCTCAGATATCATCTCAGACCGGTGGTCAGTCTTCTCCTCAAACCTCTACCGGTGGCTCTATGTCGCAGCTAAGCGGTGGCGATACGATTACCGGACAGATCGTCTCCCGATCGGAGGGAGAGGTACAGATATCCATGGGCGGTGATTCCGTGATCACTGCTAAAATGGATATAGCCGCAGATCTGCCTGTCGGCAGTACAGTAACATTTACTGTCCTGAGCTCTGATAATAACGGGGTCACTCTGTCCCCGCTACTCACCAATACCGATACAAGCAGTTCGTTGAATACCGCATTGATGAATGCAGGTATGCAGATCGATGCCCGTAATCTGGAGATGGTCAATTCCATGATGGAGAGGGGACTGTCGATCGGCAAAGAAGAGCTTATGCGTATGTCGCAGTCTCTGATGGGTATTTCCGATGCGGATATCAGTGACGGAGTCATGCTTAAGTCGCTGGGGATTCAACCGACTCCCGATAATATACAGCAATTCCATGCATATCAGGGATACGAGCATCAGGTGAGTGCGGCTGTGAATGAGATCATGGATATGGTTCCCCAGACGGTTCAGTCCATGATCGCGGAAGGAGATGTTTCCGCCGCAATCGATATGACCAGGGATCTGTTGGATATATTTACCGGTCAGGGCGCTATAGAGCAGATGACCGACTCGGAACTCGCCATGAGCGGAATGGAAGCTCCCATCAATACAGTATTGAACGGAAACGAGTTGAATGAATTGGCCAGCCTGCTTTCGGAGAACGGTATAGATCCGGCTTTTGCACAGAGCATGGCAAACGGAGAAGTATCACTCAATGACGTGATGTTCATTATAGATGATCTGGTAAATACCGCTGCCGGAGCCAGGGAAGCCGCGGCCGATACGGAGATTGCCACTGAAACCGGTGGACAGGGACAGGACACAGCTCAGGTTACGGTTCTTCAGGACGGCAAGGTTGTGATCTCGGATATGCCGGAAGGAGCCGAAGGTAAAGTTCAACCACAGGAACAGACTCCGGATAAGACGGTGGCAGCACATCCTGAAAATGAACAGGCACAGCCTCAGAGTACCGGCTCTGCGGGACTGGATTTTCTGAATGCGCTTAAGTCCGGCTCCGTAAATGCTCAGACATTGAAGGATGCGCTTGATACCGCGCAGAATGTAAACGTTCGTGCGCATATAGAAGGTGTTCTTAAACTCATTCAGTCCAAACCCATGAGTACGATCATGCAGACTGCCCTGAATAACCAATGGAAGCTGACTCCCGGACAGGTGGGTGAGGATAAGCAGGTAGCCGATCTGTATCGTCGTATGACAGAGCAGACGGGCAGGATACTCAACGCTCTGAATGCTCAGGCCAGATCCGATACCCCCCTGGCCGAAAGCGTGAATGACCTGTCTAAAAACATGAACTTCATGAATGAGCTTAATAATATGTTCAATTATATCCAGCTGCCCATGAAGCTGTCAGGAAATGACGCTCACGGGGAATTGTATGTATACAGTAACAAGAAGCATATGGCGTCACCTGACGGACAGGTCAGTGCATTGCTTCATCTGGATATGGATAATCTCGGACCGACTGATGTATATGTGACCATGAACGCATCCAATCATGTGAATACACATTTCTATCTGCCGGATGAAGAGGCGCTGGAGCTGATAGCAGCACATATAGACGAATTGAATGAACGTATCGAACGTCGCGGTTACTCGTGCACATCAGAGATATCCAAACGTGAAGAAATGACAAATATCATGAAAGAGATTGTGGAAGATAATAAATCCACAGTCCCGGTGTCAATATCCAATTTTGATGCGAGGGCTTAGATGGCTAAGGATAAATCATCCAAGATCAAAACAGCCATAGCGCTTGAATATGATCCCGAACAGGAGGCTCCGGTCGTCCTGGCCTCCGGTCGCGGTCAATTGGCCGAGAAGATCATAGAGAAGGCCAAAGAGAACAAGGTTCCCGTCCATCAGGACGGAGAACTGGCCGAGACACTGTCCAAGCTGGAAATAGGAGAGATGATCCCTCCCGAGCTCTATGAAGTAGTGGCTGAGATCCTTGTATTCGTCGATTCGATGGATAAGATCAAAAAGAAGATCGATGCTGCTCATTCCGTTAAGCTCAGGTGATCCGAGACGCAGCAGAAAGACGATCCGGAGCACAGCAGAAAGACATGAACAGGAGAAAGACCGGAACCAGACATGAGGCGCAGGCGGGAGTTTTCCTGCATGCGAATCATATAACAGGTATTACATATAACTACAGAACCCGATACGGTGAAATAGATATCATCGGATACGACGGTGATGTACTGGTTTTCTTTGAAGTGAAATACAGATCCGGTGCGGCTGCCGGGTATGCGGCGGAAGCGGTGGATATGCGTAAACAGTATCGCATATGCCGAGTCTCTGATTATTACATGATGGAGCATCATATCGGCACGGACAGACAGGTCAGGTATGATGTGATCGCGATAGACGGCGATAAGATAGACTGGATAGAGAATGCATACGACTACATTCCCAGACAGAATTAGATGATAGAACACAATTCGGGTACAATCAAATATCTTACATTTGAGTCTCTCGATAAGCTCGGTTGCGTGACGGATGTATTTACCACGCGTGAGGGCGGTGTCAGCACCGGATATCACAGCTCGATGAATCTGTCCTTTACGAACGGTGACGAACCTGAGAAAGTGGAAGAAAACTACAGGCTCATAGCTCCCGTGATAGGCGTGGGTGTGGATCATATTGTGCGTACTCATCAGACACACACGACCAATGTCATGAGAGTGACCGGTGATATGGTATATGATGACGGGTGCCTCCATGATCAGGAGTATACCGATGTGGATGGGCTCATAACGGATATCCCGGGTATCGCTTTGGCTACGTTCTATGCGGATTGTGTACCGCTGTATTTCGTTGACCCGGTCAGACGCGCGATAGGGTTGTCGCATTCGGGATGGCGCGGTACCGTAGCAGGTATGGCAGGAGTGACTGTCCGTGCCATGTCCGAAGCTTATGGCACGGACCCTGCTGATATATATGCAGCGATCGGTCCGTCGATCAGCAAGGCGAATTATGAAGTAAGTGAAGAAGTCGCACATGAATTTGCCCGGGCTTTCGGCGAAGATACGGACCGGATATGTGAAGCCGGTGTTAAGCCCGGTAAATACCAGCTCGACCTGTGGGAAGCTAATCGTATCATGATGCTTCGCGCAGGTATAAGTGATGACCATATAGAATTGTCAGGCTTATGTACATATGAACATTCCGATATCCTGTTTTCGCACAGAGCATCAGGCGGTAAAAGAGGTAATATGGCGGCATTTCTGGTACTGAAGGAAGATGGGACATGACAGTATCGGTATGCATGACAGTATATAATATAGAGTCATATATGCGCAGGAGCATAGAATCCGTGCTCGCACAGACTTATCGAGATCTTGAGATAATCATGGTCGATGACGGTTCCACCGATTCATCCGGAGCCATATGCGACGAGTATGCGGCAAAGGATGACCGCATCAGGGTTATACATAAATCTAACGGCGGAATACCTTCAGCGAGAAATGCCTGCCTGGATGCCGTGACAGGATCGTATATCTGCTGGATAGACGGTGACGATGCGATGGAACCCGAGATGATAGGGGCAATGGTCAGCGCATTGGAGGAAACAGGCGCCGACTTGTGCGCATGCAGATACAGGCAGGTGTTTGACGATCATATCATTGACGGTTCTACAGGACAGAGGTACGAATATGAAGGCCGGCAGCTGATGGAACAGTTCCTCAAGGAGGATGAACGTTTCCTGATCCAGAATGCGGTATGGAACAAGCTCTATAAAAAAGAGCTGACCGAAGGTTTACGCTTCCCGGAAATGTGGTATGAGGATATGGTCTATACCTTTTATCTCATAGACAGATCTGCGAAGAGCGTATATCTGGATACGGCATATTATAACTACACGCGGGATCGCAGTGATTCCCAGACCAATGCGGGTATCAATCCTCATACATATACGGATCTGATCCCCAATTTGTTCGACAGATCGCGTTATCTCGAAGAACAGGGGCGTCATGATCTGGCACTTATATCGGACTATCTGCTGTATAAGAGATTACTTGTATACTATACGGCCGTATCACGCAGTAATGATCCCGACAAGGACGAACACCGTAAGTTACTTGATAAGCATATCAAGAGCGGTGTCGGCAGATTTGAAGAGATTTATTCCTGTCCGATAGCGAAAAAGAACGAATACCGCAAGTTGAAGATATACCTGCGGTCTGCCGGGCTCTATCTGGTTACGATGTGGATCAACGACAGGTATATCATCCCCGTAAAAGAAAGAAGAGCGGCAAAAGGGAGATAACATATGCTTCAGATACTCAAAAAAGTTTTTCATATACTGACCAGAGATCAAAGACGTAAGATATACGGACTGTGTGTTCTGATATTCATAGGGGCTTTGCTTGAAATGCTGGGTCTGAGCCTGATAATGCCCATAGTGGAAGGTGTCATGTATCCGGACCTGCTGATGAAGAACACATACATAGTTCTTCTGGACAGATTCGTTCACTTCGAGTCACCGAATGAATGCATATTGTTCCTGATCGGCACGATCATAGTCATCTACTTTGTGAAAAACGGATACCTCCTCATGGAGACTTATATCCAGGCGAAGTTCGTAAACAATAACCAGTCCATTACCATCAGCTACATGCTGGAAGAGTACTTGAACCGTCCCTACGAATTCTATCTGAATGCGGATATACCTACTATTTTCCGTGTTATAGACGGTGATGTTCCCAAGGTGTTCACCGTGATCCTGCAGTTCATAATGCTCTTCACCGAATTGATGGTATCCGTGGTCCTGTTTATGTATCTGCTGATCTCGAACCCCTCGATGACGCTGCTCCTGCTGGGCATCATGCTTGTCCTGACTTTGATCATCACGAAGGTATTCAGGCCGATCCTCAACAGACTCGGATCCAGGACTCAGGAGCTTCAGAGCCGTATGGGCAAGTGGAGACTCCAGTCCATATACGGTATCAAGGATGTCAAGATCCTGCATAAAGAACACTATTTTGCATCGAGTTTCGGAGAGTATTCCGACATTAATGCGGATATACTGTGTAAATACATGGTGTTGAACAACACCCCCAGACTTTTCCTTGAGACTTTCTGCATATCCGGGATATTGGCATATATAGCCGGATGTATCATCCTTGGTTCGGACATGACGACACTTGTTCCCGCGATCAGTGCTTTTGCGGTAGCAGCCATGAGATTACTCCCGTCGGTGAACAGAGTAAATACCTATCTGAGCAATATCGCATACTATGAGCCGAGTGTGAACTACGTATACGATAATGTGGATTTCTCCGCTTACAGGAAGCACGGTCATTTCGTGTCAGCCGATGATACCACCGGTCCCGAGATCACCCTGGAGAAAGAGATACGCATGGAGGATGTTGTATATAAATATCCCGGGTCCGATAAGTTGATACTCGATCATGCCGGAATGACAGTACCAAAGGGCGCATCCGTGGGTGTTATGGGCCCGTCCGGAGCCGGTAAATCCACTGCGGTTGATGTTCTTCTCGGCCTGCTTAAGATGCAGAGCGGACGTATCACATGTGACGGCAGGGATATATTCGAGAATTATCCGAGCTGGCTTTCACACATAGGATACATACCTCAGAGTATATATCTGACGGATGATTCCATACGTGAGAATATAGCCTTCGGTGTTGCCCCTGCGGATATAGATAACGACCGGGTATGGCAGGTGCTTAAGGAGGCACAGCTTGATGATCTGATCCGCGAGATGCCCGAGCAGCTGGAAACCACGATCGGAGAGCGCGGGGTGCGACTATCCGGAGGGCAGAGACAGAGGCTGGGTATAGCCAGAGCTCTTTATCATGATCCCGAGATACTCGTATTCGATGAAGCGACATCAGCGCTTGATACCGATACCGAATCAGCCATCATGGAAGCTATCGATTCCTTCCACGGGCGTAAAACACTGATCATTATCGCTCATCGCCTGCGTACGATCGCAAACTGCGATATCATTTACAGAGTAGACGGAGGCAAGATAGAGCAGACCACATTGGATAAAGAGCAGGTATAGATCCCTGTCCCGGGAAGAACTTTTTATGGAGTATGTAAACGGCAGATTACAATTAAAGAATGTCACTTTGGTCGCCATGACGAGCGTGAATGTATATGAGACCGTGCAGGCCATGAAGTACTCGATGCGAGGGATCGATTTCGGTGATGCTGTTCTCGTGTGTCATTTCAGGCCCATTTATCTGCCGCAGAATATCAGATACGATCATACGAGCAAGCTCAGGACTATAGATGATTTTAATTACAAGATGCTCTATGAACTTGGGGATCATATACACACGGATTTCGCGATGATCGTGCACTATGACGGATTCATAGTTCATCCGGAGTGTTTCAGGGATGAATTTCTGGATTATGATTATATAGGCGCTCCGTGGCCGGATCCGCATGACGATTTCACATACAGGGATATAAACGGCACGCTGCGCAGAGTCGGTAATTCGGTCGGATTCAGGTCCAGGAGGCTTATAGATTTCCCGCGTATCGCAAACCTGCCTTTTGAGGCTGATCACGGATACTTTCACGAGGACGGGTTTCTGTGTGTGAAGAACAGGCATCTGGTCGAAGAAGCCGGTATGCGGATAGCCCCTTTGGAAGTGGCGAAGTATTTCTCGCATGAGACCATGATCCCCGAGATAGAGGGTATTACACCTTTCGCGTTTCATAAATGGGCAGGTACCAATGCCGGATATCCGAGATTCAAGGGCAAACCCGATATCATCAGACGTATAGAGAAGAAAATCAAAAAGATGACCGGCGGATGAAGCCGGTCGGAGAGGATTCGATATGGTATACGATTGTTTTCAGTTTTTCAATGAGTTGGATATCCTGAAGATGCGCATGAATGTGATGAATGACATCGTTGATAAGTTTGTGATCAGCGAGTCGACAGTCACATTTTCCGGAGATCCCAAGAAACTGTATTATGCCGAAAACAAGAAGCGTTTCGCAGACTTCGAGAGTAAGATCATACATAACGTGATCGATGATACGCCTATGGACTGTACTCCGTTCGTGAGGGACTCGCATCAGAAATGCGCTGTGGCCAGAGGCCTTAAAGATGCCAGACCCGATGATATAATCATATTCTCCGATGTGGATGAGATCCCCAATCCCGAAGCAGTAAAGAAGGTCCTGGCTGATTTTGATCCGACTAAGATATATGCTTTGGCTCAGAGAAACTTCTACGTGTATGTGGATATGGAGGAAAAGTCCGGTAATCTGCTCTCCATAACCGGTGAATTCCCGGGAGTGGAGGGGACCGACCGCAGATGGCTGGGCACCAAGATCTGTGCTTACTCGATGCTTGAGAAATACACCACGGAGCAGCTGCGTGATAAAGAACAGCAGCCCATTATGATCAGGGTACCCGACGGCGGATGGCATTTCTCATATATGGGCGGAGAGAAAAAGAGATCCGCTGCAAGCCGTGCGAGATATAAGATCAAATCGGCAGCACATCAGGAGTACAATAAACGGCGGGTTCTGTGGAGTGTCGGTAAGAATATCAAATCTCACAGCGACATACTCGGAAGAGATGCCGATTTTCAGATTGTACCCATAGATGATACTTATCCCGAGTATCTCAGGACACATCTGAAGGAATACAAGCATCTGATCTATCCCAAGCATGGGTTACGATTCATGATCTGACAGTATCGGGGAATCAAAGTGGCCAAAGTATCCATATGCATACCCGCATATAAAGATGCGCGGGGAGTTGAGAGATTATTAAAATCCATAGAGGAGCAGGATTACAGGGACTTCGAGGTGATCATCACGGATGATACTCCCGATGATTCAGTGCGCGATGCGGTCAGGAGATCAGAGACTTCTGTTGATGTGTCATATCATCACAATGATAAACCTCTGGGACCGGGCGGTAACTGGAACAGATCCATTGACCTGTCATCCGGAGAGTATATCAAGATCATGCATCAGGATGACTGGTTTACCTTTCCGGATTCACTTAAGAAATTCGCAGATATGCTCGATCAGCATCCGGATGCGGTACTCGCATATTGCGGATCCAGACAGGTGACTATCCCTACGGATCCGGAGGATAACGATCTGAGTAACTATTACGACAGATGTATCACGGATGAGAATCAGACGCTTATAGAGGATGACTGGCGCAACATCTATGTCGGACAGTATATAGGAGCTCCGTCGGCGACCATTTACAGGCGTTCCGACTTAAGGTTTGATCCTAACCTTAAGTGGCTGATAGATGCCGATTTCTATATGGGACTGCTTAAGAACGGCGGAAATATGGTATGCAGCCGTGAGCCTCTTATATGTATAGGCGTAAGTGCAGGGCAGATGACCAATGAATGTGCCGAAAGCCGGGAAGTCAATCTCAGAGAATACAAGTATGTGTATAATAAGTTTTCTCTGGGTGAATATGAGTTCTGCAGAAACAAACTGACGGATATATGTGTTACTTACAGAGGCAGGTACAGGGATATAGCAGATTGCGGTATTACCAGGCAGGAATATGATGCTGTATATAAGCCTTTCAGACGTGATCTCATAGAGTATTATTTTGATCTGATACTCAGGAAGACACATATCCGCAAGAGCGATCATACGTCCGTACAGAGATTCGCCTGACATATGTCTTCCTGCCAGAGGCTGGTTTAATGAATGAGAGAATAACCGGCAGACTGATGTCTGTATATAATCGCATATATACTCCTAAGGTTCGCGAGATTGGGCGTGTGTTCTTCTACATAGCCCTTTTTTGTGAGATCGTCATATTCATTTTGGATCGGGCTGACTGGATCAATCCTTATCAGAGTATGATGTTTCGCGTTACTTTCGTCTTATTCCTGGTCAAGTGTGTTTGCACGAAATATACTCCGCGTGAATGGGCTTTCATTATCCTGACAGCCGCATTCTGCATTTTTGCATATTCGATCAGCATTAAAGACGAGATCATCCGTGCCATGGTATTCATTATAGCCATGAAGGACATGGATGTTAAAAGGACGCTGAAATTCAACTATATCCTGACGATGACAGGTACGATCGTGCTGGTGCTTTTGGCTGCACTGGGAGTTATTGGTGAGCTTGTGGCACCGTACGGATACGGTGAAAAAGCGGATCTTTTCATGCTCAGCCTGGGACTGGGAAGCTCTAATACACTGGGCATCCAGATATGGCTGTTCGTTGCACTGGGCATATATCTGTATCATGACCGGTTAAGCTCGTTCAGCTACGTCCTGATAGTGGCGTTGGGTATAGTCGTTTATCTGACCACTCATTGCCGCACGGCTGTTTTGATGATCTTTTTCAGCGCCATGCTTGGTTTTGTGTTCAAAAGGTTTCCGGGTCTGGCCAAACGTGCATGGGTCTATGCTTCCGGTGGCCTGATCACACTTGTGTGTCTGGGACTTTCCATATATGCTGCCAAGGTTTCAGTCTGGTGGGAAGAGCAGACTGAGTTTCAGCAGAAACTTAACCTCATATTTACCGGCAGGATAGAAAGCCTGTATGCTTTTGAAAACGGCGGGGCCGTATTGAGTAACTGGAGCTTATTTTCATCACCCGATTTCAACAGATATATTGATATGGGTATCGTACGGCTTTTCTGGTGGTATGGTATCATTCCGGGTGCCCTGGCTGTTCTTTCTGTCCTGATTCTGTTTATATATCAGTACAGACGAAGGGATCATGCTGGTTTTGTGCTTACACTTTCCGTCATCGTATTCTCCTTGATCGAAGCTCATTTCATTTCTCCTTTCATATCCAGAGCCTATATTCTTTTCCTGACAGGCGGAGCCTGGGTGCGTATACTGGGATCGCCGCACAGGGAACCCCGACATATCGCATTTTATATCGGCTCGCTTGCCAAAGGGGGTGCAGAGAGAGTATTTGTGAATCTGGCTGAATATTTCCTTTCGGTCGGATATGCGGTAACTTTCATTACCCAGTATAAATATGAGGATGAATACGAGCTTCCGGCAGGCGCGGACAGAGTTATATCCGATATCGGCGAGGCCGAATGTAAAGGGAGAATATATAACTTCTGTGCACGAATACTTAAGCTTCATCGCATCATTCGTGAGACGGATGCGGATCTGCTTATGACCACGGCCGGTAAATCAAATTTCATGGCTGTGACCTGTGCCGTATTTCTTCCAACCAGAGTGGTGGTTTCGATCGTAGCTGATCCGCCGCTCGAGTACCCTACCCGGGTCATGCGTATTTTGATGCAGATCCTGTTCGGGGAGGCTGACGGTATCATTCTGCAGACGCACAGACAGCAGTCGTTTCTGCGCAAAGGGCTTAGACGTGTATCTGTTATCCTGCCCAATTCCGTGAGTCCCGCGTTTGTGAAAGAACGTTTTGAAGGTGAGCGCAAACATGATATCTATGTGGTGGGACGCATGGATGAAAACAAGAACCAGGCTATGGCCATTTCGGCTTTCGGTAAGGCGGCGGTGGACAGACCGGGATTCAGATTGGTGGTATGCGGTGACGGTCCGGATAGAGTAAAACTGATCGAACTGGCCCAAAACTGCGGAATAGCGGATCGTGTGGATTTCCCGGGGGTTGTATCCGATGTTCCGGACAGATTATATGATGCTTATGCTTTTTTGCTTACATCCGACACGGAGGGCATGCCGAATACCCTGCTCGAAGCCATGAGTCTCGGATTGCCGTGCATATCGACCGACTGTCCCTGCGGAGGGCCGGCTGAGCTTATCGTGGACGGAGAAAACGGTATACTGACAGGTGTTCGTGATACCGATGCATTGGCAGGGGCCATGCAGCATATCATGGAAGATCCTGAATATGCGGATCGCCTTGGGAAGGCGGCATATGAGACCATGCGGGATTACCGGCCGGATGTGGTCAACCGTAGATGGCGCGGGTATTATGATTCCATCATTGACAGATGAGCATATATGATCTGTGAGAACCGGAGTCAGGTCCGGATTAGCGGGATTTAAGCTTAAGAGAATCTTCATAATTGTCTTAAGCTTTTCTTTATATTCAAATGTTTTAATGTCTAGTGTGAGGTCGTTTAAACGGTCCGGAAAGGGTGCTATGTCAAATATACTGGTATGTGATGATGATAAGACCATAGTGGATGCCATAGAGATCTATCTTACACAGGAAGGCTACAGCGTCTATAAAGCATATGACGGTGTACAGGCTATTCAAGTACTCGATGAACAGGATATTCATCTGCTGATCATCGACATAATGATGCCGAAGCTGGATGGGATACATGCAACACTCAAGATAAGGGAGAAGTATTCGATCCCGATCATCATCCTGAGTGCGAAGTCGGAGGATGCCGATAAGATCCTGGGACTGAACATCGGAGCCGATGATTATGTGACCAAGCCTTTCAATCCGCTTGAGCTCGTAGCGAGAGTCAAGTCGGCACTCAGGAGATACACTTCGCTGGGCAGTATCACCGGAGATGAGTCATCCAATATCTATACTACCGGAAGTCTTGTGATCAACGACGATACCAAGCAGGTATATGTGGATGAGGATGAAGTAAAGCTGACCCCCATTGAGTTTAATATCCTGAAACTACTGGTCGGCAATGCAGGCAAGGTTTTTTCCTCGGATCAGATATATGAGAGTATCTGGAATGAGGAGGCATACGGTTCGGATAATATCGTAGCCGTACACATCAGACATATCAGAGAAAAGATAGAGATAGACCCGAAGAACCCCAGATATATCAAAGTCGTATGGGGGATAGGCTACAAAGCCGAGAAATATGAGGGAAACTAAGATGTTAAAAAAAGACAAAAACAGTGTTCCGAAGAAGGAACGTGAACCCAAAGCACCGAAGAAAATCGTAAAGACAGGCTTTCTGAAATTTCTGCAGCATGTGCTTATAACCGGTGCGGCAGTGATGCTTCTCATGTATGTAGCCAGTTCCATCGTGGTAGTCAGTTCATATGATAAGAATGAGATATACCATCTGAGCGCGAGCGATCAGGGACGTGCATATGAGGATTCTGTATTCTTTAATACCATTCTGGGCAAGGAAACCGAGGGAGTGCTTAAATATGTGACGATCAGAACGCAGATGGAGACAGACGGCAAGTATGATCCGGATAAGATAATAGATGTGGCTTCATACAATGCCAGACAGGAGAACGGCTACAGCGGGATAGAAGATGTTACCGCACAGTATCATCTCGGGGATCTGCTTAAATGGACAAAATACGGTTTCGAATACAAGGAAGCACAGGTTAATTCCGATACCGTATCCGGAAATTATTTAAGCTACAGTGACGGCAGTGATACCCATTCCATGCTTATCAACAGATATACGACAGTTGAAGGACTCGGCATAGAGAATCTTACGGATAACTGGGATGATTATGACGCTTTGGCCGGAAGTATTCAGGCATGTTCCGAGGATCTGTACTATAACTATACGGATTATCTGAGCATGACTGATTACTACGATGCCCTCAACAGCAATATCAGATACTGGATAAGGATGGGTGAAGGGCCGGATGCGGTCGTATATACCAACACTGCCCTGAAACTGAAAGACGAACCCAAGGTCGCCAGTACTTTTATGAATTACGGGAAATACATCAGCTATGATGCTGATCGTATGGTTTATGATACGAATACCGCAATCAATGAATCCGCATTTAATGCTCTGATGTCCAGATACAGGTATGCTTATCCCGATGACTGCAGGATATTTATCGGGGCGGATATGTCCATGCCCGCCAATGATGCGATCAGAGCAGCCAGAGCCGGATTCTTGTCAACATTCCTGCCCGATGCAGATATAACATATGGGATCATAATCCTGTGTCTGATAGGGTATCTGATCCTGCTTGTGATATGTACGATACATGAAGGTGTTGTACGTAATGAAGATGGTACTAAAAGCATCAGATTCACCGACTTTGACAATACTCCGATAGAACTCTGGTTTATCATATTAGCAGTTATCGTGGTACTGTTTATCGGGATCCCCGCTACTATTGCTTCAACTTATTTTGACAGCTTCAGGTACGAAGCAATGAGTATCCTTAAGGATATATATGTCTATGTCATCTTCGGTGTAGTAGTATTCCTTTTCGATGTACTGACACTCTGGCTGTACTATTCGCTTGTCAGACGTATCAGAGGCCGTCATATATGGAAACAGAGTTTCCTCTATAGAGTTCTGACCGCGATCGGACAGGGAGCGGTCAAGATTTATGATAACGGTAACCTGCTGCTTAAGAGCGTGGTTCCGTATGTGGGGCTGATGCTGTTCAATCTGTTCATGATAATTCTGACTGCGGTTTCGGATGATAATCTGGTGCAGTTTGTGATAATCGGCATACTCATAGTTATCGATGCTTTAGTCGGATACTTCATATTCAAGCAGGTGAAAGATCGTGATGAGATCATGAGCGGCATGAAGAGGATCATATCCGGAGATCTGTCATATAAAGCCGATATAGACTCTGTCCATGGTGATAACAGAGAGCTTGGAGTATATGTGAATTCGATAGGTGAGTCGGTACGAAACGCAGTCGAACAGAGTATGAAGGATGAACGCATGAAGACCGAGCTCCTGGCAAATGTCAGTCATGATATACGCACACCTCTGACGAGTATCATCAACTATGTGGATCTGATCAAGCGCGAGAACATCGATGATATGAAGATCGCAAGCTATGTGGATATTCTTGATGAGAAATCACAGCGGCTGAAAACACTTACAGATGATTTGATCGAAGCCAGCAAAGTCTCAAGCGGTAATGTGGAACTTGAGCTTATGAAGATGAACCTGCCGGAAATGGTAACCCAGGCATTGGCGGAATTTGATGAGAAATTATCCGAAAAGGCCCTTTCTGTGGTCACACGAACGGATAATCTGACGATCCCGACCATGATGGCTGACGGTCAGAGCCTGTGGAGAGTGATGGAAAACCTGCTGGGCAATGTATGCAAATACGCTATGCCGGGTACGAGAGTTTTCGTTGATATGTTTAATCGCGAGAACGCGGAGACGGGTATGGATATAAGCCTCAGGATCACGAATACATCCGAGAATCCTCTGCCGGCCGATCTGACTGATCTGACCGAGAGGTTCAGCAGGGGCGATGCATCTCGGACGACCGAAGGGTCCGGACTGGGCTTGTCCATTGCGAAATCGCTGACCGAATTGATGGGTGGTACTTTCTGCCTATATTCCGAAGCTGACCTCTTTAAAGCGGAGATCACTTTTAAAACCGTACAGTAAAACTGGATAGAAAGGGCCGGTGCGACAATACATCCACCGCAGGCACGCTCTCGCTGCTAGCCCCCTCGTCACGTTACTAAGCTCGTGAAATACCTCGCTAAGTAACGACGGGGCTGCTAAGCACCTGCTTGTGGATATATTATCGCGCCGGCCCTGCTTTCTAGAAAGTGAACTCCTCGCGATTGTTGTATCGATCGAGTATCTTGCGGATCTTCTCGGTAGGAGTATTTAAGTCTGACATAGGCGCATCGTGATTCATGAAATCTATGATGGATGCGATGAACTTGCCCATGTCGGCCTGAAGATAGTAAGGCCTCGTATAGAGATCGGGATCGATATAATTCAGATTCGTGGTCACGATCCTGTCGAAATAGCATTTCTCATATGCTTCGTCGAATGCGGCGAGTCCATCGGTGAAGAGACCGAAGGTAGTGCATATATATACGCGTTTGGCATTCATTTCCTTGAGCTGTCTGGCCGTATCGATCATCGAACCGCCGGAAGAGATCATATCGTCTATGATGATGCAGTCTTTGCCGTCTATATTGTCGCCGAGGAATTCGTGGGCGACTATAGGATTCTTTCCGTTCACCATCTTGGTATAATCACGTCTCTTATAGAACATACCGGCATCCAGTCCAAGCACCGATGCGAAATAGATGGATCTGTCCAGAGCGCCTTCATCGGGAGATATGATGATGGTGTGCTCCTTGTCGATGATCATATCGCGCTCATTGCTCAAGAGAGTGCGAGCGAACTGGTACATTGCATTGAAGTTATCGAATCCGGTGAAAGGAGCCGAGTTCTGGATACGGGGATCATGTGCATCAAAAGTGATGAAATTCGTGATGCCCATATTGGACAGTTCTTTGAACATATAAGCCGCATCCAGGGATTCGCGGCCACTGCGTTTATGCTGTCTGCCCTCATACAGAAAAGGCATGATCACATTTATGCGATGTGCTTTGCCGTCTATGGCAGCAAGTATACGCTTCAGATCCTGGAAGTGGTCATCGGGAGAGTAGTGATTCTCGAACCCCTGCATCGTATATGTGAGGGAATGGTTGGTCACATCGGTGATTATGAATATATCATCGCCTCGTATAGAGTCGAGCAATGTACATTTGCTTTCACCGCTGCCGAATCTGGGCAGATCTATGCGTGCTATGTAATTATCTTTGATATATCCCTGAAAAGCAGGATCGGCTTTGAATTTATTGTGGAGATCCTGTCTGAATTCGATCAGATACCGGTTGACACTGCTCCCGAGCTTCTCGGCACAGGGAGGTATGATGAGTTTGATGGGTGCAACAGCCATCAGCTGCTCTAATTTCTGTAGATTTGCCATATAAATGCTCCGTATAAAAGCAGACTATATTTACGTGTCATATTTTATTATCCGACAGATAGCACGTCAAGGCGATTTGGGGTAAACTTAAAGATATGAGATCCGATAAGCGTGTAGTAAAAGACATAATACAGGGGTCCCCCGCGGACGGTTCAGGGATATCGGGCGGTGATATTCTGATCTCGGTCAACGGTGAACCCGTAGAGGATATATTTGATTATCAGTATCTGACGCTGGAGGAAGAACTGGATCTTGTTTTGACAAACAAGGACGGAGAGGAGTTCTGTGTACACATCTCCAAGATGTCTGACGAGGATCCGGGACTCGTGTTTGAGGCCGGACTCATGGACGAGTACAGATCATGTACGAATAAATGCGTGTTCTGCTTTATCGACCAGATGCCTCCCGGCATGCGCGAAACCCTCTATTTCAAGGATGACGACTCGAGACTGAGCTTTCTTCAGGGGAACTATGTGACACTCACCAACATGTCCGATCATGATGTCGAAAGGATATGCCGATATCATCTTTCTCCGATCAATATATCATTTCATACCACCAATCCCGAACTCAGATGCAGAATGCTCAATAACCGGTTTGCCGGTGAGTCTCTTAAGAAAGTATATAAACTTAAGGAAGCCGGGATCACCATGAACGGCCAGATCGTTCTGTGCAAGGGCTTAAATGACGGAAAAGATCTTGAACGCAGCATATCGGATCTGTCGAAGCTGATGCCGGAGCTGCAGAGTGTGTCGGTTGTTCCCGTTGGCCTGACCAAATACCGTGACGGTCTGTATCCGCTTGAACCTTTCGGGCCGGATGACGCACGTGAGGTACTGGGCACCATTCATAAATGGCAGGACAGGATTAAAGAAGAGTTCGGCTCTTATTTCGTACATGCATCGGATGAATGGTATCTGACTGCCGGATTGCCCCTCCCTGATGAGGATAGATATGAGGGATATGTACAGCTTGAGAACGGTGTGGGCATGGTCAGACTGATGCTTAATGAGTACGAGGATGCGCTTAAGCACATCCATTTCCTGAAGAAACCTCATGAAGAACTGTCGGTAGTGACCGGTAAGCTCATGTATCCGATCATATCCGATATGGCGGCACGACTGATGGGGATGTATCCCGGATTGAATATACATGTATATGAGATCGTTAATCATTTCTTCGGAGAAATGATCACCGTATCAGGCCTGCTGACCGGCCGGGATATGGCGGAACAATTACGGGGTAAAACTTTGGGCAGACGAGTGCTGATCCCCGAGAATACACTTCGTGCGGGAGAGGATTATTTTCTGGATGACATGACGCGCACGCAGTTGGCCGAAACTTTACAATCAGACGTGCAGATTGTAAAATCAAGTGGATATGATTTTGTAGAAAAACTAACATCTTCGGGCATCCGCCTGGGGATCCGGAGCAAGTATGAGTCACACAGATAATCGTCCCATAGTAGCAGTGGTGGGACGTCCGAATGTAGGTAAATCCACCTTTTTCAATGCAATAGCCGGTGAGATGATATCCATAGTCAAGGATACACCCGGCATAACCAGAGACCGTATATACGCTGATGTTGAGTGGCTGGACAGGACGTTCACCATGATAGATACCGGAGGTATAGAGCCGGACAGCTCTGATGTGATCCTGTCGCAGATGCGTGAACAGGCACAGATCGCTCTCGATACCGCAGATGTGATCATATTCATGGTCGATGTTAAACAGGGGCTCGTGGATGATGATATGCGTGTTGCGGATATGATACGCAGATCCTCCAAGCCGGTAGTGCTGGCAGTTAATAAGGTTGACAGCTTTCAGCGGGATATGGTTGATGTATACGAGTTCTATAATCTCGGCATCGGTGAACCTTATCCCATATCAAGCGTGAACAGGCTCGGCTTCGGTGAATTGCTTGAGGCGGTCAGCGAATACTTCCCGGAAGGGGCGGATACGGATGCCGAAGATGATGCCGTCAAGATCGCTATCGTGGGCAAGCCCAATGTAGGCAAGAGCTCCATTCTGAACAAGCTTGCAGGCGAAGACCGTGCGATCGTGTCGGATATAGCAGGAACCACCCGTGATGCCATAGATTCACGTATCATGCATGACGGTAAGGAATATCTGCTCATAGATACCGCCGGACTCAGACGCAAGAATAAAGTCAAAGAAGAACTTGAGAAATATATGATCATCCGCACCGTAGCTGCGGTGGAACGTGCAGATATAGTCCTGCTGGTCATAGATGCTACGGAGGGTGTTACCGAGCAGGATGCAAAGATCGCCGGCATAGCTCATGACCGCGGTAAAGCGATCATCATTGTCGTAAATAAGTGGGATGCCATTGAAAAGAACGATAAGACAGTCAATGAGTATACCGCGGACATCCGCAATACGCTAAGTTTCATGACCTATGCGGAAATCGTATTCATTTCGGCCAAGACAGGCCAGAGACTGAACAAGCTATACGAGACCATAGATGCGGTCAATGAGAATCATTCAATGAGAGTAGCCACGGGCGTATTAAATGAGATCATGGCTCAGGCTACGGCGATGAAGCAGCCGCCTTCCGACAAGGGCAAGAGACTGAAGCTGTTCTATATTACCCAGGTTGCCGTGAAACCGCCGACATTTGTTATATTTGTAAATGACAAAGAACTGATGCATTTCTCATATACGAGATATATAGAAAACCAGGTCCGTGAAACATTCGGCTTCATGGGTACTCCGCTTAGGTTTATCATACGTGAGAGAAAGGACGACAAGTAATGCTTGAGAGGATATTGTGTCTGGTCATAGGCTATGCTTTCGGACTGATTCAGACAGGATTCATATACGGCAAGATGCATGGGATCGATATCAGAGAACATGGGAGCGGTAATTCGGGAGCGACCAATACATTGCGTACTCTGGGAACGAAAGCCGGATTCATTGTTCTGTTCGGAGATGCGATCAAATGTATCGTGGCGATAGTCATCACATATTTTCTTTTTGGCAAAGCAAATCCCGAGTATCTGTTCCTGTATCGTATGTATACGGCTCTCGGAGTCATCCTCGGTCACGATTTTCCGTTTTATCTGCAGTTCAAGGGCGGAAAAGGAATAGCGGCGACTGCAGGTGTTATCGTCAGCTTCGGACCTGTTTCTTTTCTTATACATTTACTGGTTTTTGCACTCGTTTTCCTTACGACACATTATGTATCTCTTGGCTCGATTTTGATATATATCACGTTCTTCGTGTATATTCTGGTATGCGGTCAGACAGGGACTTTGGATATGCGAGCCGGAGTGGATATACCGCAGCCGGTGATGTATGAGATGTATGCGGTGGTTCTGGTCATGACTGTCATGGCTGTATGGCGTCACAGAGCCAATATCAAACGTCTGCTCACTCACAGCGAGAGCAAGGTTTACTTAAGCAAACGCGGTAAGGAGAAATCCGGTAAAAAAGACAATGACGATCTGGTGTAGTGTTACGACGGACCGGAATAATCAGACAACAGGAGAAGACAAATGGCTAAAATAGGCATAATCGGAGCAGGCAGCTGGGGCACAGCCCTTGCATGGCTCCTTAACAATAACGGACATGAATGTATCATGTATTCGGCTCTGCCCGATGAGATAGATATGTTCAGGACATATCACGAGAATAAGGATAAACTTCCGGGAGTCATTCTGTCGGAGGCCACAACCTATACAACCGATATATCCGAGGCTATCAGCGGACGTGATGTGATCGTGATGGCTGTACCGTCCAAGTTCGTCAG
Source organism: Lachnospiraceae bacterium (assembly GCA_017450485.1). Lineage (GTDB taxonomy): Bacteria > Bacillota > Clostridia > Lachnospirales > Lachnospiraceae > XBB2008. Next base: position 149,676 of record JAFSTN010000025.1, read on the forward strand.
AAGTACGGCTAGACTGATGTCACCTCACGTGGCTGACGGACAGAAGATCATAGACGTAGCTAAAGGCATAGAAGAGGGCACCTCATATACCATGTCACAGATCATCAACGAGGAGATACCTCAGGCGGATGTATCCGTTCTTTCGGGACCTTCACATGCCGAAGAAGTAGGCAAGGGAATCCCCACTACGATCGTGGTCGGCTCCAAGTCCAAAGACACTGCTAAATATCTTCAGGATGTATTTATGAGCGATGTGTTCCGGGTTTATATAAGTCCGGATATCCTCGGAATTGAGATCGGCGCCGCACTTAAGAATGTGATCGCACTTGCTGCCGGAGCAGCTGACGGACTGGGTTACGGAGACAACACCAAGGCAGCGCTTATCACCCGCGGTATAGCTGAGATATCCCGTCTGGGTGTCGCCATGGGCGGAAATGTGCAGACATTTGCAGGTCTGACAGGAATGGGCGACCTGATAGTTACATGTGCTTCGATGCATTCCAGAAACCGCAGATGCGGCATCCTGATCGGTCAGGGCAAGAGCCTCGAGGAGGCTCAGGCAGAGGTCAAGATGGTTGTAGAGGGTGTATACTCGGCCAAGGCAGCCATGGAGCTCTCTAAGAAGTACGATGTCGAGATGCCTATCATCACAGAGGTCAATCGTGTCCTGTTTGAAGGAAAGAACCCCTCCGAGGCGGTGAAAGACCTCATGATGCGTGACAAGAAGATCGAGAACCCGCTGATACCCTGGGATTAAGCTTGACATTTTAATGATCGGGAATGTCAAGCATACATCCACCGCAGGCACGCTTTCGCTGCTATCACCTCGTTACGTTACTAGGCTCGTGAGATACCTCGCCAAGTAACGACGGGCTCTAAGCACCTGCTTGTGGATATATGCTTGCCATCCCCTTACTATGTGATCATAGATTAACACTTATTTGTTTAAAAAGGAGTAGAAATGTCTGATAATAAATTTGCGTCCACAAATACATACGTCGCTTCTCAGGAACTGCTTGACGCCGTAAACGTGGCTATGGTCCTGGAGAAGCCTCTACTCATAAAGGGGGAGCCCGGCACAGGCAAGACCATGCTGGCTGCAGCGGTTGCTGAAAGCCTGGGCAAGCGCCTAATCATATGGAACATCAAGTCGACCACCAAGGCGCAGGACGGTCTGTATATGTATGATACGATCCAGCGACTCTATGATGGGCAGTTCGGTGAAGAAGGCGTGGATGATATCGCCAGATATATCAAACTCGGCAAGCTCGGAGAGGCTTTCAAGTCTGATGAACAGGTCGTTCTTCTTATCGATGAGATCGACAAGGCTGACCTGGAGTTCCCCAATGACCTGCTGTGGGAGCTTGATCAGATGGAGTTCTATATCCACGAGACCAGGGAGACGGTCAAGGCAAAGACACGCCCTGTGGTTATCATTACATCCAATGCGGAGAAGGAGCTTCCGGATGCTTTTCTCCGGAGATGTATATTCCACTATATCGACTTCCCGGATGCACCGCTTATGGAAGAGATAGTCAGGACACATTTCCCCGATGTTGAGGCCAATCTGCTTAAAAATGCCATGGATGTATTTTACTGGATCAGAGGGCTCAAGGACGTGCGTAAGAAACCTTCCACATCGGAACTTATCGACTGGGTCAACGCCCTTCAGATAGGAGGCATGGATCCGGCTTTGATCAAAAAGAATCTGCCCAATCTCGGCGTTGTCATTAAAAAGGACGAGGATATGGCAGTGGTCAAGAGCAGGACCAACGAACTGAACTGAACCATACGTCAGGAGTATAGATGTTCACAAGCTTCTACAACAATCTCAGAGAATTCGGACTGGATGTGACACTCAAGGAGTGGCTCACATTGCAGGATGCACTCGATAAGGATCTCGCAGGCTCTTCGCTTACGAGATTCTATTATCTGTCGCGCATGATCCTCGTTAAATCCGAGACCGAATACGACAAGTTCGATATGGCTTTTGAGAATACGTTCAAGTCTGCGAAGTACGAGCCCGATATAACCAAGACCATGCTGGCATGGCTGGACAAGCCCGAGGCATATGAGCAGTGGCTTGAGGAAAAGAAGTTTGAGATGAATCAGGATCCGGGCGATAACGCTCAGATCGACCGTGATGATGTCGAGAAAAAGTTCAGGGACAGGCTCAAAGAACAGGATTCGGAGCATAACGGCGGATCCTACTGGATAGGTACACAGGGAAAGACTTCGTTCGGTAATATGGGTGGACATATGGGCGGTATCAGAGTCGGCGGATCGACAGGATATCAGTCTGCTTTTGAGGTTATAGGTGCCCATAAGTTTCAGGATTTCAGAGATGATAAAGTGCTGACATCCAGACAGTTCATGGCGGCACTTAAGAGCCTCAGACAGTTTTCAACCAAGCTTGATGTCCCCAAGACCGAGCTGGATATAGACGGTACGGTACACAAGACATGTAACAACGGCGGATATCTGCAGATCGTGATGGAGAAGCCTCGTAAGAATTCGGTCAAGCTGCTCCTTCTCATGGATTCCGGCGGAACCATGATCCCATACAGTACACTCCTGAACGAGTTGTTTCAGGCTGTAGATAAGATGGATCATTTCAAGGATGTTAAGACCTATTATTTCCATAACTGCATTTATGCGAAGGTCTATAACACTCCCGAATGTGAGAACGGTGACTGGGTTGATACGGACTGGCTTTTCAAAAATCTGGATTCCGATTATAAAGTGATGATTGTCGGAGATGCCGCCATGGCGCCGGAAGAACTGTATTCCACTACAGGAAACTACCGCGGTCCCAACAACGGTCTGTCCGGATGGGACTGGCTGCATCTGATGAAAAGCCATTATAAGCATATCGTATGGCTTAATCCCAAGATGGCTCCCGGAGATGCTCCGTGGAGAGAAGCGGAGACCGCCATCAAAACGATGTTTCCCATGTATAAGCTGACAGTGGCGGGACTTAAAGCCGCAGTTGCCAAACTTATGGTTAACAGGTAACGACATGAGCATACTTATATTTCTCATCATCATACTGGCATTCATTGTTTTCATAGGTATCTTCAATGAGAAAGCGTTTCATATACAGAGTGATATAGCTTTGATAATGTTCTCGCTGATCATAGCATTGATACTCGCGATCATCAGCAGACTGACCTCCATTCCCTGGCTGGATGTGTTTGTGAACAGGATAGGAGATTTCGGATTCGAGGAGTACCTGCTTGACGGAGTGCTGTGCTTTATGCTTTTCGCCGGCGCGAGCAAGGTCAACATGGGGAAGTTCAGACAGAATATCCGCCCCATCCTGCTTCTCGCTCTGCTTACAACGGTTGTATCGTCTTTTCTCTATGGCTTATTGTTCTATATCATAGTGATGATCTTCGGCATCCCCATGGATATATGGATGTGCATTTTGCTCGGGTGCGTGGTTTCACCGACTGACCCTATCGCGGCTACGGGCATACTCAATAAGATCGGTTTATCGAAGAATGTATGCTCCGTTATCGAGAATGAATCGCTTTTTAATGACGGTACCGGTGTGGCTCTGTTCGTTTTCGTACGTTCCATAATCATTCAGAGCGGAAACAGCCATTTCATGATACTTATGTGTAAGGAGATCTTCGGAGCCATAGCAGTGGCTTTGGTCGTTTCATTTCTGCTGTTCAAGCTTATGGAGATCACCAAGGATCCTGTCAGGTATATCCTGATATCACTTCTCGATGTATCGCTTGTTTATGTTATATGTGAGCATATGGGATTCTCGGGTGTTATAGCGTCGGTCGTATGCGGAATGTATTTCTCATATGCGATGGATAAGATGGAACGAAGAGTAAAGGTGATAGATCCGTCCGAGTATTATAAGGACTTCTGGGAAATACTTGAGAGTATCCTGAATGCAGTTCTTTTTGTGATGATAGGACTCATGCTCCTGGATGTGGAGATAAGTAGATACGCCCCCGTAGTCATACCGGCCGGCATTGTGATTCTGCTTGTTTCCAGGGCGGGAGGTGTGTCTCTGAGCTCGTGGCTTACAGGACGCAGCATACCGGGCAATTATGATCTTAAGGAATTCGTGATCCTGATGACATGGTCGGCGCTCAAAGGCGGGTTGTCTCTGGCACTGGCAATGGGGACTGCCGGGTATCTGGATCCGGCGATATATAAACTGTTCATAAACGTGACTTATGTGACGATATTTTTCACCGTTCTGGTTCAGGGACTTACTGTCAAAAAAGTATATTTCAAACTGGAAGACCATAAATCAAAGCGGATAAGACCCGGGGGTAATGTATGAAGATAATAGTAGTCGGACTCGGAGAAACAGGCAGATCACTGATCAAACTTCTGGACGGATCGGATCATGACATAACCGTCATCGATAAGGATCGTGCATGCGTTGACATGATCACCGATAAATACACGGTCAACGGAGTATGCGGGAGCGGTGCGTCAATCGAGACGTTAAAGAAAGCCGGAGCGGATACAGCGGATGTGCTGGTTGCCCTGACACATACCGATGAGATTAATCTGCTCGCATGCATGCAGGCCAAAGTCGTAGGCACGAGGGCGACATGTGCACGCGTACTCATGCCCGATCTGGCAGATGAAAAGGAGAAGCTGAAAGAGGAATATAATATAGATTATCTGATCAGCCCGAAAGAGGATCTGGCCAAAGAGATATACAGAAATATCGGTCTGCCCGGATATGTAAAGATCGAGAATTGTCTTAATGACGAAGTATATGTCCTGGACTTAAATGCTGTAGGTGATTCTCCTTTGATAGGCAAGAGCATAGCTGAAATACAAAACAGCATCAGTGAGAACATGTTTATAGGTGTGATCGTCAGAGGTAAAAAGACTATAGTTCCCAGGGATACCGAAGTGATCGCAGAGAATGACAGTCTGTATATAGTGGTATATAAGGAGCATCTGGGTGAGGTCTTTACGGCCCTTGGTATAAAGAGGTGTAAAACAGGCAATATAGCAATAGTGGGTGGGGGTATCACAGGCGCGTGCCTGGCCGATATGCTGACCGAAGACAAAAAGAAACTCACCATACTTGATGATAATCTGACCAGATGCAGGGAATTGATGGAGAGATATCCGAATGCACGGATTGCTTATGCCGAGGGTGATATTACGGAAGTACTCGATGAGGAACATCTGGACAGATCCGATGCCATCATATCTCTGACGGATAATGATGAGATCAATCTGGTAATAAGTATGTATGCATGGTCCAAGGGTGTTAAGTCCGTTATAACCCGTGTGGACCGGCAGGTACATGTCAAACTTCTGCACAGAGTTAATATCGACATTACTGTATCGCCTACGGAACTGTGTGTTTTCTCTATCATGCGATTCATCAATACAGTCGGCGGCCGGAGTACGGATGAGCATGCGGATGTTCTGGAGTTTATAGGTGACCTCAGGAGATTTTAAGACAGAGGCTTGTATTTATGAGGCTTGCGGAGACGTTAATTTATGATCGATAAGATCGGTTCTGATAAAATCAATAAGATCATCGGTACCATAATGACGATATTCGTACTGTGCATTATCGCACTGTACGTGTATGGACAGGGTTTTGTACATCATGAAAGACTCTTTGATGACCATTGTGAAGAGTATACCGCTGCGTGGTATTACACCGATGAGAATGGAGAGACATGGGAATACCATGCCCCGGATTCCTTCGATATAGTCAATACCGGCACCCTGACCGTTGAAACACGCCTGCCCGATGATCTCGGCACAGGCAGCTGTTTCTTCTACAGAACAGGCAAATCATTCAAAGCCTATATTGACGGTGAACTCCGTGAAGAATACGAGATCTCTGTATCGGAATTCGGCAGAAATGTTAAGTCTCTCTGGACAAAGATCGATCTGAATCCCTCGGATTCCGGCAAAGTTCTGGCCATAGTGAAGGAAGAGTATCCGCTGGATTATTGTATTATTCCCGTTTCTTATATAGGAGACCGCACGGGATTCTTACATGTGATCTTTGATGATAACAAGGTCATACTTTCGGTTGCTTTTTCGCTGGTCATTCTCGGACTGGTGGTTTTCGTGATCTGCCTGGTTCAGCGCATACAGACACGTAAACCGTTTGCACTCTGGTATATGAGTATAGGAGTGCTGGCAGGAGCCATCTGGATCATATTGGATAATTTCATGTATCCGATCATTTTCGGAAACTATTATATTGACGGTATATGTGAATACCTTGTTGTCTTTCTGATGCCGTTCCCTTTCCTTGCATATCTTAATCTGCTTCAGGAACGCAGGTACCAGTTTTTGTATAATCTGGCCGAAATTGTTCTTATCATCAATTTCATTGTATATACGTTCCTGCATTTTGGCGGCATTCTGGATTTTGACCTGAGCATGGATTACAGCATCATTGCGATCGTTCTGGCTGCGCTGGTCTGTCTGTATACCATGATCAGGGATATCATGGATCATAATAATAAGATCACCCATTCGGTCATGATGGCAGGATTCGGCGCAATGATCATAATGGCTCTGCTGGAAGTCATACACATCAATCTGCCGACACATAATAACGACGGCGTATTCGTAGCTGTCGGCATGATACTGTTGCTGGGATGCGCGATCATACACGAGATACTCATGTTCAATGCACTGAATGTCAGGACCGCCAAGGCTCAGGAAGCCAACCGGGCCAAAACCACCTTCCTTGCAAATATGTCGCATGAGATACGAACTCCGATCAATGCCATCATGGGCATGGATGAACTGATACTCAGAGAGGACATAAACGAGGAAACCCGTGGGTATGCCGTGAATATCAAGGAAGCCAGCCTGACACTCCTTGACCTCATCAATGATATACTGGATTTCTCCAAGATAGAGCAGGGCAAGATGGAGGTGACCGATGAGGAATACGATATCCGTCAACTCATCAACTCCGTTCTGATCATGATAAGCGTAAAAGCAGAAGAGAAAAAGCTGAAGCTGATCCCGCATATCTCTTCAGATCTGCCTAGGGGACTTAAGGGTGACGAGAAACGCATACGTGAGATCATGATAAACCTGCTGAATAATGCCGTTAAGTATACGCATGAAGGCAGTATCACTTTCTCTGTTACTCATGAAAAAGGGGATGAAGGAAGTATTGTTCTGATCATAAAAGTCTCCGATACCGGTATCGGCATCAAAGAATCGGATATGGACAGGCTTTTCAATCAATTTGAAAGGCTGGATCACAAACACAACAGAAATATAGAGGGTACCGGACTTGGTCTGGCCATCACGGCCAATCTGATACGGATCATGGGCGGAACCATAGATTGTGACAGTACTTACGGTGTGGGAACAACCTTTACGGCTCGCATCCCGCAGATCGTGACGGACTCTTCGTCTATAGGCGATATAAACGTGTATATGAACGGGGCTGCGGCGGACAAGGAGAAAGACGATCCTTCCGCTGATGATAAATACTCCTGCCATGGAGCCCGTATTCTCGTGGTCGATGATAATGCACTCAATCTTAAGGTCGCGGTCAGATATCTGGAGGCTCTGGAAGCTGTCCCGGTATCATGTACGGATGGATATTCAATGCTCGATATCATCACCAGAGAGAAATTCGATCTGATACTGCTGGATCATATGATGCCCGAGATGGACGGAATAGAGACATTGCAGAAAGCCATGGAAATGCCGGATAACCTGAATAAGGGTGTTCCGGTGATCGCTCTGACGGCAAATGCCATAAGCGGTGCACGGGAATTGTATCTGGAGAACGGTTTTACTGATTATCTGAGCAAACCCATGACCATCAAAGATCTGACTGATATACTTAAAAAGCATCTGTCGGGAAAGACAGGTTAGGATATGAGCACACATAAAACGAGAGGCCTCCGGGGTTCCATTCTGGAGGATATGATCAATCAGACCAACGATATATATCTGGAAAAGGGTCTTGCATGTGTTCAGAAGATCCCTACCCCCATCACACCCATAGAAATGGATAAAAAGACCAAGCATATCACGCTTGCCTATTTTGACCAGAAATCCACGGTGGATTATATAGGTGCGGTTCAGGGGATCCCTGTATGCTTTGATGCCAAGGAGTGTGCTCAGGACACATTCAGCCTGCAGAACATACACGAGCATCAGGTTGACTTTATGGTCAATTTTGAAAAACAGGACGGGATCGCCTTTTTTCTGATATACTATACACATCGCGATGAATTCTATTACCTGCCGCTTGAGATGCTTCTGTTCTTCTGGAACAGGGCGAGGGAAGGCGGACGCAAAAGCTTCAGGAGGGAAGAACTTAATCCCGCCTATATACTTCCCAGGCATCCCGGGATACCGGTTCCGTATCTCGATATGATGCAGCAGGATCTGTATGATAGAGAGTGAGCAGGTATCATCGGCAGGTTTCGGCTAGTGAGGATGATATGAGTAAGAGATTGTTACATACTCCTGAGGGAGTCAGGGATATATACGGCGATGAGTATAAGCGCAAGCTGAAGGTCGAGGCGCTTATACGCGAGAAGATCGGTGAGTTCGGATATGATGAGATAGAAACACCTACCTTTGAATTCTTTGATGTTTTTTCGAATGAGATAGGTACGACTCCCAGCAGGGAACTGTATAAGTTCTTTGACAAAGAGGGAGATACCCTGGTACTTCGTCCCGACTTCACACCTTCCATAGCGAGATGTGCGGCCAAGTATTTCATGGAATCCGATGAACCCATCAGGTTATCCTATGCGGGTAATACTTTTACCAATAATTCTATGCTGCAGGGCCGCCTGAAGGAGTCCATGCAGATGGGAGCGGAGCTTATAGGTGATGCTTCGGTACAGGCCGATGCCGAGATCATAGCACTGACCTGTGAGTCACTGTTCCATGCCGGTCTGTCGGATTTCCAGATAAGCGTTGGCAATGTCGCTTTCTTCAAGGGATTGTGCGCGGCCTGCGGTCTGGACGAGGAGACTGAGCTTGAACTCCGTGATTATATATCCGGTAAGAATTTCTTCGCTGCACAGGATCTGCTGGAGGCCAAATCCATAGATCCCGATGCGGCATCCAGACTTCTGTCGGTATCCGATCTGTTCGGTCAGGAGGATATACTTGATAAAGCCATGGAGACCGCCGATAATGCCAGGTCACGGGACGCTGTTGAGCGCCTGCGCGCTCTGGTCGATGTATTGAAGCTGTACGGGGTGGATAAATACATCTCATTCGATCTGGGCATGCTGTCAAAGTACAATTACTATACCGGTGTGATCTTCAAGGGATTCACATACGGTGTGGGAGATGCGATCGTAAAAGGCGGACGGTATGACAGACTGCTTAAGCAGTTCGGCAAGGATGCGCCGGCAGTCGGTTTTGTCATATTGGTGGATGACCTGCTTAATGCCATGCATAGACAGGGTATTCCGGTTACGATCAAAGATGATTTGGTGACCCTGGAATACACCGATGATACTTACGAGAGTGTTCTTAAGGAAGCACTTAAGATGAGACACGTCGGCGGCAGCCACGTGAAGCTCATCAGAAAATAGATCACAGATTCGTTTGGGATAAGACAATGGAAGACAGATATCTTACATTTGCCCTGGGAAAAGGGCGTTTGGCAAATAAAACAATGGAACTTCTCGAGGAGATCGGCATACATTGCGAGGAGATGAAGGATAAGGATACCCGCAAGCTGATCTTTGCAGATGAGAAGCATAAGATGCGATTCTTTCTCGCCAAGGGGCCTGATGTCCCTACATACGTAGAGTATGGTGCAGCCGATATCGGTGTGGTGGGTAAGGACACTATCATGGAGGAAGGCCGCAGAGTATATGAAGTGTTGGATCTCGGATTCGGAAAGTGCAGGATGTGCGTATGCGGTCCCGAGACATCACGTGAGCTTCTCGAGCATCACGAGATGATCAGGGTTGCTACGAAATACCCTCATATAGCGAAAGATTATTTCTACAACCATAAGCATCAGACTGTCGACATCATCAAACTGAACGGCTCCGTGGAGCTGGGCCCCATAGTTGAGCTGTCGGATGTGATCGTGGATATAGTTGAGACCGGTGGTACACTCAAAGAGAACGGTCTGACGGTACTCGAAGAGATATGTCCCTTAAGTGCCCGGATGATTGTGAACCAGGTGTCCATGCAGATGCAGACCGAGAGGATCAGGGAACTGATCGGTGCCATTAAAAAAAGATTGTAAGCCGCATGCGGCATAAACAGAGGTGTAATATGCGTATAATCAAGTTAAATGATGAATCCAGGGGAGAGCTGATAGAGAGTCTTCTCAAGAGGAGCCCGAATAATTACAGAGAATATGAAAATACCGTTAACGAGATCATCGAAGATGTACGTGATCGCGGTGACCTCGCGGTTATAGAGCTTAATCGGAAATTTGATAAATGGGACTGTTCGGCAGATAAGCTGCGCGTGACCGATGCGGAGATCGATGAAGCCTATAAGGCTGTGGATGAATCCTTCGTCAGGGTCATAAGGAAAGCCGCCGATAATATACGTGAATTCCATGAGAAACAGGTGCGAAATACCTGGATAGACATGAAGGATAACGGTACGATACTCGGACAGCGTATCATGCCCATCGCAGTATCGGGCGTATATGTGCCCGGCGGTAAGGCAGCTTATCCCAGTTCGGTACTTATGAATATCCTCCCCGCGAAGGTTGCCGGTGTAGGACGCATCATAATGTGTACGCCTGCAGGAGCTGACGGCAGGGTGACACCGGGGACTCTGGTAGCTGCGGATATAGCCGGCGTGGATGAGATCTACAAGGTCGGCGGAGCACAGGCCATTGCAGCCATGGCTCACGGAACACAGACTATTCCGAAGGTGGATAAGATCACAGGCCCCGGTAACATTTTTGTGGCTCTGGCCAAAAAGGCATGCTTCGGCTATGTATCGATCGATTCGATAGCAGGCCCCAGCGAGATACTGGTTTTGGCTGATGAAACCGCTAATCCCAGATTTGTAGCCGCAGATCTGCTCAGTCAGGCAGAGCATGATGAACTGGCCAGTGCGATACTGATAACTACATCGGAGAAGCTTGCACATGATGTCAATAAAGAGGTTGAAGGGTTCCTGGAGGTTCTGACACGTCGCGAGATCATAGAGAAGAGCCTTGAGAACTACGGATACATATTTGTGGCCGATGATATGCAGGATGCTTATGATGCTGTCAATGCCATAGCAAGCGAGCATCTGGAGATAATCACGGCTGATCCCTATGAGTCCATGACGCATATCAGAAACGCCGGTGCCATATTCCTCGGTCATTATTCGTCCGAGCCTCTGGGGGATTATTTCGCAGGCCCCAACCATATACTTCCGACGAATGGAACAGCGAGATTCTTTTCGCCACTGTCGGTTGATGACTTCATCAAGAAGACGAGTATCATATCATACTCGGAGGAAGCTCTCAGAGCCGTACACGAAGATATAGAGCTGTTTGCACGTAATGAAGGCCTTACGGCTCATGCCAATTCGATAGCTGTACGTTTTGAGGAGAAATGAGGTAAATAATGAGCAGAAAAGCTGAAATAACCAGAACGACCAAAGAGACAGATATAAGGGTCAGTCTGGACATAGACGGATCGGGCAAGGGCGAGATCAGTACCGGGATCGGATTCTTTGATCACATGCTCGAAGGATTTGCAAAGCACGGTTTCTTCGACCTGACATGCAATGTAAAAGGCGATCTGAACGTGGACGGGCATCATACTGTTGAGGATACCGGCATCGTGATCGGCTCAGCTATAAAGGATGCTATAGGAGATAAGGCGGGTATACGCAGATACGGTCACTTCACACTGCCGATGGATGATGCCCTCATAACCGTAGCCGTGGATCTGTGCGGCAGGCCGTATTTCAATTATGATCTGAAGTTTGATGTTGAAAAGATCGGCGATCTCGATACCGAACTCATACGTGAGTTCTTCTATGCGGTAAGCTACAGCGCTGGCATGAACCTGCATATCAAGATGCTTGATGGTATCAACGGACATCACATCGCAGAGGCTGCTTTCAAGGCTTTCGCCAAAGCCCTGGATATGGCCACTCAGACCGATCCCCGTGTTGAGGGCGTGCTCACTACCAAGGGGAGTCTGTGATATGGATTACGATAAGAGCAGAGTGACGATGTCAGGACATAAGCCTGCATTCGCCTTCTCTGAGGTGAAAACCGACGATAAAGGTCTGGTTCCCGTGATAGTTCAGGAAGACTCCACAGGTGAGATCCTGATGCTCGCCTATATGAACGAAGAGGCCTATAACCTCACACTTGAGCGTGGTGTGATGACGTACTGGAGCCGCTCCAGACAGGAACTGTGGCTCAAGGGCGATACGTCAGGACATTTCCAGTATGTGAGGAGTCTTTATCTTGACTGTGATAAGGACACGATCCTCGCCAAAGTCGATCAGGAAGGTGTTGCATGCCACACAGGAGCACATTCGTGCTTCTTCAATGAGATATGAAACGACGGATTAGACACGTAAACGACCGAATAGACAAAACGGGCTGAATCCGGTATCATAAACCGCTACTGTTGATGATACTGAAAATGAATAAGATATAGACGTAGATAATTGATCTGTATATACCAGCCACTATAACTGTATTGAAATCATCCCCACTTTAAGGGTAAAATTGGAAGGACACTCCTTCCACCCTGAAGTGGGGATTTTTCTGCGCAGATTATTCATCTTTTCAAGACATCCAGCATTTGTGCCATAAACCTTATTGACACAAATGTTCGATATTAGTATAATGGTGACAGAAAGCGAGATGGCACAAATGGTTATTTCAAGCCTTGATGATGCTCTTAATAGAATAAATGAATTGGAAAAAGAAGTATCTGAGCTTCGAGCAGAAAATGAAAAACTTCGAAATCGAAACTTTGGCGGACGCAAGAAACATGATAAGGCCTGGATGTCTTCATATAATGATTTTATTGCAAAATATGAGAGTGGCATGTCGCTTATGGAAATAGTCGCTGATGGGGAAATCAGCAGGAGAACCGCGTACCGCTATTTAGCATATTATAGGGATACGTTAGATATGCTATAATAATCCTACAAAGAAATAATATGAGTAAGAACATTAGATGTGACATTAACGGAGTGCCATATTCATATCCCAGTCTAGAGTTAGAAAACGCTGAGATTGCTAAAATCTGTCAAGAAATAAGCACCAATTACGAGAAGTATAAGGGAAGAGATTTCATCATGCATAGATCAAAAGATTTAGACAGAAACTGGTGCATCTATTATGTGGAGATTCGTGGATACGGAGACTACAACATTATTGAGAAATACTTTGATTAAAAGGAGTTTGGCGTATGAAAGAATTGATTCAGCAGTTGACAAATATACCGGATGCATATGATGACTTTATTTTGGGTACGATTAATTACGCTAAGAAAGATCCTACGCATATAGAAATCCTAAAGAAATATTTGTGCAGTGAAAGCAATTTAACTTCAAGCGATGTGATTGCTTTTATTATGAGTCAGCCGGATTTTCATAGTTTCAGTGCAACTAGACAAATACAGTGTGTTGTATAAATAAGAATCATCAACCCTACTGACATAGCATCAGTATTGAAATCATCCCCACTTTAAGGGTAAAATCGGAAGGACGGAACTTCCACCCTGAAGTGGGGATTTTTATGCGTAGATTAGCTTTAAGTGATGACATACTTTTAAAGATCGATAAGCCTGCCAGGTATATCGGTGGCGAGATCAATTCCTGCATGAAGGATGCGGCTTCGGTCGACATCCGTTTCGCCATGTGCTTTCCCGATGTATATGATATAGGCATGTGTCATCTGGGCATTCAGATATTGTATGACATGTTCAACTCCTGGGATGATGTGTGGTGTGAGAGAGTGTACTCCCCGTGGCCTGATCTGGATGCCATCATGCGTCGCGATAATTTCCCTCTTTTTGCACTTGAGAGTCAGGAACCGGTCGGAAACTTCGACTTTCTGGGTATCACCCTCCAGTATGAGATGTGTTATACGAATATACTGCAGATACTGGATCTTGCAGGTATTCCTCTGCTCGCAACCGAGCGCAGCGATGATGATCCGATCATCATAGGCGGCGGTCCTTGCTCATATAATCCCGAACCCATAGCAGATTTCTTTGACATCTTCTATATCGGTGAGGGTGAGACCAGATACCGTGAACTGCTCGATACATATAAAGAATGCAAAGCGGGCGGGTATGGAAGACTTGAGTTTCTAAGAAGAGCATGTCGTATCCCCGGTATGTATGTTCCACAGTTCTATCGGGAGACGTATAATCCCGATGGCACCATCAAAGAAAGGGTTAAACTCTATGACGAAGCCCCTGATACTATCCGAAAGGAAGTAGAGATGAACCTGTCGGATACCTATTATCCGACGAAACCTCTGGTTCCTTTCATGCAGACGGCTCAGGACCGTGTGACTCTGGAGATACAGAGAGGTTGTATCAGAGGATGCAGATTCTGTCAGGCTGGACAGCTGTACAGACCTGTACGCGAGAGAAGTGTGGAGTATCTTAAGTCCATAGCGCTCGAGATGCTTGATTCCACAGGCCTTGAGGAACTGACATTAAGTTCACTCAGTTCCAGTGACTACAGCGGCCTCGAAGAACTGCTGGAATTCCTGATAGATGAGTGTAACAAGAGACATGTGAACATATCGCTTCCGTCATTACGTATAGATGCTTTTTCTCTTGATGTGATGAGTAAGGTCCAGGATGTGCGTAAGTCATCCCTGACATTCGCACCCGAGGCCGGAACTCAGAGGATGCGTAATATAATCAATAAAGGCCTGACCGAAGAAGTGATATTGAAAGGCGCTTCCGAAGCCTTCCACGGCGGATGGCGCAGAGTCAAGCTGTACTTCATGCTCGGACTTCCGTTTGAGACGGATGAGGACATCGAGGGTATAGGAGAGCTGTGCAACAATGTTGCCATGACATTCTTCGATGAGATCCCAAAGGAAGAACGCCGTGAGCCGGTTCAGATCGTAGCATCGACGTCCTTCTTTATCCCGAAGCCCTTCACACCACTGCAGTGGGCTCCGATGGGCACCAGGGAAGAATTCGTCCGCAAAGCTCATGTATGCTTAAACGGCATACATTCCCAACTTAACCAAAAGCGTATCAAGTATAACTGGCATGATACCGATACCAGTGAACTTGAAGGTGTGCTCGCCAGAGGTGACAGACGTCTCGCCCCCTTGATCCTTGAAGTATATAAGCGCGGACAGATCTATGATGCCTGGACCGAGTACTTCAACTACCAGACATGGCTGGATGTCATGGACGAAATGGGTATCGACAAGGATTTCTATACTACGAGAGAGCGCGCCGATGATGAGATATTCCCGTGGGACTTCCTGGATATCGGTGTGACCAAGCGCTTCCTGCTTAACGAGTGGCACAACGCCCGTGCAGGCATAGTCACTCCCAACTGCCGCGATAAATGCTCCGGCTGCGGCGCCGCCGTATTTGGCGGAGGCATATGTTTCAGTGAGAGATAGTAAGGTATAGCGGTATATATCCATAAGCAGGTACGTAGGAGCGGCCGGTCCTTAGATCGCGTTTCTCAGCGATCTTAGTACCGCTGCACGCGATCTCGTAGCCGGACGTAAAGAACACGTCCAAGCGTGCCTGCGGTGGATATATGCCGATATACCGAGGACTTTGCATGAAATTAAGGATACAGTTTACCAAACACGGTTCAATGAAGTTCATAGGACATCTCGACACGATGCGGTACTTCCAGAAAGCGATACGCCGTTCCGGTATCGATGTCACGTATACCGGCGGATATTCGCCTCATCAGGTCATGGCTTTCGCCCATCCTCTCGGAGTAGGCGTGGAAAGCGATTCCGAGATCATGGATATAGAAGTTGGTTCGTTCGATCTGATCGGCGGTCCCGATGCAGGCAAAAACACCATCGGGAATGAGAGGGAATGCCTTTTAAAGGCTCTGAATGATCAGATGAGTGAAGGCTTTACTATCCGTGACATCCGTTTGCTTCCCGATGATGCCGGTAATGCCATGGCGTCAGTGGCCGCAGCCTCATATGAGATATATGGTCTTCCCGCCGATAAGTATGATGTGATCGTTGATGCAATAGATCAGATCATGTCAGCAGATGAAGTCATGATCATGAAGAAGACCAAGAAGAGCGAACAGCTTGTGGATATCCGGCCGGGCCTGTATGAGTTGGGTATCAGGGACGGAGTGTTGTGCATGAGAGTAGATGCCAGTTCCGCCGGGAATATAAAGCCGGATACGGTTGTTAAAACACTTTGCGAGAAAAGTAATACAGACCCCGAAACATTTTCCTATACCGTGACACGTACTGAGATTTACGGCCGGGAAAAGAACGGTGAGCTGAAACCACTCATTGAATTCGGGTTTAAGACGGATTGGTTAACATAACTATGTCATCTTCTAAACGTATAGTACTTACAACAGCATATAAAAGACCGGTTCTTGCCTATTTGGAGGACTCCGATCCTGTCCGTATCAGGGCTGTCGGAGACGAACCTTGTTATCCTATCGGAACCGTTGTAATGGCACGTGTGAAAAAAATGATGCCGTCATCTGGTGCGTGTTTTGTTGATATAGGTGATGACACGGACTATTTTCTTCAGATTCCGGCTGATGTATCGAGCCTGCATTTTGCAGACGAGAAACAGCATTCAAAGGTAAAGCCCGAAGATATTATCATGGTCCAGGTATCCAACGAAGCGGTCAAGCTCAAAAGCCCCTGTGTGACCGGCCGGATATCGATCCACTCAAGGCATCTTGTCATAGAAGAAGGCCGTGGAGTCTCTTTCTCGTCGAAGATAGGACAAAATGACCGAAGAAATATCATTTTGCCCGAAAATATTAGTACATATTCGTCAAAATATCATATAATAGTAAGGACGGAATCAAAGGACGTGGACGATCCTGCCGTATTCACGGAGGAGCTTGTCCGACTGTCTGAAATCTATGAGCATATAATATCGCGATCCGGAACAGCGCTTGTCGGAAACGTGTTATATCACACCCCCGGATATTTGGAATCTACTCTGCTTGACTGGCTTAAATACGGATGCGATGAGATCGTGACGGATATGGTTCAATACAGACAGTTACTGACTGAGATATCCGAAGTGAGAGAGGTCGCTTTCCGCTTTTATGAGGATGAGCTTCTGCCTCTGGGGAAGCTGTATAAGCTCGAGACCTGTGTTGATGAATGCCTCAGCCGTAAGGTATATCTAAAGAACGGTGCTTTTCTCGTTATAGAGCAGGGAGAGACGCTGACGGCAATAGATGTTAATTCCGGTCATAATATCCGCGGGAATAAAGAGGAGACCTCTTTCGAAATAAACATGAATGCCGCCGATGAGATCTTGAGACAGTTACGCTTGCGGAATATCAGTGGGATGATACTCATAGATTACATCAACATGAGAAGCGCCGAACATGTCACTGAACTGATACGCAAGACATCCTCGGTTTTAAAAAACGATGATGTTTTGTGCAGGTTTATAGATACGACTGGCCTCGGCCTGTTCGAGATCACACGAAAGAGAGTATTTAAGAGTTTTAAGGAGCAATGGAAGGGTTCAGATTAAACAGCATACAAAAAACCGGAGGCGGCAGATATCTCCGGAATTATGAGTTGAATTACACAAATAAAAAGGGCGATCCGAAGGTTTACGAGATGGTATCCTACAGAGATATCGGAGGCCCCGAAGATCTGGGCTCCAGATTAGGCGGAGCCGTTATAGTCGCTCTTAAAGGAGACCGTTTACTTCTGCTCAGAGAATTCAGGATGGCCGTAAACAGATATGTATATAATCTTTGTGCCGGTTTTAAAGAAGAAGGCGAGACTCTGGAGGACTGTGTGAGGCGTGAACTTTATGAGGAATCCGGATTGAAACTTATCCGTATCCGTAAGATGCTTAAGCCCGCATTCGCAGCCGTATCGCTGTCTGATGTTTCCAATCAGCTTGTTATTGCAGATGTTGACGGAGAGATATCCGATCATTCCGAAGATGATGAACTTATCGAGGCGGCATTCTACAACAAGGAAGAGGTAGGCAGGCTGGTCGCAGAAGAAACATTTACCGCACGGGCCCAGTTTATTGCTTATGCATTCAGTCATGGTTTTTTTGATGCTAAGGAGAATCTATGAAAGACAATAGGATAGGTATTCTGTACGCCGATCAACTTGAGAGCGGTCTTACACATGAGTTCTTCGCGAAGGTCCTGGATTCATTTAAGTCTTTTTGTGAGCAGGAAGGCTTCATTATTTCTTTTTTGAATGCACAGCCGAAGTATATCATGACTCATACATTTGTTGATCAGGTGAAGGAAGATGAGTATGCGGGAGTATTTATTCCCAATATTCTGTTCGATATGCCCGAAGTGGTTGCATTGTTCAAGTCCGATATTCCTGTAGTCAACATTGATTATAAAACCGAAGGAGCGATATCCATTTCTTCCGATAATGTCAACGGCATCAATGATCTGATCAATTATGTATGCATTGAGAAGAAACATACCAGAGTTGCCTATATATCCGGGGATCCCGACAGTGAAGTGAGTAAGATCAGATTGCGTGCCTTCAAAGAGGCCTGCGAGAAGAACGGAGTCAGTGTTGTCCCCGAATATATACGTCAGTCCAGATTCAGGGATATCCGCGACGTTACCCGTAAAACAGAGGAGCTTCTTAACCTTCCTTATCCTCCGACATGCATATTATTCCCAGATGATTATGCAGCGATAGGCGGTATCAATGTTATTCATAACAGGGGATTGGAGGTTCCCAAAGATATATCTTACTGCGGATATGACGGGATCAGCATGGTAGGCTTATGGGATCCTCAGCTAGCCACTGTGGTGCAGGATACAGAGACCATGGGAGTGACAGCTGCCCGCGAATTGATCCGAATGATAAGAGATCATGAGATCGGAGACGGAAGTGAGATTGTTATACCCACCAAACTTCAGATAGGCCATACCGTTGCTCAGATGGCTTGATCGGGTCTAGTTTACTGATATGACTATTACGTTATCTTTGTTATTGTGTCTGTTATCTATAGCCGGAGTTGTCGTCTACAGACTTTCATATTCCGGCAGAGTCAAAGCGGTTAATGATGCCTTGACTTTTATCTGTGTGTCAGGTGTAGCTACGATGCTTTCATGTGCATTGTTTACACTTGCGCCGAATGAGACGGTCCTTTTTACCATCTATACTGTATATTATATTTTCTATGCCCTTACGATATATGCTTTTACCAGGTTTTCTTATATATTCTGTACCGGCAAAAAAATCGATATATTCAAGGCACCGTTATTCTACGGGACGATCCTTTGCATAGCAGTCATGTTGTGGAATCTGCTGTCCCATGACGTTTTTACGTTATCTACGTATGATTTCGCAGGGGTTACTTTCCCGATGTCCGTTCACAGCGGTATTTTCATTTTCTATATGGCTTATCTGGTTCTGGAGTCTGTAATAGCCTGCGTTTACGTGTTTATTACCATGTTTAAAAGTGCTTCTCTATATAAGCCCAGATACGTATATATTTTCCTTGTTATCTTATTTCATTTGAGCCTTGAATTCATCAGCTACAGACTGAGTCTTCCCACCGCGATCAAGTCGTGCTTTCTTCTGCCGGAAGGATTACTCCTCGCATATATATGCAGTTCCTATACAAATAGAAAACTAACCATGTCCGTGCTGAATCATGTCATGGATAATACAGCCAATGGTTTGATGATCTATGATGAGAATGATTATCTGATGTATCACAATAATCGTATCGAAGATATCCTGACACATGAACAGATGATCGAATTCAATGAGAGAAAGCATTTTGATGAGTGGGCATCGGATCTGGAGGAGTTTAATGATATATTCATCAAATCCATCAAGATCAAAGGCAAGACCAGGTATTACAATATCTATAAGCATTCTTTTACGGATAAAGATGCATATATCGGAACCAGCTATCAATTACAGGATATAACGGAGTCATTTGAGCGTTTTGCCATGATAGAAGAGGCAAACGAGGAACTCAAACGCGTAGCTCATATGAAGTCGGACTTTCTCGCAAATATGAGTCACGAAATCCGTACGCCGATGAATGTAGTTATAGGTCTTGCCGAAATGTCTCTGCGCGAAGATATGACGGATCAGGCAAGAGAATATATATCTCAGATCAAATCATCCGGCCGTAATCTGCTCAATATCATCAATGATATTCTTGATTTCTCCAAGATCGAATCCGGCAAGATGGATATCATTCCCGAAGATTATGAACCTCTGAGTGAATTCAATGATGTTGCAAACATATTGATGACCAGAATAGGTGATAAGGATCTCGAACTTACGATGGAAGAGAATCCGGCCATTCCCGGCAAGTTATACGGTGACGTGCTCAGGATCCGCCAGATACTGATCAATCTTGCCAATAATGCGATCAAGTTTACACAGCATGGACGAGTTCAGATCATCAGTGATTTTGTCAGGATCGATGATGAGTCTATCATGCTCAAATTTCATGTTGTGGATACCGGACAGGGTATCAAGAAAGAGGATCTGAATAAACTTTTTGTATCATTTCAGCAGGTGGACTCCAAGAGAAACAGAGCTATCGAGGGTACGGGACTTGGGCTTGCCATTTCCAAATCCCTGGTTGAAACCATGGGTGGTTCCATCGGCGTGAACAGTGAATACGGCAAAGGCAGTGACTTCTATTTTGAGATTCCTCAAAAGGTAATCGATTGGAATCCGTCCGTTGTAGTGGAATCCCCCGACAGGATCTTTGCTATGGGATTATTCCATAAGAAATATCTTGCGAGGCGATTTTTCATGGATTGCTCCAGAATGGGCGTTTTTAACGTGGTTCTCAGGTTCGTTGAAGACTATGAGGCAACATGCAGTCTGTATGGTGACGTGATAGAAGACCGCCGTAAGTATCTGTTCTTTGAGGAAAAGGATTATAAAGATAAGGTTCGGGAATTACTTCTGGGTGATCCGGATCTGATCGGTGTTATGCTTGCGGAGAATACATCATCTTTTATACCGGATCTGAAGAATCTGCGTATGATCAAGAAACCGTTCTCCACGGTCGGTATAGCATTGGCTCTCAATAATCTTGAGCTTCATTTGAATAATGAAGACGGTAAGGCCTATGTATCCGATTTCACGGCACCGAGCGCAAGAGTTCTGATAGTTGATGATAATACGGTTAATCTGACTGTAGCAGAGGGCTTACTTGAGCCTCTCAAGATGAAGATTGATTGTGCCGTATCCGGTAAGCAGGCCATAGAAATGATCAACGTTAACCGCTATGACATTGTATTTATGGATCATATGATGCCTGAGATGGATGGTGTTGAGACTACACATATTATCAGACGCATGTATCCGGAGATGGATGATATGCCGATCATCGCTTTGACTGCAAATGCTGTCAGCGGTGTGAAAGAGTATTTCCTCAGGGAAGGCATGAATGACTTCGTGCCCAAGCCTATCGAGGTCAGGGATATCATGGCGAAGGTTAAGCAGTGGCTTCCTCCCGAAAAGATAAACAAGGTATATAAAGTTGTCAGCGCCGAAGAGCAGGAAGAGGAACTGAACATACCCGGGCTGGAGGTTAAACGGGCTGTGGCAATGATCGGATCTCAGAAGTTGTATATGAAGATCCTGACTGAGTATTATAAAAACATAGGTCAGAATTACGCACAGCTTGAGGAAGCGTATTCATCGAAGGATTGGAGTGAATATACTATCAAGATTCATGCATTGAAGAGCTCATCCCGTCAGATAGGTGCCATAGGCCTGTCGGAGGAGGCTGCGAAACTTGAGGATGCTGGAAAAGCCGGAGATATAGACTACATCATTGCAAACAGCTCTGCTGTGTTAGGCGAGTATATGGCGTTGGAGCCTGTATTGAAGAATTATTGTTCTTCCGGAGAACGGACAGAGAAAGGCATGATACCTCCGGACAGGTTTAAAGATATTCTGAACAGGGTTATCTCTGCTTCCGATGATCTGGATATGGATGCGATGGAAGGCATAGTTGAAGAACTCAGATCCTATGAGTATGATCCTTCCATTGAGGAGGATATCTCGAAATTGATCGAGTCGGCAGAGATCATGGATGTTTTCACATGCAGTGAGATAGCTGCGAAACTCCTATGTTAAAAAGATTCTCTATTGATGACCGTTATATAAAAGTCAATCTTACTCTGAGTATCATCGTATACTCACTGGTTGTTCCCTTTTGCGTCTATCTGTGCATAGATAATTATATTCACGGAGATTACCGCGTGGCTGACTATGCTCTGTTCTGTGCACTGATGACGGCTGTAGCTGTAATTATTCTGGCAGTGTGCAAATTCGGGCGGAAAGAACGTCCGTGGCTGATGCATATCGCGTTGAATATCCAATGTATCGTATACTGGATCACTTTTTTGTTTTTTCTGTACACGGGCGGAACTGACGGATCGAGTATCTTTCTCTTTTTCCTCGCACCACCGGTTGTTTTCTTCTTTTTTAATCTGTTCTACGGACTTTATTTTTGTCTTGTTTTCTTCGTGATCATGGCATTATATATGAACATGCCTATTCGTGAGATCGGATATGTTTTTCCGGATGTCTATTATTCGCGTCTGCCCATGATGTATCTCGTGGATGTTGTTATGTGTGCTGTAGCACAGTATGAAGTGGTGAAAGCGCGTATCAAACAGGAATCTGCACTTGAAGATGCAAGAAGGGCAAGCGAAGCTAAGACAGATTTCCTGGCAAATACATCTCATGAAATCCGGACTCCCATTAATGCCGTATTGGGCATGAATGAAATGATACTCAGAGAATCGGCCAGAGCCGAAAAAACAGCTGATGCAGATCCGGAATCATATCGTGAAGTCTTTAAGAACATCAAGTACTATTCCGGGAATGTAAAAAGTGCAGGAAGTAACCTGCTGTCGATCATAAACGATATACTCGACTTCACGAAAATAGAAGAGGGCAAAATGGATATTGTTGAGGTTGATTATCAACTCAGCTCTGTCCTCAATGATGTATCCAATATGATATACTTCAGATCCAAAGAGAAAAATCTGCTTTTTGAGACCGATATAGACGGAGAGCTGCCGGATGGTCTGTACGGTGATGCTGTCCGAGTCCGTCAGATCATGACGAATATCTTAGGTAATGCCGTGAAATACACTGATGAAGGCAGAGTATACTTTAAAGTGACAGGAACTGAAGCCGGCAAAAATGCCGACGGAAAGGATGTTATTAATCTTGAGATCACTGTAAGTGATACGGGAATCGGAATTTCCGAGGAGGATATGGGTAAACTCTTTGCCAAATTTGAACGACTTGATCTGGAAAGGAACAGTACAAAAGAAGGTACGGGCCTGGGACTTGCCATCACAAAGCGTTTGCTTGAGATGATGAACGGTGATATAGATGTTCAGAGTGAATACGGTTGGGGATCGACATTTACCATAACGATCCCTCAGGTCGTGACATCACGGGAGCCGGTAGGGAATTTCAAGGAGAAATTTGAGAAAAGTCTTGTTGAGAAAGCGGATTATCAGGAAAGCTTCCGTGCTTCGGATGCGAGAATACTTATCGTTGATGATACCAGGATGAACCTGATAGTTGCTACGGAGTTTCTCAAGGATACCGGTCTTACGATAGATACTGCCGGAGGAGGCAAAGAAGCAATAGAACTTGCACTTGTCAATAAATATGACGTGATCCTGATGGATCAGCGGATGCCCGAGATAGATGGTGCAGGTGCACTCAAAGAGATTAAGGCGCACGCAGAAGGCCCGAATATCGATACGCCGGTTATATGTCTTACCGCAGATGCAATTATAGGAGCACGTGAGAGGTATCTGGCTAAGGGCTTTAATGACTATCTTACCAAACCTATTGATTCGGTTTCGCTTGAATCCATGCTCAGGAAATATCTGCCTGCGGATAAGGTGATCAATGTGAAGGCTGCCGATAACAAGGACGAGTCACGGGATATGCCCGAAGCATTCGGTAAACTGTCCGGACTGGTAAATGCCGGAGTGGATGTTGCTCAGGGGATCGCTCATTGCGGAGGTGATATCGTTTTATATAATGAGATGCTCATAGAGTATCTGAATACTTATCCCGATAAAAAGGAGATACTTGACGATTCACTTAAGAGATGTGATATGGAACTGTACGGCGTAAAAGTCCACAGTCTTAAGAGTACCTCAGCAGTCATAGGCGTTGAAAGTGTGCGTGCTTTAGCCTGTAAACTTGAACAGGCCGCAATGTCCGGATCCTGTCAGGATATCAAAGCTGATCATGAAGAACTGATGAAGCGGTATGACGGAATAGCAGAGGTCATAAGACAGGTCGTGGCTGATGCCGGGATAACCGGAGAGGCAGACATCAATACAGATGTGGATGATGACGTTTTGGAATTTGAGCCGGATTTAAAGCCTTGACATGAGTTGATTTTTTATATATTATATTACGGTATGCCGCTTGACTAGGTATAAGTGTGCCCATACAGGGGACCACCGAAGTCGGCGAGATTAGTAGGACAGGAGGGATAGATATGTACGCAATCATTGAAACAGGTGGTAAGCAGTACAAGGTGTCTGAAGGTGAAGAGATCAAGGTCGAGAAGCTTGAAGCCAATGTCGGCGACGAAGTGACTTTTGACAAGGTCATTGCAGTATCTGACGGTTCTCTTAAGGTAGCCGATGATGTTGCATCATCCAGTGTTAAGGCTACAGTACTTGATCAGGGACGCGGCCGTAAGGTTATCGTTTACAAGTATAAACCCAAGAGCGGATATCATAAGAAGAACGGTCACAGACAGCCTTTTACCAAGGTTCGCATTGATTCCATCAATGCATAAGTGATGACCGACATCATTTTCACACAGAATGCCGACCATAAGATAACCGGTTTTGAAAGCAGAGGTCATGCAGGATTCGCCAGAAAAGGCAAAGATGTAGTTTGTGCAGCGATATCCGTTTTGACGATAAATGCTGTTAATTCCATTGAGAAGATAGCCAAAGCCGAGGCAGATGTGGTTCAGGACGGTAAAGAAGGACTGATAAAGCTCCGGCTGTTATCGGAGCCTGACGTTAAGACCGAGACGATACTCAGAAGTCTGATATTGGGACTCAAAGGTGTATCGGCTGATTATGGCGGCAGATATTGCAAAGTGACGATTGAGGAGGAAGTACAATGTTAAGAATGGATCTTCAGTTCTTTGCACATAAGAAGGGCGTGGGCTCTACCAAGAACGGTAGAGATTCAGAGTCCAAGAGACTTGGTGCGAAACGTGCCGACGGACAGATAGTCAAGGCCGGCAATATTCTTTACAGACAGCGCGGAACACATATTCATCCCGGTGAGAACGTAGGGATCGGCGGAGATGATACATTATATGCTCTGAAAGACGGAGTATTGAGATTCGAGCGTAAGGGCAAATTCAAGAAGCAGGCTTCTGTTTACCCGGTAGAGAACTAAAGTTGAGGCTTCGGGCTAGGTTAGTCCGAAGCCTGTTTTTTAGTAAAAAGGAAAGAGCTTATGTTTGCAGATAGAGCCCGTATCACCGTGATCAGTGGCAAAGGCGGCGACGGACATGTATCCTTCAGAAGAGAAAAATATGTACCGGACGGCGGACCGGATGGCGGAGACGGCGGAAACGGCGGAAGTGTTATTTTCAAAGTCGATGACGGGCTGAATACACTAACCGACTATCGCCACGTACATAAATACGCTGCAGAACCCGGAGAAGACGGTAAAAAGAGAAACTGTCACGGTAAGAACGGGGCGGATATAATTCTTAAAGTTCCTGAGGGAACAGTCGTAAAAGATGCGGAAACCGGTAGAGTGATAGTCGACATGTCCGGTGATACCCGTGAGTATGTGATACTTAAGGGTGGTCATGGCGGTAACGGTAATCAGCATTATGCGACCAGCTCCATGCAGGCGCCGAAGTATGCCCAGCCCGGACAGCCGGCCAGAAGCCTTGATCTGTTTCTGGAGCTCAAGATGATA
The DNA here is from genome assembly GCA_017450485.1 of Lachnospiraceae bacterium. Taxonomy (GTDB): domain Bacteria; phylum Bacillota; class Clostridia; order Lachnospirales; family Lachnospiraceae; genus XBB2008. Next base: position 175,795 of record JAFSTN010000025.1, read on the forward strand.
GCGGATGTGGGACTTGTAGGATTCCCTAATGTCGGTAAATCCACTTTTCTCGCAAGGGTTACCAATGCCAAGCCGAAGATTGCCAACTATCATTTCACCACACTCAGTCCGAATCTGGGCGTAGTCGATCTGGACGGATCGGACGGGTTCGTGATCGCCGATATCCCCGGACTGATAGAGGGGGCATCCGAAGGGGCCGGACTGGGACATGAGTTTCTCAGACATATAGAGCGAACCAGAGCTATCATACATATAGTTGACGCCTCCTCGAGCGAGGGCAGGGATCCGGTAGAAGATATATATGCGATAAATAAGGAACTCCATGAGTATAATGAGGAGATCGCATCCAGACCGCAGATCATAGCTGCAAATAAGATCGATATCATTACTCCTGACGCCGAGGATCCGATTGCCGGGTTAAAGGCCGAATTCGAGCCGCAGGGCATAGAAGTGATGCCCATAAGCGCGGCGACCGGAGAGGGAGTGCAGGCCCTTCTCTATAAAGTTAATGAGATGTTGAACGACCTGCCGAAGGAACGTATCGTATTCGAACAGGAATATGATCCCGAAACAGAGATGAAATTCTCTGATGAGCCTTATACGGTTGAGTATGATGCGGCAGCGGATGAATATGTCGTCGAGGGCCCCCGTATTGAAAAGATGCTTGGTTATACCAACCTCGAGTCTGAGAAAGGCTTTACGTTTTTTCAGAAGTTTCTTAAGGATAACGGTATTCTCGATGAGCTTGAGGCACTCGGTATAGGTGAGGGCGACACTGTCAGGATGTACGGACTGTCGTTTGATTATTACAAATAGGATGTGAACGATTATGGGATATATCAAGACCAGTAAACAGAGAGCGCATTTGAAGAGTCTGGCGATGAACCTTGATCCGATATTTCAGGTAGGTAAGTCCAGCCTGACACCCGAGGTAACAGAAGCCATCCGTGAATCTTTTAATACACATGAGCTGATCAAGATCGGCGTATTGAAGAACTGCATGGATGATCCCCGCGAACTCGGCGAGATCATAGCGGAGCGTACCGGAGCCGAACTCGTGCAGACCATCGGAAAGAAGATAGTGCTCTACAAGCGCGATGTGAAGAACCCGAAGATAGAGTTGTGAATCATTCGGATCGACCAATAATGATCCTGGAATTGCTTAGAGAATCATGTCTGACTATAATTTTCCGAAAATACGACATAAGCTCGAGGACGCACTCAGCGAGAAAAGGTATGAACATACGCTGGGGGTGGCGGTAACGGCCAGGATGCTGGCCCGTATACACGGCGTTGATGATGAAGCGGCCTATGCAGCAGGACTTCTGCATGATTGTGCTAAGAATCTGTCTGCCAAAGAGCGTATACATATGTGTAATAAAGCCGGAGTAGAGGTAACTCAGCTTGAGATTGACAATCCCGAGCTTTTACATGCTAAGGCCGGAGCCATACTGGCCGCAAAAGAGTATGATATAAAGGATCAGGATATCCTGAATGCCATAAGCTCGCATACTACAGGCAGACCGGGAATGTCAGAACTTGAGAAGATTGTATTTGTGGCGGATTATATTGAGCCCGGACGAGATGAGAGGCCGGGACTTAAAGAACTCAGAGCGGAGGCTTTCAGGGATCTGGACGGCTGTGTTCTGCACATACTGGACACTACTCTTAAATATCTGGGAGATACTGCCAAAGCTATTGACCCTGCAACCAGGGAAACATATGATTATTATAATGGAATTGCTCATTGATGTCTGTTTTGCGGGCGCTGAGCATAAGGAGAACAATAAACAATGAATGAACAGTCTCGTGAAATGGCGAAGATCGCCATTAAATGCCTGGAAGATAAGAAAGCGGAAAATATCCGGGTTATAGATATATCTACGATTTCGGTCCTGGGAGATTATTTCCTGATCGCAAACGGCAATAACCGCAATCAGATACAGGCTATGTCCGATCATGTGGAGGAGACACTGGGCAAAGCCGGGTTTGAACCCAAACAGATAGAAGGCTATAATACAGCTAACTGGATACTTATGGATTATCGTGATGTGATCATACATATTTTTGATCCTGACAACAGGTCTTATTATGATCTGGACAGGATATGGAGAGACGGCACACCGGTTGATCTGAATGAGCTTTGACACCGGTAATGTTATTTAGTCAGAAAGGCTAGGGGCAGATTATGGACACAAATATGATGAACAATAACAATCCCAATACGAATAATGCAGGAGGAGTGATGCCGACGAATTATCCCGTAGGTGTGCGTGAAGGCGCGTCAAAGAACAGAGCGGGTTTCGCCGGTCCGTTGATTATCGGTCTTGCCATAGTTATCAGTTGCGCGATTCTGGCCGGTGCTTTCCTGAAATATAAGACCAGTGATGTGCGTACTATAAGTGCTACCGGATCCGCGAGTGTGGATTTCGATGCCGATCTGATAGTATGGAGAGGTTACTTTACCGCATATTCAAACAGTTCAGCGAGGGCCTATGATCAGATCAAAAAGCAGGCTTCTCTTGTAGAGGATTATCTTGCCGGGAAGGGCTTAAACTCCAGTGAATATGTATTTTCTTCCGTTGATATATCAGAGAGTACCTTGAATAATTATGATGAATACGGTAATTATCTCAATTCGACCATAGAAGGCTATAATCTGTCGCAGAACGTTGTTATCAGTTCCTCCAATATCGATCTGGTGGAAGATATATCCAGAGATATATCCAAGCTGCTCGATAAAGGTGTAGAACTCACTTCCGGTACACCTGAATATTATTGCACAGGTTTGGACGAGATCAAGCTTGACCTCATTGAGAAAGCAACCGAGAATGCAAAGACCCGTGTCGGCATCATCGCTGATCAGGCCGGAGCCAAGCTGGGCAGGCTGAACAGCTCAAATCTCGGTGTATTCCAGATCACGGCACGTAATTCGGGTACGTCATATTATTCATATGACGGATATCTGGATACCACTTCGAGACAGAAGACCGCTACGATCACTGTTAAGCTGGAATATGATATAGAATAAAAATAATAATCAGAATCCGGACTTCACCATGCGGAATACGCCGAATACGCGTCCCAGGATCTGGCAGTCGTTGACTATGATGGGATCCATCTCATCATTCTCGGGCTGTAGTCTGATGTGATCGGATTCTTTATAGAATGTCTTGACGGTAGCGGAGTCGTCTACCAGTGCTACGACCATATCTCCGTTTTTGGCAGTATCACAGGCATGCACAAATATCTGATCGCCGGAGAAAATGCCGGCATTGATCATGGAATCACCTTTTACATTTAAAACAAAACTGTCACCGGCGGGAACCATAGAAGCGGGAACAGGGAAGTAGCTCTCGATATTCTGCTCCGCAAGTATGGGCTCTCCGGCGGCAACTCTGCCTACCACCGGTATGGAAACCATCTCGGTCCTTACCTGCTGGAAAGAATCATCAACGATCTCGATGGCACGGGGCTTGGTGGGATCCCTTCTGATATATCCGTTCTTCTCGAGCCTCTCAAGATGAGCATGAACTGTGGAAGTGCTCTTGAGATTAACGGCTTCGCATATCTCGCGAACTGCCGGAGGATAGCCTCTCTTAAGTATTTCTTCTTTAATATAATCCAATATCTGCTGTTGCTTGGCTGAAATCTTATTGGCCGCCATCTGAATCCCTCCTGAAATCAAATAAACAGGTCTGCGAATGAGTCCGTTTTATAGGACTTATGATGCTATATGCTTGATATATAAGATACAAATGTATCTACACCATGTATTAAGTTTAGCACATGACGAACGGATATGCAAACATATTTTCGGAACAAATGTTCTAAAAAGTGTTGACAAAGGAATGTATGTTCGATAATATTGAAATAGAACGAACGTTCGGAACACATGTGCGGTTTAATGGAGGCACGGATATGAAGAACAGCATTAATCAGTTAAGTACATCAGAGTTAAGAGAACTTAAGATCAGACGTAATCGCATACGCAGACAGCGTCAGCTCCGCAGGCGTGTCGCTATAGGAATAGCAGCAATAATCATAATTCTCAGTTCTTCACTGGGTCTTACTTCATTTTTGTCAAAAGCAGCAGAAACACCTGACGAATATAAGGTTAAGACTTATTCAAGCGTTATGGTTCCCTTCGGATCGGGACTTAAAGATTTAGCCAGAGTATATACCGATTTTGATTATTATGATTCATATGATGCATACATTAAGGAAGTTATGTTTATAAATCATCTTTCTGATGAAGATGTTCGTCCTGGTAATTATTTGATACTTCCGGTTTATGTGGACAGTACAGAGCTGGGCTGATTTTAGAGTATGATTATTTGGATGCATTAAGAAACGGCAGGTTGTTTAACCTGCCGTTTACTTATGCTTATTTCAGGAATTTCTTGGCAAGCCAGATCAGCAGGCAAGCACCGATTACCGATACGATGATTCCGCCGATGATACCTGTTCCGTGAATGCCGATGATACCGAGTACAACGGAACCGATCACGCCACCGATCAGACCGATGATGATGTTCATCCACCATTTCTGAGGACTTCCCATCAGCATTCCGGCAAGCCATCCGGCTATGCCGCCTATTAATAGAGTTATGATAAATCCCATAGTAGTTCTCCTTTCATTCTGTTATTACGTAATCACTATTATATCATAAAAAAGTTTGGTAAAATAGACAGGGTGTACCAGATAAAAAGTTGGGATGGTTTAACTTAAAATGAACAGATTTATAAAGGACAATAAATACGCAGCTTTGGGGCTTACAGCTTTTTCGGTCATAGTTGCAGGTTCTTTGGCTGTTTTTATAATTTTCAATTTTGGGTTGGTTCTGACCGGATTAAAAAAGCTCCTTCATATTCTTACGCCCATTATAGACGGAATAGCACTCGCATATATACTTACTCCGCTTCTTAATTTTGTAGAAAGAGAGTGGATCGGCAGACTGTATGCACGCAGTAAAAAGCCGCTTACTTATAAACGTAAGAAATCCAGAAGAAGCTGGTCTATCCTCGTGACATACATTATCTTCATCGGTTTGGTTTATCTGTTTTTCCGGCTGATCATACCGCAGCTGATAAACAGTGTTAAGAGTATCGTTTATCAGTTCCCCAGACTGATAAATAACCTGGAGAGGTTTATTGCACAGCTTTTTGCCGATAATCCCGATATCGAATCCACGATCAATGAGTTTATCACCGATTATTCCATACAGCTCAATAATCTGGTACAGACTAAGCTCATTCCCCAGGCAGAGGATCTGATCAAGACTTTCTCTCTGAGTGTGATCAATGTCTTCAAAGCTTTGTTTAATTTGATCATCGGTGTGATCATATCCCTATACCTGATGGGTACTAAAGAGCTTCTTGCCGGTCAGGCTAAGAAGATCATATATGCGCTTTATGAGACAAAAGAGGCAAACAGGATCATTTCCGGTATTCGATACACTCATTCGGTTTTTATCGGTTTCCTTAGCGGTAAGCTGATCGATTCGGTTATCATAGGTGTTCTTTGCTTTATCGTTATCAGCCTGGTGGGTATTCCCTATGCCGTACTGGTCAGCGTGATCATAGGCGTAACGAACATCATTCCTTTCTTTGGACCGTATATAGGTGCGATACCTTCCATACTCCTGGTATTGATGATCAATCCTGTCAAAGCCTTGTATCTGCTGATCATTATTCTTGTTCTGCAGCAACTTGACGGAAATGTTATCGGACCTAAGATCCTGGGTGATTCAACCGGACTTTCCAGCTTTTGGGTTATTTTCTCGATCACAGTGTTTGGCGGATTATTCGGCATAGCCGGTATGCTTCTGGGTGTCCCCTCGTTTGCTGTTATATATGCACTTGTCAAATACAAGGTCAATCGCAAACTTAAAGCAAAAGCCATGCCGCAGGATACCGAGCCTTATCTTACTGTCGGGGCTGTGGAGAAGGACGGTACATTTATAGAATATGTTCCGGTGAAGGGGAGAAGTTTTTTGCAGATCCTCGGTATCGATAAGCGGAAGAGTGAGAAGCAGGAGATAATCACGGATGACCCGGATGACAATGAAGAGGGATAGGTGATCTCTATGGATATGTATGTGATCAAAACGCTTGCTCTTACCACGATCTTGCTGGTGGTCATCTATATCTTTACTTTCAGACGTATCCGAAAGAACCGGGAAAACAAATGGGACAGCGTGCAGGAATACCGTGATAAATATTTGAAACGCAGAGAAAACCGCCCCGGCGAATCAAATTATGTGACAAAATATAACTCTCAGGAGGATTACAGGGAGAAATAGACCGGATGTTAGCCGGCTCCCGACAAAAACAATGAAAACTGTACTATGTTATGGAGATTCAAATACATATGGCTATATTCCCGAGACAGGGATGAGATATCCACGGAACATAAGGTATCCCGGCGTACTTCAGGAACTGCTCGGCAGTGAATATGCTGTGATAGAAGAAGGCTGTAACGGCCGAACTACGATATATGGTGATTCCAATGAGGAATGGAAGACAGGACTTGATTATCTGAAGCCCTGTCTTAATTCTCATAAGCCGATAGATGTGGTTGTGATGATGCTCGGAAGCAATGATCTGAAGACGTTCTTTGATCTGACTGCTGAGAAGATAGCATACGGGGCGGGCGTGCTGGTTGATGTCATTCAATCGTTTATGCCCGAAAAACAGGGATATGTCCCGAAAATACTATTGATCTCACCGCCGGAAATAGGGCCTGATATAAAAAGTTCTCCTTTCTATGGGGAATTTGATGAGCGGTCGATAGAGGAATCTAAGAGATTTCCGGAGCTTTTCCGAGCATTGGCTGAAGAAAAAGGGTGTTTATTCTTAAATGCTGCGGAGTATATAAGCCCATCGACTTTTGATTCACTTCATCTTACACCGGAAAGCCACAGAATACTGGCCGAGAAGGTGGCCAAGGTGATCAAAACGATATAAATTTCGAATAATATTATTTGAAATATTGAAAGTAGAAATACGGGTGTGATATTATAAAAATAGTCGGCTGGTTTACATAAAGGTGTTTTATTCAAATCAGTTGATTCTGTGATGTAAAAAGTCGATATAATTTATGTGCGAGCGTAATATGCGGGCCATAATTTAACGAGCAATTAAAGGAGTGAATTTCGAGTCTGAGGTAATACACAAGGATGTGAATACTATGATGAATAACGACATGAATACTTCGACCAGAAAGAAAGTTAATAAGGAATGGGGAATTGAAGAGGAGCGCTACGCACGTACGGCTCCCGGCTTCACCAAGCGCAAACTCAGGAAACGCGACACACTGCCGATCATTTTTATAATTGCACTGTTGGCAATAGTCGGAATATCTGCATGGAAATCAAATGCACGTGCGGATGAAATCCACCATGTGGTATTTGACGCTAACGGAGGTGATTGGGGACCTGGTGAGGGAGATGAACCGATCAGGATACAGGCTTTTTCCGTTGATACAGGCACTAATGTATCTGCACCGTCACCTGCTCCCGAATATGCCGGATATAATCTTCTTGGCTGGTATGAAGCCCCTGATTCTTCGGCCTATTTTGACTTTACGAATACACCTATAACACAGGATACGACTTTTATGGCTGACTGGGAGTTGATCCCTGCTGTGGCTCCGGTTATCACTCACAACCTGTCGGACCTGAATTTGGTATACGGTAATTCTACCGGCAATACTTTACGCGTTGAGGTTTCTCCCGTACCCGGATATGATTTTGATTTTCAGTGGTATACCATTTCGGCAGACCCGGAAACGACCGACCTGACTTCATGGACACAAGTTGCCTATACCGCTGTTCAGCCTTATTATTCCGAATACTCCGTACCCACTGATGATATAGGGACTGATTTCTATTGTTGCAGGGTGACGGCTACCAGACAGGATAATAGAGAGGCTGCATATACTGACAGCTTTTATTCAACGGTTGCGGTGAGCAAGAGAGTTATTACTGTAGACGGAATCAAAGGTGTTGACCGTTCTTATGTCGAGGGGGATACAACAGCAGAACTGGATTATTCCGATGTACGTTTTGTCGGGGCACTGGATACTGATCTGGATTCTCTGGCTGTTGAAGGTACTGGAACTTTTGCAAATGACGCCATAGGAAGCAATAAAACGGTTACTATCAGTAACCTGGAGCTGACTAATGACGTTGGCGGCAGATACGAACTGAATACAGCGAGCAGTCAGAAGACTGCTACCGCCACTATTGACGGAGGTACCGTAACTCCCGTGCTTACCGTTAATACAGAAAAAACATATACATACAAAGGTTCTGCCATTATACCGGAATATACTGTTACTCTTGACGGCAAAACGTTTCCCACATCAAACTACACTGTAGAGTGCGAGAACAACGTTAATGCCGGTACGGCAACGATCACTGTATCAAAGGCGGAGGGCAGTCTGTATGATTTTGCGGACCTTGTTGATACTTATACGATCGCCAAGGCACCGGCCACTGTCGTATCGGTGACTCTCGGTTCATCGCTTACATATGATAAGACCATGCAGACTCAGGAGGTCAGATCGGTCTCGGTCGGCGGTGTGGCACTTGATTCGGAACACTGGACAGTACGCGGTACGACAAACAAGTCTACTGATGCCGGTAACCACGAACTCATCATTGACATAAGCGGAGACAGTAATGTAGATGACGGGATGGTCAAGAAGGTATTTACCATTGCTCCTAAAGAGGTTACTGTATCCGGTATAACGGCCGGATCCAAACCTTACGATGGCAAGACGGATGCTGTACTTGATTATTCCGGTGCATCATTTAACGGCAAGATCGATGGCGATACATTATCAATAGCTTCGGCAACGGGAGAATATACATCCAAGAATGCCGGGACAGGTATCAGTGTTAAGATAAGCAATATAAGACTCGGTGGCTCCTCTGCCGCCAATTATAAGGTATCTTCCGCAAGCCAGACTTCCACAACCGGCAGTATTACCGCAATAGAAGCGACTCCTTCTGTATCCGTATCCGGAACTTACGTATATACCGGAAAAGCCATTAAGCCTACCGATATTACTTTGACCGTTTCAGGTCAGACTCTTGAGAAGACCGATTATTCCATTACCGGTTATGAAGATAATATAAATGCCGGTACGGCAACCGTATATGTTTCTTCAAAAGCAAAAGGAAACTATTCTTTTTCTTCTGTCGGAGGAACGTTTACAATACAGCAGGCCACATCGCTTTCACCAAGCCCTAAGACAACCCTGACTCTTAAGAGTACCGCAACAGCTACAAAGGTAGGAGATATATCCGTTACCGCTTTATCTGTCAATGCCGCCAAGTGGGCATGGAGGAGCTCGGATGAAGGGATATCACTGGTATCCGAAACAGCAGCTGCGACTTCAGGTACGGGCGCATCGACGGCCCAGACAGTAAGCCAGCCTGTTACCGTCAGAGCTACATTGGAGTATATAGGTGATGATGCAGCCAACTATGTTGATTCTGTTAAGAGCGTAGTGGTAACTATCACTAAAGAGGGGGGTACAGCTGCTAAGGGTACGTCCGTGACCGGATCTGCCGGGACAGGATCGTCAGCTACAGGTACCAGAACCGGAACTACGGGCACCAGTACCAGGTCGAGCACTACATCAAGCCGTACTTCGAGCAGCTCAGGCTCTACATCCACACGTACCGGCTCAAGTTCAGGCTCTACGAGCACGCGTTCCGGTTCATCGAGCAGGACAGGCTCCGGCTCGTCAGCGTCTTCAGGCAGCTCGAGTGCAAGTGAGGCTAAACCTCCGTTTATAGAGGGCGCACCTGATCTGAGCGGATGGGAGGCTATACAGCTTCGCATCGACGGAACAGCTATAGGCGATTCGATTCCGGTATATATGAACGGCTCTACGAAGGTTCCTTCTGATGTTCTTAACAGCTTTAAGGGCAGAAACGTTACGTTGGTTTTGGATATGGGCAACAGCATCAAGTGGAATATCAATGGTGCGTGCATATCTCAGGATGTAACTGGTGATCTTGATTTTGCGATCACAACCAATACAAAGGCCATACCGACTGAACTTGTAGACATGGTATCGGCCACCGACTATAAGATGCAGATTCATCTGGAGCACAGCGGTGACTTCCAGGTAGCGCCTATACTTACCCTTAATCTGGGGGCAAATAATGCAGGACTCTATGCGAACCTGTTCTACTATAACGAATCCGCAAATGCACTTGAGTACATGACTGCAGACCAGATATCCGAGGATGGAACAGCATCGCTTACATTTACCCATGCTTCGGATTATGTGATCATCGTTGACAAGGAGATCCTGGCCAATGTGGCGGTTCATCTCGACAAGCCCGAAACGACGACTATCGAGGATAATACAGAGAAAGCGGGTACGGCTCCGATAAGCAGCATCGCTGATCCGAACAGTATGCAGGCATATGTACAGGAGCAGCCCATGGAAGAGACACATGAGCCTAAGAGTGCAGCTGTTGCACGCAGGATCGTTGCACCCGAAGCCAAGAAAGGATTGCGCGTGTTCTGGATCCTTCTCATACTCATTGCTGCTCTGGTAGGTGTGAATACATATCTGTTCATGAATCGTGAGGAGCTGAAGGCGGCTGCGTCCAGCCGGGCATCGAAGAAAGCCCTGTCCAAGAGCTCCAGCAAGGCTGCAGTTTCCAGCGGACAGAAGAATCTGAAAAAGATTCAGAAGGCTAATAACAAGAAATTCAAGAAATACCTGTAAAGCGGGTTTTTCTCTGATCAAAAAAATGGAGGTATTTTAATCATGGCAGACGTAAAAGAAATGATTGATAAAGTAGTAGACAAGGCGAAGAGTGATCCTAAGTTTATGGATGAGCTTAAGAAGGATCCGGAGAAAGCCATCGAATCGGTTATAGGTATGGATATACCCGACGGCATGGTGGATAAGGTTATGGCTGCCGTAAAGAGCAAGGACACACTTGATAAAGTAGGCGGTGTCCTGAATATGCTTAAGAAATAACTATAGCGAAATCAGTAATCAGGATCAAACTCGAGAATATCTTCGTCAGATTCCGAATCCGGTCCTGATGCATTTCCGGATGTGGACGTTTCGTCGTCGATGATGGATTTGGTTTTTAAAGCTTCCACAACCGATTTATAGAGCTCCAGCATTTTATCATGTTCATTATCAATGGCCGCGGTGTCTGAATCATCAGCGGCCTTTTCCATGCGTCTGGCTATATCGGAAAGAGCCGTAGCTCCGATCATTTTGGACGAACTCTTCAGAGCATGGGCAATTATGGCGTAATTCTTCCAGTCTTTTGTTGCACGGCTTTCTGTAAGGACAGATTTCTTATGCTCGTAATCGCGGATATATTCAATTATCAATTCCCGGTATAGTTCGGAATCGCCTTTGCAATAATGCATTGCAGCCGATGTGTCTATAAATTCGCTATCGCTGACTATACTATCGGTGCTTGACTGAACTGTTGGTGTTATATCGCCGACGGATTCAAAATGTGTATGTATCTTATCGGAAGGGAGATAATTGACCAGTATTTTTTCGAGTGCCCGGGAATCAATGGGCTTTGAAAGATAGTCATCGAAGCCTTCTGCCAGATATTTATCCCTTGCACCGCTTACAGCATCCGCCGTCAGACAGATAAACGGCGTTGATCCGTTTAAGCTGTTCGTATCGTTTTTGATACTGTTCATGGCAGTGATTCCGTCCATTCCGGGCATGCGCTGATCCATCAGTATAAGATCATATTGCGTTGATCTACACAAATCGATGGATTCAGCACCGCTCTCGGCAGTATCGATCTGTATTCCCGTGTTTTTAAGCAGTCCCTTGGCCACAACGAGATTCATTATGGTGTCATCTACAATCAGGATATGGGCATCGGGGGCATGGAAGGCTTCTTTCTTAGCCTTTTGAGCTCTTATCATTTCCTCAAACTTTTCACGGAAATCACCTATGGGTTCGTCGGAAGTTACTTTTTGAGGTATCGTTATGGTAAATACAGATCCCTTGCCGTATTCACTTTCAACTTCGATGGTTCCGCCCATCATATGAAGGAGACTTTGAGAGATAGCCAGGCCAAGTCCGGTTCCTTCGATGGTACTGTTCTGATTCAGGTCTACACGTTCGAATTTTCCGAAAAGTTTGTCTATATCTTCTTTTTTGATACCTATACCTGTGTCTTTTACGCTTATTGTGAGGTCTATTATGCGACCGGCGATTTCGGTTTCTCCACTGTGTGCAGATGAACGGACGGAGAGTGTGATATCGCCTTCGTGAGTATATTTAACGGCATTGTTAAGTATATTGGTTATTACCTGTCGTACACGCAGTTCATCGCCATACAGACCATCAGGTACAGTGTCGTCCACATCCACATGGAACTCAAGTTCTTTTGATTTGGCTTTGAATGAGATCATGTTGCTGACATCGTTCAGAACTGAACTTAATTGATAATCGGCTTGTACGATCTCCATTTTGCCGGCTTCGATCTTAGAGAAATCAAGTATATCGTTGATGATAGACAGCAGACTGTTGCCGGCACTTGTGATATTACCGGAGTAGTTGCATATATCGGCGAAGGTCTTGCGGATATCGCTCCGGTCTTCGGGCAGATCATCCCTGGACTGCAGCGCCTCGCGGAAGATCATCTCATTCATGCCCAGAACGGCATTGATGGGAGTCCTGATCTCATGGGACATATTTGCGAGAAAGTCGCTTTTGGATGCATTGGATCGTTCGGCGATAACCTTTGCGGTCTTGAATTCCTCGCTTTCGGCTGATTTACGTTCCAGACTTACTACGAGAATGATGGTGAGAGAGAATGATACTATCACTATGGATACGACGAAAAGCATAACGGCGATCACACTGTAGGGATCTGTTTCACCCGTACCGCTTATGCCGGCAGTCAGGGTATTTCTCATCCATAAAGCAACAAGATAACCTCCTATGCAACATATAGATACAAAGGTGATGTAGAGAGGCCGAAAGGCTCTGTGTATATTGCCCGACATCCTGAAGCCGTTGTATATCCCCAGTTTCTCATAAACCGCTATGATCGAGCACGGGATCAGAATAAGGCATAAACCTTCCAGGATCGCAGCATAGTTATAGGGGTTGAGAGCTTCGGAAGGCCAGTCGAAACATGACGAGGTCCACATTGTATACTCACAGATTATATACAGGAAAGTCATAATAGCGACATATGGGATACGTGCATTCTGTTTCCTTTTATTTAAATAGAATAGAATGGAGTTGATGCTCAGGCACACACTGATAGTACTCAGGGTACCCTGCCATACGTTATTAAAATATCCGCCATATTGAATGTACAGCATGAACTGAGCGATATTCAGTGGGACGGGGATCAGGCATAGCGGGTTAAAATATCCCTTTTCCTCATGATATCTGGTGTGATAAACCATAAAAGGCAATACCAGATAAGCACAGTTCCAGCCGAAATATGCCATGATGGATGAAACGTTGGGATAGTCGTTCATTACCAGCATGTATATGCACCAATAGTAGTTGGAAAGCAGGCTGCTTAAGAAAAAGACGATGGCGTATATCCAGGATCTGCGGGGATGAAGGACGTACTGGAAAAGGCAGATCATTATAGCCGTCAGATTTAACAGCAGAGTCAGAATATTGCTGATCTGTTCAAATGACATCATATTAATCTCCGAATAAAACACTTACGATCAATCCGAGCCTTGCACTCTGAGTATGCTTTATTTTATCAAAAAGAGAACCTCTTTTATACAAAAACTTGATATTTATATAAATTATTCCTTGCATTCTTGAGACAAGTCTGATAACATATCACTGTTGTGTTGCAAATAGATACCTAAAGACAGTGTAAAGGAGGTGTCATCATGGCAAAATGTGATATATGCGGCAAGGGCGTTCACTTCGGAAACAACGTCAGCCATTCTCATAGAAGATCTAACAGAATCTGGAACTCCAACGTTCAGAAGGTTAAATGCAAAGTGAACGGCGGAGCTAAGAGGATGCATGTATGTACAACATGCCTTAAGTCAGGCCTTGTAGAGCGTGCATAAGTGATATGATCCTTTGAAATCAGAGCAGGAGGCAGTATTGTCTCCTGTTTTTCTTTTGTTATAGATTTTTAGATATAAGAGTGGTAAAATAAAATCACTTTGATATTAAAAGTATTTTCGGATGCATGTAATTTTATGGAAAGGACGGAACATATGAAGAAATCTTCAATGGATACACATTTGGGCAATATAGAGATCCAGAATGACGTCATTGGACAGTACGCCGGTGCCGTAGCCACCGAATGTTTCGGCGTAGTCGGCATGGCAGGCATCAATGTCAGAGACGGTCTGGTAAAGATGCTCAAGATGGATAACCTGAACCGTGGAGTGGGTGTTACGCTTGAGAACAATAAGCTTACATTGGATCTTCATATAATAGTTGCATACGGTGTAAGCATTATGGCCGTATCTCAGAATCTGATTGATGAGGTCAAATATAAAGTAGAAGAGTTTGTAGGTGTCGAAGTAGAAAGAGTTAACGTGTTCGTTGAAGGCGTTAAGGTCATAGACGACTGAGGAGGATAAATCGTGAGTGTTTCAACGCTTGACGCTAAGCAGCTTGCGGCTATGTTTGTGGCAGGTGCCAGACGTCTGGAGTCACAGAAAGAGATAATCAATGAATTGAACGTGTTCCCTGTTCCTGACGGGGATACCGGTACGAATATGACATTGACCATAGTGTCTGCCGCCGATGAGGTTTCCGGTCTGTATTCAACAGATGATATTTCAATGGAGTCACTGTGTAAGGCGATTTCTTCCGGGTCGCTCAGAGGTGCGAGAGGAAACTCCGGTGTTATCCTGTCACAGCTTTTCAGGGGGTTCACCAAGGTTGTAAAGAAGATTGACGGTGAAATAGATCCCCAGATACTTGCGGAAGCCTGTGATAAGGCTGTGGAGACTGCATATAAGGCTGTCATGAAGCCTAAGGAAGGTACCATACTTACCGTTTCAAAGGCGGTATCGGATAAGGTCTCCGATCTGGTTGATTCGGGTGAGACCGATATGAAGACCATCATCGAGAAGGCTATCGAAGCCGGAGATGAGATGCTGAAACGTACTCCCGAGATGCTGCCTGTGCTTAAGCAGGCCGGAGTGGTTGATTCGGGCGGACAGGGGCTGATGGAAGTACTTCATGGTGGCTATGATGCATATTGCGGTAAGGAAGTGGACTTCAGTCCGATAGCATCATCTTCTCCGAAGCAGAAAACCGATGGTGAGCCTGCTCGTAAAGAAGCCCCCAAGCTTAAATATCTGTATTGTACGGAATATATCATCCGTCTCAAGAAAGACTTTGTATTTAATGTGAAGCTTGAGCTGGATTATAAGACTTATCTTGAATCGATAGGTGATTCGATAGTTGTTGTGACCGATGATGATCTCGTGAAGGTTCATGTTCATACCAATGATCCCGGTATGGCTCTGCAGAGAGCTCTGAAGTACGGCCAGCTGGATAAGGTCAAGATTGAGAACTTACTTCTCGAAGAGGACGCGAAGATAGCCAGGGCTCATGCCCATATCGAAGAGGAAATGGCTCAGCAGCTTGCGGATGAGCACGGAACATCCGCATCCGGTCAGGCTCCTCTAGCAGAACCCGAACCCCGTAAGGATATAGGATTTATAGCTGTATCCGTCGGTGAAGGTATCAATGAGATCTTCTCGAGCCTCGGTGTGGATATGATCATTGCCGGAGGGCAGACCATGAATCCTTCCACAGAGGATATGCTCAATGCCATTGATAAGATCAACGCCGATCATATCTTTATACTCCCCAATAACAAGAATATCGTGCTGGCAGCACAGCAGGCCGCTCATATGACGGAAGATAAGGATATCATAGTGATCCCTACAAAGTCTGTACCTCAGGGGATCGCCGCCATGGTATCATTTATGCCCGATACTTCAGCTGAGGAGAATGCAAAGATCATGACCGACCAGATGGAAGCTGTTAAGACCGGTCAGGTGACTTATGCCGTACGCGATACTGTGATCGATGATAAAGAGATCAAAGAGAATGACTTTATGGGTATCGGCGATGCAGGCATTTTGGCTGTGGGTACGGATAAGACGAAGGTTACGATCGATATGGTTGAAGCCATGATCGACGATACATCGGAGCTCATCAGCGTATACTATGGTGAGGATGTCGACGAGGATACCGCCAATAAGCTCGCCGAAGAGCTGACATCCAGATTCGGCGGACAGGATGTTGAGCTTCAGTTCGGCGGACAGCCGGTATATTCCTACATCATCTCGGTTGAATGATCTGAGATCCCGAATATGAATATTACGTCAATTAAGGGCATCGGTGATAAAACTGCTGCCCTTTTTGAAAAACTGGACATATATGATACCGGGGATCTGCTGAAGTTTTTCCCTATGGAATACGATCTGTTTGAACCGGTATCCACGATAGATACTCTGAAGAGCGGTGATCTTGCCGCTATCAGAGTCTATGTGATCAGTACGCCCGTTATCAGGCGGGTCCGCAGTCTCTCCATACTGTCGTTTAATGTCAGCGACGGGCATGGAGAGATGAATATCGTTTATTTCAATGCCCCTTATCTGCGCAATTCCATAAAAAAGGGAGAAGAGTGTGTGTTTCGCGGCCGCGTCATGATGCGCGGCAACAGAGTTTCCTTTAATAATCCCCGCAAATACAAGATCGATGAATATGAGAAAATGTCGGGAACCAAGCAGCCCATATACCATACGACCAAAGGTCTCAGTTCATCGGCAATACAGAAGGCTGTCAGACGTGCCTATGAATCCGAACTCGCGATAGGCGTTAAAACACCGGGATCGCCCCTGTACGATACTCTGCCCCGGGAGATCATAGATAAGCGCGGACTGATGCCGTATTTCGAAGCCATATCAAATATTCACATGCCGGTGGATGATGAGCATCTGATCAAAGCCAGAGAAAGGCTTGCTTATCAGGAGTTTTATGAATATATTCTCCGCATGGCACGTCTTGGGACCTACAGCCGGCCGAATTCATATCCCATGATAGAAGTAGCCGAAACGGGGCGCCTCAAGGATTCTTTGCCCTATATTCTGACTCCCGATCAGCTGCATGTATGGGAGAGCATACGTGATGATCTGATGTCTGAAAAAAGGATGGTCCGGCTGCTGCAGGGTGATGTGGGCTCCGGAAAGACGATCGTGGCTGTATTGAGTCTGCTGATGTGTGTATGCAACGGTTACCAGGGTGCATTCATGGCACCTACCGAGGTGCTGGCATCACAGCATTTTGACACTATATGCAAGCTGAGCGATGAATACGGACTGCCATTCAAGCCGGTGCTTCTGACAGGACAGGTCAAAGGCAAGGCCAGGACTCGGATACTTGATGATATATGCGAAGGTGAAGCTAATCTGATCATAGGTACACATGCTCTTTTCCAGGAAAAGGTCGAATACGCCAAACTGGCGCTGGTTGTCACGGATGAGCAGCACAGATTCGGTGTACTTCAGAGAGAAGCTCTGGCCGGTAAAGGCGGAGAACCTGCTGTGCTGATCATGTCAGCGACTCCGATCCCCAGAACCCTCGCCATGATCCTGTACGGAGACCTCGAAGTCAGCACCATACATACCATGCCCGTCGGCAGACTGCCGATACGAAACTGCGTGGTTGATACCTCGTACAGGCCTACGGCATATAAGTTTATCACCGAACAGGTAAAAGCAGGATATCAGGTTTACATAATCTGCCCGCAGATCGATTCCGGAGAGCTGATAGGTGTAGAAAATGTCACTGATTACAGCAAAGAGCTGGAAGCGGCTCTGCCGGAAGAAATACGCATCGGTGTATTGCACGGTCAGATGTCTGCGACCATGAAAGATAAGGTCATGAATGAGTTTGCCGCAGGTAATATAGATGTTCTGGTATCCACTACGGTTGTGGAAGTGGGAGTGAATGTACCGAATGCAACCGTGATGTATGTCGAAAATGCCGAGAGATTCGGTCTTGCACAGCTTCATCAGCTTCGTGGCCGTGTCGGCAGGTCCGATGTTCAGAGCTATTGCATATTTATGATGAACAATTCATCGGACAGAGCCAAAGAACGTCTGGATATACTGGTCAATTCAAATGACGGGTTCGAGATCGCCGCTGAGGATATGCGCCTGCGCGGTCCCGGGGACATATTCGGGATCAGGCAGAGCGGAGATGTGATCTTCAATATAGGCGATATATATCAGGACAGTGAACTGATCATGTGGGCAAAGGAAGATGTGGGATTATTTGCCGATATCCGGATTTGATATGTCTCGTAAGATTTGATTGATTTAGCCCCGCATTTCATATACAATGATTTAGATACTTTATTCGTTACTTAATGAGGATATATATGAGTAGGATCGCGATCGTCACTGATTCCAACAGCGGTGTATTGCCGTCGGAGGCAGAGACATATGAAGGCGTTTTTGTGATCCCTATGCCGGTCATCATAGGTGAAGATACATATTATGAAGGCATAGATATCACGCAGCAGAGATTCTATGAAGTACTTTCGACTCGTACGGATCTCAAGACATCCCAACCATCGCTTGCTGACGTTTCCGACTTATGGGATAAACTGCTGGAAGATTACGATGAGATAGTACATATACCTATGAGCAGCGGGCTTTCCGGTGCCTGTGAATCTGCAGCCATGCTGGCCGGTGACTATGACGGGAGAGTACGTGTTGTCAATAACCAGCGTATTTCCGTTACTCAGAAGAGATCGGTTTATGATGCCATGCAGCTGCGTGATGCCGGGATGAGTGCCGTAGAGATAGGTGATTATCTGGAGAAGGTTAAGTTTGAATCCAGTATTTATATCATGGTTGATACACTGTACTATCTGAAGCGTGGCGGCCGGGTCACGCCCGCGGCTGCAGCTATCGGTACGGCGCTTAAGATAAAGCCCGTCCTTCAGATCCAGGGTGAGAAACTTGATGCATTTACCGTTGCGCGTACTGTGGGTATGGCCAGGACCAAAATGATAGATGCCATACGCAAGGATATGGAAACCCGTTTCGGAGGAGCATCACCCGATAACATTTCTCTGGATATAGCATATACTTATAACGATCAGGTGGCAGAGGAATTTAAGGAGCAGGTGAAAGCTGCATTTCCCGGGTTTACGGATATTAAAGTGGATCCCCTGAGTCTGTCCGTATCGACACATATAGGCCCGGGCGCTCTTGCAGTGGCTTGCAGCAAAAAGATCAGGCTTTGATAGTATAACGATAATGAATTATGAATCCCAAAGATTACCAATCACACAATGACGGCGAGGAAACCCGCCGTCAACTTGCGTATATAGACCGGCTGACCGAATGTGTTACGGATCTGAAAGACGGACTGGGTCGGGCTCCGAAGGCCTGCGTGGTCACTTTCGGCTGTCAGATGAATGCAAGGGACTCCGAGAAACTGCTGGGCATCCTGCTAACTGCCGGTTATGAGGAGACTGAGGATGAAGCGGATGCCGATCTGATCCTATATAATACCTGCTCGGTCCGTGATAACGCAAATCAACGTGTATACGGACGCCTCGGCGTTCTCAAAGGGTATAAGAAGTCCAAACCCTGGCTTAAAGTTGTTCTGTGCGGATGTATGATGCAGGAGGAAACCTGCGTAAATAAGATCCGTACAAGCTATTCCTTTGTGGATCTGATCTTCGGAACTCACAATATATTCAAGTTTGCCGAGCTGATGTGTGATACGTTTGATGCTTCGGGACATATGATCACTCAGGTATGGGATGAGACAGACAAAATAGTCGAGGAACTCCCCGTCAAGCGTAAATATGCTTACAAATCCGGCGTGAATATTATGTTCGGATGTAACAATTTCTGTACTTATTGCATAGTTCCATATGTGCGTGGACGCGAGAGAAGCCGGGCTCCCGAGGAGATACTGTGTGAGATCCGCCAGCTGGTGAATGACGGCGTGATCGAGGTCATGCTGCTTGGACAGAATGTCAATTCATACGGAACCAATCTGGATGATCCCATATCTTTTGCGCAGCTTCTGCGTGAGGTTGAAGAAATCGACGGTCTGAAGCGCATCAGATTCATGACTTCACATCCGAAGGATCTAAGTGATGAGCTTATCGATGTGTGTGCACGTTCCGAAAAGATCTGCAGGCATATACATCTGCCTGTTCAAACCGGGTCGGACAGCCTGCTCAAGGCAATGAACAGGAGCTATACAAGGGATCATTATCTCGCGTTGGTAGACCGTATCAGGACAGCTATTCCGGACATTTCGATCACGACCGATCTGATCATGGGATTTCCCGGTGAGACATCCGCTGACGTGGATGATACGATCGATCTGATCAGGCGTGTCGGATTTGATAATGCATATACTTTTGAATATTCCAAGCGCACAGGTACACCGGCGGCATCTATGGAGGGACAGCTCAGCCCCGAAGAAATGCAGTCCCACTTCGATGCGGTCCTCAAAGTCGTACAGGAAACCGCAAGACAGTCGGCGGCGAAGCATACCGGGGAAGTGTGCGACGCGTTGATTGAGACTGTATCAGATCATGATGACGGACTGGTTACCGGTAGACTGTCCAATAATCTGCTGGTCCACCTGCCCGGTGATGCATCCATGATAGGAAGCATAGTGCCGGTCAGACTCGATGTATGCAAGGGATTTTATTTTCTGGGGAGTAAGATATAGACATATGTCAGATATCACTACGATAGAAAGTATAAGTGAAGATCAGAAAAAGAACATCAGCCCCATGATGCAGCTCTATATAGAGACCAAGCAGCAGTACAAAGACTGTATCCTTTTCTACAGGCTCGGCGATTTCTATGAGATGTTTTTTGAGGATGCGCTGGAAGCCAGCCGTGTTCTGGAGATCACGCTTACCGGTAAGAACTGCGGACTTGAAGAACGCGCCCCGATGTGCGGAGTTCCTTTCCATGCAGTGGAGAGCTATCTCGGTAAACTTGTGAATCACGGCTATAAAGTAGCCATCTGTGAGCAGGTGGAGGACCCTAAGCTGGCCAAAGGCCTTGTGAAACGCGAGGTGGTCAGGGTCGTTACCCCCGGTACCAATCCGATCGTAGAATCCTTAGACGGTAAAAAGAACAACTATATCGTATCTGTTCTTTATATGGATGGATGCATCGGCTTTTCACTGGCTGATGTCACTACCGGCGATTATTATCTGACTCAGATAGATTCCCTATCCAGATTATCCGATGAGATCGCGAAGTACTCGCCCTCGGAGATAGTCTGTAACGAAGCATTCCTGCTGAGCGGGATCAGGATCGATGATCTGCGGGACAAGATGAATATCAGCATCACCACGCTGGACGAGCGTGTGTTTGATGAAGATCATGCCAAAAAAGTAATTCTCAGACATTTCCATGCCGCCAGTCTGATCGGTATGGGGATATCGGATTTCCCTGCCGGAGTAAGTGCGGCGGGAGCGTTGCTTGAATACCTGTATGAGACACAGAAGAACGATCTTGTGCAGTTTACGCATCTGTATCCTTATGTATCCAGCCGTTATATGCTTCTCGACTCGGCTACCAGACGTAATCTGGAGCTTACCGAGACCATGCGTGACAAGCTAAAGCACGGATCTCTGCTGGGGGTTCTCGATCTTACGAAGACCGCTATGGGCGGCAGAATGCTCAGGCAATTCATAGAGCAGCCGCTTATCGATATAGATGCGATCAACCTGCGCCTGGATGCCGTAGACGAGCTTTCACACCGTTCCATGGAGCGGGATGAGATCCGCGAATACCTAAACAGCGTATATGACCTCGAACGTCTGATGGCTAAGATCAGCCTGAATACCGTGAATCCGAGAGATATGCTGGCGTTTAAGAGTTCCATGAGATATCTTCCTGCGATCAGGCAGGTTCTGAGTGACTTTAAGGCTGAACGTCTGTCGGAGCTGTCTGATGCGATAGACGATCTGCAGGATCTGTATGATATCATTGACACCGCAATAGTGGACGAGCCTCCGATCACGGTTCATGAAGGAGGGATATTCAAGGCCGGATTCAGTGAGGATATCGATCATCTGCGCAGTGCCAAGACCGACGGACATAAATGGCTGGCCGAGCTTGAAGAAGCGGACCGAGAGCGCACCGGTATCAAAAACCTTAGGGTTAAATACAATAAAGTGTTCGGGTATTATTTCGAAGTGACCAACTCCTATGCGGATAAAGTCCCCGAGGATTACATCCGTAAACAGACGCTTACCGGTTCCGAGAGATATACCAACGACCGCCTGAAGGAACTCGAGGATATGATCCTTAATGCAGAGGATAAGCTTTTTACCCTTGAGTATGATATGTTTGTCGAGCTTCGCGACCGCATAGCGGCCAACGTTGAACGTATACAGTCCACGGCTAAAGCCATAGCCGAGACCGATGTTTATGCTTCCTTGAGTCTGGTGGGCGAGAGAAACCATTACGTACGTCCCGAAATATCCGGTGACGGGATAATAGATATCAGAGAAGGCAGACATCCCGTGATCGAGAAGCTTCACTCTGACGTACCTTTTATCTCAAACGACACTTATCTGGACAAAAAAAAGAAGTCAGTCTCCATCATAACCGGCCCTAATATGGCCGGTAAATCAACCTATATGCGTCAGAGTGCCCTGATCGTACTGATGGCCCAGATCGGCTCGTTCGTACCGGCGTCAAGTGCTCATATAGGGCTGACAGACAGGATATTTACCAGAGTCGGAGCTTCGGACGATCTGTCGAGCGGACAGTCGACTTTCATGGTTGAAATGAACGAGGTTGCCAATATCCTCAGGAATGCAACATCGGATTCTCTGCTTATACTTGATGAGATAGGGCGCGGAACGTCAACATATGACGGCATGAGCATAGCCTGGGCGGTTATCGAATATATAAGCAATAAACGTCTGCTCGGAGCGCGAACCCTTTTTGCGACTCATTATCATGAGCTGACTGAGCTTGAAGGACGCATAGATAATGTAAATAATTACTGTATAGCCGTGAAGGAACAGGGCGATTCCATAGTTTTCTTAAGACGTATCATAAAAGGCGGTGCCGACAGAAGCTACGGAATACAGGTTGCCAAGCTTGCCGGTATTCCCGACATGGTGATAGACAGAGCCAAGGAGATTTCCCAGGAGCTGTCCGACAACGATGTGACAGATAAACTGGAGAATATTGGTGCAGCATACGGAGAAAGCTCCGGAGTCACTTCGGGTACATCACAGGGATCGGGTGGACGTTCCGGCGGTAAAATGTCTCATCACTATGATGAGGTGGATCTGGGACAGATGTCTCTGTTTGCTACCACAGATGATGATACCGTACTGAAAGAGCTGGAAGAGGTTGACATAACAACGCTTACTCCCGTTGATGCGTTAAATGAGCTGTACAGGCTTCAGAATATGCTCAAAAACCGTTGGAACGGTTCGAAATAGTTCAAAACAGTTCAAAACAGTTCAAAATAGATCAAAATGAATGAGATTCGTGTACTTGATAACAGCACCATAGATAAGATAGCCGCAGGTGAAGTGGTTGAAAGGCCCGTAAGCATCGTTAAGGAACTCGTGGAGAATTCCATTGATGCCGGATCGACCATCATTACCGTAGAGATAAAGGATGGCGGCATTAAAATGATCAGAGTCACCGATAACGGATCGGGTATAGACAGATATCAGGTCAGAAATGCCTTTTTATCCCATGCCACCAGCAAGATACATGATGCCGGTGATCTGAACAGACTCAGTACTCTGGGGTTCAGAGGTGAAGCGTTATCAAGCATAGCCGCTGTCAGCCGCGTGGAGGTTACGACACGTACCGAGACTGATCTCGAGGGCGTTCATTACGTTATTGAGGGAGGAAAGGAAGAGACCTGTGAGAGTGTCGGTGCTCCCGCCGGGACCACCTTTATAGTCAGAGATATTTTCTATAACACCTTACCCAGACTCAAGTTTCTCAAATCCGCATCCACTGAAGGCAACCTGATCGCAGATATGTGCGAGCATATTGCTTTGTCCATGCCGCATATCTCGTTTCAGTTTATTCGTGACGGGGTGACCAGATTCTCCACTTCGGGTCATGATGATCTGAAGGAGGTCATATACCGGATCTACGGTAAAGAGACGGCTTCTAATCTGCGTGCGATCGACGTGATAGATGATGAACTGTCAATGAGACTTCACGGATATCTGGGGTTGCCTGTTCTCAACCGTGCCAATCGGGCTTCGGAGGTATTCTTCATAAATCATCGTTTCGTCAGGAGTCCGCTTATCTCACATGCTGTTGAGGAAGGATACGTCGAGTATCTGATGCAGCATAAGTTTCCTTTCTGCATATTGAATCTGGAATTTGATCCCGAGGTCGTGGATGTCAATGTTCATCCGACTAAGCAGGAAGTACGTATAAGTAACGAAAAAGCTGTATCCGACAGGATAGTAAAAGCAGTTGCCGAATGTCTGGCAAGCCGTGAGATGATCGATGATGTGACACATACATTGAAGGCTGATGCTGCTGATGCAACGGTTAAATATAAACTTCCGGAGATTTTTGAGCAAAACAGGATCACCGGAACCGATACAACCGAACCGGCAGATCGGGAAATATCTTTTACCGTGGATTTCGATTCAGACAGTGAAGATGCCGTGACCGAAAAAGATGACAGGGCTTTGACGGATCAAATATCCGTTGCGCATCCGGTTGCCATGATAAGTCCCGATGCCGCATCCCCGAAGGCGGAAGAGCAGGCACAGGAATTCGAGGATATCGTACGCGGCTATGAGCAGCAGTCATTTGCAGATGATGAGCGTATCCTTTCAGCGGATACCAGACGTAAGTTTCGCATCATCGGGCAGGTATTTAAGACATATTGGCTGATCGAATATGAAGATAACCTGATGCTGATGGATCAGCATGCAGCTCATGAAAAAGTGAATTTCGAAAGATTCATGGCGCGTATGGCCTGTAAAAAAGAGATTCCCTCACAGATGATAGCACCACCGGTCATAATGTCTCTGAATAATTCAGAAATGAATACACTGACAGAGAATATGGATCATATCAATGAGATGGGGTTCACAGTGGATGTGTTTGGTGATCATGAGATAGCTATCCGGGCCGTGCCCATGGATCTGTTTGATAATAAACCGGCCGAACTGGTAAGTGAGATCATCTCCGATCTGATGGATATGAAGAAAAGCGAGACTCCCGATTCGATCCGGACGCGCATAGCGACAATGGCCTGCAAGGCATCCGTAAAGGGCAATAACACAATGAGCGTAGAAGAAGTCGAAAAGCTGCTCGACGAGATGCTTACGCTCAATAATCCATATAACTGCCCTCACGGCCGCCCCACACTTATCACGATGTCCAAAACCGAGCTTGATAAGCGCTTTCACAGGATAGTGTGATGTAAACATATGAGTCCATTTATGGTATTATAGATAAAGTGTTTTAAGTATTTAAGGAGGACTACAAAATGAAGATCTATTCGGTTACTGATGCGGAGTTCTCAAATTACGGACAGGTTCTCGAAGGGTACGACACCAAGGGCCTGATCGCGGCTATGAACACGATTCCGCTCCCTGCGGAGGGCGTTGAGTACAAGCCTGCCATCCCTGAACTTGAGAAAGAGCCTATCTACAACGAGCTTAAGGACAAGGCATATGGCGGCATGCCTTTGGAGCTGGGGATGTGCTGGGGACACAACACGAAGCTTAACTGCCTTGAGTATCATCGCGATTCGGAGATCAATATCGGCACGGAAGACTTTGTTCTTCTCCTGGCCAAGAGAGAAGAGATCAAAGACGGTAAGCTTGACACATCACTTGTTAAAGCTTTTAAAGTACCTGCCGGCACGGTGGTTGAAGTATATGCTACGGCGCTTCATTATGCACCCTGCCATACAGATGCGGATAAGGGCTTCAGAGTAGCTGTTGGTCTTCCTCTCGGAACCAATACCGATTATCGTATCGCTGATCCCGTCAATGACGAAGATAAGCTTCTCTGGGCAAGGAATAAATGGCTGATCGCGCATAAGGATGCTTCGGAAGCAGCAGACGGTGCTTATGTTGGCCTTGTCGGAGATAACATCGATATAGCTGGCTGAAATGATCAAACTGCCGGATAGGGGTGATATGTCCTTTGTTCGGCAGTTTTTTATTTTGATTAGAGGTTGAGATGAATATATTCAGACAAAAGAACCTGGACAAAATGTCTGCCCCGGATCAGCTGAATGACTATATACGTGTGACTACCCCGAGCGTCTGGCTGGTATTGGCCGCTTTGATCATTCTGCTTATCGGAATGCTGTGCTGGAGTATCCTTGGTACTGTTGAAGTGACGGATGCCGATGGCAACGTCAGTCAGATCAATCCGATAACTCTGATAACAAACTGAAGTACTGTGGAGAACAGCGCATGGCGCAGAAGAACATAAAAACTCCGGTAAGTAAGGGAGTTGCCAAAGTACCTGTTGTGATGCAGATGGAAGCTCTGGAATGCGGGGCGGCTTCTCTGTGTATGGTGCTGGCATATTATAACAAGTGGATACCCCTTGAGCAGGTTCGGACGGATTGCGGTGTAAGCCGTGACGGCAGTAAGGCAAGCAATATTGTAAAGGCGGCCAGAAACTATGGCATGGAGGCTGCGGGTTACCGATTTGAACCTGAAGATCTTAAAGAGAATGCTGTATTCCCGTGTATCATACATTGGGAATTTAATCATTTTGTGGTCCTTGACGGCTTTAAGGGAAATAAAGCATATATAAACGATCCGGCGAAGGGAAATTATTCCGTTTCGATGGAACGGTTTGATGAATCTTTTACAGGTGTGGCGCTTATTATCACACCGGGTAAGGATTTTGAACCGTCCGGAAAGCCCAAATCGGTAGTCCGCTTTGCCATGAACCGTCTTGAAGGTACACAGAGCGCTGTGGCTTTCGTATTTCTGACCACGGTTATCACATCTTTGACCGGGATCGTCAGCGCGGGATTTGGGCGTGCTTTTCTGGATTATCTGTTACCGGGTAATAATCCGGCATGGATCAGACCGTTCTTCTGGGGACTCGGCCTGATAACGTTTGTCAATCTTGTCGCTTCATGGATACAGGCGGTCTATTCATTACGCCTGAACGGCAAGATGGCCGTTGTCGGCAACAGTTCCTATATGTGGAAAGTATTCAGATTGCCCATGGAATTCTTCAGTCAGCGTATGGCAGGAGATTTATTGTCCAGACAGGCTTCAAATGCTTCGATTGCCGGTCAGGTCGTCAATACCGTTGCCCCGTTGATCATTAATACCTTTATGATGATCTTTTATCTGGTCGTCATGATCAGATATTCATGGCTGCTGACTCTCATCGGTCTGCTTTCGGTTCTGATAAATGCCGGACTTTCAAGGTACATCAGCAATAAAAGAGTCAATATAACCAGAGTGATCATGCGCGATGCCGGAAAACTGGCCGGTGCCACGGTAAGCGCCGTGGATATGATCGAAACGATCAAAGCCAGCGGAGCGGAGAACGGATACTTTGAGAGATGGGCCGGGTATCAGGCTTCGGTTAACACTCAGAATATTAAATTCGAGAAACTCAACAATTATCTCGGACTTATACCGACTGTAGTCAGCAGTCTGCTGAACACGC
This sequence comes from Lachnospiraceae bacterium, assembly GCA_017450485.1. Lineage (GTDB taxonomy): Bacteria > Bacillota > Clostridia > Lachnospirales > Lachnospiraceae > XBB2008. Next base: position 203,506 of record JAFSTN010000025.1, read on the forward strand.
TTATCCTGATAATCGGTGTATGGATGACCATGAAGGGCGAGTTTACCGTGGGTATGATAATGGCTTTCCAGGGATTTATGGTTTCGTTCCTTGGTCCGGCCAATTCCGTGATCGCCGTGGGGCAGGAGATCCAGGAGATGCGTACGGGCATGGAGCGTATCCAGGATGTTATGGAATATCATGATGATCCCGTGTTCAGTGACATCCCGGAAGCGGACAGCTATGCCAAGCTTTCGGGCAATATCAGCATTCGGAATATATCCTTCGGATATTGTGATCTGGCAGAACCTTTGATCCGTGATTTCAGTCTGGAGATTAAACCAGGACAGAGCATTGCTTTTGTAGGTATGTCAGGATGCGGCAAAAGCACTCTGGCAAAACTGATCGCAGGCTTATATCAGCCGTGGTCGGGAGAAATACTTTTTGACGGAAAGCATATATCCGAGATAGACAGGAGTATTATGACAGGCTCCGTAGCCGTTGTCGATCAGGATATCATTCTTTTCGAAGATACCATTGCCAATAATATCAAGATGTGGGATAACTCCATAGAAGATTTCGAGATGATCATGGCTGCCAGGGATGCGCAGATCCATGAAGATATCATGCAGCGTGACGGAGGCTATCAGTACAGGCTCACCGAAGGCGGTAAAGATTTATCGGGCGGGCAGAGACAGCGTCTGGAGATCGCCCGCGTTCTGGCACAGGATCCCACCGTGATCATATTGGATGAGGCCACGAGCGCTTTGGATGCAAAGACCGAAAATGATGTAGTCAATTCCATCAAAGATCGCGGGATCACATGCATAGTGATCGCTCACAGATTATCCACGATCAGGGACTGTGACGAGATATTGGTCATGGACCGGGGAGAAATTGCAGAACGCGGAAATCATGAGCAGCTGATGGCGCTTGACGGAGTGTATAAAAAACTGGTTTCCAATGAATAGATATATTATCAAGGTATATAATGAGTTGGTTTGAAGAACAGATCAGTACAAGAAAACAGGCTGATCAGGAAGCCCTGGAGGATTATCTGACCGTCGTTGCCGGTGCGGTGATGGGCAGAAGGATGACACAGGCCCTCAATGATGACAGGCAGAAGACGACTGATGCCATAGGCGAATTATTGAGATACTATCATGTGAAGCCTCAGGAGGTTCCGGATACGATCAGGGATATGAACGAGATCCTTGAATATCTTTTGCGTCCGCACGGTATCATGAGCAGAACGGTGCGCCTGGATAAGCATTGGTATCGTGATGCCATAGGTGCCATGCTGGGCAGACGCAAAAGTGACGGTGCGATCGTTGCGCTGATACCGCACGGACTTAACGGCTATACTTATTATGATGCCGGTCTGGATAAGCATATACGCGTCGATTCACGCAACGAAGATATGTTTGACGAGGAAGCGTTTGCTTTTTATAAGCCATTTCCTATGAAAAAGCTTGGCATAGCCGGTCTTATGCTTTATATCTGCGAACAGATCAGTGCTTCGGATATTGTTTTACTTATTCTTTCCATGGCCGCCGCCACTCTTGTCGGTTTGCTCGGGCCGAGATTGAATCAGATTCTTTTTTCGGATGTGATAGAGTCGCATAATGTCCGGCTCCTGATCGGCATGGCTGTTTTTATGGCCTGTGCTTCCGTATCGGCATTGCTGTTCGACGCGGTCAGGACCATGATCAGCGGTCGTATTTACACCAGGCTTGATCTGAATATTCAGGCAGCTTCCATGATGAGGGTGCTTTCACTGCCTGCCTCATTTTTCAAGAATTACAGTTCCGGTGAACTCTCGAATCGTATAGGCTATATCAGTACGCTGGCATCCGGTCTTTTCGATGTGCTGTTGACCACGGGTCTGACAAGCGTATTCTCACTGGCATATCTGTCTCAGATAGTTAAGTATGCCCCCGGCCTTGTCGTTCCTTCGGTCATCATCACTTTGATCACTTTGGGCTTAACGGTTGTGACAACGCTGGTGCAGATGCGCATATCCCGTAAAGTGATGCTTCTGGGCAGTAAGGAGAGCGGTATAAGCTACTCGATGATCTCGGGTATACAGAAGATCAGATTATCCGGTTCGGAGAAAAGGGCTTTTGCCAAATGGGGAAAGGCATATGCCGAATCCGCAAGGCTGACATATAATCCGCCGATGTTTATTAAGGTGAACAGCGTGATCCAGACTGCAGTTTCCATGCTGGGTATCATATGGATATACCATGCGGCCATCAGAACCGGAGTCTCGATATCCGAATACTACGCCTTTAATACTGCGTATGGTTATGTCAGCGGAGCATTTCTGGCTTTGTCCGGTATAGCTCTGTCCATAGCTGAGATACGTCCGATACTGGATATGGTCAGGCCCATTATGGAGGCCGAACCCGAGATATCCGTAGAGAAATCCATGGTCACAAGGCTTTCCGGAACTGTTGAGGTCAATAATGTAACGTTCCGGTACAGGGAAGACATGCCTCCGGTACTGGATAACCTGAGTCTGAAGATAACATCGGGCCAGTATGTGGCGATCGTCGGAAAAACAGGCTGTGGTAAATCGACTCTGCTCCGCCTGCTGTTAGGACTGGAAACACCGCAGAAAGGCGCGATCTATTATGACGGAAAAGATCTGAAGAAGCTTGATCTCAAATCCTTACGGCGCCGGATAGGTACGGTGCTTCAGGACGGAAAGCTCTTTATGGGAGATATATATTCCAATATTACCGTCTGTGCTCCCTGGCTCGGTCCGGATGAAGCATGGGAAGCGGCGGAGATATCCGGACTGGCCGACGATATACGTAAAATGCCTATGGGTATGCATACCATCATATCCGAAGGCCAGGGCGGCATATCGGGAGGTCAGCGTCAGAGGATGCTGATAGCCAGAGCCGTAGCGCCCAAACCCAGGATACTGATGTTTGATGAAGCCACATCCGCGCTGGACAATCTGACCCAGAAGCAGGTCAGTGAAGCTTTGGATAAGATGAAATGCACGCGTATAGTCATTGCTCACCGTCTCTCTACGATCAGGCAGTGTGACAGGATCATAGTTCTGGAGGGTGGCCATATAGTAGAAGACGGGAGCTATGATGAGCTTATAGCCCGGAATGGTTTCTTCGCAGAGCTTGTTTCCAGACAGCGTCTGAGCGATACCGGGTATGTCGGACGTACGACGGCATTCTGATCAATGTATTTCGGAGGAAATGATGCGTATCAATAAAGTGATCCCAATGATAATATTAACCGTGGCATGCGGTATCTGCTTAAGCGCATGCAGCCTGCCCCTGAGTTCGGGAGGGGACAGATCCATATCCGTAGATGAGCTGAACGGTACAGCGACCGTTACATCCGTCGATACCAGCGTTACCGACCTGAGTAAAGGTAAAAAGCTCGTGTCCGGTGACAGTGTGAATGTTTATACGGCCAGTAATCTGACTTTGCTGATCGACAGGGATAAGCATCTGACTGCCGGTGAAGACACACAGTTTTCTTTGGAAGCATCAGGTAAAAAGGGGACGACGGCAACAACTATCGTGTTAGGTGAGGGAACCGCGTACATAAGCATCGATAAAACACTGGGTTCAAAAGAATCCTTCAATGTGGTTACTCCGAACGCAATGTTTTCGGTCCGCGGTACGGCTTTTTCCGTGTCCGTTGATCCGTCCGGTGACGGTTTTATAACCGAACTGAGCGTTGAATCCGGTATGGTTGAGGTGAGTACCGTTGAAAACGATTCTCCGGATTCAGAGTTTATAGGTGAAGGCCAGTCCGGAAAGTACACGGGAGAAGTACCTGAAATCGAGCGCTGGTTTGAGATAGCCGAAGACTCCGGTGATGACGATACCATGATTGAGGACCGTGTAAAATATCTGACCAAACAGCAAAGTATTGATTCCGTCGATGAAATACCCGAAGAACGTGACGGCTCCAAGGGTTTTACGGGTGTGTTCCGATCCGAGTTCTATACCATAGTCGTAGCAGAGAATGTTCCGTATGCGATAAACAAGAATTATGCGATCTGGGTAGAGGATGATATAATCAAGCCTTTCTGCATGGTGGAGATACCCGAAGATGCCGATGACGATGAACCGTATTTTCCGAGAGAAGCTGAACAGATCAGCGATACGCTCATTACCGATTACACATATGATAAGGATACCAAAGAACATATAGATGATGTGTCGTATTATCTGGATGGCGATACCATGTATTATCACTATATCGAGAACGATACGGGGTATGAGGAATTCATCGTTTTGACACGTACGGACGAGGATCCGACAGAACTGTATAACTCCTGTCTGCAGGGCGCAAAGCATGAAAACACAAAAGAATAGTTCTCGGAAAATGGTGATTATAGCGGGACCGACGGCTGTGGGCAAATCCGAGCTGGGAGTTGAGCTGGCACTCAGGATAGGCGGTGAAGTCGTATCTGCGGATTCCATGCAGGTCTATCGTCATATGGATATCGGTACCGCCAAAATAAGCCCTGAAGAGATGCGCGGCGTGAAGCATCACATGATCGATATCATAGAACCTGTTGAGCCGTATCATGTGTATGATTTCCAGCTTCGGGCCAAGAAAGCATGTGAAGAGATATATGCAGGCGGTCATATACCTATAGTGGTTGGCGGGACCGGTTTCTATATACAGGCTCTGCTGTATGATATAGAGTTTTCGGATCAGGGGCAGGATGATGAGCTGCGGGCTGAGCTCAAAGCGATAGCCGATAATGACGGTCCCGAAGCGTTACATGATATCCTGAAGAAACTGGATCCCGACACGGCAAAGAATCTGCATCCCAACAATGTGAAGCGGGTTATCCGTGCCATAGAGTATGCGAGGCAAAACGGCGGAACTATATATGATCATAATGCTGAACAAAGAGCACATGCAAGTCCGTACGATTTCAGATATTATGTTTTAAACGATGACAGACAGACCGTATACGGACGCATAGATTCCCGTGTCGACAGGATGATCGATGAGGGACTGGAGGATGAGGTCAGATCTCTGGCAGATATGGGATGCACCTCCGATATGACTTCGATGCAGGGCATAGGTTACAAACAGATGCTGATGTATATCAACGGAGAGACTGGCAGGGATGAAGCCATTGATCTGATCAAGCGGGATTCCAGACACTTCGCCAAGCGACAGCTGACCTGGTTTAAACGGGAACGGGATACAGTGTGGATCGACCGGGAGGGCAGAAGCAGTGCGGATATAGCGGATCGATTGACGTATGATTATTCAGCTATGGATCAAAACGGAAAACAGACATGAAAGAAAGCTTATTTAAAATATACGATGAAATGGGAATAAGCCGCACGCTGGCCGACAGGGCGGATGAAGTGCTTGATGCTTTGAAAGACAGATTTGCGGTTATAGATGAGACCGCTGAATATAATCAGCTGAAGGTCCTGAAAGCGATGCAGGAAGCCAGAGTATCCGAAGGCTGTCTGCACGGAACCACGGGATACGGATATAACGACGCGGGACGCGATACGCTCGAGGAAGTTTATGCAGGTGTGTTCCATACGGAAGATGCTCTGGTGAGACCGCAGATAACCTGCGGTACACATGCGCTTGCACTGGCACTTATGAGTAACCTGCGCCCCGGAGATGAGCTTTTATGTCCGGCAGGTAAGCCCTATGATACGCTGGACGAAGTGATAGGCATAAGGCCGTCCGCAGGCTCTCTGGCCGAGTATGGGATCACGTACAGGCAGGTGGATCTGAAGCCTGACGGGAGTTTTGATCTTGAGGGCATCAGTTCTGCGATCAATGAACGGACGAAAATGGTCGAGATCCAGAGATCGAGAGGCTATGCTACGAGGCCTACGCTTTCCGTAGAGCGTATAGGAGAACTGATATCTTTTATCAAAGGTATACGCAGTGACATTATCTGCATGGTGGATAACTGTTACGGTGAGTTTGTGCAGACTGTTGAACCCTCTGATGTGGGGGCAGATATGACCGTCGGCAGTCTGATCAAGAATCCGGGCGGAGGATTATCCCCGATAGGAGGGTATATCGTCGGAACCCGGAAATGTATCGAGAATGCCTCGTATCGCCTGACATCACCGGGGCTGGGCAAGGAAGTGGGGGCTTCTCTCCATGTCCTTCCGAATATGTATCAGGGCCTGTTTCTTGCACCTACGGTTACGGCATCTGCTTTGAAGACAGCGATATTCGCATCGTATATGCTGGAAAGTCTGGGGGTGGAGGTTTCACCCGCCGCTTCCGAGACCAGATACGATATCATTCAGGAAGCGATTATGCGCGATCCTGCCAAACTTATAGCTTTCTGCAAAGGTATACAGGCCGCTGCGCCTGTGGACAGCTATGTGACACCCGAACCCTGGGATATGCCGGGATATGACGATCAGGTCATTATGGCTGCCGGCGCATTTGTATCGGGATCGAGCATAGAACTGTCGGCGGACGGACCGTTACGCGACCCGTATTCCGTATATTTCCAGGGAGGTATCACCTGGCCTCATGGCAAATTCGGAATATTGCGGGCTTGTCAGGAACTTTTGAAAGTGTGAAACACGCCTGTTACATTGCTTGTAGATGACCGGATATTATGATAAAATAAATCTTCGCAGTTTATTGAATCATGCTTAAGGAGAACATATGAATTCCTTCGGAATAGACTTGGGTACAAGTAACATAAAGATATATGATGATAACGACGGCCACATTCTTATAGAGAAAAACATGATAGCCGTTAATGATCAGGATGAACTCTTTGCTTACGGCGATTCGGCTTTTGAGATGTATGAGAAAGCCCCGGCGAATATTCATCTGTCTTATCCTCTGTGTAATGGTGTTATAGCCGAGCTCAAATATGAGCAGATACTGGTCCGCAGTTTTCTTACCAATCTGATGAAGGGCAATTGCCACCCTGCTGACTATTATATAGCCATTCCCTGGGATGTTACGGAGGTTGAGAAGAGAGCATTTTATGATCTGGTGAAGGATGCCAATGTCAAAGCCAAGAAGGTCATGATAGTTGAGAAAGCTGTGGCTGACGGTATAGGCATGAATATCGATGTACTGAATGCTCAGGGTGTTCTGGTGGTCAACGTCGGTTTCGACACTACTGAGATATCGATACTTTCACTTGGGGGTATAGTACTTTCAAGACTGATCAAGGTAGGCGGACTCAAGTTTGATGATTCGATTCGAACCGCCATCCGTACAGAATACAGTCTGATCATCGGTGGCAAGACCGGAGCATATGTCAAGAATAACCTTCGCGAGCTCGAGGAGAACAGAGAACCGGCGATAGTTTACGGCAGAGACATAGTGACCGGTCTTCCCGTGGAGAGGTCGATACCCACAGATCTGATAGACAGTTGTCTGAAAGAGAATTTCGCCACGATCATAGATAATGTAAGGGTTATCCTGGAACGAACCCCTCCCGAACTGGCAGCCGATATATATAAGCATGGACTGTATCTGACAGGAGGAGCCTCTCAGACAGCCGGTCTGTATGAACAGCTGGCTGCAGGTACGGGATTGAAAGTCAATCTGTCGGATTCGCCTCTGACCAGTGTGGTAGACGGACTGGCGAAGATCATTGAAGACGATCATTACAGAACGGTAGCTTACGCTCCCAGATAAACATTATGAGTCCTGTTGTACAGCAAAAAGGGGAGAAATTTACCTTTACCAGTAAATATCTCCTCTTTATTTTGACAATTCTGTGTACTGTATTGATGATACTGTGCTACACCACGTCATTTATGGGTTCTGCCTTAAACTACGCGGTGGGCTTTATCATTACGCCTTTTGAGAAAGGAATATCCGAGACAGGATACTATCTGGCCAACAGGACGGAACAGATTGCCACGATACGCGATCTGCTCGCAAAGAACGAGGAACTCCAGGCTCAGGTCGATGCTCTTACCACTGAGAATACCCTTTTGCAACAGGATAAATATGAGCTGATATCCCTGAGAGAACTCTATAATCTGGATAATGAGTATTCATCCTATGAGATGACCGGAGCGCGCGTCATAGCACGGGATGCCGGTAACTGGTATGCCACATTTGTCATCGATAAGGGTGCGTCTGACGGAATAGAGATAGATATGAATGTTATGGCCGGCGGAGGTTTGGTCGGCCGTGTGACGGCCACAGGCGCTCATTGGGCCAGAGTCAAGAGTGTTATCGAAGATGATTCCAATGTATCTGCGGAGATTCTTTCCAATTCCGATACGCTGATAGTATCGGGAAGTCTTGAGATGTATTCGGACGGGGTCATCCCTTTTTCCCAGCTGGTTGATTCCGATGATGAGGTTCATATAGGAGATAAGGTGGTTACAAGCAATATCTCCGATAAATACCTCCCCGGGATACTGATCGGATACATTGATTCCGTTAATCCCGACACCAACAACATTACCAAGTCGGGTACGATCACTCCCGCAGTTGATTTTGAACATATTTCCGATGTGCTGGTTATTATGAAGCTTAAGCCGGGTATTGATGATTGATGAAAAGAGTTGTTATGGCGATCCTGATGGTATGGATCACATTTCTGCTTCAAAGCAGTGTTTTTTCAAGGATTAATATAGGCGGTATCGTGCCGAATCTGATGGTCATACTCACGGCTTGCTTCGGCTTCATGGAAGGAGAGCTGGCAGGATTGCTTGTCGGTTTCGGTTGTGGCATGCTCACGGATGTTTTCTTCGGTTCGTTTAACGGTTTCTATGCGCTTATCTATATGTATCTTGGATATATGAACGGTAAGTTCTGTAATATTTTTTATCCTGAAGATGTTAAGCTTCCGCTGGCTCTGATAATTACCACGGATCTGCTTTACGGTTTATCCTGCTATGTTTTTCTGTTTCTCTTAAGAGGCAGATTCAATATGGGCTTTTATTTCGGACATGTCATAGTTCCCGAAGTGATCATGACCATGATCATGACTCTCATCATGTATCCGGTGATCCTCTTAATTCATAACAAAGTGTATGTGATCAACAGGCAACAGTAGGTATGTACGACGATATCAGAAACAGTTTGATTGGAATACTGAAGTCACGGCTGCTGATCCTTTTTATACTGATCGTGGTCTTTGGCGGGGTGCTCATTCATCGTGTGTTTGATCTGCAGATAGTAAATGGTGAATCCTATCTTCAGGACTTCCAGATGACCATAGAGAAAAACAGGAGCATACGTCCTGCCCGCGGTAATATATATGACAGGAACGGAGAACTGCTGGCATATAATGAGCTTGCGTATTCGGTAACCATCGAAGATGTATATGAATCCGGGGCTTCCAAGAACGAGAAGCTCAATGCAACGATAGCCCAGCTTATAGATATCATAGAGGCGAACGGTGATGAGTGTATCAGCGATTTCGGCATAGCCATAAATAAACGCGGAGATTACTATTTTACGATGGACGGGAGTCGCCAGCTGCGATTCCTGGCTGACGTATACGGGGAGATCGATCCGGCCGACCTGGAATACAAGGAACTGAACTCCAGCCCCCGGGATGTAATAGATTATCTCTGCGGCAGAAACCGATTCGGCATAGGCGAGTATACGGATCCGGATGATCGTGATTCCTTTGTGCCGGGATACGGATATGAACCCGGGGAACTTCTGAAAATCCTCAATATCCGTTACAACATGAATACAAACAGCTTCCAGAAGTATATAGCCACTACGGTCGCCACCGATGTGAGCAGTGAGACGGTTGCGGTCGTGCTGGAAAATGTTGATTCCCTGCCGGGTGTGAACATATCCGAGGATACTATACGTAAGTATAATTACAGTAAATATATATCCCAGATAGTCGGATACACCGGTAAGATCGACAGAGATGAACTGGCCGAACTGCAGGAAACGGATGACGGTTATGACCTGAATGATACGGTAGGTAAATCCGGGATCGAATCGTCGATGGAGCTTACGCTTCAGGGTACCAAGGGACGTGAAACCGTCTATGTAGATAATGTCGGTAAGGAGATATCCACGACCGATCATATAGATCCGATAGCCGGAGATGACATATATCTGACCATAGATAAGGATCTGCAGATAGCCGCAACAGACATCATAGAAGAGAAGCTGGCCGCGATCATTTTAGCTAAGCTCAGTAATATCAAAGAGTATAAACCGGCAGAGAATGCATCCAGCTCCAATATAGTTATACCGATATACAGTGTTTATTATGCCTGTATAGAGAACAGAGTTATAGATATAGACCATTTCTATGACAAATATGCATCGGAGACCGAAACGGCCGTATATGATGTATATAGGGAAAAGAACGAGAGGGTCCTGGCGACGCTTGAGGAGGAGCTCTATAATACCAGGACCGCTTATACGAACCTGAACAAGGAATATCAGGTATATGAATCACTTATAGCCTCCAGACTGTATTCGGACGGAGTGATCATTGAAGATGAGGTAGACAAAACCGACCCGGTATATATATCCTGGACTACCGAAGAGACCATATCGCTGGCTGAGTATCTTGAATACTGTATATCCATGAGCTGGATAGATGTATCGGTACTGAATATAGATAACGAGTATTCCGATTCAAGTGAGGTATTTGCTAAGATCGTTGAGTATATAAAGCATATTTTGCAGGATAATCCCGAGTTTACAAACAAACTCTACAAGTATATGCTCTTAGATGATGAGATTACGGGACGACAGATATGTCAGATACTTCTCGATCAGGATAAGGTTGATATACCCGAAGATGAGTACAGAAGCTTCAGATCGGGTGCCGAGACGGCTTATACATTTATGTACAACCGTATTAAAAATCTGGATCTGACACCTGCCGATCTGGCATTGGATCCCTGTACGGGTTCGATCGTGGTCACTGATGTAAATACAGGCGAAGTGCTGGCTTTGGTCAGTTATCCCTCTTATGATAATAACAAAATGGCTAACGGTGTTGATGCCGAGTATTACGCAAGAATACGTGAAAGTCAGGCTTCTCCGCTGATCAATTATGCCACATATCAGAAGACAGCTCCCGGATCTACTTTTAAGATGGTCACCGCCACTGCAGGTCTTATGGAGGATCTTATCAGTACTACAGACACGATAACCTGTCAGGGTATTTTTGATAAGATAGATACTCCCGCGAGATGCTGGATATTCCCGGGGGCACATGGTTCTTTGAATGTCAGCGGAGGAATACGGCATTCGTGTAACTGTTTTTTCTATGAAGTGGGATATAAACTGGCGACCATCGCGGATTCATACAGCTCGGATACAGGTCTTGAGAGACTTGCAAAGTATGCGGATATGTACGGACTCAGTGAGACTACCGGCATACAGATAGATGAGGCTTCTCCCGAAGTATCGGATATGGACCCTGTGCGTAGTGCCATAGGGCAGGGTACTCACAACTATACCACTGTCGGTCTGTCCAGATACGTTACGGCTGTAGCAAACGGAGGAAACGTATATGATCTGACGCTGGTGTCCAGATCGACGGATTACGCGGGCAACATCAAAGATGAATATCCCGCAAAGCTCAGGAATCAGATAGTCATGCCGGAATCATACTGGAAAGCCATTCATACCGGCATGAGAGGAGTGGTTGAGTCCAAAACATATTATTCGGATCTGGCTGTAGACGTTGCAGGTAAGACCGGTACGGCTCAGGAATCCAAGTCCAGACCCAACCATGCGCTTTTCGTAAGTTATGCGCCTTACGAAGCTCCCGAGATATCGGTTACGGTTCGTGTGGCAAACGGCTATACATCGGATTATGCCGCACAGATAGCCAGAGAGGTATATAAGTATTACTTCGGTCTGATAGAAGAAGACGATATAGAGAATAATGTAACCATAGAGGAAGGAACGATCAACGGGGATTAATATCATGGCAGGTACGGTAGTAATAAAGAGTTACAGAAACGGTCTCAGTGTTCACATGGATCCCGATGCCGATATCGAGGTGATCAAGCAGGATCTGGCAGACAGATTCAGAGAGTCGGCTTCTTTTTTCAAGGATGCGAATGTCGCGATCAGCTTTGAGGACCGTAAGATTGATTCACAAACGGAAAGAGATCTGGTCAATATTATCACGGCGTCGAGCAATGTTAAGGTGGCCTGTGTTGCAGGACATGACAAGATAACCCAAACAATGCTTGAGAATGCTCTCGGCGGTTTGGAATATAAATCCGAGATGCAGAAGGATACAAGTGTTCAGGTTGTTAAAGGAACTGTCAAAGACGGGGCCGTAATAGATGTTCCCGGTTCCGTGCTGATACTGGGAGACGTATATCCCGGGACAACTGTTATGGCCGGTGGAGACGTATTTGTGCTGGGAGGTTTGTTCGGTCAGGTTTTGGCGGGGAATAACGGCGATCCGACCAGAATGATAGTGGCTCTTGAGATGAATCCCGAGAAAATGAGGATCTCCGGGATCAAGTATCATGCGTCGGAGAAACCCAAGTGGACGATCAAGAGCAAGTCTGCGCCTCAACCCAAAATGGCCAGACTTCAGGGGACCGATGTGATCGTTGAAGCTATAGATAATAATTTCTGGAAAAGATTCAATGATTAAATTATACAGGCTTAAGGATTATGATTTTAAACTGATAGTATTCGTGGTCGCACTTTCCGTGATAGGCATATTCGCCGTCAGCAGTGCCGATGCTTCCTACCACAATCGCCAGATCATGGGGGTCATTCTGGGTGCTTTCCTTATGCTTGTAGTATCCTTTTTTGATTACAACATCCTGCTCAAATTATACTGGATCATATATGTCGCAAATATCGTTCTTCTGGTGCTTGTCAGGATTCAGGGTGCCAGATCCCATGGTGCCACCCGCTGGCTTAATATAGGCGGACTTCAATTCCAGCCTTCCGAGACTGCGAAGATCATGATGATAGTATTCTTTGCGGCGTTCTTTATGAAGCACTCCGAGGATCTGAAGAGTTTCAGGTTTTTCCTGATCTCGGTTCTTTTGTTTGCCCCTATTTTCTATCTGATTTATTCCCAACCGGATATGTCCACTTCGATAGTGATCATATTGCTTTTTGCCATACTTTTCTTTGAGGCCGGTATCAGCTGGAAGGTCGTTCTGGGTGTGCTTGCGGTGTCTGTTCCAACTTTTATCATACTTTTGATGATGATACTTCAGTCTGATCAGGACATTATCAACGATTATCAGCAGGACAGGATACTGGCATTCTTAAATCCCGAGGAATATACCACCTCGGGTGCGTATCAGCAGAATAATTCGGTCATGGCCATTGGGTCGGGTCAGCTGATGGGCAAAGGATATGATTCCGATGAGATCAATTCGGTTAAAAACGGTAATTTCATATCCGAACCCCAGACTGATTTCATATTCGCCGTAATAGGTGAAGAATTCGGATTTATTGGCACGTGTACGGTTATCCTGCTGTTGATTTTCATCTCGATAGAATGTATTATTATAGCTAAGCGATCAAAGGATTTGGCAGGACTGATCATCGCGGCAGGCATGGGGAGTCTGATAGCGATTCAGGGGTTTCTTAATATCGGTGTTGCCACGCAGCTGATCCCGAATACGGGATTACCGCTTCCTTTTGTCAGCTATGGACTGACTAGCTTGGTTAGTTTGTATATAGGCATAGGGCTGGTGCTTAATGTGCGCCTTCAGTGCAATATACGGACGAGAGAGGGGATTTCATGAATATAGCTTTGATAGCACACGATGCTAAGAAAAAGCTTATGCAGAATTTCTGCATAGCTTACAGGGGTATTTTGAGCAAAAACGACCTCTATGCTACGGGGACGACCGGCAGACTCATAGAGGAGGTCACTAATCTGAATATTCACAAATATCTCGCAGGTCATTTGGGTGGAGAGCAGCAGATAGGAGCTCAGATAGAACATAATCAGATCGATCTGGTCATTTTCTTAAGAGATCCGCTCAGCCCTAAAACTCATGAACCGGATATCAGTAATATCAGCAAGCTTTGTGATATGCATAATATACCGTTAGCTACTAATCTCGCCAGTGCGGAGCTGCTGATCAAATCTCTGGACAGAGGCGATATGGAATGGCGCGAGATGTATAAATAACTACAGGATCAGGAAGATGTTTTCGTTTTCGGATATATCAATCAATAAAAAAGGAGTATGCCCGGGTAAAAGAATAAGCATGCTCCTTTTTACTGTTATCATATCGATCTCCCTGTGCGGATGCGGAACGAAGTTTTCTTCACCTTATCAGGTGCATAATACCATTTCTTCATATAATGTCGGAGTCATGGAGGAAGCGGCATCCACTTATCCGGCTTTTGCCGAGGATCTGTGTATCGTTGCCGGAAATGTAAATGCTGAAGAGCTGGATCTGGGAGCTGCCGGAGCGGCCAGCCTTTTTGACATGAACAATGCCGATACATTATATGCCAAGAATCCCAATGCTCAGATGCATCCCGCATCCTTGACCAAGATCATGACTGCGCTTGTTGCGCTTAAGTATGCTTCTCCGGACCTGATGCTTACAGCATCGGATAATGTCAAAATAGATGAACCCGGTGCACAGCTTATGGGGCTTAAACCGGGCGATCAGATGACTCTCGATCAGGCGCTGCATGTGTTGCTGATTTATTCGGCAAATGATGTGGCGATCCTGATTGCCGAGGGAATAGGAGGCACTGTGGATGCTTTCTGTGACCTCATGAATGAAGAAGCTATATCAATAGGCGCAACCAATTCGCATTTTATGAATCCGAACGGACTTACGCAGGACGATCATTATGTGACACCTTATGATATGTATCTTATATTCAGAGCCGCATTGCAGTATAGTCTGTTTAATGAGATCATACAGATGCCCACATACGAAACCGTATATTACAGTGCTGACGGTTCGCAGAAGGAACTCAGCATAGAATCTACGGTCCTGTATACAAAGGGCGGATATAACAGTCCCGATCAGATCACTGTTATAGGCGGTAAGACCGGTACTACAAGTGCGGCAGGACACTGTCTGATCCTATATACCAGGGACAGTACCGGAAGTCCGTATATAGCAGTCATTATGAATGCCGATTCGGCAGAACAGCTGTATGAACAGATGAATAAACTGCTTGCGTACATAGATCATCAGTCCTGACATTATTGCGTGAGACGGTTATATGATGTATAATCAATGTATGGATTTTTGTTCCAAATTCTTTCTTAGGAGGTACAGTCCCATGGTCCAGTTGATAGTCGGAGAAAAGGGCAAAGGCAAAACAAAAGTATTACTTGATAAAGTTAATAAAGAGATTAAATCAATAAACGGCAATGTGGTATATCTGGATAAGAGCAGCGAGCATATGTTCGAGCTCAACAATAAGATCAGACTTATAGATGTATGTGAATACAATATAGCCAACGCCGATCAGTTCATAGGGTTTGTAACAGGTATCATTTCACAGGATCACGATCTGGAGCAGATGTATCTGGATTGCCTTATGAAGATAGCAAATATAGACAGTGACGGTATAGTACCTCTTATTACCGATATCAATAAGGTCAGTGAGGCTTTTAAGGTAGATTTCATAGTAAGTGTTACGATGGATTCGGGAAACATACCTTCAGAGCTCAAAGATATGGTTATTGAAGCTTTATAATCTGATTATTCAAGCCCCCGGGTGACCGGGGGTTTTATTTGATGTAAGGGGATATGGCTGATACAGGCACAACCAATATAGTTAAATACAGAAGACCTCGCGGTATCAATGTCGGGATATTGGTGTTTGTTTTCATCCTGATCGAGCTGATCGTGGCAATATCGGGATATTTGAATACCAAACATATATCCCCTTATGAAGTGCGCCGCGGTTCACTGTATAAGAACAGTCTGTATACCGGTATAGCTCTCAGAGATGAGGAGGTCGTGACGGCTGCAGATTCGGGCTATATCAATTATTATGTCCGAGAGGGCCAGCATGTAGCCGTCGGTGATCTGATATATACCATAGATGAGACGGGACGTCTGTCGGAGTCGGCTGCTGATACGACCGAAAACAACAGTCTTACGGATTCTGATCTTGCCAGGATCAGAACCGATATCAGCGGTTTTTCGGCTTCTTTTAGCGAGAAGTATTTCTCGGAAGTCTACAGCTTTAAGAACTCTCTTTATTCCAAAGCTGTCGAGCTGACCAATTACGATATACTTAATTCCCTTTCCGGTATAACGGATATCAATTCCTCTCTGGTGCATTACAGATATGCCCCCAAAGCCGGTGTGGTAACATATACCTATGACGGATTTGAAGAAAAAAAACTGGAGGATATCACCGCAGAAGACTTCGATCAGGCCGAATACTCATATACACAGATGGTCGCAAATAATCTGGTGGCCGGCGGTGATACGATTTATAAGCTATGTACCAATGAAGACTGGATGATAGTCATACAGACCGATCCTGATACAGCAGCTTTGCTGTCAGAGATGGAATATGTGGAAGTACGGTTCAGCCGTAACCAGTATACTTCCTGGGCTGCGGTCAGTCAGTATGTGGACAGCGAGGGTAATTACTATATCGGTCTGACGTTTACGAATTCCATGATCACTTTCGCCATGGATCGATTTATCAATATAGAGCTTCTTATGGATAATTCATCGGGTTTGAAGATCCCGAATTCTTCCATAGCAACCAAGGATTTCTATGTTGTTCCGAAGGATTTCGTTACGACCGGTCCTTCCGGCAAGCAGGGGGTAATGCTGGACAGTGTCGATGATGAAGGTAATTCTACCGTTGAGTTTATAGAAACCTCGATATATTCCGAGACGGAGGATGAGTATTTTCTCGATGATCTGCAGCTCAGAAACGGTGATCTGATATATAAGCCGAATCCGAATGAAGGATATACGGATGAAACATATACCATAAGGCTTACGGATTCGTTGCAGGGCGTATATAACATCAATAAAGGTTATGCCGAGTTTAAGGAAGTAAATATCCTGTATTCCAACGATGACTATTCTATCGTTAAGCCGAATACAACATATGGATTGAATGAATATGATTATATTGTGCTCGATTCGAGTACTGTGCTGGATGGAGAAAGGTTGTACGAGTGATGAGCATTGCCGATAATATTTCATATGTCAGATCAAGAATATCCGCTGCATGCAACACAGCCGGGAGAAACGCCGATGATGTTACGCTGATCGCCGTCAGTAAGACCAAACCCGTGTCTATGCTTCAGGAAGCATATGATGCCGGATGCAGGGATTTCGGTGAGAATAAAGTCCAGGAGATCATGGAGAAATATGATAAACTCCCTTCGGATATCCGCTGGCATATGATAGGTCATCTTCAGACCAACAAAGTGAAATATATCATTGATAAGGTATATATGATCCATAGTGTGGACAGTACCAGACTTGCCGATGCCATATCCAAAGAAGCGGTAAAACACGGAGTGACCATGAAGATCCTGCTCGAGGTCAATGTGGCCGGAGAAGACAGCAAATACGGTGCAAGTGTTGATGAGACAGGCGAATTGTGGAGATATGCTGCTTCATTACCCGGGATAGAGGTATGCGGATTGATGACTGTGGCACCATATACAGATGATCCGGAGACAAATCGTCAACATTTTGTGGTTTTGCGCGATATAATTGTTGACATAAATCGTGAAAACAAGGATAATAATATAGGTGTACAGTTATCTATGGGTATGACCGGAGATTATGAGGTTGCGATCGAGGAAGGTGCCACATATATACGGGTAGGTACCGGGATCTTCGGTGAGCGTGATTACAGCGTTTAATGATCGGAGGATATTTACATGTCGATGCGGGATAAGATGAAGGGTATTTTTCAGATAGACGGCGGAGATGATGAATTCTATGACGATGATGAGGGTTATTTAGACGAGCCCGAACCGATGTTCAAGAAGGCTTCCAGAGATGCTGATGACGGAGAAGAGTCAGATTCGATAGCCAAGAGAGTACCCCGTATATCAAAAACAAGTCGCAAGAGTATGGGGAACGGTATGGAAGTATGTGTAGTTAAACCCACTGCTTTTGAGGATGCCAGGGAAATAACGGAGACTCTTCTTGCCAACAGGACCGTAGTTCTTAATCTTGAGGGTCTCGACGTGGATATAGCACAGAGGATCATTGATTTTTCATCCGGGTCCTGCTTTGCTATGAGAGGTAATCTGCAGAAGATATCTCATTATATTTTCATAATCACACCTCCCAGTGTGGATATATCCGGTGATTTTCAGGATCTGATCACGGGAACGCTGGATGTGGAGATCAGCAGATAAGCATATATCCGGATCGTGTTTGGATCGGATCATTGATTGAATACAAGCCTTCCTGTACAGGAGGGCTTTCTTCAACAAAAGGAAAAACATATGAAAAAATTCGTTAAAGATGACAGACTGACCATAAACAGAAACGGTGAGCCGATATACGATATCGTTTATTCGGATTCGTTTAAGGGCATTTCCGGTGAGATCGGCGCGCTGAATAAGTCTTATAAAAGGGCATGTATAATCACAGACACCAACGTCGGCCCATTGTATGCAGAGGAGCTCAAGGCTTTCCTGGATGAGGTTATTGATGAGGTTTCGATATGTATTATACCTGCCGGTGAAGAATATAAAACATTGGATACCGTCAAGGGCATATATAAAAAGCTTATAGAAGCAGGATTCGACCGCAAGGATATGCTTGTAGCGCTTGGCGGTGGCGTGATCGGTGATATGACCGGATATGCCGCAGCTACTTTTCTTAGGGGCATCGATTTCATTCAGGTACCGACAACATTATTGGCACAATGTGATTCTTCCGTAGGAGGAAAGACAGGTGTGGATTTTGACGGATATAAAAATATGGTCGGTGCATTTTATATGCCCAGGCTTGTATATATGAATCTGTCCACACTTAAAACCCTCGACGAAAGACAATATTATTCGGGATTTGCCGAAGTCATGAAACATGGGCTTATCAAGGATGATAAGTTCTATTCCTGGCTTATAGACAATATGTATGAGATATGCGAGCGTGATTTTGATACTCTTAAAGTCATGGTGTACAATAATTGTATGATCAAGGGCAAGGTAGTCGATGCGGATGCTACCGAACAGGGTGAGCGTGCGTTGCTTAATTTCGGGCATACGATCGGACATGCTATAGAGAAGTACTGTAACTTCGATATGCTTCACGGTGAATGTGTGGCCCTCGGTTGCGTGGCGGCGGCCTTTATCTCCTGGCATCATAAACTCATATCCATGGAAGAGTATTATGAGATCCGCGATATGTTTGTTCCGTTCAATCTGCCCATATCGATCGAAAACATTGATCCTGACGAGATACTGTCCATCACCAGATCGGATAAAAAAATGAGCGGTGATCATATACGCTTTATACTGTTAAACCGTATAGGTTCAGCTGTGATAGATGAAACCGTGAGTGATGAAGACATTAAAGAAGCAGTTAATGCCATACTGTGGAAAGAGACAGACTGATGACCAAGAAACCTGCAGTCAACTTAATAATAGATATCATATTGATGTGCCTGCTCATAGCCGCCGATCAGTATACCAAGGCCTGGGCCGTGGTCACATTAAAAGACAAGCCTGCGATACCTGTGATTCCGGGGATATTGGAGCTTAATTATCTCGAAAACCGGGGAGCGGCATTCGGCATGATGCAGAATCAGAAGATATTCTTTATCTTTGTTGCCGTGATCATTTTGGGGTGCATATTATATATGCTGATCAAAGCTCCGGCACAGCGTAAATACATCATATTGCATATAGTATTGACCTTTATTGCCGCCGGTGCCATAGGTAATATGATCGACAGACTGAGTCTGAATTATGTGGTGGATTTCATATATATCAAAGCGATCAATTTCCCTATATTCAATGTGGCGGACATATATGTGACCGTATGCACCGTAATTCTGGCCATATGTCTGATATTCGTATATAAGGATGATGATCTCAGATTTATGAGTTTCAGAGCTTCCGGATTCAGGACTTTCGACGATGACCGAAGCAGTCAATCGGATAAGGCGTCGACCGAACCAGTCAACGGATCAGTCGACAATGAAGAAACGGCCGGAGATGCCAAAGATGACTCAGTTTGAAACCGGCGAATTGTATGAGGATATCGTGGATGAAGAAAGTGACGATCTTCGTATAGATAAATGGATCGCCGATACTTTTCCCGATTTCTCCAGAAATTATATACAGAAGCTTATCGGCGACGGTCAGGTCTGTGTAGACGGTACAACGGCTTCCAAAAACTCGGTAAAAGTAAAAGCCGGTCAGCGTATAACAATGCGGATACCGGCCGGTATTATACCTGATATAGTTCCCTGGGATCATCCTCTGGATATCCTGTATGAGGATGATGATGTGATCGTTGTAAATAAGCCCAAGGGAATGGTCGTTCATCCGGCTGCCGGACATATGGACGACACATTGGTTAACGCGTTATTATATCATTGTAAGGATTCTTTATCGGGCATTAACGGTATGATGCGTCCCGGTATAGTCCACAGGATCGATCGTGATACTACAGGTTCACTTATCGTATGCAAGAATGATCACGCTCATCAGATAATAGCCGGGCAACTGAAGCTTCACAGCATCAGGCGTGAATACAGGGCTATAGTATGCGGCGTGATAGCCGAAGATGAACTGACCGTATCCGAATATATCGGACGAGATCCGCGTGACCGCAAGCGTATGGCCGTTACTGATCTCGCCCATGGCAAACGGGCAGTTACGCATATCAGGGTCCTTGACAGATTCGAGCATTTCACCGAAGTGGCCTGTACGCTTGAAACCGGACGTACTCATCAGATCAGGGTTCATATGGATCATATACATCATCCGGTACTGGGAGATCCGCTATACGGACATGATCTTGGCCTGAAGGCTCCGATGAAGCTCGAAGGCCAATGCTTACATGCTCATATTATAGGCTTTGAACATCCGTCAACCCATGAATATATGGAGTTTACGGCACCTGTTCCCGAATATTACATAAGGCTTTTGGATATTTTGAAGTCATAGTTGTTTAGAGAGGGGGTCGATTATATGAATAAGGTTATTACTATAGGACGACAGTTCGGATCCGGCGGTCGTGAGATCGGTGAGAAATTGGCTAAGCATTTTGCCATACCGTATTATGATAAAGAACTTATCAACAGAGTTGCCAAGGATTCGGGCTTCTGTCAGGAGATAATCGAAAGCAATGATGAGCGTCCGACCAGTTCGTTTCTCTATAATCTGGTCATGGACACATATTCATTCGGATATAATTCATCATCCTTCATAGATATGCCGATCAGCCATAAGATATTTCTGGCTCAGTTTGAAACCATCAAAAATATAGCTGATGAAGGCCCGTGTGTTATCGTAGGCAGATGTGCGGATTATGCATTGTCCGAACATGAAAATGTCCTGAACGTTTTCATATGCGCAAATGAACAGTGCAGGATCAATCGAATCAAAGAGCGTCATCCCGAGATCACTACTGATGCAAAAGCGCGTGATATGATGGTTAAGAAGGATAAACAGCGTCAGAGCTATTATAATTACTACGCATCCGGCAAATGGGGACATGCATCCACTTATGATCTGACCGTGAACAGTTCTGTATTGGGAATAGAGGGGACTGTTGATCTGATTGCTGATTTTGTCGAAAAAGCATAAAATACAGATCGGAAATAAGGGGACTATTTATCGCGTTTGAAGTTGACAGCGCCGGCTGCCAGACGTTTATGCTCGTCGTCTATGGCAGCATAGTAATCAATGGTCGTATTGACGTTCTCATGGCCCAAAACGTCTGCTACGAGCCTTATATCGCCCGTTTCGCGGTATAGGGCAGTACCATACGTACTCCGCAGTTTATGCGGAGTTATTTTTTTGTTCGGAACAACCATTTTAGCGTATTTTCTGACGAGATCCTCTATGGCGGCTATGCTCATTCTTTTATTTTGTAATGAATAGAAGAGGGCATTTTCAGAACCTTTTTCGGGGATTACGGTAGTTCTCTGGCCATTAATATAGGTCTCCAGAGCAGTATGAACCTCATCGCCGAAGTAGATAATATCCTGTGTTCCGCCCTTTCTTACGATTGTTAAAGAATTCACAATCATATCAACGTCACCGACATCGAGTCCGGCACATTCGGACACACGAATCCCGGTATTAAGCATCAAGGTGAGGATCGCCAGATCACGTTCACGTGTCTTGGCACAATATGCAAGCTGACGGTCAGACATCTGGGAATTGCCGTATTCAATGGCGTTTAATATGGCACGTACCTCATAATTATCCATACGGACAATGTTTTTGTCTTTTTTTATACGAGGAAGTTTTACAAGAACCATTGGATCCTTTTGGATATGTTCATGTTCATATTGATATTTGAACATACCGCGTAAAGGACTCATTTTACGGGCAATTGCCTTTTTGCCGTTTTCGTGAGCTTCACCGATGGTATTGAACTCTAAGTACCTTTGATATTCGACAATGTCTTCACTGGTCAGATTTGCCAGATCGTCTGTATTGATTTTTGAGATTTCTTTTTCGTGGAAATATGGGTTGCGATCTTTTAAAAATCGAAAAAACATTAACAGATCATGACAGTAAGCTACAAGCGTGCTTGGCTGTGAAGTAACTTGCTTATCGTATATAAAATCACGTGCAGGCTGAGGTAGCTCCTGAAGTAATTCCTGAAGCTTTGTTTTTATATTTCTGTTTTTATTTTTGTAGTATTCGGAATCTTTACCCATATTACATATTAAAACTGCGGAAAATCATTATATATCAATAATACCATATATTGAGGCACAAGACCACTCTTCCTACTATTTATGGTCATATCTATCCGAAAAACTGATATTTATCGGATAGTTCCAGGCCAAAAAAACACTGCTTTTCTATCTGTAAAATAACATATTTTTACTGGAGGGCTTTCAGATATCTGTTGTATTGAGCCTGCTTGACATCAATAACTTCAGACAGATTAAGAGAATCCAATTCATCTATATAGGCATCAAAATCATCGGATAGATTTTTATCACCGACGATAAAAGCATTGGCTGATTCATTGACGGTATTCTGGATGTCTTCCATATAGAGATTGACGGTATCACTCTCCTTGCTTGTTGCATAGATAGCCGGCCAGGGATCCTGAATATACTGACGCAGGTCTCTGTTGATCTGTGCATGCCAGTCGGCAACGAGTATATCGGTAGCCTCTACAGACTGATCTGCTGGAAGTACAAATGCCGGATTGATTCCAAAAGCCTGTAACCAGTCATTGTCATTACCCTGTTCGGTATATTCACGGGTTCCGTCCGGCTTTACAATGTAGCTTTCTCCTTCAAATCCCCACTGGTAGTAATCCTGACAATGATCGCTCATCGCATAATCCAGGAATTTGACCGCCAGTTCTATATCATCCGATCCCTTATTAACCCCAAACATACCTGCAAGGGAGTTACGTCCTACATAGAAGCCTTTCTGCTCTCCTGAAAGCGGAGGCACACCGATAAACGCTTTAGCATCTGTTCCGTCATAATATGGCAATACGTTGGAATACATCATTGACATTGCCCAGCTGAAATCAAATGCAACACCTGTTAGATCCTTTGATATACGATCAATGACCATATCCCTGTCAAGTGCAGCATAATCGGGCTCCAGTAATCCTTCGTCATATAATCCGTTTAAGAATTCTAGATATTTCCTGTAATTCTCCGCATCTGCGTATGCATAGGTGACATTTCCGTCCTTATCGGCCTGGAAACCGCTTACCAGATCAAGACCGAAGGCAGGACCAAACATATATGGAAGGAATTCGGACATGATGCTCATCGGAATCTCATCAGATGAATCACCATTATCATTCATGTCGTTATCCCTGAAATACTTAAGAAGCGTTACAAGATCATCAAGGTTATCGGGGGCTTCCATACCGGCTTTTTCAAGCCATACGCGGTTGTACATCAGGCATGGCTGATAATCATCAGCGACATTTAATCCGGGAACGTAATATATATGTCCGTCTTCTGCTGTGAGCTCGGCTTTTTCTACGGGATTTGCCGATAACCATTTGGTGTAATTGGGCATATAATCAAAAAACTCATCAAGAGGAACAAAGAGACCTGATTTGATATAGACCTGATTGGGGTCTCCGGAGTCGGGAATCTTGATGATATCCGCATCGGTATCTGCTGAATTCAGGATAGGGGTAACCATGTTCTCGTATGAATCATAATCAAAGAGCTGCCACTCCGGACTCACACCTGCTTCTTCGAATACTTTCAGAACAATGGGAGCTTTTGTAATATCAACATTTGCATAGTTTGATTTCTGCGCAAGGATCTTGATCGTACCGCCATCCTGTGTGATAGGCGCATCACCGGTATATACATATCCCGAAGCATCTTCTATAGCGGAAGCACGCTCGATAGCATCATCAACTTTTGCAGTATCGGCAAGTGCATTTGTTCCGGTAGCAGCTTCATTGTTGCCTGTATCCGTGACACTGTCACCGCACCCGGCTATACAAAATGAAGTCATTATCAGGGAAAGTACAACAGCTGCAGATCTTCTATACATTCTTTATTCCTCGTTTCGAAGTTTTGATACGATATCCATGCATTTTTCGGTATCTATCTCATTGATCGCTTTATGCAGTGATCTGATATCTTCTAGTATATTTATATCATAATTATACCCTTTTAATGAAGTACTTACAATTTCCATTTCGTCCATATCCAGATCATCACAAGCTTTTTCGAGTTCATCGAGCAGTTCATATAATCTTTCGGGAGTTATTTGAGGTTTGTCGCTGTTATCCTCGTTTTCGGCATAATACGGAGACATCTCATCCAGAAGCTTACGAAAGACTTCGATCATCCCATCCGTGTCATTCCTGATCGTATCAATGTCGTTTGCTTTGCCGGCTTTTTCGAGTCTTTCGGCAAGATCACCGAGTCTGGTCGCGCCTATCTGTCGTGAACTGCTTTTAAGCGCATGGACACGTATAGTATAATCGGTCCAATCCTCTTTATTATAGGCATCCGTGATGCCCTGCAGTTTATCTTCTCCTGATATGTAATACTCTTCTGCTATCTTGTCATACAGAGTATTTGATCCGAGGGCTTTGGCGGCTGATTCCGTATCGAGACAATCTATATTGAGCAGCACACCGTCTTTATCATTAGAAGCCGAAATATCAAGCTTATCTTCTTCTTCTATCGCTTTTATCTTTTCTTCAGGAAGCCATTTCTTTACTGTCTGGATCAGATCCTTGATATCTATTGGTTTTGCAATAAAATCATTCATGCCGGCTTCGGTGAACAATTCTTTTGCTTCCTGAACGGCATTTGCAGACAACGCGATTATAACCGGATGGTTACGATCCGAATGAGTCATTCGGATCTGTTTGGTCGCATCGACACCATCTGTTTCAGGCATCATATGATCCATAAGGATAATATCGTAGTCGTTTAGAGAAGCCATTTCTATGGCAGACTGCCCACCTCCTGCTTTATCGATCCGGACCTGAAGCGGAGCAAGCAGTCCTTCTGCTATGGACAGATTGATATCATTATCATCAACAACCAAAATCCGCGCTTCCGGAGCCGTGAAATCTATCTTGAACAGTTTATCCTCATCTATCTGTCGTAATTCATCATATTGTTCATTCAAGGTATGGACCATTCGCATGGTTGTAGCCGGTCGGGTGAGAACATGCAGGTTTGGCTTATCGAATCTTTCGTTGTTACCGAATTCACTGAACAAAACACCGGTCACTTCCGGATGCATATCAAGAAAATCGGATATACCGTTATCATACATATCCTGCTCAAAGAACATGAATTCTTTTTTGCCGGAAGGTTTATATTCGTCAAGCAAAAGTAATACCTGTCCTTCGATGCCGAGATTATCCATCTCAACTTCGAATTCTTTGATGACTTCTTCGTTTTGTGAAAGCGTATATGCACGTATGTTATCGCGATCACGGATCTCGAGATCGTTTGTATTATCAATGATCTTTTGGGGAACGGTAAACCAGAAATCCGAGCCTTTTCCGTATTCACTGCTGACTCCGATCTGTCCGTGCATGGCATCAACGAGCTTCTGCGATATTGCGAGTCCCAGGCCGGTTCCTTCGGCAGATCGGTTTCGTCTGGAATCGAGTTGTTGGAAGCTTACAAACAGTTTATTCAGATCCTCTTCCTTAATACCTATACCGGTATCTATCACATGAATCGTCAAATTGACCGTCTGATCATCGACAGGATCGCAGGATACTTCTATCGTTACCATGCCTTTATTTGTGAATTTGATGGCATTATTGGCCAGATTGATAAGTACCTGCCTGATACGCATCTCATCCCCGTAGAGCAGATGCGGTAGAGAACCTTTGACGAACATAAAGAGTTCAAGGGGCTTCTCTCCTATTCTTGTGGCCAGAACATTGGATATATCATCAAACTCTGTCATCGGACAATACTCATTTTCTATGATTTCCATCTTGCCGGAGTCGATCTTGGAGTAATCCAGTATATCATTGATGATATTGAGCAGATTTTTGCCGGAACTCTGAATCTGAAGCAGACAATCGGCAATCTGAGCCGGATCTTTTTCGCGCATAGCTATTTCAGCCATACCGATGACTGCATTCATGGGTGTACGTATCTCATGACTCATATTGGCCAAAAAGTCGGATTTCATCCTGCTGGCGCGTTCCAGCTCTTCATTTGCGTGCTGCATGGCCAGGATTCTGGTCATGGATTCGGTCGTGTCATGTATTATATACAATGCGCCCAGATGAGAATTCTGCTCTTCGAGATTCCTGATCGTGCTGTGGAAATAATATTCACGATCGTTGCGGATATATTTAATGACTCCTTTATTTGCCTTATCTTCATTATCGGCTATCCAGGCATCGAGTTTGTTTCTGTCATAGAAATCTAGGATCAGTTCTTCGTCCAGAGTGTTTCTGATCATGTCATTGAAATGAATCAGGTCGTTGTGGCTGTTATAGAGTATCAGACCGTCACTCATATCATTGGCAAAACTGTCCAGTGACCATTCTCTGAGACGGGAATTCTCATATATACCTGTATAGTAAAGACAGATAAAAGCGGAAAGATTGTATACAATAAGGCTTATCCATACGGGCAAATGAAATACGAACGACAAACTTTCCATAATGCAGTAAGAAAAAACGATCATTAAGTTTGCCAGATATCTCATCCTGAACAGTTTATGGGAATATATGGTACATAGTATCAGAACTATCAGAATGATAAACAGATTGATATATCCCGCGATACGGTATGAACGGTAACTGAACAAAAGTCCGGTATTCTTTGAATCGGTGGCAACCCACCATGCTTTTTGGAAGTATATCCTTTTTTGAAAAGAAAAGACTCTTGCACCGAAATACTGTGTAATGATCAGATATGTCTGATATATGCCAAGGGCGCAACTGATGATCGAAGGAATTATAAATGATCTGATACGATCTATATGTA
Organism: Lachnospiraceae bacterium; assembly: GCA_017450485.1. GTDB lineage: Bacteria > Bacillota > Clostridia > Lachnospirales > Lachnospiraceae > XBB2008. The sequence continues at coordinate 231,034 of JAFSTN010000025.1, forward strand.
TGATCATAAGCATGGTCCCGAAAATAAACCACGCATGAAAGATATAGTAGGGCAAAAGGATATTCTGCGCATCACGCGCAGTCCTTGCCCCAAGAAGCATAATGCATACAAGGTCACTGAATACTAACGCGATAATGCTTATTAGGTAACCGATATTTTTTCTTTTGAGTCTGATCCCCTGAACCAGACAGCCCAGAGAACCGAGACATAGAAAAACAAAAAGAATCCTGAGTAAGTACATATTATCAATCCACTATACTGACCGGCTCGAAACGTATGCGCAGCATAGGCATCTTATACATCGTAACATAGTAATTAATATTCCAGTCTTCTCTTCCGTTATCAGGGTTGATACCGTCGGCGGGAGTGGCAAATATCTTGAGAGTGAGTTCGGTTCCTTTTTCAACCGGACTGTCGTAGAATGCCGGCATCAGATCTACATATGCGGTTGCAGGTGCTTTATAGAACCAATGACCGTTCAGCTCCATCATAAGCGACAGATCTTCTTCGAAATATATTTCACAAAACTCTGGTGTACGATCGAAGCTGAGTGATATAGCCATACCGTCGGCATCTTCCGCTCCGCCCCATCTGAACTCAAAAGGCAATTTGGCATCAGCCGATATCTCCATTTGGGGCATGAAGTAAGGATCGTTCAAAAGTTTTTTATAATCCTTTATGATCGGCTGAGGTATTCCGACTTCGGAATTGTTGGGATCCTCTATCTCGAGACCAAGTCTTCCGCGGTCACGGAACTGATAGAAAGAAAAAGCCTCGAACCAACCGGTGTTTTCTTCTTTTAATCTGTCCGCAAAACGGGTTATGACCTCACCTTGATGAAAGGCACCGGTCACATCTCCGTCAGCGTCGAATTCACTCATGACAAACGGCTTATCCTGTCCTGTTATCTCCTTTAATCGGTTGATGGTGTTACGGGCATAACCGAAGCATGTGGCGGTAGGTGTGAAATTGTGCCTCCCGTTATCATCCTTCTCGGCAATGTCATAAGGCCAGCCATAATGCAATGCCAGATACTTATCTGCACTCCAGACATCCGCTGCCTTGTATGCTTCAAGGAAATCATCCTCACAGGCTACTTTATCACCCTCATTCTCGGCCAGACCTGCACAGAAGATAACTTTTACGTTAGGCGCCTCCCGGTGGATGATGTCTGCGCATCTGACAAAGAAATCTCCGATCTCCTTAAAACTGAATCTCTTGTTGTGCGTGAACCAGTTACCGTTGCATTCATGGTTGATACGCAGCCGCATGCGTCCGTAAGGGATCAGATCCTGTGCAAAACGACACAGTGTATCATCATCAAGAGAACAGTCCATCGTAACCGTAAGAGTAATATCCTGCCCGTGTTTACGGACATCTTTCATGCTGGCAAACGGCTCTCCGTTCGTGCCATACGGAAAATAATCGTCATATGGATAGTCCCAAGCAAAATTGACTTCCATATCCTTGCAGGCTTCCGATATCCTTGCGGGCCATTCTTTGTCCTTCGGATAATATGTGTACATCAGATTGATGTTTCTGTGCGGCCTGCCGAGTACATGCAGGATATAATCCTGATTCACATACTCACCTCTCTCGCTGCCATCAGACAGATCGAGTGCAAAACGTGCTTTTCCCATATGGATCATATTGATCTTATAGTTCTGCTCTGACATGATTTTCTCCTACTGTTAGTATTAGTCATAGTCTTTTATCAGAAAGGGCTATATGCAGACTTATGCATATAGCCCCATATGTTATGTCAACCTATTCCTTCGCTGCCTATCTTACTCTGCAGTCGTTCATATTCGATCGTGATAGCTTTGAACAGATCGTGATCCCCGGCAAGATTATCGGGGTGATAGATCTTAACCAGATCTTTATATCTCTTTTTGAGCATAAGCGGATTCGTGATTCCGATGAAGAGGCTTTTGGCTATCGGTGCTCCGTATCCCGGAATATCATCATCACCATAGTAAGATGATTGTGCATCATAACGCATCCGTTCTGCTTCAAGCTCACGTTTTGCCTTATCCAGATCGGCAAATCCGGCCTTCAGGATATCCATTTTCTTGTCAAAGAACTGTTCATCCTGTTTCAGACGCTGACGTTCTCTGGTTACCTGACCCGTAAGCAGGTTCATCTCATCACGGAACTGAGCTCTCTCCTGAATGAATTTCTCACTCATGGATTCAACGTCTCTGGCCTTTTTCTCAAGTTCTTTTTCGTAGGCTTCGAGACGCTCCTTCTCCTCTTCGAGATGATGCTCCACCTCTTTCAGACGGATGTTTTCTTCGAAGAGCCAGTTCTTGTATTCGGCATCGTCATCGTCGTCAGAACCGCTATCATTGCCGACTGCCTTAGCTACATCAGGTTCGGCTTTGTCGGCTTCGGTTTCAGCCTCGACGTTGTCGGTTTCGGTTTCAGCATCGACGTTGTTGGCTTCCATATAATCATCTTCGGAGACGGTATCAGGGCCGGGTTCTGCAATATCTTCGGGAGAATTGACGATATTGCATATATCCTGCATATCCTGCTCGATCTGAGCATCAAATTCATCTAGAATGGATCGCAGATCTTCACCTGTGATCTTTCCGGAATTATCTGTCATTATCATTCCTCATTTTCGGGAAACGCGATGTCAAGTGCATCATTATCGGATATCATATCCTTCGGCTTGGTGAATTTATCTACCAGATCGGGGATCATATCCAGAATCTTGGTAACGGCATCCTGATTCTTGACGTTAACAAGCTTGGTGGAACCGTTTTGTATCACAAGTACGGCACTGGGGCTCATCTTTCCGGCGAATCCCCCGCCCGCACCGTTTTTGCGGTCAGCGGAATTGGCTCCGGCACCTACGCCGAATGATACATCCACCAGAGGAAGTATGATCGTGTCGCCTATCCGTGTGGCTTCTCCGACAACTGTCTTGGTAGCCAATACGGTATTCATGCCCTTCATCAGGGAATCGATTACTCCGTTGAAATTATTGGTTTCCGCCATTTGATCTCCTTTTAGTATTTGTGCTTATTCTTTTTGACAGGTTCTTTTTTAAACAGCTTTATGGTTCTCTTCAGGTCTCTGTCCGTGAGATAGAATATACCAAGCTTAACTAGCGTAAAAACGCATATCCTGCCCTTCAGGTATCCACCGCCGCGTATGACGGCTTCATCGAAATTACCGTAGACATGAACATATTTACCTATCAGGGGATACAGGATACCGGCTATCGCAAGCACTTCCCCGGTGGTATACGGATCATCAAAACCCACTTCCAGCCGGATATCCCCTTTTCGCGGTAAGATGCTTTTCAGGAGCTTGATGACTCTTTTACGGCATTTTTTAAATGTACGCTCAAACAGTTCACTTGTCAGGATATTATGATAATAATGAATATCCCGTCTGATGCTTTCCAGCTTATCACGGACTTCTTCGGACTTATTATATATGTCATCCGCAATCCTTTTTATTTTATCACAAAAGCCGCATATTGTACACTGTATCTTGTTGAAGAGAGCCTTTATTCTACTAAATATAGACCTATCGGATACGTCGTCGTTATCACTGTTTTCGTCGGTAATCTCAGAGTCCTGTAAGTCTTCACCGATATCATCGGATTGAGCATCATGACTCAGGAATTCTTCCTCGGCCGGGCTTGATATTTCAGCTGTTTCGGCATCTGAGGCTGTATCGACATCATTGATTACCGTGCCGGTTTCGGTGCCCTGTTCCTCGTCTTTCGGATCGTCGCTTTTTTTATCGCCGAGACTTATACGCTTGACGGGGATGCCGAATACTCGGATTATCACGATGCTTTCGGCCGGATAAGCCAGGGATACATGCAATATATGCAGCAACCAGCTGACATATCCACGTGCATCTATCGGATCGTCTCCTTCAACTCCCGTTCTGACGAAGCTCAATCTGTATCTGATGGGTACAAACATAACCAACAGCAACAGAAGGATCACAAATCCCAATATACAAGCCAGTACGATACCGGTTATTTTAAGTATATTCAGAATTATAGGTAACGCTGCCATAATAGTCGCTGTATACGTATCTCTTCAGATCAGGGGTCCCGTACCTGGCCATGGCTTCACGGGTTATGTTGGTTACGATATCGATCGCATCATCATAGCCGGCCGCGAATGCCAGGATCGGCTTATCATCCGGTCTGCGTAATCCGGGCTGTCTGAAGAAATCTGCTCTGATGATCTCGAGCTGATCAGGATCGTCTGCTTCACGTATGATAAAAACCCCCGGAACAAGCTTGTTTACGCGGAATTTGGCAACTGTTACGGTCTTATGTCTGATTTTCTGTGAAACATACGCATTCTTGGCGATCTTCATTGCTTAAAACCCTGCTGATTCTCTACAATTAAATGTACCATACCTTGACTTATTTGTGTGAAACTTTATATACTTATTTTATCTGCAGTTAAGGAATTCACGGCATTTCCGAGGCTGTATGTCTTAACGAGGTTGAATTAGTGAAAACTGTTGCCCGTATTACACTTAAACCCGGCGATATGCTGGGCGAAGATGTCATCTCCTATCACGGAGAAAAGCTATATTCCGCAGGCACTAAACTCGATTCCAAAGCTATCGCCAGATTGGCCAGACATAACATCATGGCTGTTACCATCATGGAAGCCGTTGATTTTGCCGAAACGCATACCGAGAGGGTCAAGTTAAGTGAGGGTTTTAAGCAGTTTTCACGTATCTATTATGAGTGCCTGCCGCATTTCAGGGCTATAATTGACAGTGTTGTCAAGGTCAGGATCGCTCCGGACTTAAAACAGCTTATGGGAATATATGTCAAGCTCACTTCCCAGGCAAAAAACGGCGACGTCTTATTGGATTATCTGAGAAATATCACTCCCGACATGGAAAATATGCTCTATGAACATCAGCTTAACTGTGGGCTGATAGCCGCTGTTTTTGCTTCATGGCAGGGAATGACCAATGAAGAGACTTTGAAATTGATACAGTGCGGTTTTCTGTATGATATAGGTAAGTTATTGTTGCCCAGCGATCTATTTTACAAGGCCGGGAAGTTGACCGATGAGGAGTTTGCTCAGATGAAGACGCATACCACTCTCGGTTTTGATCTGCTCACTGAGGTTGGCATGGGTGGCCCTATAGCGCTCTCCGCTCTTCAGCATCATGAAAAGGGCGACGGTTCGGGATATCCCCAGAAACTTGATGTTAGTCAGATTGATGAATATGCTCAGTACTGTGCGATCGTTGATGCATACGAGGCCATGTCTGCGCCGAAAACATACAGATATCCTCTGAATACATTTGAAATAATCTCGAATTTCGAGAAAGACAGCGGAAAATACAATAAGTTTAAGCTTAATTCCATTCTGTTAAATATCGGAAAGTCTCAACTGGGTTTGCATGCCAAGCTTTCCAACGGACAGGAAGGTGAGGTCATTCTTATCAATCCGGTTCATATATCCAGGCCTATGGTCAAGGATGTTAACGGTGAATTGATAGATATGGCTAATCTTCCTCCGGATGTGGAGATCTACGCTCTATTCTGATGTTCGTCATTCCGTGAAATACCTGTCAAACATTCTTTTAGCTATGGGTACGGCATATTCTCCGCCGCTGCCGGCTCCTTCTATGATTATAGTTACGGCGATCTCCGGGGATTCGACCGGAGCGAAGCCGGTAAACCAGGCATGTGAGTCGCCTTTGCTCAGAGTAGAGAATTCCGCTGATCCTGTCTTCCCCGCTGCAGTATATGAATCACTCTTAAGACGTGTGCCGGTACCCCTTTCGACTACTTCCGTCATCAGTCCGGTCAATAAAGCACTCTCTTCTTTTGTCATAAGACGTCCTACGGATTCTGTTCCGAAGTTTTTGACCACGCTCCCCGATTCGGATTCCACTCTGTCTATCAGATGAGGCTTCATAAGCTCTCCACCGTCGGCTATGGCACATGTGATCATGTTGAGGTGCAGAGGGGATATTGAGTCCTGTCCCTGTCCTATACTGGCCTGCATCAGGTTATGAGTGTCTGTGGATTCACTGACCTGCGTATGCGATATCGATGACGGCAGGTCATACGGAAGATCCTTTTCGAACAACAGATCCTCCAGTGTCTGTTCGAACATACTGCGATCCAGTCCGACACCTATATTCGCAAAGGATGAGTTGCAGCTCTTGGCAAAAGAGGTGGCAAAGTCTACGGATCCGTGCGCTGATCCGTGGTAGCACTTGATGGTGCTCCCGTCGTAGGTGAAAGAACCGTTGCAGTTGAAATGATAATTGCTGTAGGAATTATTGTTTTCTCTGAGATATTCAAGCGTTGTTATGATCTTAAAGGTTGAACCGGGAGGATACTGTCCCTGAGTCACACGATTTAGCAGACTCGTGTTTGTCTTATCATTCAGCATATCGTTCCACAGGGAATCTATTTGATTAGGATCGAAATCCGGCTTGGATACCATCGCAAGTATTCGGCCGGTCTTTACTTCCGTTATGATCACAGCTCCCTTATATACTCCGAGGGAGTCAAAAGCGACCTGCTGAAGGCCGGTGTCCAACGTGGTATATACACTGTCAGCCGTCACCAGTTCGGAATCGGCCTCTGCCTGTGCTTTGTTTGAAAGCCCCGAATGATAATTGAGCAGATAAAAGTTGCCTTCACTCTCTACGCCCATCCGTCCGTGAGATGAATAGCCTATGGAATGAGCGAACATATTACCGTAAGGATAGATCCTCTTCTGGGAAGCCGCATCCGCTCCTTCGGCTTCGGAATATGCGAGAAGCTGACCGTCAGAGGAATATATGCTGCCTCTTAAGTATTCCCTGGACAGACGGATTGCGTATGTATTGTAACTGTTGTCAAACATCTCGATCTCGTGTGTGGACGCATAGCGGACCATATATACACTCATGCATACGAATAACAGGCATATGGCTATGCCCGTATATACGATTGCAGCCGATGAGCGTTTCATATGCTTTTGAGCTTTTAGAGATTCATTCTTCATCATGTTGAGCATTTTCTCTCTCATAGAAATCCTTCTCATCCTGAACGATAAGGCTGACTCCCGTGAGCACTTCAAACAATATGATGCTGGTCAGTACAGAACTTCCTCCGTAGCTGACAAAGGGCAGAGTGACTCCGGTCAGGGGAATGAACTTCACTCCTCCGCCTACAGTCAGAAATACCTGGAATATATATGAACTGCCCAGACCAACTGCCAAGAGCCGGTAAAACATGGATCTGAGGCATGCACCCATTTTCAGCGCCCTGATGAAGCTGGTCATACACACTGCGAGTAATGATATTCCTACAACGAATCCCATTTCTTCAACGATCGCGGAAAAGACAAAATCATCCTCGACAAAAGGGATGGCATTCGGATTTCCGTTCATCAGGCCGACTCCCCAGGCTGAGCCCGAACTGAGCGCAAAAAGAGACTGTGTGATCTGATATCCGGAATTATCTATAGCGATCCAGGGGTCGATCCAGGCATCTATACGCTCCTGTACGTGTGTAAACATCCTGTAGGCTATCAGAGTACCGGCTCCACCGAGAACACCTGCTCCGATCACGTACAGGAAGTTACCGGTCGCAACGAATACCATGACAACACAGATAAACGCAAATATCAATGCGCTTCCCAGATCTTTGCTCAGCACCAGTATCAGTACATGCACAAGTGCCATGGAACCGGTGACGAATACTTCCGACATGCTTCGGGCCCTGACAAATCCCGAAGCGACAAAGAACACAAATACAATCTTTATAAGCTCTGAAGGCTGAAATGTTATGCCGCGTAAAGTGTATGAGATATTGGCTCCGTATGTAACAGTACCCGCTATAAGAACGATACCGAGCGCGGCTATGCCTATGGATGCGTATATCCATTTAAAGGTATGAAGGAATTTGAACCGCCTGATCACGAACGGGACTCCCATACTTATCATCATGGATATCGAAACAATGAAAAACTGTTTGAGTGCTTTATTGTAGTTGAGTCTGGTCAGGATCACAAAGCCTGTGGTCATGAGCATGCACATATTATTGGTGAAAAGCCGGTCCGCATAGGGATAAAGTATCCTGGCCACTACTACTATGCCGAGCATCAACAGCTGGCATGCTACATAGAACCCCATCAGTTTCATATCACCGGACCTGAAGCACATACACATAAAGGCGGTGAAATGGAACGCAAACATACATACATTCTGCAGATTGTACATGAGATCGTTGTTGTAGTAATCATCATCCCTGAACAGGATGACGCATCCCAGTACAACATACAGAATATAAGATATTCCGAGGAAATATCCCGATAATCCGGTTATATATATTTCCAGATAACTGTTCATCTATATTGCTCCACGCTTCATATGACCGGTTGTAGTCGGCATATCGGAAAAAAATGCATCGGCATCCTCGTTTGATTTAAGAAAATGCCGGATGATATCAGCGGATTTTTCGCGGTCTTCTATGGTCAGATCTATGCGATATCTGTCTGCAAGTCTGTCCTTGTCCTCTGTTTTTTCTCTTTTGACCTGATCATACAGGCACAGCGGTCTCTCGTTATATATAATATTGGTGCATATTCTGCAATCGCATACAACCGGGAATCGTATGCCCTTTCTGTCTCTGAGCATGACATATCCGCTATCCGGTCCGCATATGCTTATATCGCGGTGCTGACTGCCGAGGCATTCCCCGTATGTTTTGCGGATGCATCCTGCCGTGATCATCATCGGGATGTAACCATATATCACAAGTGATGATTCGAATCCGGTTTTTAATTCATATAAGCCCTTTTTATTCAGTTCATATGGACAGGTAAAACCTTTGAACCCCGGTATTGAAGCCAGATATCCGGCGGCATGTGTATTGAAGGCATATATATGGGTATCCGTAACTATTCCCTTACCGGGCATATGTGATACGGCATATCCGATCTCATCGTATGTATGGGCCAGAATTCCGTTGATATAAGGATTATCATTGACCAGCGCATCCAGTATGCCATAAAGTGCATGGGCCTCTTCCTTATCGTCTGTTCCGTTCCCCCGGATGATGCGATCCCGCATAATGACCGGCATTGATATATAGATCTCCGGTATAACAGAGGAAATGCGCCGGTACATATCATTATCGATCACATTAGAAGCGGCTATATCATAACCGATGTACAGGCGACCGATGCTGCCTGTTGATTCAACGGTATCAAGCATGGCTTTGAGCTGATCCAATGTTGAAATCGATATATCCAGAGCCTGAATACCGGAATGATTAACGCTTATGTCGGGTGTAATACAGGCTTCCGCAATACGATGCGGAGCATAACCTTTATCCTCTATTATCCTGTCGGCAAGCTCATCATATGCCTGTCTTCTGAGATCATTTAATGCGGAGACCGTCATAAAGACGTTATCGCTCATGTCTATATCTGTATCCGAACAGATAAATCCGCTCTCTCCGGTCTTCTTTAATCTTGATTCTATGTCCGAAGCAAGTAACGGAGCTTTCCGGGCGGGTTCCGCCGTGTTTCCTGTTACAGAAACGGCATTGAATCCGCTGGTGGCTGTTATGACAGCAGGCTCTCCTTCATGGATATATGCACTTATCTCTGCGGATATCTTTTCACAGGAGTGCACATATTTATCACGGATACCGGTCACGAAGCTTTCATCATTTCCGTTATATCCGGGAGAATCCAGAGTGATAAGCTGTCTGCCCTTCTCTCCGGTATAATATCCGGAGGATATGTCCGTACGAATATACAGTGAGGAGATCCGATTCCGGTCTTTATCGCTGATATGATAGTTCTCACGTCCGTGTTCAAGATATTTGTCGATGTATTTACGATACATGCCCGTTACACCGGCAACATATTCAGGGCTTTTCATGCGCCCCTCAATCTTGAAGGAATCTATTCCGGCATCGATAAGCTGCGGAATGATATCCAAAGTACACATGTCCTTCATGCTCAAAGGATAAGAGGAACCTTTTCCACGCGCTCCGTCCATGTCATGCCCGTCACACAGTACATCGAAAGGAAGCCTGCAGGTGCCTGCACATCTGCCGCGATTTCCGCTCCTTCCGCCGATCATCGAGCTCATAAGACATAAACCCGAGTATGAGTAGCACATGGCGCCGTGAATAAAGCATTCTATCTCAAGGCCGGTATCATCCTTGATATGGCGTATCTCGGGAAGTGTCAGTTCTCTTGCAGGAACAATACGGCTAAACCCCTGTTCCCGCATCAGGCGGGCACCATATGTATTCATGATGCTCATCTGAGTGGAGGCATGGAGTTTCAGCTCCGGAAAACATGTACGAAGCATTTCGATCAAGCCGGTATCCTGGATTATAATACCGTCCAAGCCGGATTCATACAGCGGCTTGACTGTGTTATACGCTTCTTCGTATTCAGTTGTATTGATCAGGGTATTTAGAGTCAGATAGACGGACACACCTCTCAGGTGAGCCTGACGTATACCGGATATGAATTCTTCGACGGTCAGATTACCTGCATATGCTCTGGCGGAAAATCGTTCGGTCCCGGCATATACAGCATCCGCACCTGCATTGATGGCTGCCTCGAGGCATTCATATGTGCCGGCGGGGGCCAGTAATTCAGTTTCCACTTTGGGCTTTTTTGAGATTACGCTCCGTGTTCTCCATCTTGATCTGGGTTGCGATCAGCTCGTGCTTCAGGTCATAGAGTTCCTTATCACGATTCGCTATATCTTCTTCCAGAAGTTCGATCTGCTTACGGGCTTTGAAATAATCATCGGCTATATTGATCTGTAATAAAACAGACTGGGTATCGAGCGGTAAACGCTTGAAACCATCATCATCGGCATATTCCGATATCTTGTTATTCAGATAAGCTGCGACCTTCTGCAGATACTCTTCACTTTCGTATCCGCTCAGTGTGAATACCTTACCGCCTATAATAACTTCAGTATCAGTCTTAACAGCCATAATAACCTCCGACTATCAATGAACAACGCTTATTCAGTATATCAAAATCAGATATATATATCAATCGGGCATTTCCAGTCCCAGATGCCTGTATGCATGTTCTGTGGCCACTCTGCCGCGGGGGGTCCTGTTTATAAATCCCTGCATGATGAGATACGGTTCGATAACATCCTCGAGAGTACCGGGATCTTCTCCGAGTGCGGCTGACAGTGTATCCAGGCCGACAGGTCCACCGGAGAATTTGTGTATTATGGTATTGAGCATATTACGATCGACACCGTCCAGCCCAAGTGCATCAACATCCAGCAGATCCAGACTGGTCCTGGCTACATTTCCTGTGATCACACCGTCGTACCGTACCTGGGCAAAATCCCGTACACGCTTGAGCATACGGTTGGCGAGTCTGGGAGTTCCCCGGCTGCGTCTGGCTATTTCCGTCTCGCCGGCATCATCTATTTCAACTTCCAGTATGTGTGCGGAATTATGTATGATGGTCTTTAGCTCATCGACAGTATAATACTCGAGTCTCTGTATCATCCCGAAACGATCCCTTAACGGGGCCGTGAGCAGTCCTGCGCGGGTCGTGGCACCTATAAGCGTAAATCTGGGTAATGAGATGCGCCTGCTGACGACCGATTCACCTTTTGAGTAGATAACGTCAACTGCGTAATCTTCCATGGCTGAATACATGGTTTCCTCGACCTGACGGTTCAAACGGTGTATCTCATCAATGAACAGGACGTCACCCTTCTGGAGCTTTGACAGAATGGCCACTATATCACCGGGAGTCTCTATGGCCGGGCCGGACGTGATCACGCATTTCGATCCCATCTCATTGGCGATGATACCCGCCAGAGTAGTCTTGCCGAGTCCGGGAGGTCCGTAGAACAGGCAGTGGTCCAATGATTCACCGCGTAATCGGGCAGCCTCGATGAAAACCTTAAGATTCTCCTTGGTCTTCGTCTGTCCAATATAATGATCAAAGGTCTTCGGACGCAGTATATTCTCGATACTTGCATCTTCGCTGCTCCTGTCGGTCATTATCGCGGTATTCGTACGTCCGGCACTGCCTGATGAAGTCGTATCGGTATTATATGAACCCGAATCCGGGCTGTCTGTCTGTATGGTTCTCATAAATCAGCCTCTGATATTCTGTAATAAGATATGTTATCTGATGAGTTTTAAAGCTGCGTTGATGATCTCGTCTACTGATGCATCCGGATCGATATCAGCCATCAATACTGCTCTTCTGGCTTCGGCTTCTTTGAACTGCAGCGCGGAAAGGGCATCTATGGCTTCGGACATGTTAGGACTTATCTTGCTGTTATCTACTATGTCGACCGAACCGCCGGCTGAACCGGTTGCTGACGCCAATACAACCGTAGCATCATATTTGTTCTTCAGATCCACTATCAGACGTTCCGCGGATTTTTTCCCAAGTCCGGGAGCTTTGGACAGAGTCTTTACGTCTCCGGTCACAATGGCTATACGTATGGCATCGGCATCAAGATAGGATAAAAGGCTCAGTGCTGCCTTGGGGCCTATACCGCTGACTGTGATAAGCTGTGAGAACATGGCCAGATCGTCCTTGGATATGAATCCGATGAGTTCGATGGCGTTCTCGCGTACGGAAGTATATGTATACAGCTTCACTTCTCCGCCTATGTCGGGGAGTCTCTCAGCCGTGGATGCGGGGATCTGTATGTTATAACCTATGTTGTTGACTTCGAGAACGCAGCTGTCGGCATTCGCTTCGGCCACTTTACCGTTAAAATATGCGTACATAATAATGCCTCAAACCAATTTAGTAGGGTCAAACCTGTTAAGTACCGGTAAAACAAGTGATGAAATAAAACCCAGCAAGGCTCCGGTCAGCGCTCCTGATATGATCAGCGCCGGCACATAATACACTATCCGCGTGGTGCCGAGAACCAGAACCGCGACTGTCAGCTGACCCATGTTATGTGTGACACCGCCTGTCAGACTGACTCCAATCGGGCTGAATCTGCCTGTCTTATGAACGAGAGTCATACATACGAAGCTTAATATGGCACCCGCCAGTGAGTATATGATCATCGACAGATTACCGAACAGAAAACCTGAGAGGATCACACGGAGCAGGTCTACGGTCAGAGCTTCTCTCCATCCGCAAATGTATAAAAGTATAACTACACAGAGATTGGCCAGTCCGAGCTTGACACCGGGGATGCCGAAGTTAAACGGTATCAGTGATTCCACATATCCCAATATCAGTGAAAGTGCCAGGCATAAACCCATATATGCGACATTGGATGTTCCAGTACGTGTATCCATGCTCTTCACCACGTCACGGCATCATAATCGTCCGTATCCGCCGCTTCCGGCCCATCCTGCGCTACTGTGACCGTTACACCGTGCGGCAGACATACGATCGACTCTCCGATCCGGGATATCGGTTTACTGTGAACACATATCAGGTCAGGGCAGTCAGCTTCTGTCATGTCAGCGTGACCATCCGATATACGTAATATATTGATAGCATTATCCTGCTCAATGATCACTTCGCGTTCGACATTAAGGGGATAAATACAGCTCCCGGTCCGAACAGATAACCCTTCTTCACCGGAGGTGTTGTCTGATATACATGCTTCACCGGCCTCTATCCTGATCTCAATATATCCCCCCGTATCCTGTGCGCATCGGATAATGAGTAATATGATTCCGGCTGCCAATAAACACGCCGCAAGCAAAATAATATCATTTACATACCTGCGGCGTCTGTTTTCACTGTTATGGATTATATCACTATCGAACATATGTTTCAAGTAATACAAAACTGCGTGGTTGAACTTTTATACTGTTTCCGTCCAGAGTGTTACCCGTATCGGTTGTCAGGGTCATCTTCCACTCCATCCTGTTCTTGAGCTTGGGTACTGCTATGGGTTTCGGTTCCCAATGCATATTATATATGAGATAGATCAGGCGCTCATCCTTATCATCGGCATATTTGTCATAGTAGAGTATACCGAAGCTGTGAGATGTCGGTCCTATGTCTGCCCGCCACAGTTCCTCTCCGTGCATGGATATATCCGGATATCCGTATGACAGGAAATCTCTTCCCGTAAATGCATGATCGGATCCTAAAGCAGGGTGGGATCTGCGTATCCCGATGAGAGTTTTGACATAATCCAGAAGCTCACTTGCAAAAGCACCTGAAGACCATTTTATATAGCCGGTTGCATTATCCTGATTATAAGGATTATTGTTTCCGTATTGTGTATTGCCGAACTCGTCTCCTCCGTATATCAGCGGAGTTCCCTGAGACATGAGCGTAAGTGCGAAACCATTCTTGAACTGCCGTTTTCTGAGTTCCAATATGCTCTTTCTGCGTGTTGCACCTTCATAACCGCAGTTCCAGCTGTAATTATAATCGGCCCCGTCTGTACCGTTTTCGCCGTTTTCCAGATTATGCTTCTCGTTATATGAGACTATGTCCATGGCTCGCATGGTATCCTGTCTGGCAATGAAAACGATGGGATGAGATACCGGATCCGAATCTCTCAGTTGCAGGGCCGCATCCTGGGCGGAGTTCGGATCTCCTTTAAGGAACTTGCGTATATCCGTCATGAAACTCAGATCCATATACCCGTGTTCGGGATTATACTGTTCGTCGGATCTGGTTATCGGTTCGTCAGTCAGTATCTTGCAGCCGTATATGATAGGATCTGTCATGATATCATCGATCGGCAGTGAGCCCCCTATAAGCTGGAAACCGTCGATATCATAAATGGTACGCCAGAATCTGAGCAGATCCGTAATATCTCTGGATGAAAACCTGGCCGGGAATTTGAACTGGAGAATGATCTCCATGCCTGCCTTATGTATGGCATTTACCATCTCGTGCATCTCGCGTACGGGATATCCCGATGCCGAATACGATTGTTTGGGGACAAAATAGTATCCGTCCGTATAACCCCAGAAATTCACCATTCCCGAAGGCTCATCGCCTTTTTTGATCATATCAGGCAGAGCTATGACTTCATTGAACTCGTACAGGGGCATGAATATAAGTGATGTCACCCCGAGAGATCTGATATAAGGCAGTTTCTGTATGATACCGCGGAATGTTCCTTTATCGCGGACCTTGGAGGATGTGTGAGCAGTATAGCCACGTACATGCACCATGTAGAATATACTCTCGGAAAACGGAATCGGAGTACGATGGGCTAAGTCGGATATATGGTTATCTGTACTTATCCTGGAAAAAGGTGATGTGACTGTGCCAAATGCACCGAAACCATCCGAATCCTCCATTCGGGGATCCGGAAAAACGTCATCACCGCTGAAAAACAGATACTTGATACCCCGGCCGTTCTTATCTTTAAGAAATCTGGAAACCGAATCATGACCATTGAAACGGACTTCCATAGCACATATCCGGCCTTCTCTGGCCCAGCTCGGAAAGCTTATCTTAATCGGTGCACTGGTGCTCTCGGGATAAATGAGAACGCCGCAATCCGGGCCCGAGGCAAATTCTCCGACAAAACGGATACCCTGAGCGGTATATGCAGCCCCGAGGGGATATGGCAACGTCTTATGTAATGTATATATATCTGTCATATTCATAAAATGTAGATAATATCAGTCAGACCGTATATCGGTTCTATATCCTTAAATACAAGCCATCCGTATTCGCCTGCACGTAAAGTGGTACTTATCACGCCGTTTCTGTATTCCTCGTAACTGTATCCTTCTGCGGCATATGCGATGATAATGCCTGCTGAAGCCAGTTCGCCGTCATGTATGAGTATGACTTCATCTCCTTCACGGAACTCACCTTTGGCTACGCAGACCAAAACCACTGTTTTGCTTCCGTCACTGAAAGAATCATCCACATAAGCCACAGATTCCGCATGTGAAGGAGCTGAATCCACAGCATCACAGATACGCTGCTTGTATAGGACAAAATCCTCGCGAACAGCATCCAGATTTACCTCGTCGAGCTCATCCGTATCGCCGTCGATGTAATACATACTTCGTTCCATATGTTCACAATCAGCGCATATATATCCATCGGCTATCCTGTGAGCCTTATGTTCAAAAGGTTTTCCGCATATGGGACATATTCCGTCGTAAGGCTCGGTATCAATGACATTTCCGGTTTCAATGATATTTCCGGCATTAATGACATTTCTGACTTCAAGAACGCTCATCGAAGCCGGATCATCTCCGCCGGCATCTGCGAATCTTTGCTTACATACACCGCATATTGCTCCGTTTGAAAGCATGTAAGCATCATCTTCGTTGATTTTGGATCCGCACAGCGGGCAATAATATATTTCTTTATCTTCAAAAACTGACATAAGGATGAACTCCAATATTCTCTGATTGATTATCGATCGATATACTCCAGATTATCGTT
This sequence comes from Lachnospiraceae bacterium, assembly GCA_017450485.1. Lineage (GTDB taxonomy): Bacteria > Bacillota > Clostridia > Lachnospirales > Lachnospiraceae > XBB2008. The sequence continues at coordinate 247,419 of JAFSTN010000025.1, forward strand.
TGCCCGGTCGATCATTCTGGTAAGCGCATCACCGCTTCCGGTCAATTCGTTATTGCCGGCGTTGCTTTGATATATATATATTCCGCCGATCAGAGCAAGGCAGATGATGGCTGTCAGTATGATAGGTATTACACCGACGGTACGCTTACGATCTTCGGAAGGAGCGGTGGCTCTGACCTCAGGGGCAGAAACCGTGGTTTCGTCGGCGCTGTATACTGGCGTAACAGTTTGAATAGATTGCTTCTCCGGTATTGGTCTTCCGCATTTCATACAGAACAGAGCACCTTCCGGCACTTCTCTTCCGCATTTTCCGCAAAATGACATATCTGATTATTCCTCCATTGTACTGAAGATTATATTATTCTTCTTCAATATCGTATTTTTCAGGCAGCTTAAGGGTTAAAGGATCTGTAATGCCGGAACTTAACTGTTCTTCATACCAGCTCATTACACGCGGGATCTCTTCCTCGGAGTAATCCGACCATTTACTGCCCCATTTTACGAGTCTGATGCAATAATCAAACTGCTGTACATCATCGTAGGAGCAGATACCGGTTATCTCCATGGTATCTTTATGAGTAGTGTTTCCGGGCTCTATAACCCAATCGCCGGGTTTCAGATCGTCTCCGTCCCAGAATGTGCCTTTCTCGGCCGTGAAAGACCCAAGCTCGGTCATTCCGGTCCCGTCATTTGTTCCATAGACATCCGCCACTGCATAATCATTGTCCCATATATGTATCTCGGTATTACCCTCATCATCTATGCCGGATCTTCCCAAAACATAGAATTGATAGCCTTCATTATCCTTCCAGACAGGATCAATGGGCTCCAGAGTCCAGTATCCGAACCAGTAACCATCCCAATAATCATGCATTGCATCGGTTACACCGGTCACATCTTCTTCTGCTTCGGGTTCCTCTGCAACAGGTTCTTCGGCAGTCTCCGTTATCCCAGGCTCTTCTACGGTCTCATCTTCGGGCTCGGGTGCTGTCGGATACTCGGGCTTAGCCGGTGCCGGGTCATTGCTTAAAGTAAACCCAAGTGTAAAACCTGTATCGGCAATCAGGAACTTGTCGCCTTTTACCAATGCGGGGATATCGCCGAAAGCACTGTGTACAACACCGTTGGTTGCATCGTAAGTAATATCTTCGGGAGTTCCCTTGATCACGATATAACCGACTCCATTGTCAAAGACCGCATAGCTGCTGTCATCCAGATCATCGAACTTACCGATAGAACCGGCCTGTTCGCTGACGGAACTGAGCTTATAGTATCCATCCGGAGTTTGCCCGGATCCGCAACCGGATAAAAGTACAAGACCGGTGATCATAACGGCAGTGATCATGGAAAACCTTCTGATCAAATTCGACATACGGTTTACATAATGCATCGTGTTTTCTCCTTTCGGATAAGATGCAAAAAAAGACACATACAAAAATATAATACCATATAATAGAGCTCTTTACATACTGACATACTAACAAAAACTATGCCCGGTGCATATTTGCACCGGGCAATAAACAGACACTATGTACAGATGATCGGTTTTATCTTTTATAGAGATAATCTCCCAGTGTATATTCGGGCGAAACATCTTTGAAAACTATCCATCCGTAATCCGATTCCGCTAAAGTGTCACTGACGAATTTATCACGGTAACCTTCATAGCTCTCTCCACGAGCTAAATGTATCATTTTGATCGTTGCTGTAACAGCTGTATCCTCGTGTATCAAAACCACTTCATCTTTTTCGGAAAATTCACCTTTTGCAACTGCGACCAGGATTACGGCTTTTTTACCATCCGCAAAGGATTCATCAATATGTCCGACACTTATTGCATCAGAAGGTGCTTTCTCAAGAGCTTCTTTTTTGCGTTGTTCGGATAGATTGTAGTCTTCACATACATTTGCCAAAGTCAGATCATCGAGTTCATCACCTTCTTCAGTGATAAAATAGGCGATTCTTTCCATCCGCTCACAGTCGGAGCAGATTATTGCATCTGCTATTGGCCTGGCAGATGAGTCCATCGGCTTGCCGCATACCGGACAGAGTTTTCCTGTGATCTCGTTTTCAAATGTGTCTTCTATGATGTCATTTACCTGCTCTATCGTAAGCTGCGACATATCCGCCTGACTTTTGGCGCGGAATTTCTGCACGCACATAGCGCATACCGCACCGTCCGCGAGGGGCTGACCGCCCAGTGCACCTATTTTATCTCCGCATAGCGGACAGAAGTTAACAGTCATGTTACCAAATAATCCCATTTGAAACCTCTCTTTCGTATAAGTTAAACTTATCTGATCAATCCGGTTAATGTATCAGTTTGTAGCTGCAGCATGTGTTTCGGGTTCGAAATATGCACATTCCGACGAAAAATACGGCGTCGCATCAATCGTTGTCGTTCCGGTCCTGGAGTAGTCAAGCTTCTCATTTGCCTCTGCCTGGCTCTTCGTCGATCCGGAGAACTGGAACAGTGTGCCGTAGTAATCCTCCGGAACCGTCAGGCTGTATGATATGCTGAATATACGCTCATGTTCTGTCACGGCTTTGGTCTCTTCATCATAATCCGTGTAATTAGTCCATCCCCAGCTCTTGATGATTTCAATATCCGTCGGTTTGCCGTTTATGTCTATTGTTTTGGTGTACATTTCAGCATGATATCCGCCGGGCTCTGTGATCATCGGATCGTCCATTGAGCAGTGGAAAACTTCGCCTCCGCTCTGTGCCATCGATATACCTGTATATCTGTCAAAAGGAACTACATTGATATATAGATCATCCTTCATACCCAGACAATCGATCAGCGCATTCACGTTGACGAGCTTTTTACCGTCTCCTGCCAGATAATTGGCGGAATCAGTCCCCTCAGCCGTATTAACCCAGGCTTCCAGAAGGCTGATACCGGATTCCTTTCCGTTTTCATACAGTGTGGTCGGAAATACTACAGCGTCCTTATCTACCAGATTCAGACCGTGATCACCAAACCAGGATCCGGTATCATCTACGCTCACATACGCCTGTTCGGTAACCGCATTTTCTACATCAAGGAAAGGCTTCAAATGATCCTGGATCTGTTCACTCCCGGAGGTTTGAGAGCATTGGATATAATCCATAGAACTGAATTCGTTAAATGCGGGCGAAGTATAACTGTCTATATAACCGTCACCGGTTCCCGATCCGTCCCAAAGACAGAACTTACCGCTGATATCATAACCGAATATCCCCTCATTACTCCACATAAGAGGAAAATCCTTACCGAATACATGTACCCAGCCACGTCCGTCCTCCTGCAGGTTGATATAGAAGTTTTTGCCTTTGGCTCTGACTTCATCCCCGGTCAGCTCTATGGCCGTACCGTGTCCCATTTGGGTAAAGGTATCCTTAAGAGCAATATTCTCCGCATCCTTATAATCATCGACATAGACTGTTTCAGGATCATACAGATAATGGATAAAGCTCATCTCCCATAGTCCGGCATTTTCATGATCACCGGGAGGAATGATCATCTCATCCCAGGAATCAGGCATACCGATATCCGGATTACGTGTAACGACAGATGTCTCATCTGTCAGTTCATATTCGTACCATGTATCATACGTGTATACATTCCAGAAATCCGAATCATCCTCATATATCTCGGTGTTAAAACCTATAGTGCGATATACTCTCAGGGTCGAACCATTGATTTCGTAATGATCGCTCAATCCATCGTTAACTCCGTCGGTTGAATAGGCATATCCCTGTACACCTTTGAAGAATCCGTTGATGCCTGCCTCATAATAATCACGATCTTCGAGATAGTAAAAGACAAAGTCCTCTCCGTTCATTCTTCTGAAGCCGTATCCTTCATCGGTGAAAACAATAAGGTTATCATCTGAACTCTCTAAGATAGTTCCGAAAGGATCGCATTCCTCCCATCCCGGATGCCCGTCGGTATAAGTGGCGGCTTCCGGATCAACTATACGCGTAAGTCTGTATACACGACCTTCGATCTCCTTATACTCTTTTGTTTCCTGAGAAAGAGGAAGTTCTATTACGGGAGGAGTATCATCAGTCTGTATTCTGGTATATACATCCCACGTGTTTTCATTGTATTTGATGTGAAGTTCATCGTCCTTAAGCTCCCATGTCGCCGAATCGGGCAGCCCCATATTGATCCAACCGTCCATATTCCAGCGTATGGGCATTTTCTGTCCGAAGCGGTTTAGAAGTCCGACAGTACCCTCTTCGATCCAGATCGTGGAATTATAGGCTTCATCCATACTCATCATATATGAATAATCGGTTTCAACACCGTCAAATGTCTGTGAAGTTAAGACGTATTTTCCGGTCACATCGCTTTCTTTAATGTTTGGATTGGCCTTTCTGAACTTTTTACCCTGGGATTCCCAAGGCGTATCATCCCACTTGTGATCCGGAGCTTTGTACTTATATCCTGGAACTAACGTATCGGTCAGGTTCCAATAGGCCTCATAAAACGTGCCGTTTTCCTTAAGCATTTCATGTATGGCCTCACGTTCGGCGGCTTTGGCGGGGTCTTCAGGAACTTTAGCCATACTATCCTGTTCAGGCATCTGATCATTTTCGGTGATATTTCCGTCACCTTCCGATCCATTGTTTTCCTGATCAGCCGCCTGCTGTGTCATATTGCCGGCCACATCGGTTATAGACGGTTTTTTGCCGCATGATACGAGTGACATGGATATAAGAGATAAGATCAGTATTATGCTTATATTACCGGTAAATTCTTTTATCTTTTTCATGGTATTATTCATCTATTGTACCGCCATCGCCAAATTGTCTGTTAAAACCGGCCTGATCCAGCATCTGAGTAAGTGCTGTACCAGTGGGTTCTCCTGCTCCCGTCATACCACCGATAAACATATATGCACCGAACCCGATTAAACCGGCAACAATCACAGCAGCTACGGTACCGATTATAACAGGTAGTTTACTCTTAGGCTTCTGTACAGGTTGGCCATATGGTGTCTGAGGTACGGGCTGAGGCGCAGGCTGCACGGATGCCTGAGGTACGGGCTGTATAGGTGTTTGAGATACATTCTGTGCCGGTGTCGGAGCCCCGCAATTCATACAGAATTTCGAACCCTTCGGCACCATATTTCCACATTTTCCGCAAAATGCCATATTATTATCCTCCAATCATATTTGGGATCTTTGACTATAGTGAATTAATACTCGGGCAGATCGATCGTGTTCGGATCCGTCACGCCGTTATCAAGCTGTTCCAGATACCAGGAATACTCATCGGGAAGATCTGTTGAATGGAAGTCTTCCCACTTATATCCCCACTTAACCAGGCGTATGGAATATCTGAACTGTTTTTCACCGTCGTAATTACATACACCGTCTATAAGTATGGAACCGTTATGCTTGTCGATACCCGGATCAACATTCCAGTCTGCATGTCCCAGATCATCGCCATCCCAGAAGAATCCACTCTCGGATATGAAAGTACCGAATTCAGTAAGACCATGACCGTTATTGGTACCTTTAACTTCAGCAATCTGATAGTCATTATCCCAGATATAAATCTCTGTATTACCGGCTTTATCCATTGCGGAAGCCCCGATTACAGGATACTTGTAATCTTCCATTTTCTTGTATTCATCATTATAGGCATCTACGGTCATGTAGCCGAACCAGTAGCCGTTCCAGAAGTCATCGATATCTGCGGGGGTCTGTTCATATCCGGTCTCAGAAGCCGAGAAGCTCTCGGTATCGGAATTCGAAGAAGAATCACCGCCTTCGGCACCATATGTACCATATTCATTAAGGAAAGGTATTATTCCCAGCTCATCATTGATCCAATCATATCCGTACCAGTCGAAATTGTCCCAGTCAACATCTGATCTGTACTCCTTGAGGATTCTGGTAAGATTCTCATATTCTCCCATGCCGGAAGTGTCATATGCTTCCGGATTGGTCTCCGGACTAATGAATTCATCGCCGTTACTCAGACTTACCGTTGGATATCCCGGTTTGGCCGGAGCTTCATCCTTGCTATGTTTGAATTTCATGCTTATATTACTGTCGGCAAGTACCAGATCGGTGCCGCTTACCTTAGCCGAGATATCACCGAATGTGGTATGGATCACTCCGTTTTCACCATCAAAAGTTACATCCTCCGGTGTCCCCATTAATACGACATATCCTTTACCGTCTTCAAATACGGCATAACAGTCATTTAAACCGTAAGATGAAAGGCCGTCTGCATTGACTTCTGTTTGACCTTCTGTAACAGAATCCAGTATGTAATAGCCGTCAGGAGCTTTAGAACCACATCCTGTCAGCAATACGATCCCGGCACAAAATACAGCCAAACTGCAGATGTATTTTTTCCCTTTAAAATCTTTTTTCATATGTTCTATCCTCATAATCACCACTCATATCCCATCAGATCTGCCCATATATCCATCGCATCACCGGAAATGCTTCCGTTTCGGTATGAGAAGCTTCCGTCATCATTTATATCAAAGATGATGCTGAGCTCACTGCTTTCATCCTCGGTTTTCCACAGATAATCTACTTCTTTATCTGCTCCGTCGGTGTCTTTCCAGTGTTCATTATCATCCAGAGGATAGCTGCCCATACGGGATGCTATCTGATCAAGGAAATCGGGAGAAGCCTGAGCCGCATCATCCTGATCCTCTATCCATACATATGTTTCAGCCATGGTCTGTGCATCGGTTATTCCTGTACCGAAGTTCGATGCCGGTATACCCTTATTCAATGCAACCTGTGATACACGTACCCCCGATGAATCAACATACCATCCGTCTCCGTCATCGGTAAATCCGTCGGGAGCACCTGCAGTAACGCTTGAATCATCTGATGAATCTAGGCCTGTTAAATCCCCGCCGGATTCATATGCGGATTCTCCGTCATATTCAAATCCCTCATGGCCCCATGTGGGATCCCAGCCGTAATCTGCTCCGGCATGGCCGCTTATATTATTGATCCTTGGATCGCCGTCCTCCGGCACATATGGTTCCCCGCCTCCGGCAAGACTCTGTAATCTGTCCAGAACACTGCCGCTCTTGGCGCTTACAGATGTATCATCCGATGCTCCCATTCCGGCTCCTGCGCCGTTTTCACCCTGATAAATATAGTTGATACCGAGCAGATCGAGTGACAGAGTTCCGTTGTCCAATGTTGCCGTATAGTCATCTCCCTCGATCGTAAAGGTAAACACCGCATTATCATCGGTCTTCCACTTAAAACTCTCTGTTGTCCCTTCAAGGGAGATCGTGCCTTTACCGCCGTTTTTGAGTTCGATGTAATTGGCATCTCCGTCCAGATCCATGTCGAACCCGGAGTACGACATCCCGGTACCCCGATATGTACCCTCTACACCGGTCGATGAAGCTCCGCAGGCACTAAGCAGTCCGAGCAGCATAACAGACACCGGTATTAGGGTGTACAACCGTCTCTTTTTCTTATTCGTTTTCATTTTTCCTCCTTAATCATTGATCACAAGCCCCAGGGTACGAACTTGTATGGCCAGTTCAGTCCTGTTGGCAAACCCTGTCTTCATAAGCATATTGGATATATGTGTCTTGACCGTAGCCGGGCTTAAGTGCAGATGTTCGGCAATCTCTATGTTACTCATACCGCTTACCAATCCACGCAGTACGGCTATCTCCGCTTCCGTGATCTCCGAACTGGCGACATTACCGAGCTGTACCGCGGGAGCCGAATCAGGATAAACACTCTCTCCGTCCATGGTTCTGTCCATGACCTCCATGATATCGGTTTCGGATCCCCACTTCTCCTTATACCAGAAGCTCTCAACACCTATCATTCTCGCTCTTTCAAGATATGAAACCTCCGGCATGGATGTTACGATTATGATCTTGATCTCAGGATGCGTTGATTTGACTCGTTCGGCAGCATCCAGTCCATTGGAACCGTCCCCCATGACCACATCCATTACGATGAGATCCACCGCATATCTGTCGCAGTACATATTCACCACCGAGGCTGATTCCAGCGCATACAGAAGCTCATACCTCTCCGATTTATCCAGCATAAGCTTAAAGAGTTCACGAGGCATGGCCTGATCATCGACTATTATGACTTTTATCTTATTCATCTCTTTCATTCAAACAGGTCAACTGCATCCCTGCCGATGCATATCGTTAATACAAATTCGGGTGCGCTGACCGTCTCCATGGTTCCGCCCGAATTCTCAACCAAGGTACGCAGATCCTTAAGACCGCCCGTCTCGGTGACTTCGGATGCCGGAGGCTCTCCGTTATTGGTAAGCCTTATCCGGTAATCTCCGGCCTCCTCTGTTATACGTACATACAGCTCATCACCGTGAGCGTGTCTGAAGGTATTCGTCACACATTCTCTGATGGCTGTAGATATGATCTTTTGCGCCCTGGCTTCATCAGGCAGATTACCGTCCACATGCACCGACACACCTACATCACCGGCAGCTTTCAATACCGTTTCATAGCCGTTTCTGGCCGGCTCCATCTTCACAGGCGTTCCCGACAGCAGGCTTACGTTGATATTCCAGGAATTAAGTATCTGGTCGATATCACCGGCATTCTGCTCGATATAGTGTCTGGTGGCACTGAGCAGCCTGCCCAGTTCATCATGTATCTGTATTTTGGAATTAAGTATCTCGCTTTCGATAGTCATGTTCGTGATAGAGGCGTTTAAGTCGGTCAGCTTACGTCTCCTGTCCGTAAGCTCCACGTTCTGCTTGGAAAGCTGTGCCGATAGCGCATATTCCTCCGTCACATTCACCGCGATAAGTTCATTGACGGAAGTGCCGCGGTATTCTCTCACCGTGGATTCAAAAGAATACACACATCCGTCAGACAGTTCGATTATGGGATGTTCGCCTGATTTGATATATGTGCAGGATATATCCGGATCATCGCCCTTCAGGATGTTGGTGAAATTAAGACCGTTAACAACAGGTCCTCCGATGATCTTGGATGCTATATCGTTCATGGTATGGTTGATCATCTGAACGGAACCGTCTGCGCGATAAAACATGAGTCCGTCCGTAAGCGCATCCAGACCGCTCTTAACGCTCAAGAGATTGATATGAGTCCGGTTATACTTAAGGATATCATATATCATGAACCCATACAGAACCGCAAAGCTCCCCGATACGATCAATGATACATACGGCGGCAGTGCACGCACAAAGTCGCAGACCTGATATGAATACATCCTGTCATCCCCGGACGGATTCAGGGCAATATAAAAGGCCTGAACAGCTATATATGAAAGTATGACCGAGGTGATCGTGAACACGATGTTGATCGTATCACGCCTGTGTCTGATGACCACGACGAGCGTGTAACACCCTATAAGAAAGAGAAATGTCATCAGGATGGCGCATATCCTGAGTACGGTCATATTCATCCTGACACCTCCTCTTCGCTTTGGGGCAGCCTGTTATCATAAGAAGAATTGTAGCTTATGCTTACGGACACATTACCCTGCCCCTCATCCTCAACATAATAGGAATCAAAGAGGTATCCGGCATTGCCCACGGACTTAAGCTTATCGGATATGATACTGAATTCATCGGTATCCATATAGGATTCGGTCATATGCATATTGATCCTGACGATCAGGCCGTCCGAAGCATCTATCAACACACGTATATCCGAGATCAGCTCATAGGTTGTGAGTATGATCTCGCTCACGATACGGTATGCATCCAGCAGAGTGGCATCGTCATCCATACTTCCGTCCGTCACAAGCGTAACATCCGTATTGATCGCTCCTATCGACACATAGTTTAGTATTTCTTTAATGGCCAGGACCAGATCTCCGGGCTTGAGATAATTACCGCCGCGGACTATCAGCAGCATATTGGAATACCGCTTGATATATGCCCCGAGGACACAGGCTGATCTGAGCCTGTTTCGAAGCTCTGTATCAGCAAGCGTATCCGCATCCTTAAGTGCCTCTTCTATACGCATAAGATAGGGCCTTACAGCTCCTGCTATCTCATCATATATAGTGTTTTGTATCTCCAGCTTGGCCTGCTCCCTGCGTATGCCGGCCTGCTCAACGAGCATCGCATTATTTGCTTTCAGAGCCTCATTGGTTTCACGTAATCTGTTGCCCAGTTCATTGACCGCACTGATATCCTCCTGCCAGTATATGCGTCCGCCGGGGATATCACCCGCATAGAGCTTGGTATTCTCATCCAGCATGATCGCGTATCCGGCCGTTGAATCCTTAAGCTGCGCAGGGATATTACGTATGGCCCTACCGGACCTTAAGACTACCGTTCCGTCCGCATCCGTGATCTGGGCCGATATACCGGATATGTCGAAAATGCCGGCATAATCGGAGTTTGAAGGGATCATGCCGTTATGTATGAGCATTTCCCAGAACAGGATGTATGTCATATTGCACACCATGGGCATGGTGATCGGAACTACTCCGGCGATCTCTATATTATGTGCGGCGTCTCCGTAGAGGATCACAATCAGGATATAGTGGACTATGACAAGCAGCGAAGCGAACATGACTCTCTTGAAACCGACACGACGATAACACTTGATCAGTACGGTAAAGAAGGATATCGTGATAAGACCGTACATCCATATCATTGATATATAGAATAAGGGGCCGTGGGTGTACGAAGTATTCCAATCCGTAAAACCGTCATTAAACCTGAACGCAAGCTGATGAAGGTCGTTGGTCTGGATCAGCAGGCATATGAGCATACAGGGAATGATAAGGAGATACATAGCCCTGTTAAGCGACTTGTCCTGATCAACACCTATACGCATAGCCATGAAAAAAGATAAGAGCGCGATGATATTCAGGGGGATATAGTATGAATACCATAACTGACGCTGCATGAATTCATTGCCCTGAAATATAGCATACTTGCAGATCTGGCTGATATGCATGAAAACCAGTAACGCAGCTATCGCATACAGTATCTGACGCTGTCTTAATACTATAAAACGCTGGTTTACGGCATTCATCCATACTACACATGCGATACAGCACACAAGTACAGACAGATTGATCGACAGAAATGTATTCGGCGTATAACGGCACAGGACAGCCAATACATATATGCCTGCTATGATATATATGGTTTTATCGGTGTAGCGCAGGGTCTGCTTGGTATTACTCATTTACTCTGGCCGGTATCCTCCGGGGCCGCCGAGCTCCACGGGACGCTCAGGAACGGGGTTGATCTCGTCAAGGAACAGACGTACAAAGCAGGAATCAAAGTCTATCTCGCCGGGTACGTTACCGAGCTTATGTCTGCCCGATGCGTCATAGTAGTATATCTCGTCATCGCACCATGCGAGTTCGAAGTAGTTCCTCATGATGCGCATATATCCGGTCCCGTCTTCATCCAGCACATACCATATATCGCAGTCATACTTACGGGTATCCGTACCGAATACCACATCATCAAGACCGTTCCACAGATCCGTGAAATGCTCGGGATCGCCGTAGAATGTATCCTTGAAACGATACATATACAGAGGGATACGGTCCAGATGATAGAAGCCTGCCTTGTCATGACTGCCTTCAGGGATCTCGAAGTCACGGTTCTCTACAGGGCCCAGAGATACATGTGAAACCGGAATCTTAGATGCATCCGAAAGCTGATACTCCATATGGAGGTCCGGATCATGCTGATAATCCGGCCATAGTTTAACAATATCTTTATCTTCAGTCTCTATTCTTGTATGATCCATTCCGCGACTTCGGTCAGCGGTATTCTCGTTTATAGTCTTCGCGAGGTTTCGGTTTGACTGATAGTATATGGGGGTATCCTCATTCTCTCTCCTGAAATATCCGTAGCCTCCGTGACGGGTCTTATCGGTCTCGACGAGCACGAGGTAATTATCTTTCGGATCAAGTGCAGGGTCACCTTCCGTGGCTTTGCTGACAGTGTCTCCGTCGACAATGCATACCAGCTCATACATCTTGGCTTCCTCGGGAAGTTTCTTACCCAGATCGTGATCACCTGTCTGTACAGTCGCATACATGGTTGATTCATAGAATTCCTTGCGTATGTAGTGAACCTCCCACTCCTGTCCAATCCCCATCACGGTATACCAGGTCGTAAGCTCGTTGCCGTCATCACTTAACTCATAAGTCCAATCACACTCCAGAGGTGTGTTCAGATGTATATATTCTGGTGTCCAGGTCAACTCACTGTCTACATCCCATACGTTACACTCACCGGAACCGTCAGCATTTAAGATCAGATGCTTGTCCACACCGGCTGCTATGACAGATCCGAAATCCGACTCGATGTCCATGATCTTGGCGATCCCGGGTAACCAGATGCCGGCAACAGCGTCCATATCCCCCGGTGCAAGGTCGCTGTGATCAAGCTCCTCGGCACTCTTCTCATAATATGAATAATCCTGTTTGCTAAGCCCGGCAGGAAGCTTGACATCATCTGTATGTGTAGGACTCTCCTCATCGATAATCCATGCATACTCATAGAAAGCATCATATATGGTACCATTATCCATCAGGATCTCTTGCCACTCGGGATCTATCTCAATCTCCTCATCCGCATCTTCCCCGGCGGTTTCCTTGATCTCATCGGCCATATCTGAGATCTTATCCGATATCGAGCCGGATTCTGCCTTGTCGGGCGCATTCCCGGTATCGGTATCGTTATCCGCTCCCGGCTGAGGGGTCATCTGAGCCACCTGATCTGCAAAGCTGCTCTCCTTTGTTTTGCCGCATCCCGGTATCAATGTGATGATCATTATTACGGATAAAATGAGCGAAATTGCTCTGTAATTCGTATGACTGGTATTCAAAACGACTGCCTCCCTGAATATGCTTGATCAGAATACAACCTCTATTCTGCATACAACTATTTAATTCTATCAATTAATACATACCGACGCATCACCCATTTAGCCTATATTATGATGAAGTTATTCGGTCTGATGTATGGTACAATTTATAGGTAAGCACATGGTTATGAAGCCGGGAAATACTATCATTCCGTATGAATAACAAGATTGGAAATGAAATCTATGGAGGGGTTATATATGTCAGATGATATCAGAAACAAAGCTTTGGATGATTCCGAAGCTGAAGAAATGACGGTAACGGTCAGTCTGGATGACGGTGATGTGGTCTGTGCCGTAATAACCATTTTTGAAGTTGAGGGACGTGATTATATGATAGTACCGACAAAAGCCACTTCAAAGTGACTTCTTGTTTATAAATTTGAACCTTGATAACCGAATAAGCCGATTTTTGTAATCATGATGGGGATACCCCCTCGTTTTCAGGGAATCTGTTTCCAGATTTCCTATGCC
>JAFSTN010000026.1 GCA_017450485.1 Lachnospiraceae bacterium
AGATTCTATGAGGCGATGAATGCGCAGCTGAGAAAAATCGGATTCAAGGGTGAAGTGGTCAAGCTGGTAGATTATAACACCTATGCGGAATATTCGTTATCAGAAGAGACAAGGAATAGAAAGAAAAACAGAGTAGAGCATGGCGATGAGATCATAAAAGAGCTGAAAATTCGGTATAAGGATGCACTGATTGTCTTTTGTCCGTTTAATGCCCTTGGCGATATATATTTTTGCATGTCATATCTGCCGGAGTTTTTAAAAAAACGAGGCGTAAAAGATTATGCAGTATGTGTTCCGGGGAAAGGCTGCGGCAGTGTGGTAAGGTTATTTGGCGCGGAACATGTTGAGGTGTTTGATCAAAATGAGTTGGATGCAGCAATCCAGGCAGTGATCCATTCACAGGACGAGAGATGCTTTATTGCCCATCAGGACAGGCCGTATGTAGTGAATCTTCATAAGACTTTGAAGTTAAAGAAGATTCCTTTGGAAAAGGTGTATTGCTGTGGGATTTTTGGACTCCCGGTTGATACATTGCCTGCAAAGCCTTATGGATGGAAGGATTGGCAGGATCTGAACAGTATCAGAGAAGGTAAGGCGGTTGTATTATCCCCGTATGCAAAATCTGTTACGACATTGCCGGATAATATATGGAAAGATATTGTCGCTGGTTATGCGGCACGGGGGTATCAGCTTTTTACGAATGTGAGCGGAGATGAAGAACCGCTGACAGGAACTATTGCACTGAGAGCCGATCTATGTGAAATGAAATCAATATTGGAAAGAGCCGGAACATTTATCGGTATCCGCAGCGGATTGTGTGATGTGGTGCGGACTGCCAGCTGCAGAAAGATCGCATTGTATCCTGATTATAATTACTGTGATACAAAATGGAAATCTATTGATATGTATTCGATTGATGGATTTGAGAATATTGTGGTGGATAAGGATTTTCAATGGGAAATGAACTGACATTATCGACATTGCCTAAGACATGGATCTTTGATCTGGACGGGACATTGTTTAAGCATAATGGTTATAAGACGGATGGGTACGACACGCTTCTGGACGGAGTGAGAGAATATCTTAATGAAATTCCTGAGAGTGATTATATCCTGATACTGACCTCAAGAACTGACGAATTCAGAGAGGCGACGATTGGCTTTTTGAAGGATAATGGTGTCCGATATGATCAGATCTTGTTTAATATCCCGATGGGAGAGCGTATTGTGGTGAACGATAGGAAGCCTTCGGGAATAGATATGGCGGTTGCAGTGAATTCGGACAGAGATAAGCCGGTTCTTCCTGTGATTAGAAGGGCACTTTAAACATAGATTTGCCGGATCCTTTATGGGAATGAGCGGTATTTCAAAGCTGCAAATAGGTGGAAGGTTTTTAAACGGTTTTAACGGTGTCGGCAGGTGTTAGTTTATGGTTCAAACAGGAGAAAACATCTACAAAAGATCAGACGGGTGCTGCGAGACCCGTTATACAGCAGGCTCCTCCCTCCTTTCCGGAAAGACCTTTAAGCAGGTTGCCGAGGAGTATCTTGCAAATGCGCGGGGCACGATCGCATCCACAACCTACGACCGCTACCTTGATGCGCTGGAGCGGGATGTGTATCCGGAATACGCCAATACGCCAATGGCCGATGTGACAGAAGCCGAGGTGAACCGTTTCATCAAGGTTGCGCCGGAGCTTGCAGAAAAACGCGGCAGATCCTTGACAAACAGCGGGCTTCTCGTGGTCAAGGCGGTGATGAGCAATGTCATTAATTATGCAAATTCCATTTCCGGGATAGAGAAGACTGAGATCGTGCTTGAGAGGACTTCATATGAGGAACTTTCACATGCGGAGCTCGAAATGGTCTGTTTGAAGGCGAAGCACAATCACTGCCCGGAGATGCTTGCTGCATTGCTTTCCGTCTATTGCGGGATGCGCACGGGGGAGCTTTGTGCGCTCAGCAGTGATGATGTTGATGCTGCACGAAACGAGATCTATATCCACAAGATAGCGCACAGGGTGAGGAATCCGAGAAGGGATGAGGAGAATGAGCCAAAATCAATTATTTTGATCGAGGAGATCTCCCAAAAGCGGCAGATACGGAGAGTTTGCTATCCTGCTATTCTGAATGATTATATTAGAGAATTTTGCCTGCCCGGCAGGCCTTTGATACGGAACAAAGATAATGCGCAGACGGACCCCCGGACTTTGGAGAATTGGCTTAAGCGTATCATGGTTGTGTTCCGGATCAATAATATTAATTTTGAACGGCTGCGGAAGACATACATAAATGGCAAGGCGGATGAGCAGGTGCTGAACAATATTTTCCTCGGCATCCATCCGGATACGCCGTATGACGGTCATGTGGATACGAAGTGGCTGACGACGGAGCTTACAAGG
>JAFSTN010000027.1 GCA_017450485.1 Lachnospiraceae bacterium
GTCAGGCACGCGGAGGTTTTTAATACCCGATGTAGGTATAAGTTCTATATCAAAACCCTTTTCAAGTAAGTATTTTACTGTTTTCTATTCATGTTCTTTTAAATGGACACCATTTTGCGTAAGAGTTCCTTTTTTCATACTAACGATTCTACCATAAATTACAATAACATACGAGAAACACTTATGCGAATCTTCTCATCCTCATTTCATCCCACAGCAGGATCCCACACAGGAGTATCGCTTCCTTTTTTCTCCTGTAGTACGTCGATCTCTCCATGGCAAGTTCATCCATGACTTCCTGGTCACACATATCCTTTTCATCGAAATATGCCAGTCGAAGAATGTCATGATACAGTTCTCCAAAAGGATTAAAATCTTTCACACTGCTTAGAACGCGGTCCATCACTTCCGTAATCCAAGCAGTACGACAGATATGGAATATAGCAGAATTGATCGAAGCGACTATCTGTTCCTCTTTGGTCAGTTCCTTGAGAGCAAGATACCATTCCTTTACCTACCTTTTTTCGTCGGCGGTAAGTATAACCTTGGCTACATCGGCCGCACCGCTATGCAGCCATAATGTGCTTCTGAAATACTCCAGTAGTCGTCTGGTGATCATGAATGTATCATCTTCATCCAGTCGCCTTACTTTGCAGACCTGCCGAATCAACTCAAGTTGCTGTGTACTACTCGCCATTGTTACTCTTACCTCCTCCTTTGATAGTCCCAAAACTCTCCCTTTAATTTACAAAAAACCCGGATCACAATTACGGACATAAAGCCCTTAATTGCAACCCGGGGTGTTCTCCTATGGTTGTCAGTATGTACTTACCTTTCCTGCTATTTTTTCTTACTCTTGGCCGTCCCTGCTGATCTGGTCGTCTTCCGCTTGGTGGTTTCGACCAAACCTACATCTGTCTGATAATCGACCTCATATTTTCCCTGGCTTTCCTCCGAAGCCTTTCCGCATTTCTCTCCTTGGCGTCTTTCTGATCCCTGCAATACCTGGCTAACTCATCAAATACCTTTCATCCTTACGAACTTCTGTCTTGCATCGTGTTTCTCGTTATCTGCCAATTCCTTGAACTGTGACAGAGTTTTCTTAGTCGCTTCGTTCATCGTTTTTCCTCCATTCAGTGTATTTGCAGACGAAAAAAGACACTCTCTCCTGAATTGTGTCTTCTGAAGATTGTGTCTTTAATCTCTACAAATATTATGTTGGTAGCCTTTGACATCAAAAATAAGCGGAAATTGATGTCAGATCGACTTTCTTTGTCTCAAACAGCCTGTATTTATGCGTCTGGGAGCCTACCCTATCAACCAGTCGTACATCTCCTGATACTTGGCTGCGGAGCTCTGCCACGAGAAATCGGCGGCCATTCCGCGGTCGATGATCTTGTTCCATTCACGCTTGTTATCGTAATATACATGCTCCGCATATCTGATCGTGGCGAGCATCTCGTGAGCGTTATAGTTTACAAACGAGAAGCCGGTACCCTTGTTCTCATACTCATTATAAGGCTCTACGGTATCCTTCAGGCCGCCGGTCTCTCTGACGATCGGCACGGTACCGTATCTGAGAGCCATGAGCTGTGAGAGTCCGCAGGGCTCGAACAGTGACGGCATCAGGAAAGCATCGCAGCTGCCGTATATCTTATGTGACAGTTCGTCGGAGTAATAGATATTCGCACTCACCTTGCCGGAATACTTCCAGTCGAAGTGACGGAACATATTCTCATACTGCTCTTCACCTGTACCGAGTACAACGATCTGTACATCATCCTGGCACAGTTCATCCATCACATAGGCTACGAGGTCAAAGCCCTTCTGATCGGTCAGTCTGGATACCAGACCTATCATCATGGTCTTTTCATTTACATTCAGGCCCAGTTCTTCCTGAAGCGCTTTCTTATTCTTGACTTTCTCCTTGCGGAAGTTGATCGCATTATAGGGATGAGACAGATACTTATCTGTCTCGGGATTGAATTCCTCGGTATCGATACCGTTCACGATACCTCTGAGATCTCCGGCACGGGCATTGAGCAGGCCATCGAGGCCCTCTCCGTAGAAGGAAGTCCTGATTTCCTGAGCGTATGTGGCGGATACGGTAGTGATCGCATCGGCATATACCAGACCGCCCTTTAAGAGGTTCGCATCCTTATATGCCTCGAGCTTATCGGATGTGAAATAGTACCCGGGAAGTCCGGTGATATCCATGACATCCTTTACGTTCCATTTACCCTGGAACTTCAGGTTATGGATGGTCATGACCGTCTTGATTCCGCGGTAGAATTCACCGCCCGCAAATCTTTCTTTAAGATATACAGGAATCAGACCTGTCTGCCAGTCATGGCAGTGGATCAGGTCGGGATGAAAATCTATAACAGGCAGGATTGACAGAGCCGCTTTGCAGAAGTAAGCATATCTCTCGATCTCATAGAGCGCATCATTGCCATATACAGTCGGACCGCCGAAGTACATCTCATCATCGATGAAATAATACTTCACACCGTCAACCTCGGCTTTGAGGACACCGACATACTCATTCTTCCAGTGGAAGTCCATATAGAAGTGTGTAACATACTCCATTTTATCCTTGAGTTCCTGCTTGATACAGGCATACTTGGGAAGAATGACACGCACATCGAAATACTTCTTATCTATGCACTTCGGCAGCGAACCTACTACGTCAGCCAATCCACCGGTCTTTACAAAAGGAACTCCCTCTGATGCCACGAACAATACGTTCTTCATCCTGCAATATACCTCCGAATCAATATCCTGTAACGCCCTCAGCGGACTCGTCGTTATCTATCCATTCCTGTACTTCTATTCTGCGGTAATGGTCCTTATCATCTCTGACATACACTGTAACTATACCGGCATTGATGACCAGGCGCTTGCACATCGCACAGCAGCATGCATTCTCCACATACTCACCGGTACGTGCATCCATGCCGGCCAGAAAAAGTGCCGAACCGATCATCTCATGCCTCGGTGCGGATATGATGGCATTCGCCTCGGCATGAACACTTCTGCACAGCTCATATCGCTCGCCCCTCGGGATCATCATCTTCTCTCTGATGCAGACGCCCATATCGGAGCAGTTCTGTCTGCCGCGCGGTGCACCCACATATCCCGATGATATGACCTCGTCGTTCTTCACTATCACGGCACCGTAATTGCGTCTTAAGCAGGTACCGCGCTGAGCGACCACTTCCGCCAGGTCGAGATAATAGTTTATCTTGTCACGTCTCTCTTTGCCCATATATCGATTATATGAATATTAGGTAGAAACTTCAAGCATGACTATGCCGGAGGAAGTGATCATTCCGGCCTTCTGAATCTGTAGTCATTAACTATGAATTCTATACTTTTATTTCCTCTGAAATCATTGATGCCCGGAGTGTATATCACATCTATCGTCACATCTGTCGGTATACCGTCACACAGATCACCTGCCACTCCCCTTCCGTAGAACGAGTCCACTCCGCTCATGAACAGCCCGTCACGATCGAAAAGTTTGAGCTTATGACCTCCGCCCTGTTTATCGATCACACTGAGAGTAAGCGGAGCTCTTTCGTTTCTGCTCTTTTCTATGCGGGTGACCTTCAGATATCTCAGGCCGAATACCGGCTTAGGGTTTCCGTTCCCGCATGGTTCAAGTCTCGACAATTCATTCACAAAGGCATGACCCGGATATGACAGCGGAAGCTCCACATCTATCATTACGACTGTCTTCATGTCAGCTTCGGATAAAGTACATGCTTCGTTCAATCTGTATCTGAGTTCATCCACGACATCACCTGCCAGCGTAAGCCCGGCAGCCATCTTATGGCCACCGAATTTAGCATACAGTTCTCTGTGTGCTGCCAGTTCCTCATACATATTGTAGGCTTCTATTGACCTTCCGGATCCCTTGATGCCTTCCGCTCCGTCGGTAAACACTATTGACGGTCTCTCGTATCTCTCTTTCAGTTTACCGGCTATCAAGCCAGCCACACTCTCATGTATGTCGGGCAGATAGATCACCAGTACTCTGTCGCGCTTAAGCTCGGAGTTCTCGATATCATCGATGGCGCGGGCTATTCCGGCATCGGTCATGGCTTTACGCTCATCGTTATACGACCTGAGCTCTGCCGCGATCTTTGCCGCTTCATATACATCCGTACTCAGCAGCAGTTCCAGAGATCGGTCTGCGCTGTCTATTCTTCCAGATGCATTTAGGCAGGGCCCCAATATGAACCCATAGCTGTAGGATGTCAGCTTTTTGTCGGCAAGACCCACCGCCTCTATAAGCGCATGCAATCCGATATTACGGGTTTGCGCCATACGTACCAGGCCTTCACGGACTATGATGCGGTTCTCATCTCGCAGTTCCATCACATCGCATACCGTAGCCAGAGATGCTTCCTCGATCAGCTCCATGATCAAAGCTTCCGCATCGCCATCCGATACGCCGCACATGGGCAAAAGAAGTGCGATCAGCTTCCAAGCAACTACCGCACCGCATATTCCCTTGTACGGATAAGGATCATCCTCCCTGTGAGGATCAACAATCGCCTCTGCCGTAGGGAGCAGCTCGAGTCTCTCTCCTGTCTCCTCATCCTCATCATATGGCACTTCATGATGATCGGTTACTATCACGTGCATCCCCATATCATATGCATGTCTGATCTGGTCATCCGCAGCTATACCGTTATCACAGGTAATGATCACGCCTATACCGTCAGCATGTGCCAGATCGATCAGATGATCATTGATACCATACCCGTCATGCACACGATGAGGAAGTGCATAGTCCACAGATGCACCGCAGGCACGCAGGCCGCGGATCAATATATATGTTGCACATATACCGTCCACATCATAGTCTCCGATGATACGGATCTTAAGTCCCTCAGAAATATACTGCTGGATCAGAGAACATGCTCTGACCATATCCGTCATGGTCGACGGATCATGCAGGTTATCCAATGTACCATTTAAGTACATATCTATATCTTCATCGGTGATGATATCGCGATTGCGTATAATACGGGCCAGAACGGGACTGATCCCGTATCTGGCCGCTATAGAATTGAAGTCGGCTTTCTTAGCCGCTATCAACCATTCTGACATTTATCCCGGATTATTTAGCCTTCTTCGCTTTCCTGGTGAAGACTGTGCGGAAGATGAACCACATAGCACCTGCGAGACAGATGGATGAATATGTACCGCAGAGGATACCTACCATCAGAGGCAGTGCGAACTCCTTGATCGAGCTGACACCGAGTACATACAGGCAGGCAACCATGATGAACGTCGTCAGGGATGTGAATATACTCCTGGACAGTGTCTGTGTAACAGCTTCATTGACCATACCCTTAAGCTCTGCGGGATCATGAGCGTCATGCATGGACTTGATCTTCTCTCTGATACGGTCGAATATAACGATCGTAGCATTGATGGAGTAACCTACTATCGTCAGCATACATGCGATGAAGGTATTACCTACGCTGACTCTGGCGATAGCATAGAATGCGAGTACCACCAGTACGTCATGTACAAGTGCGAGAACGGAGCTTGCCGCGAACCTCACATCGCTGAATCTGATCCAGATATAGATCAGCATACATACTGCTGCGATTATGATAGCGATGACAGCGTCGGCTCTCATCTCGTTGGATATCGTAGAACTGATACTCTCTGCAGTGATGGATGATTTATCTACCTGGAAGTTATCAACCATGGCAGTCTCAAATGCTTCTCTCTCACTGACATTGAGTGTACGTGTCTTGAAGATGACCTGATTGGATCCGGCAACCTTCGTTGACTGTACATTACCGTCTCCGGTGATCTCCTCGATATAAGGAACGATCGTATCGTCGATCTGATCCAGCGTGTACTCCTGGGGGAAGTCTACGGTAGTGGATGTACCGCCTACGAACTCCAGGCTGTAGTTGAGTGCGTTCTTACCTGCGGATGAGTTAACGCCCATAACTATGAAACCGGCTGCGATAGCTGCGACAGAGATGGCTATAAATACAAATCTCTTGGAAAGGAAGTCAACAGGTGTCTTCTCCTTAGCCGATCCGTAGAACTTCACATCCTCGGCACCGAGTGCGTAGAATATCCGGATGATGAATCTGGTCACGAACAGCGCAGTCAGCATCGACAGGAAGATACCGAGTGCCAGAGTCTGTGCGAATCCCTTAATGGAACCGGTACCCATGAATCCAAGCACGATAGCTGCGATCAGTGTGGTGATATTACCGTCTATGATGGCCGAAAGAGCCTTCTTAAAACCGGTCTGCAGCGCCTCGTAAACGGTCTTTCCGGAGGCTATCTCCTCCTTCACTCTCGCAAATATGATAACGTTCGCATCCACCGCCATACCTATCGACAGGATGATTCCTGCTATACCGGGCAGGGTAAGAGTGATCTCAAAAGCATCCAGAAGGATGACATCAAGCATCGTATAAAGAACGAGCGCAATGCTCGATGCAAGACCGGGGAGTCTGTATACGGAGATCATGAAGATGATCACGAGAGCCAGACCTATGGCACCTGCAATCAGAGAGGTCCTGATCGCGCTCGAACCAAGCTGGGCACCTACCACATTGGAACGCAGCTCCTCAAGCTGGAGCTTCAGACCACCGATACGGATCGTGGAAGCAAGTGTATCTGCTTTCTCGAAGCTCTCCATACCCGTGATGACCGCATTACCGTCAGTGATCTTGGCCTGCACTGCGGGGGCGGACACTGTCTGTCCGTCGTATACTATATAGATGACATCATGATTCGCTACGGCTGCTTCAGTGGCATCGGCGAACTTCTGGGCTCCTTCGGGAGTGAGTGTCAGCTGAACCACGTACTGCTGATTACCCATGCTGTCCTGCTGCGAACCTGCAGCTGCTGTATCCACATCCGATCCTGTCAGGACTTCATTGCCATCCTTATCATAGAATGCAAGCGATCCGGGCTTACCGAGTTCTTCAAGAATCGTGTTCGCATCACTTACACCGGGGATCTCGATATTGATACGGTCCGAACCTTCCTGATATACCTGAGCCTCTGTGGAGTAGTTATCTACTCTCATCTGAAGCTTATAGATAGTATCGGCCATATCCGCTGCGGAGGGAGCTTCGTCTCCCACTACCTGATATGTGATACTCACACCGCCGGCTAGATCCAGTCCCAGATCTATGCTGGATGCCGCACCGCTCTTGTCTGCGCCTACTCCGAATACCGCCATATATCCCAGACCGCACATAATGAGTACAAGTACGATCAGATAGATCACGGCGTTCCTCTTCTTCATCATTTTTTCATATCTCCTTCTTCTTGCATATCGGCCAAAGCCGCTTTTATCATGATCGCGCATTCGATTCGCTTGCGCTGAAGCTCACATCCACCTTCATATACATCCGTGATGCTTCCGTGGAAGTTGTATGCATTCGCCGCACATCCTCCGCTGCAATAGAACCTTGCGAAGCAGTCACGGCAACCGGGCTTGGCATACACGTTACAGCACTTGAACTCGTCCACTATATCTGTACGGGATATGCCGTCATATACATTACCCAGCAGAAAGTCCTCATTTCCGACAAACTGGTGACACGGATAAAGGTCTCCCCACGGTGTCACAGCCAGATATTCGGTCCCGGAACCGCATCCCGAGAGTCTCTTATAGACGCATGGACCACCCTCTAAATCTATCATAAAATGAAAGAAATTAAAAGGCTTACCTGCTCTCCTGTAATCCAGGTAAAGACGGGCCAGTTTATCGTATTCATCCAGCAGTTTCGGGATATCCTCTTCCCTGATGGAATAGTCATCCTCGGGCTTTGCCACCACCGGTTCGACGGATATCTGATCAAACCCCAGATCGGCGAGGTGTTTAACATCCTCTGAGAAATCCAGATTATTGCGGGTATATGTACCGCGCACGTAGTATGAAGTCCGGGCGAGGGTACTTTCCGAGCCCGCTCCGACTCTTTTGTCCACAAACCTCTTATACTTCGGTACTATCTCATCATAGCTGCCCTGTCCGCCGCGATGCGGGCGCATCAGGTCATTGATCTCGCGACGTCCGTCTATGCTCAATACGACATTATCCATCTCCGCATTGATGAAATCAAACATCTCATCCTTCAACAGAGTTCCGTTGGTCGTAAGCGTAAATCTGAAATGCTTATCGTGCTTCTCTTCGAGGCTCCTGCCATATCTGACAAGCTCTACGACAGTATCCCAGTTCATCAGTGGCTCACCGCCGAAGAAATCGACTTCAAGATTTCTGCGGCTGCCCGAATTCTCCACCAGAAAATCCAATGCACGCTTACCCACCTCGGGAGTCATCAAAGCACGCCTGCCATGATACTCTCCTTCTTCGGCAAAGCAATACCTGCATGCCAGATTACAGTCATGCGAGATATGCAGACACAGAGCTTTGACCACAGTCTGCCTCTTTTTATAATCAACCAGACTGTCCTCATATGTGTCGGGAGTATACAATGCCCCCTCCGAGATCAGCTGCATGATCTCCTCAACCGACTCGGCTATCTCCTGTGTAGAGTATACGGAGTATTTCGCACTTCCTTCGGGAGTCTGACAGGCAAGGCTCACTGCTCCCATCACATCCATTACCGAGAACCTGTCAAACTTAGTGTGAAGATCATCCGTAATGTCCAGCAGATCATACACACAATCGTCAACGACATGTACGGCACCGCTGTTTACATCGAGTACTATATTGTATCCGTTATTCTTATACTTATGTATCAGATTCATACTTTATAAACACAGCAAAGCAGCGATTGTGCATCGCTGCCCGCATTACTCTCATACTGACCGATATAACGATCCGGAAAAGCTGTCCCTGTATGGGATTACTTCATCTTCTCGCAGGTCTGGTTTCCTACGGTACATGAAGTCTTGCATGCTGACTGGCATGATGTCTGGCACTCGCCGCATCCGCCTGTAGCCTGGCTCTTCTTCAGATCTCTGGTATTAAGTGTCTTGATATGCTTCTTCATATTTATCTCCTTTACGGGCTTATTACGAAATATCTCCATAATATATATCACATTTCTTTAATAGTTGCAACTGAATTACGCTCCAGTGGCAGTGTAAAATTGTACTCGGAATAAACAGAAAAGACTATCCCTGTTTGTGATAAGATTCTGAACAATGTTTATCCTACCACGTATTCCCGGAAGTTTGACAGTTCATCCTTGATCAAGTGAATAGTAAAGCAATGCTTAGCCCTTGTAAAGACTGGATTCCCGGTCTTTTATTTTTGTCAAATTTTATGCATTTTGTTGTAGCATTATGTAGCA
>JAFSTN010000028.1 GCA_017450485.1 Lachnospiraceae bacterium
TGCGCAGGCTTTGTTGTCTGCAAAAACCGCAGACAAATGGGGCAAGTTTCACTTTCCCCATCGGCGTGAAAATCACGCCTTCCCCTATCTCATATCCCGATGAAGTTTTGCAGGAAATACCCCTGCTATCACTCTATCGGACTATGGTCGTATCCGAGCCGAGCGAACTGGCTTGCGGATACGATAAATGACCGCTTACGATTCATTTTTTGATAGCGATACCGCATCAGAAACTGATCGCAGACGGTCATTTTTGTTTTCATTTTCAAATTACATTTTTAAGAACGGAGGTCATTATGGCAGAAACAATTCAGATACATTTTACCGGTTCAATCGTGAGCCGTAATCAAGGGCAATCCGCAGTAGAACATGCCGCATACCGGAGCGGTGAAAAGCTCTACCTTGACCGTGAAGGAGAGACTTTTGATTATACGAGAAAAGGAGGCGTTTTGTACACGGAGATCATGCTCGCGGATCATGCTCCGCCGGAGTGGAATGACCGTCAGACACTATGGAACGCTGTCGAGGATTTTGAGAAGAAATGCGATGCCCAGCTTGCCCGAAGTTTAGAGTTTTCTCTTCCGTTTGATCTTCCTATGGATGAGAACATAAAGCTGTGCCGTGAGGTTGCGGAGTATTATCGCAAACAGGGTATGTGTGTCGATTTCTGTATCCATGCACCGGACGGAGGAAATAAAAATATCCATTGTCACATGATGCTTACGATAAGACCGCTTAACATTGACGGAACTTTTGTAAAGCATAAGAGCCATCGCAAATATATCCTTGATGAAAACGGTCAGAAGATACCATTAAAGAACGGGAAAGACTATAAAACCAAAAAGGTCAATGTGGTGGATTGGGATGATAAGGGAAACATGGAAAAATGGCGCGCCAACTATGCTGCTCTTATGGAGAAATACTTAAAAAATCACGGGCTTGATGTTAAGGTGGAGCATCGCTCTTTTGAAAAGCAGGGGATCCATCGTATCCCAACCATTCATATGGGACCGCAGGTGGCGGCTATGGAACGAAAAGGCATCCGCACACGAGTCGGTGATATGAACCGTGAGATAAGGCTCATAAATGAGATACTGGAGCGTGGGGATAAGGCAGAGCATGAACTTGATGAAAAAATCAGAAAGCTTGAGATGCTCATCGAGCGTGAAAAGGCAAGAGAAAAAGAGGAAGCACTTAAGGCAAATACCGTAGAAGTAATGCTCCTTGAATATCAACATAACCGCTCAAAATTCATTCAGGATGCAGGTATCCATGAGCGAAGTTCTACCAAGACAAGGAACCTTCAGGACTTCGCGGCAATGTATGCCTATCTGCAAGCACATGATATTAAAACGCTTGAGGATCTTCAGAAGGCAATACAGGATGAAAAGGATAATCGCAGGACGGCTATCCACACCCAGAATGATATCAGCAAGAAGCAAAAGGATATGGAAAGTCTTATCACCGCAGGAGAAAACTATAAGCCGTTAAAGAAATATCATAGGACACTGGATACGCTGGAAGGAGCAAAACGTCAGGAGTTCAAGGATAAGTATTGGAATCAGCTTGCTCTTGCGGATTCATGGCTGGCTTCAATTAAACACTATACCGGCAAGACACTGTTTCAGCCGTCAAAATGGGAAAAAGACGCCAAGCAACTTGTAACAGATATGGCTAATGCGAAGAAAGCATTGCAGACAGCTGATACAAATATCGAAATGCTTTCGGACATCCTTGATATGGTGCAGGCGGTAGATACTTCAAGACAGGTGGCAAGGCGTAAGGAAATGCAGAAGAATACACCTGTGATGTCTCAACCGCAGCGTCAGGAACCGGATCAGCCGAGCAAGCCGAATAGAGGCGGGGACGCAAGGTGATCCGTTCATGTGCTGCCCACCAATCACATCAAAGGTGGCATGGAGCTATGCTCATAAGCGGCATAGCTATCGAAAAGCTATCGGCGGCATGACACCGAAATACTACAGCGACAGTGCGGAAAGGAGAGGATTTATGTGGATAAGAAGAATAACAGCACCTCCCGCCGTGGAGGATATAAGCGCCGCAAGGACAAGACTGTGAAGATCGTTATCACACCTGTTTATATAGGTGACAGACCTATGAGTGATCTCATCGGATATGTAGTCATGGACAACATCAGGCATGAAGCAGAAAACCAGGAAACATCAGCATAAAACAGGCACGGGATAATGTGAATTATTCGTTAAAAAGCTTGAACAACACAGGGCATCACGCTATACTCTTTTCAGGTGAATAGCTGTGATGCCTTGTAGATAAGGAGGTAAAAAATGACAAGGCAGACAGCAAAAGAAAAACATACAGCTTTATATTGCAGACTCTCAAAGGATGACGGTAACTTGGGAGAAAGCTCAAGTATCCAGTCGCAAAAAGAGATGCTCACACGGTATGCCAGAGATCATGGATTTCAGAACATATCCATCTATGTAGATGATGGTTATTCCGGCACCAATTTCAACAGACCGGATTTTCAGAGATTGATCTCGGATATCGAAAATGGCGAGATTTCTACCTTGATAACCAAGGATCTTTCAAGGCTGGGCAGAAACTATCTGGAGACAGGTGTATATCTGGAGATTTTCTTCCCGGAACACGGTGTACGCTTCATAGCTGTAAATGACGGTGTTGATTCGGATGAGTCGGAAAGTGTGGATTTTACACCATTCCGAAATATCATCAACGAATTATATGCCAAGGATACGAGCAAGAAGACCAAGACAGCCAAGCGCGCCAGGGTAATGTCCGGTATGTTCATCGGATCAAGTGCTCCTTACGGGTATATGAAAGATCCGGATGACCGGCACAGGCTTATCATTGACGAACGGTATGCACCGGTTGTCCGTAAGATATTTGATCTTGCAAAGGACGGAATGGGTGCCGCGAAGATCAGCAATTATCTTAACACTCAGCATATCTTAAGACCGGCCATAGTTAACGAGAATAACTTTGACAGGTTCTTTGATGGCGAGGATGATGAGAAGCGCTATTACTGGCACAGCACAACCGTGAGAGGCATTTTGAGGAATCCCATATATGCGGGGCATCTTGTTATGGACAAGAGACCGACGCTCTCCTTTAAGAGCAAGAAGCGCCTGAGAGTACTCCCGGAGAATTACACCATTGTGCCTAATACGCACGAGGCTATCGTGGATCCTGAGGACTTTGAAGTCATCCAGCGTATGATCACAAGCAGAAGGTTGGAACCGAGAGCAGATCGAATGACCAATATCTTTGCGGGACTGATCAAATGCGCTGATTGCGGAAAGTCAATGATACTTACCAGAACCCATCGATCACCTAAAGGGCGCGAACCCTTAGACCTGTATATCTATATGTGCAACAATTACAGGACTTCCGGTCGTAAGGAATGCTCCATGCACTGGCTGGAGTCAAGGGATCTGTACGAAGCGGTTTTAGACGATATCCGAAAGCATGCAAAAGAAGCACTTAAGGATGACAAGGGTATGGCGGATCGTCTGATAAGCCAGCTGGGAGCCGACAAGAAGACACAGGATAAAGCTGTAAAAAAGGAATTAAGCAACAAGAGATCAAGACTGGCCGAGGTGGACAAGCTCTTTGCGAAGCTGTATGAGGATATGGCAAATGACAGGATCACCGAAAGAAACTATCAGATGATGTGCCATAAGTACGAAGCCGAGCAGGCAGAACTTCAGATGCGTATCGACGAGATTGTGTCTAAAATGGATGAAAAGGCCGAAAAAAGCGATAACATCCAGAAGTACACACATCTCATCAAGGAATACGCCGGGATCAAAGAGCTTGACGCAGCTCTTCTCAACCGTCTGGTTGATAAGATCACCGTAACTGAACCTAAAGAAGTTGACGGTGAAAAGGTACAGGAGATCAGGATCTATTATAAGTTCATAGGGAATATATCATAAACGGAGGGGCGGCTCTGCGGTGCGAATGTGAAATGTATCGCAGAGTATGTCCCTCCGACGTCGGTATTGGGCCGACCGGAGCGGAGCGGAGACCGTGGGTTCGAATCCCGTCGCCCCGATTATCATTTTTCGAATTAAATAGATAGGTCGGAGTTTGACGTAAAACTACAATAAGCGCCTCAAATCGCAAGATTTGAGGCGCTTGTTTGTCGATTTTTTTCCGTTTTCAGTTAAGATATCTATGCCCGTGTTGAAGATTAAAAAACGGGGCCATACAATTTATATGTCATAACGTTCATTTGTTATAACTACTCCATCTTTGTTATACACACTCATAGCATATCAATAATTGTCGAGGTGCTGAATGAACAGAAAAAAGTTACGTGGCTACAGAGAATTTCTTTACGTTCTGCCTTTCATCATTCTGGTTTTGATCTTTGCATACTATCCGCTGTACGGATGGGTATATGCATTCTATGATTACAAACCTCCGGCACCACTTTCCAAGGATCTTTTTGTCGGGTTCAAATGGTTCCACTATATGATCGATAACGATATCAAGCGTAAGCAGCTGCTTCAGGTTCTGGTCAATACCTTTGCTATAAGCGGACTAAGCATGTTGTTCTCATGGTTCCCCATGATGTTCGCGGTATTTCTTAATGAGATCAAGTGCAAGCCGTATAAGAAGTTCGTACAGACCGTTACCACTCTTCCGAACTTTATCAGCTGGGTACTGGTATACTCCATAGCATTCTGTATTTTCAACAGTACCGGTGTGGTTAACTCTCTGCTTACCCAGTGGGGCGTTATCTCCAAGCCCATCATGTTCCTGCAGTCATCCAAGCATATCTGGTTCAAGATGTGGCTGTGGCTGACATGGAAGAACGCCGGCTGGGCAGCGATCATGTATATTGCGGCCATTACCGGTATAGATGAGGAACTGATAGATGCAGCCAAGGTGGACGGTGCCAATCGCTGGAAGACGATCTGGCATATTACGATCCCCAGTATCCTGCCCACTTATCTGGTACTGCTTTTCCTGAACATGGCAAACTTCCTGTCAAACGGCATGGAGCAGTTCTTCGTGTTCCAGAACTCGTTCAACAAGGATTACATCCAGGTGCTCGACCTGTATGTATATAATCTGGCCATGGGTAACGGCGGATATTCGCTGTCCACAGCCATAGGTGTTCTGAAGAGTCTGATCAGTATCGTACTCCTGTGTACCATGAACGCCATATCCAAACTTACAAGAGGGGAGGGCTTCATCTGATGGCAGACACAGCAACCAAAGAAACCATAGAGACAACAGCGGAAGAGACAGTGGCAGAAGAGACCATCACGGAAGAAAGCGCACCCGTTGTGGTAAAGAAGCATAGAAAGATCGATATCACCGATACGATAATGAGTGTCGTTACGTATATCGTATACACATTTTTCGCATTTGTCTGTGTATATCCGTTTTATTACATATTCATCAATACGATCAGTTCCAACGATCTGAGTGCCAGAGGTAAGATCACCTTCTGGCCCAAGGAACTGCATCTGACCAACTATGTGAATGTATCCCATATTCCTTCGCTTGTAGATGCGTTCCAGATATCACTGGCAAGAACCATACTCGGAACACTGCTTACCGTCGGTGCATCAGCTTTTCTGGGATATATGTTCACACGCGAGACCATGTGGCACCGTAAGATATGGTATCGTCTGACCGTTGCCACGATGTACTTTAATGCCGGTATCATCCCGTTCTTTATCACGATGAAGAACATTCATCTGTATGACACGTTCTGGGTATATATACTGCCTACCATCGTATCTCCTTTCTATATAGTACTGTGCAAGACATTTGTTGAGTCGGTACCTAAGGAGCTTACAGATGCGGCTGAGCTTGACGGAGCGGGTACCATACGTACATTTATCTCTGTCATCATACCGGTCATCAAGCCGATCCTGGCTACGGTAGCCATATTCAGTGCGGTTGCCCAGTGGAACTCTTTCCAGGATACACTGCTCCTGACCAGCAGTCCCAAACTGTCGACACTTCAGTTTACGCTGTACCAGTACATCAATCAGGCCAGCTCGCTGAAGGCGATAGTCAACAGCAGTACGAGTGCCTCCTCGATGGCAGCTTCGCTGGCACATGCCGCCACGGCCACATCGATCCGTATGACGGTTACGATCGTCGTGGTTGCGCCTATCCTGCTGGTTTATCCTATTTTCCAGAAGTACTTTGTAAAGGGCATCATGATAGGAGCCGTGAAGGGATAATTCACGGGCATGGTTCTTACATTATGTTAGTTATGGTCTTCGGATCTGAAACTATAAATCCATTCCAAGCAAAAAGGGAGGTACAAAATGAAATTTAAAAAAATCGTTTCATTGTTCGCCGCCACCGCATTGCTCGTAGGAACTCTTGCGGGATGTGGCGGAACTGCACCGGCTGATACCGGAAGCAGTGATGCGGGAACTACTGCACAGACTACCGACAGCGGTTCTTCCGATGCAGGCAGCGACACTACAGCAGCTGCAAGCTCATCAGGTGCCATGGAGATCGAAGTTTATGATGCAGCAGCTAACTTCCAGGGTCTTCAGACAGGTTGGTTCGATAAGGTAATTAAAGATCGTTTCAACATCGACCTCAACATCATCGCACCTCAGGTAGCAGGCGATGCTATCTATCAGACCAGAACAAGCTCAGGTAACCTGGGTGATATCGTTCTGCTTGACTCTGTAGACTTTGCAGACTGCGTTAAGGCCGGACTTATCAAGGATATCACGGCTGATCTGCCTAACTATCCTAACCTGAATGCATATGCAGAGCAGATCTCAACCTACAATGCAGGTCTTGAAGGCAATAACGGTGAGATTTACGGTATCCCTACACAGATGATGAATACTTCACCCACCTCCTATTCACAGGATGTTGTTTATTCAAGCCCTCTGCTCCGTTGGGATTACTATACAGAGCTGGGCATGCCCGACATCAAGGATCTGGACGGTCTTGTAGATGTACTTGCTCAGATGCAGGAAGCACATCCCACAAATGATGCCGGAGATCCCTGCTATGCAGTTTCTCTGTGGCCTGACTGGGATGGTAACGACAACATGCTCGGTATCGCCAATGTTGTTCAGCTGACCACATGGTACGGCGAGAAGATCAAGGATTCCGCAATCCTTAAGGCTGACGGAAAGACCTTTACTCCTATCACAGATAAGAATGCAACATACTACAAGATGCTTCACTTCCTGAACACTCTGTACAGAAGAGGTCTGGTAGACCCCGATTCGGGTACTCAGGACTGGAATGCAGCTTGTGCAAAGATGAGCGCAGGACAGGTTAATCTGTTCTGGTACAGCTGGCAGACAGGTTTCTGGAACAGCCAGGATCGTCTGAATGACGGTACGGCTATGATCTTCATCCCTGTTGATGATCAGACCTACTATGCAGATGCAGACGCTTACTACGGAAGCGGCCGTGTATTCGGTGTAGGTTCGGGTGTAGATGACGAGAAGTATAAGACCATCATGGAATTCCTTGACTGGTATGCATCACCCGAAGGTCTTGAGTTCCAGCATGCAGGTATCAAGGACTTCACCTATACCGTAGGCGATGACGGCAAGTACACAGCTATCAACGACAACGCTCTGATGGATAACCTTCCGGTACCCGAAGAGTACGGCGGAGCAGGTTACAGCGATGGTAACAACCAGATCAACGAGTGGATCGTAAATGCAGCTTCCATCAATCCTAACACAGGTGAGACCTATCAGAAGGATTACTGGGCATCATGGAAGGCAGCTACCCTGACTCAGATGAAGAAAGACTGGGCGGCTAAATTCGGTGCTGCAGAGCCCGCTGAGTGGATGAAGAAGAACGGCAAGCTGGTTATCAGCCCTAACGTACCTGTTGCTCTTGCTTCCGATACAGCTGATATCTCCGTAATCCGTAATCAGTGCAACGAGACTCTTTGTGACTATTCATGGAAGATGATCTTCGTTGATGATGATGCTACATTCGATGCAATGTGGGATGAGATGACAGAGACTCTGGACGGTATGGGATTCCAGGATCTGTACAAGTTCGACTGCGAGAAGTGGCAGCCTCAGATCGATGCAAAGAACGCAGTTAAGTAATTTGCCGATACACTGATCACTATTTGGAATGACAGGCCTCCGGGTGTTTTCCCCGGGGGCCTTTTATATGTATAATGTAGAATATGAAGATCAAGTTACCTGAGGATGTACGTAAGATAATATCGGATATAGAAGCAGCCGGATTCGAAGCATATGCCGTGGGAGGATGTATCAGGGATTCCATATTGGGCAGAGAGCCTGATGATTGGGATATAACCACATCCGCGCGCCCGGAGGATATTAAAAAGATATTCAGGCGTACCGTGGACACCGGAATACAGCACGGAACAGTGACCGTGCTGCTGCACGGAGAAGGTTATGAAGTCACGACATACCGCATTGACGGGATATATGAGGATGCCCGTCATCCCAAAGATGTGTCATACACGGGAGATCTGACAGAGGATCTGAAACGCCGGGATTTCACGATCAATGCACTGGCATATAATGATAAGAGCGGGCTTGTGGATATATATGACGGGCTGGGTGATCTGGAACGTAAGGTTATACGATGTGTAGGTGACCCGAAAGAAAGATTTTCCGAAGATGCACTGCGCATGATGAGGGCTGTCAGGTTTGCGGCACAGCTGGGATTTGAGATAGCCCCCGATACGCGCGCGGCAGCTGAAGCTCTTGCCCCCAACCTGTCACGCGTCAGTGTGGAGCGTATCCTTACTGAACTTACCAAGCTTATATGTTCCGATCATCCGGGTATGCTTAAAGACTGTTATGAGATGGGATTAACTGCTGTCTTTATCCCCGAATTTGACAGATGCATGACTTCTCCTCAGAACATCAGGCATCACTGCTACAATGTGGGAGAGCATATACTGCATACCATGGAGGCAGTCCGTGCCGACAGGGTATTGAGGTTCACGATGCTTATGCATGATATTGCCAAGCCCGATGTAATGACTGTGGATGAGGAAGGGATCATACATAATAAGGGACATGCGGCTTTGGGAGAGGAAGTATCGGCGAAGATCCTGCGAAGATTACATGCGGATAATGCCCTTATAGATTCGGTCAGAGTACTGGTCAGATATCATGACTGGAGATTTGAAGCGGACAAGAGCAGCGTGAGAAGGGCCATGAACAGGATCGGGTATGATCTTTTCCCTTTAATGTTGGAAGTACAGAGAGCCGACATTTTCGGACAGAGTGATTACAAGCGGGAAGAGAAGATTGCCAGGATCGATGCCGTACATCAGCTGTATAAAGAGATAGTAGAGGATCGGGATGCCATAACCATCAAGGATCTGGATGTATCGGGTCGGGATCTGATAGAGGCAGGTATTAAGCCGGGACCGGAAATTCACGATATATTGAACGAAATGCTGGATTATGTTCTGGGTGAGCCCGGAGACAATAAAAAAGAAATACTTATGAATAAGTTCGTGTTAAAATAGCAATCGGAGATTGGTTTTGCCTGTATGAAAAAGGATCACAGCAAGTATAAATCAAATATTCGAAATGCCGCGGCAGCCTTTGCAATGGGCGTTGTATCGGCGGTAATCCTTACGGGATGTACACCTGAGGCATTTAATATCGGACAGGCGGCGGAAGGTGGGAGTGATTCTGCCACGGTTTCCGATGCGGTTATTTACTCAAGTTATTCATACCTGCCTGTAGGTACATATGATTCAGCCGATACCGCGATCCTGAAGACCATTAATGAAGAAGACCGTACGATAACTCTGTATAATACACTGGCTGCAAAGACATATACTCTTAACTATGACGGAACCACTTATGCATCCGACAAGTACGGAACCACGATGTCTATGGCTCAGATGACAGAGGGAACCATTGTCAATGTCAATTTCTATAAGGCGACGAAGCAGCTTGTGAATATCCAGATATCACCGGATGCCTGGACGTATGAGGATATTACACGATTTGACCTGGGCGGGATCAATTCCACCGCAACTATCGGAGACAGGACTTACGCGCTTACAAAGGGAGTGCAGGTTTTCTCGGAGGGGCGTCAGACCGATCTGCTGAGTATAGTGGACGGGGATACGATCACTGTATCGGGCATAGGCTATGATATATATTCGATCAAGGTCAACAGCGGACACGGATATGTGAGATTGAATAATGACGAGGCTCTGGTAGGCGGATGGGTAGAGATCGGGGGAACCCTGATAACGCAGATCAGTGAGCCGGGGATGCTGCTCACTGTCCCCGAGGGGACGTACACGGTCCGTATGTATAACGATAACAGCAGCGTAACACAGGAGATCCATGTAGAGCGCAATCAGGAGATCATCCTGGACTGCAGCGGGGTAACCGCACCTGAGGAGACGATAGGACGCATCATATTCCATCTGACACCGGATAATGCGACTCTCACCATGGATGGAACTGTCAGAGATACATCGGGAATCATAAACGCTGAGTATGGCGTACATGAGATAGTGGTATCGGCACCCGGATACGATACCCTCAGCAGATATGTAAATGTGGGGAATGAACTGTCGGAGATATCGATTATACTGGATGAGACAAAGACTTATATCAGCGATAATTCTTCCAATACGGTATGGGACAATCTGTTCGGCAATAATAAAACAGGCAGCGGAAATTCATCGAGCGGTAATTCCGCAAGCAGGAACAGTACCAGCGGGAATGCATCCAGCGCAAACTCCGCAAGTGCCAATAAAAAAACCGTGACCGCAAACGGATATAATCGTGTATATATCTATTATCCCGATAGTGTAGAGGTCTATGTTGACGGAATATATGCGGGCCTGACACCCATGAGCTTCAAGAAGACCGCCGGTTCGCACACGATCATCCTCAAGAAGGCAGGATATGAAACACGCAGTTATACGATATATCTTTATGATGACAAAGAGGATATGAGCATATCCTTCTCCGAGCTTGAAGCTGTAAGCACGGGAAGCTCCGACACATCGGGAAGCAGCAGTGGCAGCGGAACCGGAACGGACGGCAGCAGTAGCGGAAGCAGTTCTAATACGGGTACCGTGACTGACAGTACGAGCGGAACCGGGGATAACACGGGCAGCAGTTCTTCGACCGGTAGTGAAGACCGGACCGACGGTTCCGGTTCTTCAACGGAAGACGCGGACCTTAACGGGGCCGGTACAGGCGTGAATGCCGGAACGGGTTCAGGCACAGACTCCGGTACGGACAGTACCGGTCAGAGCTCGAATTCATCAGATTCGGACACGGATTACAATACCGGTGGTAACGGTAACGATACAGACACATCGACTAATCAGTCAGATGAGTCCGGGAGTGGTCGACATAACACCGAAAACCCTTGATTTTACTGCATTTTTTGGGTTTTTTGACCTTGACAAGACAGGCCTGAGATATTATAAATATGTATAGACATTTGAATACATACAAGTGTCAGAACGACAATCAAAGATGTAGGAGGAGTTCAGAATGAACAAAACAGAGTTAGTTGATGCAATTGCTAAGCAGGCAGGTCTTTCAAAGAAGGATTCTGAGGCAGCTGTTAAGGCTTTCACCGATGTTGTAAGCAAAGCACTTAAGAAGGGTGACAAGGTTCAGCTGGTTGGCTTCGGTACTTTCGAAGTATCTAAGAGAGCTGCAAGAACCGGTAGAAATCCCCAGACTGGCGCTGAGATGAAGATCAAAGCTTCCAAGGCTCCTAAGTTCAAGGCTGGTAAGGCTCTTAAGGATCTTGTAAACGGCTGAGTATAAGATAGACACACTGAAGGGCCCGTGCTTGCACGGGTCCTTTTTTATCGATTAATTACGCATAAGGAACTTATCCGATGAGGTATACATCATGAGACTGGATAAATATCTGAAGGTTTCCAGACTGATTAAACGCCGTACAGTGGCCAATGAAGCCTGTGATGCGGGAAGAGTGATGATCAATGACCATCCGGCCAAAGCTTCCGCCAATGTTAAAGTGGGGGACATAATCACGATTCAGTTCGGAAACAAAGAGACAAAAGTTGAGGTTTTGAGCGTCGCGGAGACCGTGAAAAAAGAGGAAGCGTCAGACTTGTACAAATTTGTATAAAAATATGTACATTCCCCTTGACGGTTTACATAGTTTGACGATAAAATATTTTTATGTAAACAACTTGGGGGGAGGATTTTTTCTGATGGCATCTCGCCAGGCCGCACACCGGAGAAAACACAATAACAGATTTTCCGTACTGCTGATTACTGCAGTAGTACTTATGATAACCATAGTTGTGGCGGTTAAGTGTGCGGATCTCAGTCGAAAGGTGACCGAGTATGAAGCCAGAGAGGCACAGCTTGAAGCACAGATAGAGGAGCAGGAAGCGCGTGCGGAAGAACTGGTGGAATATGAGAAATACACGCAGACAATGAAATATATCGAGGATGTCGCCAAGAGCAAGTTAGGGCTTGTATACGAAGGCGAGATCATATTTAAGGAAGAGAACTAAACCGGAGCAGATGCTTCGGTTTAATCTTTTTTTCCGATTTGGTAAAATATCCATATGTCCGATATTTATTCCCGTGTTAACGAATATATACAGGAACATGCAATGATAGCCGATGGAGACAGTCTGCTGGCTGCGGTGAGTGGCGGGGCTGACTCTATGTGCATGCTTGATCTGCTTATCGGATACGCTGCCGAGCACAGCCTGAGGCTCGGAGTCGTACATGTTGATCACGGTTTCAGAGCCGAATCCGCATCGGAAGCGAAATACGTCGAGTCATTCTGCAGGGAGAGGAACATCCCCTTTTATCTGAAGAAGATAAAACCCGGCAGCATAAGTCATGCCGAGGAAGCGGCCAGAGACAGACGGTATATGCTTATAAACGAAGTGGCAAATGCAAACGGTTATGCGAAGGTTGCGCTGGCCCATAATGCGCGTGACAGGGCTGAAACTATGCTGTTTAACATGTTCCGGGGCTCCGGTATAAGCGGGATGACCGGGATCAGACCCGTCAGAGACATGTATATACGCCCCATATTGTGTCTGGACAGGGGTGAAATAGAAGAATATCTGGGTGAGAAGACCATAGCGTACTGCACGGATGCCACAAACCTGGGAGACGACTATGCGCGTAACCGGATAAGACATCATGTTATATCCGAAGCGGAGGCTGTGAATGCCGGGAGCGTACGTCATATGAACGATCTTGCGGATGACGCAGAGGAGATATGCGATATAGTATGGGAAATGGCTTCCGAAGCGTATGTAAAGCTTGTAACGCATGACCCGGATCCGGGGGAATACAGGATCGATGCAGCCGGATACAGAGAGCTTCGTCCCCTTGTACGCGCGGAGATCCTGCGAGAGATCATCAGGGATATGACGCCACATCTTAAGGATATCACCAGAGAGCATATCTTAAGTATTGACGGTCTGGCCTGCAGGGAGTCAAACGGGCGAATCGACCTGCCTTATGGGATAAGAGCATATAGAGAATATGATCAAATATGTATCACTGCCACATCCGGGAACCCGGCGCGAAAAACGATCCCTGATGCGGAAGCACAGTCGGATATCGAAGATCTGAATGATATCGGAGATGAGACCGGCATTCTGCTTTACGACGGCCGATCGATGACGTTATCCCTTATACCGGCCGCCGGCGCGGGGGATATGTCAGAGCTCAAATCGGCGGATAAATATACGAAACGATTTGACTATGATAAAATAGATAAGCCGGTCAGCATAAGATCCCGTAGAACCGGAGACAGAATAGTGATCGATGAGGCCGGGCACGAAAAGAAATTATCCCGGTATATGATAGAAAACAAGATACCGGAACGTCTGAGGGGCAGCATACCCCTTCTGACCTCAGGATCGAATGTGATATGGATCATAGGTTACAGAGATTCATACGCGTACCGTATAGATGAAACCACTCAAAGGATTCTGGAAGTAACTGTAATAAACAATAAACTCAAAGGAGAGAACGATGGCTGAACATGTAGAGATCATGCTTACCGAAGACGAAGTGGACAATCGCATTCGTGAGATCGGGGAACAGATCAGTAAGGACTATGCAGGCAAAACGGTACATCTGATATGTGTACTGAAAGGCGGCAGCTTCTTTATGACGGAACTGGCCAAGAGGATCACAGTGCCCGTATCCCTGGATTTCATGTCCGTATCAAGCTATGGTGGAAGTACCAAATCGAGCGGTGTGGTACGTATCGTTAAGGATCTTGATGAACCTCTCGAGGGAAAAGATGTTCTGGTAGTAGAGGATATTGTTGATTCGGGAAGGACACTAAGCTACCTGCTTGAAATGCTCCGCGACAGAAAACCAGCCAGCGTGAAGCTGTGTACGCTCCTTGATAAGCCGGAGCGCAGGGTTGTGGATGTGAATGTAGACTACACGGGATTTCAGATCCCCGATGAGTTTGTGGTAGGCTATGGTCTGGATTATGACCAGAAGTATCGTAATCTGCCCTATATCGGAGTGGTCAAGTTTGATTAAGAGGACGAAATGAAACAGGAGAAGCAGAGAAACTACGGTTTTGCAGTGTATTTCGTGATAATAGTCGGACTGTTGCTGTTCACAGCTTGGATAGGTAACCGCAATAATCTGGATATATCATATACAAAGGGAGACCTATACAGCGATATAGAGGCCGGAAAGGTAGTGAACGTGACTATCGCTCCGTATAA
This sequence comes from Lachnospiraceae bacterium, assembly GCA_017450485.1. Lineage (GTDB taxonomy): Bacteria > Bacillota > Clostridia > Lachnospirales > Lachnospiraceae > XBB2008. The sequence continues at coordinate 14,705 of JAFSTN010000028.1, forward strand.
GTCAACACCTACCGGAGAAGTTCAGGTACAGTTCAAATCCGGTGATAACAGGATAATATACGTTTCCGATGTCAATGAGGTTGAACAGGAGCTCAGAGATGAATATGACATGGACCCCCAGGTCAGACAGGTTGAGCGTGACAGCTGGTTCCTGACGAGCGCTTTGCCGGTGCTGATGGCTGTGGTGGTATGTGTCTTTTTCTTTGTTATCTTTACCGGACAGAGTGCGGGTGCGGCCGGCGGAGGCCGTATGATGAATTTCGGCAAGAGCCGCGCGAGGCTGGATACGGGCGACAAACCCATTACGTTTGCCGATGTGGCCGGTCTGAAAGAGGAAAAAGAAGATCTGACGGAGATCGTTGATTTCCTCAAGAATCCCGAGAAATACACTAAAGTCGGTGCCCGGATCCCCAAAGGTATATTATTGGAAGGTGCGCCCGGTACAGGAAAGACTCTTTTGGCAAAAGCCATAGCCGGTGAAGCCGGAGTGCCGTTTTTCTCGATATCGGGATCCGATTTCGTGGAAATGTTTGTCGGAGTCGGAGCATCAAGAGTCCGTGATATGTTCGATGAAGCAAAGAAGAACGCCCCCTGCATTATCTTCATAGATGAGATAGATGCAGTTGCCAGACGCCGTGGAACAGGCCTTGGCGGAGGACATGATGAAAGGGAGCAGACGCTGAACCAGCTGCTGGTGGAAATGGATGGTTTCGGCGTAAATGAAGGCATAATAGTCCTTGCAGCGACAAACAGAGTGGATATACTCGATCCCGCTATACTCAGACCCGGCAGATTTGACAGGAAGATTACCGTAGCGACGCCGGATGTAGGCGGCAGGGAGGACATCCTCCGGATACATGCACGTAACAAGCCGCTGGCCGACGAAGTTAATCTTGAGCATGTGGCACAGACCACGGCAGGATTTACCGGAGCGGATCTGGAGAATCTGATGAATGAAGCGGCCATATCGGCGGCTAAGGACGACAGAGCCTATGTCAATCAGGAGGATATAACCAAATCCTTCATTAAGGTTGGTATCGGAACAGAGAAGCGAAGCCGTATCATTTCCGAAAAAGAGAAAAAGATCACGGCATACCATGAGACGGGGCATGCGATCCTGTTCCATGTGCTGCCCGATGTAGGTCCCGTATATACAATATCGATCATTCCCACCGGTCTGGGTGCCGCAGGCTATACCATGCCACTGCCCGAAAAGGACGAGATGTTCATGACCAGGAGCAAAATGCTCAATGAGATCATGGTATCTCTGGGAGGACGTATCGCGGAGGAGATCATATTCGGCGATATTACCACGGGAGCTTCCAGCGATATCAAGAAGGCTACCCAGATGGCACGACGCATGGTTACCAGATACGGTATGTCCGAAAATATCGGCGTGATCAATTATGATGATAACGATGATGAAGTATTCATCGGACGTGATCTGGCTCATGCCAAGAAGTACTCCGAAGAGATGCAGGGCAAGATCGACGAGGAAGTCAAATTCATCATTGATGACTGCTACAGCAAGGCTAAGGCGATCATTTTAGAGCATATGGATGTACTTCATGCTTCCGCCGAACTCCTTCTTAAGAAAGAAAAGATCACAAGAGAAGAGTTTGAAGCTTTGTTTGTACAAAATGCATAAATTTATACACGAGTGATTATAATATTTGGCGAATGTTGGCATTGTGACGGGGGATACCTCGGGGTATTATAATATGCGTAACCCCCCAATACATTTAGTTTTTGCTATACCCCATAAGAAAGAAATACCTTCTCTAAAAAGGACAGCTACTTGTAGTTGTCCTTTTTACCTGTTTGAGATAAAATAAACGGGGACTATACTATATATTGTTATCCCAATAAGCCAACGGGACAGATTTTGTATGGATTATAATTTCTTAAACAGGGCCGCTGCCAATCAGGCTTATATCGCAGGTATGAGACCTGTACTCAGAAAGGGAGCACTCTTCTCAGACACTACGGCGGATTATGTCAGGCCGGCCGAACCGAGCCCGTACGGACAGGTTACCATCAGGTTCAGAACCGCTCATAATAATGTCGACAATGTCTTTCTCATCGTAGGTGAAGAAAGATATCTGATGTATCGCGAGTCTCAGACAGATAACTTCGACTTCTATGTTGAGGAGATCCAACTTGAGAACGAAACCATCTCCTACTATTTTGAAGTACATAGCGGAAAGATCCTTTGCTACTATGACATTCGTGGATTATCCAGAGATGTAAACCCGGCTTATCACTTCAGGATCATTCCCGGATTCAGGACACCGGCCTGGGCCAAGGGCGCGGTCATGTATCAGATATTCGTGGACCGCTTCTGTAACGGTGATCCCTCCAATGACGTGCTGACAGGCGAATATTCGTATATAGGCGACAGGGTAACCCGTGTTGATGACTGGAACAAGTATCCTGCGGCCATGGGCGTAAGGGAATTCTATGGCGGAGATCTGCAGGGTGTTCTGGATAAGCTCGATTATCTGGAAGATCTGGGGATCGAGGTCATTTATTTCAACCCGCTTTTCGTATCTCCGTCCAACCATAAATACGATATCCAGGATTATGACTATATAGATCCGCATTTCGGCAGGATCATACATGATGAAGGCGAGTTGCTTCCAAACGGAGACTGCCCGAACCGTGAAGCGACCAGATATATAGATCGTGTGACCAACAGGCTTAATCTGGAGGCATCGAACGAATTGTTCGCCCATGTGGTTGAAGAGGCGCACAAACGTGGGATCAAGGTCATACTGGACGGTGTGTTCAATCACTGCGGGTCTTTTAATAAATGGATGGACAGGGAGCGGATATATGAAAATGCCCACGGCTACGAGAAGGGTGCGCATGTGGCCGAGGACAGTCCTTACCATGATTATTTTCAGTTTCTCCCCGGAGGATCCTGGCCGTATAACAAGAGTTATGACGGCTGGTGGGGACATGATACCCTGCCGAAGCTCAATTATGAGGGTTCTCAGGATCTGTACGATTATGTATTGAAGATCGCAGCCAAATGGGTATCTCCCCCGTACAATGCTGACGGATGGAGACTCGATGTGGCGGCGGATCTGGGGCATTCACCCGAGTTTAACCATAAATTCTGGAAAGATTTCAGACGTGCGGTAAAGAGGGCTAACCCCAATGCTCTCATTCTGGCGGAGCATTACGGATCACCTGAAGCATGGCTTCAGGGACGTGAATGGGATTCCGTCATGAATTATGATGCATTTATGGAGCCTCTCACCTGGTTCCTGACCGGTATGCAGAAGCACAGCGACGATTTCCGACCCGATTCGATAGGAAATATAGACGCATATTGGGGATCGATGTATCACAATATGGCCTGCTTTACCCAGCCTTCTTTGCTGGTAGCCATGAATGAGCTGTCCAACCATGATCATTCAAGGTTCCTGACCAGGACTAATCATAAAGTCGGACGTACCAATACCCTGGGCCCGGAGGCGGCCAACCAGGGCGTGGATAAGGCGGTAATGCGAGAGGCTGTCATGGTACAGATGACATGGCCCGGCGCTCCGACCATATATTATGGGGATGAGGCCGGAGTCTGTGGATTCACCGATCCCGATAACCGTCGAACATATCCCTGGGGACATGAGGATCATGAGCTGATCGATTATCATAAAAAGCTTATAGCGATCCATAAGAAATATGCCGAGTTTAAGACAGGATCCATGAAATTCGTTGACAAAGACTATAATATGCTGGCTTTCGGCCGTTTCCACGAGGTGGGCGGGCACAGCCTGATAGTCATCAATAACGCCGATTATGAGATAGAGAAAGTCTTCAAAGTATGGTATCTGGGAGTTCCGAAGGAATGTGAGATGGAAGTGATCATGGAGACTCACGCTGACGGATTCTCCACGGGTGGTGAAAGATTGCCCGTGGAAGCCGGCAAGATCAAGGTGAAGCTCGGTCCGAAATCCGGAGTTATCATCAGATATCGTGACGATACCCCTACGGAAGCGGTTACCAAATCCAATAATGAGGCGGCTGGCAGAAGCTATGGAGGGGTATCAATGGAAAGATCAAGCTGGTTTAACTTCGGTCACGATTAACACGGAGTCTCTGACGGTAAACCGGAAATCATAGGAAGCGTATCTCATGCCGTAGACACGGGTGGGATCATCATGATAAGAAGGCCGCGGGTCGTACTTTAGAAGTGCGACGGCGGCTTTTATTATATCTTCGGATAACCCTGCTTTAAGTTCATCCGGAAAGATCACCTCCAGAGTGTCGCCAATATGGGCATCGGCAAATCCTCCTTTTGCATCGGGATGGGAATCCGTATAGGGAAGATAGGGCTTGATATCAAGAATGCCGGTCCCGTGACGCAGATCGGCTCCGGCCACATATATCAGAGGTCCTCTGTCGGAAGCTGTGATGTCTATCAGCCTGACACAGGATAAACCTATGGGATTGGGGCGGTTGGGAGAACGTGTGGCAAATACCCCCATACGGGTATTACCGCCGAGACGCGGAGGTCGGACCATAGGAGACCACTCCCCGGGACCGGTATCCGAGTCTGAGTCAAAAGACCAGATGAGCCAGATATAGCTGTAGTCTTCGAGGCCTTTAAGCGCGTCCGGATTACGGAAGTGCGGTTCGAATACTATCGTAGAGATGACTTCTTCTGCAAGTCCGCTCTGTCTGGGGATGCCGAACTTATCCGACATATCGTTCTCAATGTGTGCTATCCTTGTCATAAGGTGCTCCTTAAGTATGAATAAAGAGAGATTCAAGCAAAGTATAACACAATTAAACATCCGGCATATATGGGCCCTGATAACACTCACGGCAGTCACATTTGCTCTCACCTTTCACTTCAATGACGGGTATTTCGAACTGGGTGAGGAAAAATATCTGATATATATGCGGATCACGAGATGGATGATACCGATATGGATCGCAATGGTGATCGTATATCTGATCGTTCATCGTCAAAAGGCCGATATTCCCGGCATGATCCGGAATATATCCGTGACAGGATGGTTCCTGGTCCTGCTGGTCATCGCAGGAGTGATATCCACTCTAACGAGTGATTTCCGTGAGGTGTCGTTATGGGGGCACGATGGGTGGCATATGGGCCTTATGGTACAGCTGATGATGATCATCTGCTGTCTGATGACCGCGGATCTTTTTGCAAACGGCAGAAAAAGCCTTCAGTTTGTCATGCTGGCAGCCGGTCTGGTCATTTCGACCACAGCGCTGGTATTGGGGATCATCAACCGCTTCTCCATATATCCGTTCAGGATGTGGGGGCAGGCGGAGGATTTCATATCCACACTGGGTAATATAGACTGGTTCTGCGGATACTGGTGTGTGTGGATGGGTATCGGATGCGGATTGTTTCTTTATGCCGGGAGCAGTACAGCCCGGTTTGTTACCGGAGTCTATGTATGGATATGCGGTGTGGCCGGCGTATGCTGCGGAGCCAGCTCCTGTTATCTGGCATGGGGGACAGTCAGCTTCGCGGCTTTGCTCTGGGCGCTTAAGGATTCGGACAGATTGATGAAGCTGTGCGATATGGAGATACTGATGCTGGCGGCTCTTCCCACAGTCAGGCTGATGGGTGCACTCAGACCATATCGCATGTGGTATGATTCCGCCTGGCTCAAGGAAGTCTCATACGGGGATGCCTGGATGACGCCGTTTATTATCGGAGTTGTGCTTTTTTCCATCCTGAAGGAGGTGTACCGGAGACGGGAACGTGACAGGAGCGGTGTCAGATCTCTGCTTACCGGATTATCCTGCGGCGGCTTCATAGCCGTAGTTCTTCTGATCATATTAAACAGCAGTATAGAGGGAGGTCTATGGCCGGTCCGCGGCATGAGCATATTTACATGGGGCGTGAACTGGGGCAACGGCCGTGGCGGAATATGGATCGTAAGCGCGGAGCTGATCAGACGTATGATGCCCTTCAGGCTTTTCTTCGGAGTCGGATGTGACTGTATGTGCTCGTATGCCTACTCCATGGAAGATATAGTAGCCACACTTAACAGATATCTGGGCCGGATTTATCTGACCAATGCACATAACGAGCTGCTGTCGATGATAATTAATGAAGGTATTGCAGGTGCTGCGGCGTATTTCGGCATACAGATATCCCATATCGCACGATGCGCCAAATTACTGGATCATCCGGAAGACGGAAAACCCGGCACAAGCACCGGAGATCCCGTATATGACGGTCTTCTGCTCGGATCCGTTTTATCGGTTGCCGGATATATGGGTATAGGATTGGTCGGATTTATGCAGATACTGTCTACACCCTTCCTTTTCATAGCCATCGGGATGGCTATGGGCTTGATAAATAGAGAGAATAAAAATATAATGTAGTTTATTCGTAAAGAGCTAAATCACAGACAGGGAGAAAAACAATGGCTGACAAGAAACTCGTAGAAGCTATCACATCGATGGAGGAAGACTTCGCACAATGGTATACAGACGTTGTCAAGAAGGCTGAGCTCATCGATTACACCACAGTCAAGGGATGCATGGTCATCCGTCCCGCAGGCTATGCCATCTGGGAGCTTATACAGAAAGATCTGGACAGGCGGTTCAAAGAGACCGGTGTATCCAATGTATATCTGCCCATGTTTATTCCGGAAAGTCTGCTCAATAAGGAGAAAGACCATGTGGAAGGGTTTGCACCCGAGGTGGCCTGGGTCACTCATGGCGGACTGGAGCCCCTTCAGGAGAGGCTCTGCGTGAGACCGACATCCGAGACGCTTTTCTGTGATTATTATAAGAACGTAGTACAGTCCTATCGTGATCTGCCGCAGGTATGCAATCAGTGGTGCTCGGTAGTGCGCTGGGAGAAAGAAACCAGACCGTTCCTCCGGAGTCGTGAATTCCTGTGGCAGGAAGGTCATACAGCGCATGCCACTGCCGAGGAAGCAGAGGAGAGAACCCTTCAGATGCTGGATGTATATTCATCCTTCCTCGAAGAGACGCTTGCCATTCCGGCGATCAAAGGACGTAAGACCGATAAGGAAAAGTTCGCAGGTGCGGTAGCCACATATACCGTTGAAGCACTTATGCATGACGGCAAGGCTCTTCAGTCGGGCACCAGCCATAACTTCGGAGACGGATTTGCCAGGGCTTTCGGTGTTCAGTTCACGGATAAAGACAATACCCTGAAGTACGTACATCAGACTTCCTGGGGAATGACGACCAGACTGATAGGTGCCGTGATCATGGTTCACGGGGATGATTCGGGGCTTAAGCTTCCGCCCGCTGTTGCACCTGTCCAGGTATTGATAGTGCCTATCCAGCAGAAAAAAGAGGGTGTGCTGGATAAAGCATATGAGATGAGAGATCGTATACTTCGTGCATCGGAGAACTCCGTACGCGTGAAAGTAGATGATACGGATAAGTCTCCGGGATGGAAGTTTTCCGAGCAGGAGATGCGCGGAATACCCATGCGTATAGAGATAGGTCCCAAGGATATGGAGGCCGGCAAGTGCGTGATCGTTCGCAGGGATACCGGTGAAAAGATAGAAGTGGCTGATACCGAGCTTGAAGCAAAGGTGCAGGAACTGCTCGTGACCATACAGAAAGATATGCTCGAGGCTGCACGTGTACACAGGGATTCACATACATACAGCGCCACAGATATGGATGAATTCAGAAAGATTTTTGCCGAAAAAGCCGGATTCGTCAAGGCTATGTGGTGCGGAGAGCAGGAATGCGAGGATAAGATCAAGGAAGAACTGTCCGTAACCAGCAGATGTATGCCGTTTGAACAGGAACAGATAAGCGACAGATGTGTATGCTGCGGTAAACCCGCCAAGCATATGGTTTACTGGGGAAGAGCTTATTGATCGGGAACGATGATATCCACTGCACGGGGATGAACGATGATCTCGGCAGAGGTATGTTCACCGCCAAACTCTCCGTCGCGTGTCCATCTGACAGGTTCGGATGATTCAAAATATACGTGTTTACTCTTGAAAGTGATTATATTGGCAGAGTCCATTCTTCTGTCGACCATGGCTCGCACTATATCCGACAGCTCTATAGGGGTTGTCGGATTTTTTATCAGTGTTACTTCATGAAAACCGTCATCCAGGAGAACGTGATGGCCGGTTATCCCTTTAAAGCCGCCTACGGATATGGAGTTGGTGACCATTCCGTAGATGAAATCATCCTCTATCTCGCCATCTTCCCATTTTACGTGCATATGATAAGCCCTGATGGTAGGCAGGGATTTGATCGCCTCAAGGATGTAAGCGGAGTATCCGAGTGTATTCTTGATATTCTGGGGAGTGGCATAGGTTACCTCGGTAAAAATGCCGAAAGCAGCCACATATACATAATAGCCTCCGTTAAGCTCGCCGACATCACATTTAAATATATGTCCTTCGGGGATCACTTTGGCAGCCGGCAGCATAAAACCGGGGATCTTGAGTGATTTGGCGAAGTCGTTGGTACTGCCGGCCGGGATATAACCGATGGGGATCACGGTACCGCTTTGCATCATTCCGCTTACGACTTCATTCAGAGTACCGTCTCCGCCCGAGCATACGATCAGATCATAGTCGCTGTGCCTGTCCCTTACGGCATTTGCGGCATCCGCAGAGCTTTGAGTAGGATGGGCGGTCACCTCGTAACCGGATTTGACGAAGATATCTATGATGTCGAGCAGATTTGAACGGATCTGAGCTTTTCCGGAATGCGGATTGTATATAAAGAGTAATTTCATAGGTGTAGTATAGCACGAAAAAATGAAAAGATGACTTTAATTAAGCGCCCCTTAGTGGTAAAATGTGTCGTGTGCAGGGCTTTCGCCCTGCGGACGTTCATAAATCTCACATTCAGGAGGATCAGATATGTCATTAGTTACAACAACCGAAATGTTTAAGAAGGCATATGACGGCGGTTACGCAGTAGGTGCTTTCAACGTTAACAACATGGAGATAGTACAGGGAATCACCGAGGCAGCAGGCGAGCTGAACAGCCCTGTTATCCTTCAGGTTTCAAAGGGAGCACGTGCTTATGCCAATCATACCTATCTGGTTAAGCTGGTAGAGGCTGCTGTAGAGGAGAATCCTCAGATCCCGATAGCTCTTCACCTTGATCACGGTGATACTTTCGAGCTTTGTAAGTCATGTATCGATGGTGGATTTACTTCCGTTATGATCGATGCTTCCTCCAAGTCATTTGAGGACAATATAGCTCTGACCAAGCAGGTAGTTGAGTATGCACATGCAAACGGCGTAGTTGTAGAGGCTGAGCTCGGTACTCTGGCCGGCATCGAGGATGAAGTCGTAGTAGAGGCAGGTCACGAATCATATACCCGCCCCGAAGAGGTTGAGGAATTTGTTGACAAGACAGGATGTGACTCACTTGCTATCGCAATCGGAACATCTCACGGTGCTTACAAGTTCACTCCGGAACAGTGTACCAGAAACGCTGACGGCATCCTTGTTCCCCCTCCGCTTCGTTTCGACGTGCTTGAGGAGTGCATCAAGAGACTGCCCGGCTTCCCGATCGTTCTTCACGGATCTTCATCGGTTCCTCAGGAATTCGTTAAGATGGTAAATGAGCACGGCGGAAAGATGCCCGATGCAGTAGGTATCCCGGAAGAGCAGCTCCGTCAGGCAGCTAAGCTTGCAGTATGTAAGATCAACATCGATTCCGACATCCGTCTTGCCATGACAGGTAATATCCGTAAGTACTTCGATGAGCATCCCGATCACTTCGATCCCCGTCAGTACTTAAAGCCCGCACGTCAGGCAGTTAAGGACATGGTTGCTCATAAGATCAAATACGTTCTTGGATCTGACGGAAAAGCCTGAATAAATACCCGAATATAAACCGTGGAGGCTTGGGATATTCACAATTTGTTTACATTTAATTAAAAACATGTTAATTGAACAAACATTTTTTCGACAAATGTTACCTATAGAATAAAAAATGTAAACAAGATAATTCCCAAGTGGTTTACAGATAAAAACTTTTTCATAATAAATGCCAGATGACTTGACCAAGTCATCTGGCATCCTCCCTTTTATGGGGGCTTTTTTATTTTCCGGGCATTACAGATCCAAAGTCCACTCCACCAGACCGTCGTTTAATTCCCTGCCGGGAGTCATATTAAGTTTCTTACAGAGATTCTGAGATACGCTGTTGTCACGACGTACCCTGGCTATCACGCGATCCACTCCATCCAGTGTGCGGGCATAGTCAATTATCGCGGTACATGCCTCATAAGCATATCCCTGTCTGCGGGCTTCGGCATCCACTACGAAGCCGAGTTCCACATTTCCTTCCTCTGTCGTATACTCTATTCCCATACGTCCGATGATCGTATCATCCTCCTTACGTATAACGGTCCACAGTCCTATGCCGAGGAGAGAATAGACATTGCGGATATAGTTTTGCTGGTATACTTCTTCTTCATCTCTGGAAAAGAGCGGTTCCATGAAGCTTATTACTTCGGGATCATCATATATCTCATAGAAGCGGTCGAGATCTTCGATCATGGTCTCCCGAATGATCAGCCTGTCGGTCTCCATGATATCGACGGGAAGCCCGCAGATGCGCCTGTATATATGATCGTAGTCTTCAAGGGAGATGTCTTCGGGCTGTTCCAGGATGTATTTGACACCGGCAAAATCCGCATTCCGGTTACCCTCATGGACCAGAGCAGCAACGGGATAGCCCTTTTTGATCAAAGCTTCGCATCCCTCCGGAGTGTCACATACATAAAGGGAATCCGAGAAAGGGTAGCCGTCTTCGGAATACGGAAAGATCCGTCCGGAGATGTTTTCGGCGGAGTTTACTTTAAAAGCTTTCTCGACCGTTTTATCGCTTATATCGACTATGATCTTGTTCAGAATGGTATTGTTCATAATCTTGCCCCGTTTTCTATAATACTTTATAATGTTAAATTATTGCAGTATAGCATCTTGCTTGAAGTATACAACATTTTGACAATTGATGTGATCATTTTTACGTTAGTTAGGAGGAGAATATGGTAGAAGTAATCACCAGGGTCAATGATGCCGTAAACGGAGCCGTTTGGGGCTGGCCCGCACTCATACTGCTTGGGTTTACCGGAATAATCATGACTGTTATGACCAAGTTTTTCCAGATCAGTCATTGGGGACATTGGTGGCATAATACTCTGGGAGCGATATTCAGAGACAAACATGTAATATCGCATACTTCCGACAGACAGATATCACAGTTCCAGTCTCTGTGTACGGCTCTGGCTGCCACGGTCGGTACGGGTAACATAGTAGGTGTAGCCGGTGCCATCGCGACCGGAGGCCCCGGTGCCGTATTCTGGATGTGGATAATCGCATTTTTCGGTATGATGACCAACTACTCGGAGAACGTTCTGGGTATCTTATTCAGAAGAAAAGATGAGCATGGCGAGTGGCATGGCGGCGCCATGTACTATTTAAGAGACGGTCTGGGAGCAAAGAAGGGATGTAAGCAGATCGGTGCTGTTCTGGCTGTTCTGTTTTCCGTATTCTGTCTGCTTGCCAGCTTCGGGATCGGCAATATGAGCCAGGTCAATTCGATGGTATCAAATGTAAACAGCGCATTCGGTATTCCCAAGATCGCCGTAGGTGTGTTCCTGCTGGTGGCAGTCGGCCTGGTGGTTATCGGAGGTCTTAAGCGTATTGCCATGGTTACCGAGAAACTGGTGCCTTTTATGGTGATCGTATACTTTATAGGTGCGATCATAATCATCTTCATGCATGTGACCAAGATCCCTGCGATATTCTCGGCTATATTCCGCGGAGCATTTTCACTTCGTGCCGTAACGGGCGGCGGATTCGGTGCAGGCATCGCGCTGGCCATGAAGATGGGATTCAAGCGAGGCGTCTTCTCAAACGAGGCCGGCCTCGGTTCCTCCGTTATGGTCCACTCCAGTTCAAATGTCAAGGAACCCGTAAGACAGGGCATGTGGGGTATCTTTGAGGTTTTTGCCGATACTATCATAGTATGTACATTAACTGCTATCGTTCTCCTGAGCTCCGGTGCCATCGACCTCACTACAGGTCTGGCTGACGAAGCTATCCTTGAGCAGATCGGCGGATCGTCCAATCTGATGAGCTACTCGTTCGGACAGGCATTCGGTGTGGTAGGATCCGGATTTATAGCGATCGCGATCCTGCTCTTTGCTTATTCCACGGTTCTCGGGTGGAGCCATTACGGTACAACAGCCTGCAGATATCTGTTCGGTGAGAAAGGTGTATGGCCCTATCGTATATTCTTTGTGGCGCTTGTTATGGGCGGATCCATAATGGAAGCACAGCTGGCATGGGATATATCGGATACGTTCAACGGTCTGATGATGCTCCCCAACCTTATAGGTGTGCTGGTTCTGTCGCCGCTGGTCATGAAGTGCACAACCAATTATGTGAGCCGTATCATACATAAAAAAGATGATGTGGAGCCGATGCTGTCCGTATTCCCGGATATCCAGACTATGCAGGCAGAGGCACTTAAGGCGGATCCCTCTGAGGATGAACAGTGATATAAAGCATGAAGGAGATCAATAATGGCTGATAAGAATCCGGTAGTAACTTTTACGATGGAAAACGGAGATGTAATGAAGGCGGAGCTGTATCCCGATATAGCACCTCAGTCCGTATACAATTTCGTGAGTCTGATCAAAAAGGGCTTTTATGACGGACTGATCTTCCACCGCGTGATCAAGGGATTCATGATCCAGGGCGGAGATCCCGAGGGAATAGGGATAGGCGGTCCCGGATACAGTATCAAGGGTGAGTTCGCCATTAACGGAGTGGAGAACAACTTAAAGCACACGGAAGGGGTATTATCTATGGCCAGAAGTGCCATGCCCGATTCTGCCGGAAGCCAGTTCTTCATCATGCACAAGACATCTCCTCATCTGGATGGCCAGTATGCTGCATTCGGCAAAATAATCGAGGGTCAGGAGATCGTGGATAAGATCGCCGGGACTGAGACCGATTTTCAGGACAAACCGCGTACACCGCAGGTCATGAAGACCGTAACGGTCGAAACATTCGGGGTAGAGTATCCTGAACCCGATAAACTGTAAATATACATTAGGATCCTTTTCATAAGACGGAGGATATACCATGAGAATCGGAAAAATACCGGTCGGCCTGGCTGCAATGGGAATAGTGTCCATGATCATGACGGGATGTACATCGGATAAACCTGCAAATGATCCCGCGACAACAGACGGTACAGAGACACAGACTGAGGGAGAAGAAACGACATCCGCCGCTGATACGGACACGACTGCGGATACAACTGACGGATCAGGCGCATCAGAGGCATCTACGCCGCTGGATGCCTTGGTAGGTAACTGGGTCTATATAGGTACGAATTACCATACAGATTATGATGACGGGGATGTATATGATTCATTTACTTCGGTCGCAGATGAATACTGTCCCGAATCCGCCGTTATCGTTCGCAAGGAAGGCGATAAGTATATCGCGGATTACAAGATGTCGATGTATGAATCGGAAACACGTATTTATGGCAGTGAGCTGATATATAAGGATGAAGCAGCATACGAAAAATGTCTCAACCAGGACTGGTGTGTGGAGCTGGCCGATCCGTTTAAGGACATGAATTCGGTTGTTCGAAAGATGACAGTCAGCGGAGATATGCTGATCGAGTCCGAAGAATATATCTACCAGTCGGAACCCGGAGAAGAGCCCTTCGGCTATACTTCCGTCACAACAAATTATTATCTTCAGGAAGGATCCGAGAAGCTGAATGATCCCGAGAGTCTGAGATATTTTGATACTGTTACGGTATCAAATGCCGCTGATCTGTTAAACAGCATTCAGAGTAACCGGGAGATCCTCCTGGAGGCCGGTACATACAATCTGTCCGCTGTTCCCAGGAATGAGATCGATAATCCCGTCATAGGTGAAGGATATTCCGCACCGGCAGTATATGCTGTGTCAGACTTAAAGATAGAAGCCAAGGACGGAGCAAGCGTGCTTATATGCGTTGATGATCCTTATGATCCGGTCATGTGGTTCGGCAACTGCTATCATATCGATCTGAACGGCCTGACGGTCGGGCATGATGTAGAACCCGGATATTGCAGCGGCAGCGTATTGTATTTTGATAATGTAACGGGAGTTAAAATCGATGACTGTAATCTGTATGGCTCCGGAACGTACGGTATAGAGGCCAGCTACACATACGATATGACCGTGACCGATACGGATATCTATGAATGCACATACGGTCTTCTGGATCTCAGATACGCGGGATCGACCCTCTTTAAGAACTGTACCTTCAGAGACAGCAGCGATATGGATATGATCTGCCTGTATAATGCATATGATGCGACGTTTGAAGACTGCGAATTCAAGGACAACAACTGTTCCTGGGAGGGCTGCGATTTCGTCAGCATGAACGAGTATTCCAATGCAACCTTCAGGAATTGTACTTTTACCAATAACATTTATGATGAATTCGCCGATCGTGAAGTGGTCCTGGAGAACTGTACCATTGACGGCAAGCCTGCAACATTTGCAAGCATAGCCAAGATCTCAAGCGTATCGGACATCCATGATATGTATGATAAGACGCTTGCGAGACAGAGAGAGATTGAGAATACAATCGTATCAGATTCACCCGATCAGCTGACATTGAACCAGTACGCATTTGAGGAGTATCAGATGTGGGATTCTCTGCTTAACGGCATTTGGGGATATATGGCAGAGAATCTCGAGGAAGCTGAGATGAATGAGATTCGTCAGGATCAGAAGGCATGGATCAAGGAAAAGGAAGCATCCATGAAGTCGGAGGGTGCGAACTTCGAGGGAGGTTCCATGCAGCCGATGCTGGAGTACGGCACAGGAGCAAGACTTACCAAGGAGCGTGTGGAACTGCTCATCAACCGTTTCTTCGGCCCTACTGAATAAGACTTCGTATGTTCGGATCGTTCATACCCAATCATATCAGTAACCATACCGTAGCCGGGTTTCTGGATATATTACGCAGGATACAGCGTAAGCTTCACATAGGACGCAGGTACTGTCGTAAACACTCCGGATCCAACAGGATCGCAGTTGACAGGCTTCTCGGTTCGTTCGGAGAGTCCGGGGGAAAGAAAGCATATCCCGGCTTTCTGGAAAAGCAGAATAATTACGCATCCATTGCATACGGCAGATCTGATATGGCATATGCGGGATGTGAGATCATAGCAGTGTACAATGCGTTGTTGAAGCTTGATCTTACCGCGAATCTCCGGGAACTGATAGAGGATTTTGAACGGGACGGAATGGTATTGAGCGGACGGTTCGGTACTGCTCCGTATGCGATCCGGGATTACCTGAAAGGCCGAGGTCTGAATGTAGAAACGGAATTTGATCCCGAAAGATATGATGAACTTGCATGCAGATCCGTCGTTTCGATCCTTATGCTGTACAATGACCGCCGGAATATCTTTCAGAAGATACATACCGTATGCATAACTAAGGATAAGGAAGGATTCATCGCGCATAATATGTACGGTGACGGCCGGACGATCGGACCTTATAAAGATATAACCGGTCTGATTGCGGGCATAAACGGTGGATATGCAAAAGGAATAGTTATGTTCGGGATAGCAAATGCGGAAGAATGACCTGTTATTAAGTTTGATATGTTGGATTCCGATATAAAGAGTAGGCACAAGGATGTGCTTACTCTTTTTTATTCAAATGCTGCAGGTGCAAAGGATTGCCCGTAAGTATGGAGGGTCATGCATGAACATCAACTTTGACACCGAGTATCAGATGAGTCCGCTTACATCGGGCGACAGACCTCAAAACGGCAATGTGAACATACAGGTAAACAGGGCGGCTGAGAATGCTGCGGGATTTCTGGTATCTGCCGGCATAGCCGGAGATATGCCTTTTGCGGGAGCGGATAAAGAACCTGTCTCTGATCTGGCGGCAGGTTTAAGCGCAACGGATGTTCAGCTTAAAACCGATTATATGGCTGTAATGAGCCTCTCGATGTCTGATGAGGATTATAACGAGCTTGTAAGGACAGGCCAGATACCCGACGATATGGATGCGGGAGATTCCGTTACCATTCTGGATGATATCAAGGCCGCTCTGATCAAGGGCGGAGCGGATATATCAGGGTTTACGGATACGATCGACGAGGACACTCTGGCTCAGATCACCGGTTCGGCAACGTCGGCTTCCAACCTGCTCAAAAAAGCAGCGGACTCCGGGATAAACGCAGATGAGCTTATCCGGAACATGCAGAAAGAGGATATATCGATATCCGCCGAACGTATATCCGATATCACCGGTGCGGTAGATCTGGCGATGGAGGTTCTGCCTCTGAGTGATGATGCAGCGGTATATATGATCGATAACGGCAAATCTCCGACCGTAGAGAATATATATAATGCATCCAATGCCGGAAGCCTTGAGGCAATGGGGGGCCGCAGGTATTATGCGGAGGACGGATATGTAAGTCTGGCCGGAGCAGCCGGCAGTCAGGCTGATGATCTGGAGGCGCTGCGTCCTCAGATAGAGGAGACTATCAGGAGAGCGGGACTTGAGGTGAATGAGGATACCTATTCGGACGCCAAACTGCTGATATCGCATAATATTCCGTTTACTCCCGAGACGCTTCTCGAACTGGATCAGTTGAAGGAACTGAGGACAGAACCGGATCCGGACAGGCTGGCCGCGTCTGTGAGTATAGCCATAAGCGCGGGAATCCGGGGATCCAAAGCCAATCTGACATATGACGAATCCATATATATCCGTGCGGATGAATACCTGGAAACGATCAATACCATCCCCGCAGAAACGGCAGACAGGCTCGTAGAAGATGGCCGGGTATTGAATATACGTAATCTGCAAAGAGAATATGAATATGCAAAACATGCGGGAAATATCTCCAAAACCGAAACAGAAACTGAAACCATAACAGGGGGAACCGGCTTGCCGGAGCTGACAACGGAGCAGATCCATGCCCGCAGAGTGCTCGAAGAAGCGCGCATAAGCATGACCGTGGAAGCGAACCGCATGCTGCTTAAGAATAATTTCCGGATAGATATCGCTCCGATGGAGGAGCTGGTTGAAGCACTTAAGGCAGCAGAGCAGGCTATAGCAAAGAGGTTGTTCCCGTCGGAGGAGGATGCGGTATCCGGAAACCGCATGGAGACCTACAGGCAGGTCAAAACCGAGATAGCGCAGCTCCCCGGTATGCCGGCCGCGATCCTGGGCCAGTACGGAAGTACGGGACGTCTTCAATTCGGCGCGGGTGAAAGATTTACTCTTCATGCAGTATATGAAACCGGATCGGTCAGAAGAGATGCATATATACGCGCCGAAGAGACCTATGAAGCCCTTATGACAGCGCCGCGCAGAGATATGGGTGATTCCATAAGCAAGGCATTTCGAAATGTGGATGATATACTGGAGGACCTGCAGCTGGAGGTAAATGATCTGAATCGTCGTGCTGTCAGGATCCTGGGTTATAACTCGACAGAGATCACATCAGAGAAGATCGAGCAGGTCAGGGAGGCGGATCTGAGTCTCAGAGGAGTATTGAACAGACTGACACCGGACCGTGTTCTCAATATGATAAGACAGGATGTGAACCCGCTCAATATGCCCATACAGGAGCTGAGTGATTATCTGGACGGGCAGGATGCGGATCCCGAGAGACAGGCTTCGGATTATGCGAGATTTCTGATGCAGCTTGAGAGACGCGGTGAGATTACGGAGCTGGAGAGAGATTCGTATATAGGCATATATCGTATGCTGTCCAAGCTGGACAGAAACGATGATGCCGCAGTCGGCAGGCTCATGGCAATGGGCGCTGAAATGAGTTTCTCAGGTCTGCTGAGCGCCATGAGGAGTGCCGCCAGATCGGGAATGGATTATTCCATAGGAGCTGATTTCGGAGGAGTCGATCCATTGCGATCCGGAACTGCGATAGATGCACAGATAAGCGCAGCTTTTACATCCGGACAGTATGCGGAGGGAGTGCATGCCGGTGAGACGGTTATCGAAAACCTGCTTATGATGGGAGAAAAGGCTTCCCTCGGTAATCTGGACGCGATGAAAGCTCTCCGAACCAGACGCGGAGACTGGTTTAAACCGGTAGCGGAGCGCATGGTTCAGGCCGAAGGAGGAGATGAGGACGAATCCGGAATCGAGGGGGCATTAAAGAATGTAACCGATATGACGGATGATGTTCTGGATCATATGACGGATGCCGATGAGACTGTAAAAGCATACACGGAAATGCTCGACAAGGTGAAAACGGACCTGACGGATATGGTATATGAGGCGGATAAATATCTGGATGTACGTTCTCTACGGACCGGCATGAAACAGGTCAATATCCTGAACAGACTAGCCCGCGACGAGATCTATGATCTCCCGGCAGAGATAGACGGAGAATACACATCGATCAGGCTTACCATCCGACATGAGAGCGGTGCGGGAAGGGTAGCCGTATCCATGGCGACTGAGTCAGTGGGGATGATAGCTGCGGAGTTTTCATTCAGCGGGGAAACCTCCGGATACATCGCATATGAGCAGAGTGATGCCGCAACGAGACTGGGCGAACTGATGGGGAGATTTGAGGAAATGCTTGGCTTCACACCTGAGATGGTCAGAACCGACAGGATCAATCCCGATAAATATACGGATGGGATATTTAATAACGAAAAAGCGCGAAACAGACTTAAGGAAAACAACGATCCGTCCGATATTAATAACATAGAGCTTTACAGAGTGGCACGTTCATTCATATCTATCCTTAAAGATATCTGATGATCAAGCCGGAAGATAAGGACATCATCCGATTCCCGGACAAGGACGTCTGAACCGATTCACCAGGAGGTTACATATGAGAATAAATTATAACGTTCAGGCGATGAATGCAAATCTTGCATTGAATAAAGCGGATTCCAGAGTATCCAAGGCCATAGGAAGATTAAGCTCCGGTCTCAAGATCGCTGCAGCCAAGGATGAGCCCTCCGGATATGCACTGTCCAAGAGAATGAATCTGCAGATCGAGGGTTTATCCAGAGCGACCCAGTCATCCAATGATGCGATCAATATCATAAATATAGCCGACGGTGCACTTCAGGAAGTCAACTCCATGGTCAACCGTATGAGTGAGCTTGCGGTTAAATCGGCCACAGCTACGATGACAGATGAGGACCGCGAACTGTGCCAGGATGAGATCGATCAGCTTAAAAAAGAGATCCAGAGAGTGGCAAACACCACTGAGTTCAACGGCCAGACTCTGCTGGACGGAAGCTTTGATCTGAAAGGCTACTCCGATAATCTGGATGTTAAGGTGGCCACATACAGCGATGAGGTGCCGGTAGGAAAGTATGATCTGCCCGATATAAAGCTGGTATATATGGATGTTACTGACAAAGACGGTATCACCAGCCGTGTGTTGGATGCAAAAAATACCATCGCTGCGAATGAAGCTGCGGGATTGTCCTTTCCCAATCCTCCGTATCCCGATGCGACTAAGATCGATTCCGTTGACGGAACTCTGATAACCATAAAAGGATCGAATGACTTCTCGATAACCATTGACGTAGAGAAGATGGTAGATGCGCAGAATACGGACGTCAGCTGGGGAACGAGCATATCGGAAACCTATACATATGATAGCGTGACCGGTCTTCCCAACGCTATGACCGGAAAGAGCGTAACTCTGGATATCAGCGGTCTCGGTGCGATGGATATGCAGATAGGGGCCAACGAGGATCAGATCCTGGCTATCCGTATCCCCAACCTGTCTCTTAAACTGATGAGTATAGAAGATGCGGATGTAAGGACTCAGGAAGGAGCCGCAAAGCTTATAGAGGACAGTAAGACCGCACTGACATATGTTAATGACTTACGAAGCCGCCTCGGAGCATATCAGAACCGTCTTGAGCATACCGTAGGTACTCTCGGTGTTACCCACGAGGCGCTGACCAGCGCATATTCGGGACTGGTAGATGCCGATATGGCAGAGGAAAGTGTAGAGTACACGACAGCCCAGATAATATCCGAAGCATCCACATCCGTGCTTGCACAGGCTAATGAAAGACCTTCATCAGCACTTCAGCTGCTGCAGTAAGCATAGCTGATAACCGGTTTCATTAAACAGGGTGGTCGCATGACAGACGATAAAAAACAGGAATATACCAGACGCATATCACAGGCAAACAGCACGGATATGGTGGTAGTGATATATGACATCACGCTGGATCATATAGACGAGGTATCCGAAGCGATCACCGGCGGAGATGACGAAGGATTCAGAAACGGGATCATACGGATCCGCAGATGCATCAACGAACTCATAGGATCTCTGAACTATGACTATACACCTGCCGGCGATCTTCTGCAGTTGTATGTATATTGCAGCAGACGTCTCGTGACGGTACAGACTCAAAGGGATACGGAAGCTCTCCGTGAGATCCGTTCCATATTATCCCGGTTGAGGGATGCTTATGCACAGATAGCCGATACCAATAAATCGGGACCTGTGATGAGCAATTCGGAAAGCGTATATGCCGGACTCACCTACGGACGCGGTACACTTAATGAGGATGTGGTGAGCACTCCAAATCGAGGTTTCCTGGCATAATATATAAACCCCTGCGAAATGATATCGCAGGGGTTTTTTATTGCAACTGTGTTGTGCGGGTGATTTAGAAGCGTGTAGGTCCGTCACCTACGGAAACGACATAGAATTCCGGAACCATATCGCATTTTTCTTTATATGCCTTCGTCAGAGTATCCTTAAACGTATCTATTGCATCATCGCGTACTATGCTGACCGAGCAGCCTCCGAAGCCGCCTCCGGTGATACGGGATCCGAGACATCCGTCGCAGCTCCACGCTGCATCAACCAGCACATCAACTTCCGCACATGAAGTCTCATAATCATCTCTCAGAGATATATGACTCTCGTTCATCAGCTTTCCGAACTCCGTCAGATCACCGCGCTTAAGAGCTTCTACGGCCTTGATGGTCCTGCGGTTCTCATATACTGCGTGGTGAGCACGGCGGACGCGAACGGGATCCGCTATTGCGGATTTATGTTTTTCGAATTCTTCCTCGGTCAGAGCGCCCAGAGAATCGATATCGATCACGGTTTTTAATTCCGACAGAGCTTTTTCACAGGATGAGCGTCTGTCGTTATATGCCGAATCGACCAGGGAATGCTTAACTTTGCTGTTGGTAACCACGATCTTGTATCCGTCAAGTACGATGGGAGCATATTCGTAATCCAGAGTGTTACAGTCGAGGAATATCGCATTGTCCTTTTTGCCCATGGCAGATGCAAACTGATCCATGATTCCGCAGTTCATACCATTATAATTGTTCTCGCTGTACTGTCCGATCTGAGCCAGGTCGACGTTCGTGACCTGATTGAATCCATACAGATCACGCAGCATAAAACCGGTGAGAACCTCAAGTGAAGCCGATGAGGACAGACCGCTTCCGGCCGGGATGTCACCGATGATCACCATGTCAAATCCGGTCTCTATCGCATAGCCTCTGCCGATGAAGGCCCAGATCACACCCTTGGGATAATTAGTCCAGCCGGCTTCGTCTGCCGGTGTCAGATCATCGAGAGAGGTCTCGATCACTCCTTTGTCCGACAGGTTGATCGAGTAGAAGCGTATTACGCGGTC
The DNA here is from genome assembly GCA_017450485.1 of Lachnospiraceae bacterium. Taxonomy (GTDB): domain Bacteria; phylum Bacillota; class Clostridia; order Lachnospirales; family Lachnospiraceae; genus XBB2008. Next base: position 36,402 of record JAFSTN010000028.1, read on the forward strand.
TTCTCTTTTCCTTGCTGCGGCGTAGGTACCTATCGTAAGGGCACAGGGGAATACATGTCCTCCGTTGTAATCGGTATGTTCACCGATCAGGTTGACACGCCCCGGTGCGAAGTATGTACGGATGTCCCCTTCCGCGCCGAAGAGTTCTTTAAATTTCTCATATACGGTCTGCTGCATCTTTTTCTTCCTCTTTCTATATTGTATATTATGAATATATGGTAACGGTGATGGTGCCCGTGTCTAGATAATAATATACATTATCCGGGTTGGATTAGGAAATGAAAAAGAACGATATAAAAAAAAGAGTTCCTCAGATACTCGCCCGACTGGATGAGCATTACGGAACGGAATATATATGTTATCTTGAGCATACCAGTGCATGGCAGCTGCTCATATCCACGATCCTGTCGGCTCAGTGCACCGATGCACGCGTAAATATCGTCACGCGGGATCTGTACCGTAAGTACCCGACGATAGAGGCATTTGCGGACGCGGATATTAAGGAACTCGAGCAGGATATCCATTCAACGGGATTCTATCATAATAAGGCGAAGAATATCATCGCCTGCTGCCGCAGACTGGTCGATGAATACGGAGGAGAAGTCCCTTCGGATATAGATGAGCTGACTTCACTTCCGGGAGTGGGACGCAAGACTGCCAATGTGATCCGCGGGAATATCTACAATATACCCAGTATAGTCGTGGATACTCATGTCAAAAGGATATCGGGCAAACTGGGACTTACCCGTAATGAAGACCCTGAGAAGATAGAACGGGATCTGATGAAAGTGCTTCCCGAGAATCACTGGATACTCTGGAATATCCATATCATCACTTTGGGCAGAACGATCTGCAAGGCCCAGAAACCTGCGTGCAGCGAATGTTTTTTGTGCGATCTGTGCCCCGCGTGTTATACTCGGGATTGAGGCGGTCATATGATATATAACATTGATTTCGGCATATCCAGCGTACTGTTCCTGATAGTATACTTCGTGTTCCTCTCGATACAGTATAATTCAGATGTCCCTAGCAACAAGCGCTTCAGGGCGCTGGTTTTGAGTGTCATTGCAGCAGATATTCTGGATATAGTCACGGCAGTCACAATCTCATATTCCGATACGGTACCGGTTGGATTGAACTATTTTCTCAATGTCTGCTATTTCCTGGCGGCAGCGTTGTGTACCCTTATGCTGCCCGTTTATCTGAGATTCCTCCTGGATGCAAAAGGCACCATGCATGTCTATGACTGGGCATGCAGGATCATTATAATAATCTATTCGATAATCCTGGTCTCAACCCCGTTCACCCATCTGATCTTCTTTTTTGACGCTGACAGGCAATATACGTCAGGACCGATATATCTGCTGACTTTCATTATTCCGATACTGTATATGTCATCCTCTCTGGTGAGACTGTTTGTTAACCGGAAGCGCTTTTCTCACAAGCAGTTGTACGGAACCGTGCTGTTTATCCTGATTGCGGAGCTGGGTCCTCTGTTTCAGTTGATCTGGTTCAGACACACTTTGCTTGGATATACTGCCATAGCGCTGGCACTTATAGTGCTTCTGTTCTCTTATGAGACGCCGGATTATCAGAAACTTGTAGCTACTACACAGAAGCTTGAGGAAAGCACGTCGGAGCTTGAGAAAGCCAGAAATGATGCACAGGAAGCAACCAAGATCGTGCATGAACTCATGAAAACAGCATCCTGGGCTGTGTATCTGAACGATAAAGGAGAGTTCATAGGAGCCGACAGCAGCGAGGAGTTTCGATATCTGCTCAATGGCAATGCCGACATGGAGATTCCGGACTATCAGTTATGGACGGATTCTCTTCATCCCGATGACCGTGACAGGGTCACGGAGGCTTTTTACAAGGGATCGTGCGGGATAGCACCTTATAACGTGGAGTACAGGTCTCTCGACCGGAGCGGAACCTACAGATGGTACAGAGGTACGGGCGAGCTGTTTGATGATGTAAACGGAGGCAAGGTCTTCAGAGGTATCATCCAGGATATCCACGAGGATAAGCTCAAGGAGAAACTGAATGAGGAAAAACTTGCCGCTTTGGAAAAACTCGAGAAGTCCGAGGCGGCGCTCAAGGAAGCACTCGATGAAGCCCAGCGCGCCAATAAGGCCAAAAGTAACTTCCTGAGTAATATGTCCCATGATATACGTACTCCGATGAACGCAGTAATAGGTTTTACTGAGCTGGCCATGGAGAACAGCGGTGATGAAGTTGCCGTCAGAGATTATCTGGAGAAGATACAGACTTCGGGTAATCATCTGCTTATGCTCATTAACGATATACTGGATATGAGCAAGATAGAGAGTGGCCGCATAAATATAGAAAACAGCAAGTGCGATCTTAAGGAGATCATCAATAACCTGGAAAAAATCACGGAATCGGATATTAAGAACAGACACCAGCATTTCTCCATAAGCATGGAGAATATGAATGAGAGCATGGTAATGTGCGATAAGCTTCGCATTAATCAGATACTGCTCAATTGTCTGGGTAATTCCATCAAGTTCACGCCCGATGAAGGGTATGTGGAGCTCAGGGTGCAGAAGATCCCGCTGGATGATCCTGATCGTGCGGAGTTCATATTTATCATAGCCGATACCGGTATAGGAATGAGCAAGGAATTCCTGGAGCATATGTTTGAACCTTTTGAGAGAGAGAGGACATCCACGATAAGCAAGACCCAGGGAACCGGACTGGGAATGACGATCACCAGGAATCTGATACAGATGATGGGCGGCAACATCAATGTGGAAAGCCGTGAGGGAGAGGGAACGACATATACCATAACGATCCCGCTGGAAGTGGTACATGAGCATAGCTCCGAACGAAATGAAGAGACGGATCCCGCGGATATCCCGACCGATGTTATGGCAGAATATCTCAGGGGACGGCATTTTCTTCTGGTAGATGATAATGCGACCAACCGCATGCTCGCACAGGGCGTGTTCAAGTCCCGCGGAATAACGGCTGACGAAGCTGTAAACGGGGAGGAAGCGGTAGAGATAATCCGAAATGCGGCCTTCGGTGAGTACGATATGATCCTGATGGACGTACAGATGCCGGTTATGGACGGTTTCGCCGCCACGGATCTGATCAGAGCGCTGGATGATCCGGAACTTGCCAATCTGCCCATTCTGGCAATGACGGCAAATGCGTTTGCCGAGGACAGGGATGAATGTCTGTCCCACGGGATGAACGATTACATTGCCAAGCCGTATAAGCCTGACGAACTGATCCGGAAGCTTTATATGTGTTTGAAAATGTGATTGCGTATTGTATGTCACATAATGTATAATTCACACGTTGTCTGGTCATCGGACTTTTGTCCGAGAGCCATAGTTGCACTATACCCGTCAGGGACAGTAGCAGGAGGATAAAAATGAATAACAAAACAAAAACATTGGTAGGAATCGGTTTGCTGACAGCCGTTGTGGTTGTTCTGCAGGCTCTCGCGATCGGCATCAGATTCGGGCTGTTTAACATTACACTCGTACTTGTGCCCATCATTGTCGGAGTTGCACTTTACGGATATGTAGCCGGAATATGGCTCGGTGCGATTTTCGGTCTGGTAGTACTGTTTACCGACGCCGGAGTATTTATGGCGATCAACATTCCCGGAACGATCATCACCTGCATATTAAAGGGTGCATTGGCCGGATTCCTCGCCGGGATCGCATATAAGTCACTTGAAAAGAAGAATGCATTGGCAGCGGTTATAGTTGCCGGCATTGTCGCACCGGTTGTTAATACAGGTGTATTCTTACTGGGATGCCGTCTGTTCTTCTACAACACCATTAAGGAATGGGCAGCAGGTGCCGGCTTTGCAAGTGCAGGTGTATATATGCTGACAGCTTTTGTAGGACTGAATTTCCTGGTTGAGCTGGCTATCAATCTGATCCTCAGTACGGTCATTGTACGTATTATTCAGATCGGAAAAAGAAGCGGAGCAGCTACCGTCGACAATGAGGATGCACAGAAATGATACTTGCGATCGACCTGGGGAACACGAACGTCACGTTCGGTTGTCTTAATGAGGAAACCGGTGACATCCTGTTTGAAGAACGTATACATACGGATTTTAAGAACACCTCGGTGGAATATGCCGTTCAGATCAAAACGATCATGGATATCCGCGGGGTATCCGCATCCGATATCACGGGCGGCATATTGTCATCTTCGGTTCCGCCCGTTACCAGACAGGTGCGAAATGCTGCCGAGATGATCCTCAAGATGCCCATCATAGAGGTGGGACCCGGTATCAGGACCGGTGTGGATATCAAGATAGACGACCCTGCATCTTTGGGACCCGACCTTCTGGTAGGTGCGGTAGCGGGACTTAATGAGTACGGTTCGCCCCTTATCCTTGTGGATATGGGTACCGCTACAACCATTTCCGTGATCGATGACCAGAAGAGATTCATGGGTGGTATGATCATGCCCGGCGTCAAGGTATCCGTAAACGGCCTGACGGCGAATGCCGCCCATCTGCCCGATATAGCCATAGAGCTGCCGGATAAGCTGATCAACGGCACAACCGTAGGAGCCATGCAGAGCGGTAGTGTTTACGGACACGCAGCCTGTATAGACGGTATGATCGAACGTATATGGGATGATCTGGGATATAAGACGTCTGTTGTGGCTACAGGCGGATTTGCCAGAACGGTCATACCCTGCTGTAAGACTGATATAGTGATAGATTCCGAATTGCTGATCAAGGGATTGTGTATCCTGTATCAGAAGAATACCAGATAGATCAGGCCAGATATTCGTTCAATGAACGGATGATGGAGTCTTTCATAGGAGTATTAAGCGATTGGGCAATGGGGATAAGACTCGTGATCGAATCCTTATCACCGTACGAATCGTATATAGATGCCAGAGCTTTGTAGGTGCCGCTTACGTCGGTTCCCGTGGATACAGCGTATTCCAGGACCGTTCGGGCGGCATCTGTTTCATTCAATGAGATGAGTTCATTCGCCCATTTCTGCAGGGTGGACGCAAGCAACGTGTATCTTTGATCATACAGAGTCAAAAGAGTGATGTTGGGGGCTCCGTATTTCATTTTTAGGTCAGTATTACTGATACCTGTCAGGTTGACCACCGGAGACTTGGATAGTTCGCCTATGGTATCTATGCAGGAAGCTATGGTATCATTATCCGTGTGAAGGTTTACCGGCAACTTATCCATAGGGATCGTCAGATAATTCAGATCATCCAGAGGTTTGCGCCTGACAGAATTGGCGGCGCGCTCTTTTTCCCAGAATTCGGCTTCCGCCTGAGCGAATTTATCATTTGCACCGCGGGTCGCCCAGAAGACGATAAGACTGATGATCAGTGCGGTTGCCAAAACTATCAGGTTCATCTATAATCCTTTCTGAAAGCAGGGAACGGAGAATAAAAATGCAGGGTAATAGCGGAAAAAAACGACGCAGACAGGTAATCATATCGATCATAGCCTTTATACTGGTTCTGATGATGGTCATTCCGACTATAATCACTCTGATAGGTTAAGGACTCTACAGCAGTTCTGTGTTTAATCATAGCATATTTTGGAGCATATGATGCGAAATAAACAAAAGCAGATAGGTATATTTACCGAAATTACGAAGACGGTCATTCCGATGATCGCAGTAACTATAGGTATAAGTATCCCTATCAATGCAAATGCGGCGCCGGGTTCGGGGATCGAAACCGGTGTTTTTGTTGATGATATAGATATATCCGGATGCAGCCGGGATGAAGCTGCGAAGCTTGTCAGATCCAGAGTTGCGGCATGGGATGCATCCACTGTCACTGTCACGGACGGAGCGGATTATTCGTATACTTTCACCGGATCCGATATAGGATTCAAGTGGGTGAATGAATCGGTCATCGATGAAGCCGCATCGCTGGGGAAGACCGGAGATATAGTATCCCGTTATATACAGTTGACGGATCTGGCCAGACAGCCCAAAGTATACGAGCTCGAGTATTCGGTAGACAATGCGTTGCTTTCGGACATCATAGCGGGGTGTGCTGCGGAATATGACAGAGAGGCCGTGAATGCCTCCCTGACCAGAGCAGACGGTTCATTCTCCATTACCGAAGGTGTTGCGGGACGGGCCATAGACCAGGCGGCAGTGGTATCGGGGATCACTGACTATCTTACACATGAGTGGGACGGAAGTCCTTATACATATAACATGGAGGTCGAGACGCTTGCTCCGCTCGGCAGCTACGAGGATCTCTCCAGAGTTACGGATGTACTCGGTACCTTTACCACGAGCTTTTCCACATCCGGATCTTCCCGGTCGGCCAATATCACCAATGCATGCGGCCTGATCAACGGAACCACATTATATCCCGGAGAGGAGTTTTCCACACTGGATACGATAACCCCTTTCTCCGAGGCAAACGGATACTTCATGGCGGGATCTTATCTGAACGGTCAGGTAGTGGACAGCCTGGGAGGAGGAATCTGTCAGGTATCCACAACGCTGTATAATGCTGTACTCCTGTCCGAGTTGGAAGTATCCGAGAGACATTGTCACTCTATGATCATAGGATACGTTAAGCCCAGTATGGATGCAGCTATAGCGGAATCTTCCGGCAAGAATTTCCGGTTCATCAACAACACGGATTATCCCATATACATAGACGGACATACCACTGCCGAGAAGCAGATCACCTTCACTATCTACGGAGTTGAATCCCGTCCTGCCTCTCACAAGGTTACCTATGAGAGTGAGGTGCTTGAAACAACCGTACCCGAGAGTGATATGATATATACCAGCGAGGCACAGGGCGCCGGATACAGTTCGGGCATACAGTCCGCACATATAGGCTACAAGGCCAGACTGTGGAGAAACACATATGAGAACGGAGAACTTGTCAGCCGTGACGAAGTAAACTCCAGCAAATACAACATGTCTCCGAGAAGCATCACTATCGGTGTAGCTACGGATAATGCCGATATCTATAACATGCTCATGGAAGCTGCCGCATCCGGAAGTGCCGATACCGCAGCAGCCGCCGCCGCACAGGCAGCAGCAATGCTGAATCCTGCGCCTGCTCCTGCAGAGGGCGAGTGAGAACAGGCAAAAGCATAAGATGAAAGCCGAAGGAATATCCGTAAATAGTGTTCCGGGTACAGTCCGAGCAAGAGACTGTACCTTTTTAAGTGGAAAACATATCGTCATGACAGGATATGCGGGTGCTTCCGGCACAGTCAGGGAAGCATGCTCAAAGGCAGAGATTCTTTCGGCAAGGTTTTCACCCTCATATATAGACAGGATAATGCATATTCCCGTTATGAACGGAGAGAAGCAGGAGACTGTCGACGGTATCATAAGCAGATCCGTGGAAGCAGGTGCGGAGGTCATATATAATCTGAAAGCCGGCGACGGAGGTATATATGCTGCGCTGTGGCAGCTGGGAGAGAGTCTGAACTCCGGGTTTGCGGTGCGCCATAAGGATATACCGATACTACAGGAGACAATAGAGGTATGCAATCTGCTGGATATAAATCCGTATATGCTTGAAAGCGGAGATTGCATGCTGATGGTGACGGATGCCCCGTCAAAACTGACAGAGGAAATGAACCGAGCCGGCATACCTGCCGCGGATATTGGGAACTTGACGACAGAACGCAAGCGTGCAATCATAAACGGAGAGAATGAACGATATCTCAACAGACCCGAAACGGAGATAAGCAGTAACAGGGGGTTACAGAATGGACAACATACGTGAAGAAATACTGACAACGATCGAAAAAAACAGCCGGATCGACATATGTGAGCTTGCCATACGCCTCGGTGTGGAGGAGATTGAAGTGGCCAATGCACTGGCGGCGATGGAAAAAGAGGGAATCATATGCGGATATCACACCATGATAGACTGGGATAAGACGTCTATCGAAAAGGTGTCGGCTTTGATAGAAGTAAGAGTAACACCTCAGAGGGAGGAAGGTTTCGACCGCATAGCGGAAAGGATATATAACTATCCTGAAGTGACCAGTGTATATCTTATATCGGGCGGCTATGATCTGCTGGTATCCATTGAAGGCAAGTCGCTTAAAGAGGTATCCCAGTTTGTATCGGAAAAGCTGTCTACGCTGGATACGGTAATATCAACAGCGACACATTTCATATTAAAGAGATATAAGGATCACGGAACTATTATGAATACCAGAACCGAGGATGGCAGAGAGAAGGTGTCGCCTTGAGGAATCAGCTGTCCGATACTATCGTAAATATCAAACCTTCGGGTATCCGCAAATTCTTTGACATAGTTGCGGAGATGAACGACCCCGAGGTCATATCTCTCGGGGTGGGTGAGCCTGATTTCGATACTCCCTGGCATATAAGGGATGAGGGAATCTATTCCCTGGAGAAGGGAAAAACCTTTTATACATCCAATTCCGGACTCATGGAGCTCAGGACGGAAATCTGCAATTATCTGAACCGGAGGTTCAATGTGCAGTATGATCCCAGGAAACAGACCCTGATCACGGTCGGCGGGTCCGAAGCCATCGATATAGGCCTGCGTGCGCTGATCAATCCCGGAGATGAGGTCATCATACCTCAGCCGTGCTATGTATCATATGAGCCCTGTGCGATACTCGCGGGGGCGAAGCCGGTCATAGTGAACCTGAAGGCCGAGAATGAATTCCGGCTGACAGCCGAAGAGCTGGAGGCGGCCATAACACCGAAGACCAAGCTTGTGATCCTGCCTTTTCCCAACAATCCGACGGGTGCGATCATGGAGAGGTCGGATCTGGAAGCCGTCGCCCGTGTGATCATAGAGCATGACCTGATGGTCATGTCGGATGAGATATATGCGGAACTCACTTATAAGGATAAGCATGTCTCGATCGCGGAGATTCCCGGGATGCAGGAGAGAACGCTTCTGATCAACGGCTTTTCCAAGGCTTATGCGATGACCGGATGGAGACTCGGATATGTCTGCGGCCCGGAGGATATCATCGCTCAGATGACAAAGATCCATCAGTTTGCGATCATGTGTGCCCCCACCACGAGCCAGTATGCGGCTGTGGAAGCGCTCAGGAACGGAGACGAGGATGTGGACGGGATGCGCCGGGCTTACGATCAGAGACGCCGGTATCTGGTGCATGAATTCAGGGATATAGGAATGGACTGCTTCGAGCCGTTCGGTGCTTTCTATGTGTTCCCCTCCATACAGAGTTTCGGGATGACTTCGGATGAGTTTGCAACGAGACTGCTCAAAGAACAGAAGCTGGCTGTCGTACCCGGTACTGCTTTCGGGGATTGCGGAGAAGGGTTCTTACGTATATCATATGCTTACTCGATAGAGAGTCTGAAAAAGGCTATGGGCAGAATACGTGAGTTTGTTAAGACCATATAAGAAGGACTGATAAACAGAACATGAAACAGTTGGGTCTTCAGGAATATATAACTACGGCAGATGAGATCTCGGCACTCCTACAGGCGGCGAACGTCGGAAATGTTGCGGCGGAGAAGATGACGCTTAAGGAGATGCTGCATTTCGAGCTGCTGAAATTCGCGGTTTATCTTGCTGATGCCGACGGAGACATGGATGAGCGCGAGGTAAGTGTCATCCAGGAAACGCTGGGTATAGAGAGCACCATCGAGGAACTGACTCAGATGAGACGTAAGGAAGTGGTTGCCGGACGTTTCGGAGAGAAGATCCCTTCGGTACTCAAATATCCGGTACTGGCCGATGCAGCACATAAGATCAGCCCGGATCCGTACCGCGGACAGAAGGCCATGGTCTTCTATGATACATTTAAGCTGTTCGGTCAGACTATTCTGGCGGTACATAAAGAAGAGGCCGATGAACTGGAGGTATCCTGCTATACCGAATATATAGAGCGGATGGAGAAATTCATCAAAAGCTATGGCATATGGTACGCAGGTGATCAGAAGATCTATCGTCCCATAGAACCGGCTATGGAGGAGACCGCCGAATCCAAAGAAGAGAAAGCGGCCAGGCTTGAGGAATTGCTATCCGAATTTAACGGTCTTACCGGTCTGAGCGGCGTGAAGCATCAGGTTAATTCGCTGGTCAATCTCATGCGTGTGCAGAAGATGAGGCAGGAACAGGGGCTCAAATGCTCTGATGTCTCCAAGCACATGGTCTTCTCCGGCAATCCCGGTACAGGCAAGACTACAGTTGCCAGGATGCTGGCTGAGATATATAAGTATCTCGGAGTACTCTCCAAGGGACAGCTGGTGGAGGTCGACAGAGGCGGACTGGTCAAGGGATTCATTGGGCAGACTGCTACGCGTGTACAGGAAGTTGTGGATGAGGCGCTCGGCGGCATATTGTTCATCGACGAAGCATATACCCTGACAGTCGGAAAAGGAGAAGGCGATTTCGGCCAGGAAGCTGTCGATACATTGCTCAAATCCATGGAAGACCATCGTGACGAGCTCATAGTGATCGTGGCGGGTTATACCGATCTGATGGAGCAGTTCCTCAATTCCAATCCCGGGCTCAAGTCCAGATTTTCCAATTTCATATTCTTTGAGGATTATACGGCTGATGAGCTTATGGATATACTTCACAAGAACCTGGAGAAACAGGAGTATGTGCTCTCCAAGGCAGCTGAGAAGAAAGCCCGCAAGCTTATAGAGGAGCGAGTTGCGAACAAACCCGATAATTTTGCCAATGCAAGGGATATACGTAACTTCATGGAGCATGCGATCTCAAATCATGCCTGCCGTGTGGTGAATCTGGAGAACGTCGATTCCGATAAAGGAATCCTGTCTACGCTGGAAGTCGAAGATCTTCAGCCGTTTGAAGACTGAATGGAAATAAAATACAGTGATGAATTGATAGAGTATATGCGAAGCCGTCGCAAAGAGTGTATCCTGGTTGATATCGCATCAACCAATACCTGCGATCTGGATGTGACGGAGATGTATCTGAGGTTCATATCAGACAAGCATGCTGACAGGCTTCTTGGTTCCGGCAAGGGATATAAGGTGCACGAAGCTCCCTTCGGGCGGCTGGTGATTTCGCCGTATAATCTGAATATATCTGACACGGTTTCGGTGTATCTGAAGAAAGTGTTGTTCTTCAACGTGATAAAACAGGATGGACTGACCCTCTGAAAAATTTTTTTCGGAGGGTTAATTTTATATCTTAGGGTGCCGATATATCAATTGAGATATCTTCTCCGCCCGGAACGGATTCCGGTACGCAAAGCCATGGAGGCGACTTATGAACGGCATATCAGGTCCTGTTAACAATCCATATCCTATGATGAACGTAAGCGAAAAGACGTATGGTACAGTCGTGCGTTCGGAGGCTTCGCGGCTTAAACGAGTGGCGAACGGCTCAGATCCCGATTCGGTGCAGCAAAACCGCACATACGGTGCTTCGTCCATAATCAGCAGTGCGCAGGCTTTTGCAAGCACGGTCAGAGAATCCCGTATAAAAAGTAAAGAAACAAGCAACGAAGTAAAAAAACTGCAATATAACTTCAAGGATATATCCTCACAGATAATGAGAAGCAAGAATTCTCTCAGCGCCAAGCAGGCCGCAAGCAAAGCCCGAAGAGAGGTGCTCAGACTCAGAAGAGCAAAGGCCGGCGGACAATATGATGAGGAAGAAGTCAATGCTGCATTGGAGCACGCCAAATCCATGGAGCGTGTAGCCAAAAAGAAAGCTGCTCATCTCCAGCAGGAAGAGCTGATCCATATAACGGATAAAGAAGGAAATACCAAGACTGCGGAGGAGCTTAAGGAACATCCCGAGAAACTCGGTGATGAAGAAGAGGATGTATTGGATGAACTGACTGCGACGGATCAGGCAAAACCGCAGGACAAAGCACCTGAGGATCTGTCCGGCGAATTGTCGGAGAATATCGAAGAGATCACCGCTCAGCTGACCGAACGGATGTCCGGACAGATGGATGATCTGATGCAGGAAATGTCGGATCTGATGAGTGAGCAGATGGATGACATGCTTGAAAATATGGAAATGCTCACGGAGATGAGCGCGGTCCCGAGGGAAATGTCCGAAGCGGACTATAAAAAGCTGGTGACCAAGCATCGTACCGAAGAGATGAAGGAGATGGCCGAAGCCGACAGGGAGTATCTGAAATTTATATTTGAGAAATACCAGAAGATGAAGGACGGCGGATCCGGAGTATCCGGGGTGTCTTCGGGAGCATTTACCCCGGCGGCAGCCGCTTCAGCCGGTATGGAACCTTTCGCGACCGGAATGGCGGCGGATCTCTCAGCATCGGGCGGCGGATTCGATGTCAGTGTCTGACGCCGGATGATCGAACCGGGTGATCAGTTTTTTGTGGCACGAAAAGATGTATTATTGTAATATCTATTTATGAGTATCAGGCTATCCTTGTGATAGCCTTTTTATTGTAAAGCTACCGGCAGGTCACTGTCATGCGATAAAGGAGAATATCCATGGACATAGATAAGATATTGTCGATATGCGACCATACGCTTCTTAAGCAGGAGGCTGCGTGGGAGGACATCAGACAGATACTGGATGATGCTATGGAGTACCATACGGCATCCGTATGTATACCACCGTGTTATGTACGTCCGGCAAAGGAATACATGACGAAAGCCGCTTCGGAGTCAGCTGAAAACCCGGTAAAGATATGCACCGTGATCGGTTTTCCCAACGGAAACATGACGACTGCCACCAAGGTGTTTGAGACTGGGGATGCAATCGCAGACGGAGCGGATGAGATAGACATGGTCATAAACATCGGACGATTAAAGGGCGGAGATGACGATTATGTGCTGGACGAGATCCGTCAGGTAAAGGCTGCCTGCGGTGATCACATACTGAAGGTGATCATAGAGACCTGTTTGCTCACCCGTGAAGAGAAGATACTGATGTGCGGGATAGTGACCGAATCAGGTGCCGATTATATCAAGACTTCGACGGGATTCTCCACCGGAGGAGCAACTTTTGACGATGTGAAACTGATGGCGGAGCACATCGGTCCTCATGTGAAGATCAAGGCAGCAGGCGGGATATCCACGCTTGAAGATGCAGAGGAATTCATGAGACTCGGTGCAAGCCGTCTGGGCACGAGCAGGATAGTTAAGCTGGTGAAGGGATGAGCGATAAGAAGATCAGTCTGATATTCCCGTATCAGGAGAAACCCGGTGATCTGAGCAATACAAGAGCGGGAGAACCTGCTTACCGTTCTCTCGGACATGATACGATCCATAATCTGGGACTTGATACGATCATAAATGAATTGACTCCTATAGAGGCAGAAAGGGTCTACTGTCTGCGTGTATTGTCCAATCTGACAGATGATCCGCGTGTTGCCGTATACAGAGCGGATGTATTTGAGGATATTCTTAATTCTCCGGAGCTGCGCGAGAATATGATCAGGATCCTGGATAAGATCAATTTCCTGAGAGATTACGGAGGATTCAAAAGGGATCACGATGACAGTGTGTCGGCTTCGGCATGGGAAATGATGCACAGGCTGGAGGATATCAGGGATTATATAGCCTGCGTCGAGGCCATACATGACTGCCTGGCGGATGCTCAGGTTAAGTCGGAGGGGCTGAATGCTCTGAAGGAACACGTGGATGCGATCTACACGGATAATGCATTTGCGGAGCTTAAGGAGGATATATCAAAGCTTAAGGCTTCAACAACCGACTTAAAGAGTGTGACTCTCGGAGTGAACTTAAATGACCGGTTCGAGGCTGAGAGCATAGGCGTGGTTTCCATCAATAACAAGAGATTTACCAAGTCTAATCTGATCGGCGGGTTTAACGATGCCATTACTGCCTCCAAGGGAGGCGTAAAAGACGGGAATGAATGGGATGAGAATTACAGGTATCAGCCATTCAACGCGACACGGGCCGATATGATCGCAACCGTTGACCGTCTGGGACGGATGAAAGCTGCTACATCGGGTATGCTGGGAATGCTGACGGTGGCTTCGATCCCCATGGCAGACAGTACGACCGATGTTACGAGATATATGGACCGCGTGGTCAATCATATGTTGTATCTGACGGTCCGCAAGCTGAAAAGTGTCCTGGGTAAATATGTCAGTATCACGATCACCGATATTACCGACCTGATCCCGGAGTTCATGTATTATATACGCTGGGCTGAGTATGTTGAGCGCATGCGGGATGCGGGGTATCTGTTCCGTAAAGCCTGTGCCCTGCGTAATCCGAATCTGAAAGATGTAACGCAGAATGAACAGAAAGATGCTGATCCGCTCGAATCCGGTAAGGACCGGGTATATACGGAAGCACACGGAGTATATAATCCTCTGCTTGCGTTGGCGCATTTACAGGATAAATTGGATATTGTCCGTAATGATCTGATCTTTGATGAGGAGCATTGCACATATATACTGACGGGAGCCAACAGAGGCGGCAAGACCACGATAACCGTGGCTGTCGGACTTTTGTTTGTTTTTGCCCAGGGCGGAATATACGTGCCGGGAACCACATTTAAGTATGTGCCGGTGGACTGCATATTTACGCATTTTCCCGCTGATGAGGATCAGACTATGGATCTCGGACGTCTGGGTGAGGAATGTAAACGCTTCAGGGAAATCTATGGTGATGCGACAGGGAACAGCCTGTTGCTCTTGAACGAGACTTTCTCTACAACTTCGTTTGAAGAGGGCTACTTCATAGCCCGCGATGCGGTGAAGGCGATCCTGTCAAAGGGTGTGCGTACCATATATAATACTCACATGCATAAGCTCGCCCGTGATCTTGATGAGATAAATGCGGAAGCCGAGGGAAGCGGCTGCCGGGGTGTGAAAGCCGGGGCGCAGTCTCTGATAGTCCGGTCCGACGGAGGCAACAGATCATTCAAGATAGCTGTTGCACCACCTGAAGGAACGTCTTATGCTGAAGATATAGCTCGTAAATACGGGGTTACTTACGAGATGTTAACGGAGGAATGATCCATGGCCAAAACAGTTAAGCTGGCAGATATAGCCGAGAGGGTAGGCGTAAGCATAGTGACGGTCTCCAAGGCGCTCTCGGGTCAGAAGGGTGTCAGTGAGACTATGCGCTCCCGAATCCAGGCTATAGCGGACGAGATGGGTTATAAGCAGCCGGGCGCTTATCGCAGAGAGATGGAAGAAGCCCGCAAGATGCGCGGCTATAATCTGGGTGTTCTGATCGCGGATTATTATCTAGGCAAGTATGAGAGCTTCTATTCACAGATGTATCAGCAGTTTGCAACGCGAGCCGGCAGCAAAGGCTGCTTCTGTCTGCTGGAACTGGTCAGCCGGGAACAGGAGGCTGAGGTAAGAGTGCCGATGATGCTGTCCGAGAAGCGGGTTGACGGGATCGTGGTCATAGGCAAACTGTCCGACGGTTATCTGAAGATGCTCTTGGATTCCGGAATCCCCATGGTCGGATTGGATTTCTATACCAGGGACGACAAGCTTGATTCGATCATCAGTGACAGCTATTTCGGCGGATACCGCATGACCAATTATCTGATCGACAAGGGCCATACGCAGATAGCCTACGTGGGTACCATCGGAGCCACGACTTCCATTACTGACCGGTACATGGGTTATCTGAAGGCATTGAACGAACATGGCATCAAACAGAGAGAAGACTGGATCATAGATGACAGGGATCCGGTAGAAAAGATACTGGATGAAAGCAATATCAAACTGCCGGAGCAGATGCCGACAGCTTTTATGTGTAATTCGGACCAGACGGCAGGTATGCTCATCAATGTGCTGGAGCGTGCAGGATATAAGGTCCCGCGGGATATATCCGTAGCCGCATACGACAACTTCCTTCCCCCCGGGATATGTGATGTACGTATAACATCGTATGATGTTGATATGAAGGAAATGGCGAAGAGAGCCGTATCCCTAATCACACATAAGATAGCCGGAGAGAATTATAAGCAGGGAACATATATTGTAGGCGGTCATATAATTGAGAAAGAAAGCGTAAGGGAAACCAAACTCCGACCGCTGGGTGATTAAACAGACAAAAATAAGCTCATTTTAACTTTTTAGCTAAATTTAATCCGCACTTGGGACGACTTGACGACTCGAGAGCGGATTTTCTTTGTGCTTTTTTACCAAAAGAAAACGAAAAAATGTAGTAAAAAGGTAAAAACGGGGTAAATATACACAAAATACTTGACTAAATTATTTAAATGCCATAACTTAAAATTAAGTTCATAAGAACGGCCGTTTAGCTAAACGGATAACACAATCTCAAATGAGGGAGGAAATCAATGAAAGCAAAAAAAGTTATGGCACTGATGATCAGCGCAACGATGCTTCTCGGACTGACTGCCTGTGGTGATACCGCAGAGGCTCCGGCAGAAGAGCCGGCTGCAGCAGAGGAGACAGCGGAGGAGGCTGCACCTGCGGCAGAGGAGACCGCGGAGGCACCTGCAGCTGAAGAGGCAGAGGCTCCGGCAGCCGGCGAACTCAGCTACACAGCTCTTAATCTGGCAGACTACACCGATACAACCGCTACGATCAAGTTCATCCATCATAAGACCGACCGTGCAGAGGACGGTACCATGGATGCCATGGTAGCAGAGTTCAACAAGACATTCCCCAACATCACCGTGGAGATGGAAGCTGTTACCGATTACGCAGAGGACGCACTTCTTCGTCTTTCAACCGGCGACTGGGGCGATGTAATGTTCATCCCCGCTATCGATAAGAACCAGCTTGAAACCTATTTCATGCCTTTCGATACTCTTGATAACTTGTCAGGTGTTCTGAATTTCGCAAACCAGTGGGAGTACAACGGACTCAGCTACGGTATTCCTTACATGGCAAACGCACAGGGACTCCTGTATAACAAGAGGATCTTCAATGAGGCCGGTATCAGCGAACTGCCTACAACTCCTACCGAGTTCCTGGCTGACCTTCAGCTGGTTAAGGACAACACCGATGCCATCCCGCTCTACACCAACTACGCAGCAGGCTGGACCATGGGTGCATGGGATGCATATGTAGGATGTGTATCAAACGGCGACAACACTTACATGAATCAGAAGCTCGTACATACCGCCGAACCTTTCTCGGATCCCGGCGATGATACAGGCGCATACAATGTATATCGTATTCTGTATGATGCATGCGCACAGGGTCTGATTGAGGATGACTATACCACTACAGACTGGGAGAGCTGCAAGGGTATGATGAACCGCGGTGAGGTAGCTACCATGGTACTCGGATCATGGGCTTATGCACAGATGTGCGAAGCGGGCGATACTCCCGAAGATGTAGGCTACATGCCTTTCCCGATCACCGTAGGGGGAACACAGTATGTACTGGCAGGCGGAGACTACTGCTACGGCATCAATGCAAATGCATCCGACGAAAACAAGCTTGCATCCCTTATCTTCGTAAAGTGGATGACCGAAGAGTCCGACTGGTGCTACAACGAGGGCGGATATCCCGTAGTCAAGGGCGGCAAGACTCCCGACATGTATTCGGCATTTGACGGTTGCACCGTTCTGTCCGATGAGCCCGCACTTGCAGGCGAGGAAGACTTCCTGAACGAGATGAATGCAGAGTCGGAACTTTCCATCAACGCAGGCGGCAACGACAAGGTTCAGAGGATCGTTGAAGCCGGTGCCACCGGATCCGAAGAGTTTGCAGACATCATGGCAGACTGGAACACCGCATGGCAGGATGCTCAGAATGAGCTCGGTATCGAAGTTCTGTACTAATCCCGATCCACAACCAAAGATATTTTGATCAGATGAGAAGAGCCGGGGAGAGCTGTCTCTCCCCGGCTCGTATTTTACAGACGCGCAAGAGGTGATCGTATGGCAAACTCTAAGCAAATCGCAAAACCGAAGAGATCTTTTCCGGACTGGTTAAGGAGTCGTGACGGCCAAAAGGTGCTGGTGATGGTGGCCTTTATGATAGTGCCTCTGGTGCTGTTGTTTGTGTTCACGTATCTGCCGTTCGGTCAGATGTTCGGCTTCTCGTTTTACAACATGAAGTATATTGGTGCCCGCAAGTTTGTCGGTTTAAAGAATTATTCAAAAGTATTCTCACGCAAGGACTGCTTCGGTGCACTTAAACTGTCGCTGTACTATATGCTCGGATCGGTCGTACAGCTGGGCATAGCGCTATATCTGGCGACTATCCTGAGCTTCAAGGTAAAAGGTGGGAACGTATTCAAGGGACTGATGTTCTTCCCATTCCTGATCAACGGTATAGCGATAGGTTTTATATTCAAGTTCTTTTATACCAGAGGTTTCGTGTTTGATACCGTGTTGCAGTGGTGCGGATTCCAGCTGGATAATCTGCCGTATTGGCTCAGAGACCAGAGGATAAACAACTTTTCACTGGTCGGAACCAGCGTATGGCGGTATTTCGGGCAGAATATGGTTCTTTTCATCGGAGCGATCATGTCCGTGGATTCCGAACTGTATGAAGCTGCGACACTGGACGGAGCGAATCGTTTTCAGCAGTTTAAGTACATCATTCTGCCGAGCATCAAGACGATCATCACACTTAATGTGATCCTGTCCATAACCGGATCCCTGTCGGCTTTTGAGCCGCCTTATGTCATCACCGACGGTGCGAATGGTACGGGAACCTACTTCGTGGTTATGCATGAGATCGCACATACCCAGCAGAAGGTGGGTCTTGCCTCCGCAATGGCGATAGTGCTTTTGATCATCATTCTGATCGTGACCGGATTGCAGAAGCTGTTCTTCAAGTATGTATTTAAGAGCGGAGAGGATGAGGATCCGCGTGCAGCGATAAAGCGTGAGAAACAACTGGCACGGATTTCGTCAAGGAAGGGAGGTGCAGCTGTATGAAAAAGACAAATGAGCAGGCCATAGCCGGCAGGATCATATGGATGATAATACAGTATGTATCACTTCTGTTCTTCAGCTTCGTGGCTGTCATCCCTGTGGTAAGCTGTGTTATCACGGCATTTAAGACCGATACCGAGTATCAGAATACAAATGTAATGACGCTTCCGGAAAGCTGGCTGAACTTTGAAAACTATATCCGGGCATTTGATAAGGCCAATATGGGACGGGGATTCATCAATTCGGCGATCATACTTGTCTGCGTATTGCTGATCTCGACATTCATCGGTACTCAGCTCGCATATGTACTTGATCGTTTTAAGTTTTTCGGAAACGGGCTGATCCGTAATCTGTTCCTGTTTGCATCCCAGCTTCCCGGTGTTGCGATGCAGGTAGCATTGTATGAGATCATGTACAAGCTGCACTTCATCAACTCGATGGTCGGATACATCATACTGATGTGCGGCACGGACATCATATCGATATACATCTATATTCAGTTTTTCGAGAATATAGATTATTCGCTGGACGAGTCGGCGATCGTGGACGGTGCGAACTATTTCACGATATTTTATAAGATTTTGCTTCCACTTCTTAAACCTGCTATCGTAACTTCGTGTATACTAAAGGGAGTGGGTACATATAACGAATACTATTGTGCCAATCTGTATCTGCAGGATAAGACCAGAGTCAATACGGTAGCGACATCGCTCTATACGTTTGTCGGTCCGCTGGGAAGCAAGTATAACCTGATCTGCGCGGGTGTCATCATATCGCTGCTCCCGGCGCTGATCGTCTTTATCACCTGTCAGAAGCAGATATACAGCGGACTTACTCAGGGTGCGGTCAAAGGATGACGGCAGTCTGACCGGGGGATTCCGGAGAACGAAAGGCGGAGACATGTTTAAGTACAAAGAAGAGATCGAGCACCATCTGATATATGACATAATCCCGTTTTGGAAAAAACTGCGTGATGATACATACGGCGGATATTACGGATATGTCAGCTTTGATCTGGATATCGATGAGAAAGCGGTAAAGGGATGTATACTCAATAACCGGATCACCTGGTTTTTCGCAAATGCTTACGATGTGACAGCCGATGATACGCTTCTTGCCGAAGCCAGACACGGATACGAGTTCCTGAGAGACAAGTGTGTGGATACCAAATTCGGAGGTGTGTACTGGTCCCTCAAATACGACGGAACTCCCGAAGACACGACCAAGCATACATATAATCAGGCTTTCGCCATATATGCACTGAGCTCATACTATGCAGTGAGCCATGATCCGGAGGCATTGAATCTGGCATATGAGCTTTTTGATCTGATCGAAGAGAAATGCCGTGATGAGGAGGGCTATCTGGAGGCATTCACCAGAGATTTCCGTCCCGAATCGAATGAGAAGCTGTCCGAGAACGGGGTGATGGCAGAGAGGACCATGAATACGCTTTTGCATGTGTTCGAAGCCTATACCGAGCTGTACCGTGTCGGACAAAATGCACGTGTCGGCGAGAAGCTTAAGTGGATTCTGGATACATTCGCGGATAAGATCTATAATCCGGAGCTTCACAGGCAGGAGGTCTTCTTTGATGCCCATTACACTTCTCTGATCGATCTCCACAGCTACGGCCATGACATCGAAACCGCCTGGCTGATCGACCGAGGGACGAAGGTTCTGGGTGATTCGGCATATGAAGAAAAGCTCACGCCGATCACACGGGATCTGACGGCAAACATCTATAAGACTGCTTTTGACGGGCATTCCCTTGCCAATGAGTGTGAGAGCGGAGTGGTAGATACCAAGCGTGTGTGGTGGGTCCAGGCAGAGACTCTCATAGGATTCCTGAACGGATATGAACGAGACCCGGCGCATAAGGAATACCTGGAAGCCGCCGGAGCGGAATGGGAATTCATCCGTGATCATGTGATCGATCCCAGATGCAGAGAGTGGTATATGCATGTGGATCCTCAGGGGAATCCCGAGCGGGGCAGGCCGATAGTGGAGCCGTGGAAATGCCCGTATCACAACGGTCGTATGTGCATTGAGGTCATGAGAAGGGGAGAAAAGGAATGATTCACGAGAAGTATTTTGAATTAGCCAAAGAGCAGGAAGTATATCTGTCACGGAAGAACAAGAAGAGTGACTTCTATAACGGAATATATGACAGGTATGAGTATCCCGTGCTTACCAGAGAGCATGTACCGCTGACCTGGAGATACGATCTGAATAAGGAGACCAATCCGTTCTTCATGGAGAGACTGGGGATCAATGCCGTGATGAACTCCGGCGCAATCTACATGAACGGGAAGTATTATCTGGTAGTAAGGATAGAAGGCAATGACCGCAAATCATTTTTCGGCGTAGCCGTATCCGATAACGGAGTTGATAATTTCCGCTTCGCGGATAGGCCGGTCCTGCTCCCCGATACCTGTCCCGAAGAGACCAATGTATATGACATGCGTCTGACCAGACACGAGGACGGATATATATACGGAGTGTTCTGTTCCGAGAGCAAGGACACCTCGGTAAACGATCTGTCGGCTGCCGTTGCGGCTGCAGGCATAGTGCGAACCAAAGATCTGGTGAACTGGGAGAGGCTCGATAACCTGAAGACCCTTCGATCGCCTCAGCAGAGGAATGTATGCCTGCATCCGGAATTTGTGGACGGAAAATACGCCTTTTACACCAGACCGATGGACGACTTCATCGAGACCGGGTCAGGCGGCGGAATAGGATTCGGCCTGAGCGAGTCGATAGAGCATGCCGTTATCGATGAAGAACGCATGACCAGCATCCGCAGATATCACACCATCACGGAATCCAAGAACGGTGCGGGTGCTACGCCCATAAAGACGGACCGTGGCTGGATACATATCGCACACGGAGTTCGAAATACCGCAGCAGGCCTGCGCTACGTCATTTATGCTTTTGCAACAGCGCTTGATGATCCCGGACGTGTCATCGCGGAGCCCGGCGGGCTGCTCATAGGTCCCCGTGGCGGAGAGAGGGTCGGAGATGTGAGCAATGTGGTATTCACCAACGGAGCCATCGTCAATGACAGGGATGAAGTGTTCATATACTACGCATCGAGTGATACCAGGATGCATGTGGCAACCACAACACTCGATAAGCTGATCGATTATGTGTTCAATACGCCGGCTGATGCATTGAGAAGTGTTGACTGTGTTAAGCAGCGTATCGGACTGATAGACGGGAATCTGGAACTTCTTGGAAAAACTAACCTTCCCGGCCTGAGAGGAGAATGACATGAAGTATAAAATGATAGCCCCCGCTGTTCCCAATATACCCTGGCAGGACAGACCTGAGGGGATAAAGGGTGCCCCGATATGGAGATACAGTGATAACCCTGTGGTGGACAGAAATCCGATAGACGGTGTTGCCAGGATATTCAACTCGGCGGTAATACCTTACGAGGGGAAGTTCATCGGAGTATTTCGCGGGGAACAGACCAACGGTGTACCCTATGTATATCTGGGAAGGAGCGATGATGCCCTTCATTGGACTTTCGACAGTGAGAAGGTACCGTTTGTTGATGAAGAAGGCAAGCCTTTTATGCCCGTGTATGCATACGATCCCCGGCTTGTAAAAGTCGAAGACACCTATTACATCATCTGGTGCGGAGACTTCTACGGTGCAGCCATAGGAATGGCCAAAACAAAGGATTTTAAGACCTTTATCCGAATCGAGAACCCGTTTATTCCATTTAACCGGAACGCGGTACTTTTCCCGCGCAGGATAAACGGCAACTTCGTTATGCTCAGTCGTCCGTCGGATTCCGGACACACTCCTTTCGGAGATATCTTCCTAAGCGAAAGTCCCGATATGACCTACTGGGGCAGGCATCGCCATGTGATGAGTGCAGGGCATGAATGGTGGGAGTCAGTCAAGATCGGCGGAGGTGCCGCCCCCATAGAGACCAGTGAAGGCTGGCTTCTGTTCTATCACGGCGTGGCTACAACCTGCAACGGATTCGTTTATTCCATTGGCGGAGCGATCCTGGACATCGATCATCCGTCAGTAGTCAAATACCGCTGCGAGAACTTCATCCTCACACCCGAGGCCGAGTATGAGGAGAGAGGATTCGTACCCAATGTGGTATTCCCCTGTGCCACGCTCCATGATTCAGAGACCAATCGTATCGCACTGTACTACGGAGCAGCTGACAGTGTAGTCGGAGTCGCATTCTGCAACATGGACGATATCATAGACTATATCAAGGATCACAGTGTGGTGCGAGAGGCAGATACGGAGATAGGGCGAAGGTGAATGAAATAGAAAAGATACAATCGGAAAAAGGGCTTGTGGAAGAGGGTGATGAGACTGCGCTCAGACGTCTCTTTGAGAGAGCCGGGCGCGGCGAGGATATCACTGTCGGATTCCTGGGCGGCAGCATCACTCAGGGAGCTGTGGCTACGGACGATACCCTTTGCTATGCATACAGGGTTTATGAATGGTTTGTGAAGTCCTTTCCCGGATCGCGGTTTACATACGTGAATGCAGGGATCGGGGCCACCGATTCGGAGTACGGGGCGGCACGTGTTGCGGAAGACCTGCTCAGTGCACATCCCGATTTCGTACTGATGGAGTTCGCCGTGAACGACGGATGCAACGACCACTATCTGGAGACATACGAAGGCTGCGTACGGCAGATACTTAAGTCCGGGCCTGGCATGGCACTTATCCTTATGAACAATGTGTTCTATAACGAGGGCGGGAGTGCGGAACGTATACACAGACAGGTTGCGCGCCACTATAAGCTGCCGTCGATCAGCATGAGGACAACGATCTACGATGCCATTCTGTCAGGTCGGATCATCAAGGAAGATATCACCCCGGATGATCTGCATCCGAACGATATCGGACACGGGATCGTCGCAGCCGTGATATGCAGTTATCTTGATTCCGTGCTGAGCGGCATGGGCAGCGGTGTTCAGGCACCCGGACCCGGGGCAGACGGTCAGCTTCCCGATCCTATCACGCCCAACCGCTATGAGTACAGCGTCAAGTATGATAACAGAAATGCGGACGCCGTGATCAGATCCATGCAGGGTTTCACCCCCGACATCACTCCGCGCAGGGCAGTAAGAGACTGTTTCAGATACGGATACTCCGCTCGGGAGAAAGGCGGGTTTGTCGAATATGAAGTTGAAGGTACATGCATAGCGGTCCAGTTCAGGCGTACGATCAACCTTCCGGCACCGGTCGCGAGGGTGACCGTGGACGGAGATGAAGCAAATTCCGTGATACTGGATGCGAACTTCGATCAGACCTGGGGCGATTTTCTTGCATTGACCGATGTATATGTCAGCGACAGACCCGGTAAACACAGAGTCAGGATCGAAGTGATCGAATCCCATCCCGATGATAAAGGTGATTTTTATCTGGCGGGCATAATCGTATCGGGCAGATGATACGGAACGGGATCGATATTATACGGGAATAATTATGTCGGATAAAGATACTCACTACACAGATATACGCGCTCTGACGGATAATCCTTACCTTAATCTGTACGAAATGGATGCCGTTGCTTCAAGCGGTGCCCCATTTCACTATTATTTCGCCAGCCGGAGAAAGGGTGATAATATCCGAATACGCACCGGACTGACCGATCCCGAAGGAGTGCTGGTCTATGCCATCGATGCGGACGATCCTTCCCGCATACTGCTGATCCATCAATACCGCTATCCCGTAGGCAGATATCTGTATGAACTCCCTGCGGGACTTATAGAAGAAGGTGAGACACCCGAGGAAGCGGCTATAAGGGAGATCCGTGAGGAGACAGGCATGGTGTTTACTCCCCACGAAGCACCGGGCAGTGTGCTGACCAGGCCGTATATGCTCGCACAGGGGATATCCGACGAAGCCGGGATCAATGTGTTCGGTACAGTGAAGGGTGAACTGACCACATCCTACCAGGAGGACACGGAATATATACGTCCCATGTGGGCAGACCGGCAGGAGGCAAAGCGTATTCTGGCCGGAGAGATAACATCCATGAGGGCCCAGCTGCTGCTCAGCATGTTTGTACAGGCAGATCCTTCGGATCCGTTTGGATTTCTGAATATATGAATCAACGTGAAAGATATGAATAAGAACGAAAGATGCGGAAAACTTATATTTTTAAAACCCGCTTTTGAACACAAGATATGGGGAAGTGCGAAGCTTCGGGAGAATTACGGATATGATGAACCCGGTGATGACATAGGCGAGTGCTGGGGCATTTCTGCCCATCCGCATAACGAGACCCCTGTTTTGTACGGTGAATATGCCGGAATGAAGCTAAGCGAACTGTGGAGGGAGCACCGTGAACTGTTCGGAAATGCAGAGGGGGAAGAGTTTCCTCTTTTGACGAAGATAATCACGGCAGAGGATGACTTAAGTGTACAGGTGCATCCCGATGATGTATATGCAGCGGAGCATGAAAACGGTGCCAGAGGAAAAACGGAATGCTGGTATATACTGGATGCCGAGCCTGGCAGCAGACTGGCAATAGGTCACAATGCCGGATCCCGCGAGGAACTTATCAATATGATCGACGCGGGAAGGTGGAAAGATCTGATCAGATATACGGATGTCGTTGCAGGCGATTTTATCCAAATCCCACCGGGAACGGTTCATGCCATAGGCGGAGGGATTACTCTTCTGGAAACCCAGCAGAGCTCGGATATCACATACAGGCTGTACGATTATGAACGTAAGCAGGACGGATGTCTGCGGCCTCTGCATCTGGAGCAGTCCAAAGAGGTGATCACTGTTCCGGCTGCGGATGTAGCCGATGAGATCATTCATGATGATTCCGCTGATGATGTGGTCTGCCTGATCTCATGTGATCATTATGAAGTATATCGGATCACATGCAGGGATGAGCTGACCGTGGAGTTTGACAGGCCTTTTGTGCTCATGAGTGTGGTGGAAGGAGAGGGCACCTTGAAGTCTGATCGGGACAATGGCGCCGGGGAATCAGAGAGTACCCGTGTAAAAAAAGGAGATCATTTCATAGTTCCGGCCGGATTCGGTGAGCTCGCCATGTCCGGCAGCATGAAGATCATTGCATCCTGCCTTCCGCTGTAAGATATAAGGCTTCCGCAGCCTGCTGTACAGTTGTATTTATCCCCCGTTTTTAGTAAAATAAAGTATCTACGTGCATATGCCGAAAACGGGGGTTTTCATGAATATAGTTCTATTATCGGGTGGCTCGGGTAAGCGTCTGTGGCCGCTTTCAAACGACATCAGATCCAAGCAGTTCATAAAAATATTCCGTACATCAGATGGTAATTACGAATCCATGGTGCAGAGAATGTACAGGATGCTCCGGGAAGTCGATCCCGAAGCCGTGATAACCATTGCGACATCCAAATCCCAGGTTTCTTCCATACATAACCAGATAGGCACACAGGTCGGCATATCTGTGGAGCCGTGCAGGCGGGATACTTTTCCGGCCATAGCGCTGGCAGCATCCTATCTGTATCATGTGCAGGGGGTAGGAGAGGACGAACCGGTCATAGTATGTCCGATCGACCCTTATGTGGAAGCCGATTATTTTCGCACACTTTCCGTGTTAAGCGCGCATGTCGCGGAAGCGGATGTCAATCTGTCACTCATGGGTATCGAACCCACATATCCCAGCGAGAAATACGGATATGTTATCCCTACCACAAAAGAAGAATTCAGTCCGGTGGCAGCTTTTAAAGAAAAACCCGATATGGAAACCGCCCGCAGTTATATAGAGCAGGGAGCTTTGTGGAATGCGGGTGTATTCGGATTCAAGCTCCGCTATATGCTGAATAAGGCCGAAGAGATCCTCGGAACATCGGATTATAAGACACTTTTTGATACATATGATACGCTGACCAGGATCAGCTTCGATTATGCCGTGGGCGAGAAAGAACCGCTGATAGACGTTCTGCGTTTCTCAGGAGAGTGGAAGGATCTGGGTACCTGGAATACGCTGACCGAGGCTATGGACGATACCGTGATAGGACAGGGTATCATGAACGACAGCTGTGAGAACGTGAGCATATTGAATGAACTGGATATGCCCATCCTGGCTATGGGGCTTAAGGATATGGTCATAGCAGCAAGTCCTGAAGGCATACTTGTTTCTGATCTGCATCAGTCAAGTTATATCAAGCCGTATGTGGATTCTTTGGATGGGGAAGTCCGGTTCGCCGAGAAGTCATGGGGCGAATTCCGGGTCATTGATATAGAGGAAGACAGCCAGACGATAAGAGTCACGCTCAATCCCGGTCATGAAATGAATTATCACTCTCACGAGCATCGGGATGAGGTCTGGACGATCCTCAGCGGATCGGGCGCATCCATCGTGGATGGCGAGGTAAGGCGAGTGGGCCCCGGAGACGTGATCCGTATTCCGGTCGGTGCCAGACATATGATCCACGCATTCGATACGCTCAGAGTCATGGAGGTCCAGCTGGGGGCTGACATCCGTGTTGCAGATAAGATCAAATACGATAAGCCGGAGAATTGGCTCAATGAAACAGAGTGATCGGGGGACAGTATGAAACTGGATTATAAAAGGACTTTTTTTATAGGATTGGCATTTCTGTCAATCTGTGCATTCTGGCAGATGTATGACAACATCATACCGCTCATGCTTCAGCGGACGTTTCATTTAAATGAGACGATCACCGGTGCGATCATGGCGCTTGATAATGTTCTGGCGGTATTCCTTTTGCCGATACTCGGTACGATATCCGACAGGGTTGACACCCCGATGGGACGACGCACCCCGTTTGTCATCGTCGGAACACTGCTGGCGGTCGTTCTCCTGTATCTGCTCGGAGTAGCTAACCGCCGGGCATCTCTTGTGATGTTCATCACCGTCTTATTCCTGCTGCTGATAGCGATGGGACTCTATCGTTCCCCGGCAGTCGCACTGATGCCTGACCTTACTCCCAAGCCGCTCAGAAGCCAGGGCAATGCCGTGATCAACCTGATGGGAGCTATCGGCGGAGTATATACCCTGATACTGATATCGGTCCTTTCCAAGGATGACAATGACTATATGCCGATCCTGCTCGGGGTCATAGCGATCATGATCATTGCTGTGGTCGTTCTGGTGATCACGATCAGGGAGAAGAAGCTGGCTCCGGAGGTCGCCAAAGAAAACGAAGAGTGGGAAGCATCCCAGGCAATGGAAGCAAAGGATTCGGATGATGCGGTACTTAAGTCCGCAGTCGAGACGGCAGAGGCTACCGAAGCGGGGGGAGCGCTTCCCGCAGATGTTAAGCGGAGTCTCCTTTTTATCCTGATATCGATAGCCCTGTGGTTTACAGCGTATAATGCAGTCAGCACAGCCTGGTCCAGATATGCTACCACGGTATGGAACATGAAGAACGGCGGATATGCCAACTGTCTGATGGTAGGTACGGTGGCCGCCTGTCTGAGTTATATACCCATAGGTATCCTGGCAGCGAAAATCGGACGTAAGAGATCCATCCTGATAGGAATAGTCATGCTGTTCATCAGTTATACGAGTGTGGCATTATACAGGGAGTTTTCACCCTCCATCAACATATTCTTCGTGCTGAACGGTGTGGGCTGGGCGGCTATCAACGTTAACTCGTTGCCCATGGTAGTGGAGATGTGTAAGGAATCAGATGTCGGTAAATACACCGGTCTGTATTACACTTTCTCCATGTCGGCACAGATAGTGACCCCTATTCTGTCGGGCGCATTGCTTCAGTATGTGTCGTACCGTACGCTTTTCCCTTATGCGGTCGTATTTATGGTGGCGGCTTTCGTCACTATGAGCATGGTCAAGCACGGAGACAATAAGCCGCAGAAGAAGATAAACAAACTGGAATATTTGGACGTAGATGATTAAAGAACCATATGACGGAGTAAATGACAATGCTTAAGAAACAGGTTGTGATCGTAGGTGCCGGAGTTACGGGTACTTGTATAGCCAGAGAGCTTTCACGCAGACAGCTTGATGTGCTCATTATAGAGCGTGCTTCCGATGTGTGTGAAGGTACATCCAAGGCAAACAGCGGTATAGCACACTCAGGCTATGATGCCAAGCCCGGCACATTGAAGGCCAGATTCAACATAGAAGGCAGCAGGCTGATGCCGCAATTGGCCAAAGAACTGGATTTCCCCTACAGAAATAACGGCTCGCTGGTGCTGTGCTTTGATGAAGCCGATATGGGCGCACTTAACGAACTGCTCGAGCGCGGCCGTACGAATGGGGTCGAGGGATTAAAGATCCTGAGCGGTGATGAGGTTCGGGGCATGGAACCGAATGTGTCCGATGAAGTGGTAGCAGCTCTCTATGCACCCACCGGCGGAGTTGTGGATCCCTTCCTGCTGACTGTGGCCATGGCAGAGAATGCAGCGGTGAACGGTGTGGAGTTTTCATTTGATACCGAAGTGACGGGGATTGAGAAATCCTCGGAGGGTTATATTCTGAGCTGTGAGCAGTACCCTTCGATCAGGAACGGACTGGATAGTCCGGGATCACTGCAGATACATGCCGATATAGTTATCAATGCAGCCGGAGTACATGCGGACAGATTCCACAACATGGTATCTGATCGGAAAATACACTTAACTCCCCGAAAAGGCGAGTACTGCCTGCTTGACAAGAAAGTAGGCGGATACGTATCAGCTACACTCTTTCAGCTTCCAACAGCTAAAGGCAAGGGCGTACTGGTGACCCCCACCGTGCATGGCAACCTGATGGTGGGACCTACTGCGGTCGACGTAGAGGATCCCGATAAGACCGATACCTCGGCCGACGGACTGAATGCCGTTATAGCTACCGGTTCAAAGAGCGTTAAGAACCTGCCCTCCAAGGGTAATATCATCACATCTTTTGCAGGTCTCAGGGCACACGAGGATGGAGGAGATTTCATAATAGAGGAAGTAAGCGATGCTCCCGGCTTTATTGACGTGGCAGGCATAGAGTCTCCCGGTCTTACCGTAGCACCGGCTATAGGCAGATATGTGTCAGAGCTGGTTGACGGGATGTGTCATCCCCAAATGAAGGCCGATTTCACTGCCACGAGACAAGGGATCCCTTCGGTGGCTCTTGCCGATACCGGGGAGAGACGTAGGCTGATCGAGCAAAACCCCCTGTATGCCAAGGTGATATGCAGATGTGAACTCGTCACGGAGGGAGAGATAGTAGATGCGATACGGCGCCCCGTGGGTGCTGTCACACTGGATGGCATCAAGCGCAGGGTCCGCGCCGGAATGGGCAGATGTCAGGCCGGATTCTGTACGCCCAAGCAGGTCAATATCCTGGCGCGTGAGCTTGGAGTTGATATTTCACAGATAACAAAGAAGGGCGGCAGCTCCGGGCTGCTTACCGGATATCCCAAGGATGAAAAAGATATAACCCGGAAGGGAGGTGCCTCCCATGAATAAGCATGTAAGCATACTGGTTATAGGCGGCGGACCTGCCGGACTGGCAGCAGGGGTATCCGCATATAAGGCCGGAATAAAGGATGTACTTATCATAGAGCGTGATGTGAGACTGGGCGGTATCCTGAATCAGTGTATTCACAATGGATTTGGTCTGCATACCTTCAAAGAGGAGCTGACAGGTCCCGAGTACGCGGCAAGATATATCAGTCAGGTTGAGGAACTCGGAGTTCCGTACAGGCTGGCCACCATCGTAACGGATCTGCAGCTGTCCGATGATGGTCATACGAAGATCGTGACTACGATGGATGAACAGGGCGGTCTGACCGTATATGAAGCAGATGCCGTGATCCTGGCCATGGGTTGCAGGGAAAGAGCCAGAGGCGCATTGAATATACCCGGAGAGAGACCTGCAGGTATATATACAGCCGGCACGGCACAGTACTTTGTCAATCTCGAGGGACGTATGCCCGGACGGGAGGTGGTGATCCTCGGATCCGGAGATATAGGACTGATCATGGCCAGACGTATGACCCTGGAAGGGGCTCATGTGAAGCTGGTTGCCGAACTCCAGCCGTATTCGGGCGGTCTGAAGCGAAATATAGTGCAATGTCTGGATGACTACGGGATCCCGTTGATGCTCTCACACACTGTTGTGAAGATTCACGGAGATAAGCGCCTGACAGGCGTAACCATAGCCGAGGTAGACGACAAACTCAGCCCCATCCCCGGCAGCGAGAAGTTTTACGAGTGCGATACACTGCTTCTGAGTTGCGGACTGCTCCCGGAAAACGAGTTGTCCGGCCAGCTGGGTGTGAACCTAAGCCCGGTCACTTTCGGCGCGGTCGTAAACGAGAGTCTGGAAACGTCGGTACCGGGAGTATTCTCGTGCGGAAATGTGCTGCATGTCCATGACCTGGTGGATTATGTATCCGAGGAAGCGACAGCGGCCGGTAAACATGCCGCAGAATATATACAGTCGGGGATTGTAGAGTCCGCAGAGGGAGGATCCGATGAGAAGGTGACCCGTGTGATCACTGACGGAGGAGTCAGATACAGTGTACCGTCCCTGCTCAGAGCAGATCATATGGCGGATCTGACGACCATCCGGTTCCGTGTAGGAGCGGTATATAAGGATGTGGATGTAGTAACATACGCTGATGGCAGGGAACTGGCCAGACTTCACAAAAGAGTTATGGCGCCCGGAGAGATGGAACAGCTGATCCTGCGGAAGAGCGACCTGATCTCGGAAGGAGTCCCGTCCGAATATCGTATAACTATAGAGAATAAAGCCGGACAATAGAGGGTATATCATGGAACACAAAGAACTGATATGTATAAACTGTCCTATGGGATGCATGCTGAGTGTCGATATAGATGACAACGGGGAGATGACCGTAACAGGTAATAACTGTCCGAGAGGTGATGTGTATGCCCGTAAGGAGCTTACCAATCCTACCAGGATCGTCACTTCCATAGTGAAGGTGACGAACGGGGAGCTGCCGGTAGTATCCGTAAAGACCAAAGAGGACATACCCAAGGATAAGATAGATGCGATAATAGATGAATTAAAGGACATCTCAGTGGAAGCACCGGTATTGATCGGTGAAACCATACTGAAAGATGTTGCCGGCACCGGAGTAGATGTTATTGCAACCAAGAACATAGGGCGTGTATGAAGATAACGATCATCGTGGTGACGCTTAATGCCGGGGATGAGCTGAGAGCAACCGTAAAAAGCATCATAACTCAGACTTTCAGGGATATAGAGATCATCGTCAAGGACGGGATATCGACGGATGGATCTCTGCATAAACTGCCCGAGGATCCCAGGATACGTCTGATCTGTAAGCCCGACAACGGTATATACGATGCCATGAATCAGGCGCTGGAGGAAGCCCGCGGCGAATACGTGCTGTTTCTAAACTGCGGTGATTACCTCTACAATGAACATGTGCTGGAAAATGTAGCGGCGCATATCGAGGGACCGGGACTGCTCATATACGGAGATATTTATGACCGAACATCGAGATCCCGGGTCGCATCCAACCCCGAAATGGACGAATATGCGCTTTTCCGTAATGTACCATGTCATCAGGCGTGCATATATGACCGCAAGGTCCTGCTCATGCACCCGTTCAATACGAAATATAAGGTCAGAGCCGACTATGAGCAGTTCCTGTGGTGTTCCTATATTGCCAAGGTCAGGTTTATATACATATCCGAAGTTATCAGCTCATATATGGGCGGCGGTTTCTCGGAGGAGAAGCAGAACCGCAGGATATCCAGAGAGGAGCACACGGATATAGTCGAGAATTATATGCCTCACAAAAGCGTGGTAAGATACAGACGCAGAATGAGACTTACACTGGCCCCGCTGCGCAGGCTGATCGCGGGCAATCCGGTAACAGGCGGGCTGTATAACCGAATCAAATCATCGGTATACGGCAAGAAGATGGAGTAGACAGCAGGTAATCGTATGCGAGTATTATGGGTATGTAATCTGGCGATACCGTTGATCGCCGAACAACTCAATCTGCCGGTTTCCAACAGAGAAGGGTGGCTGACAGGTCTTATAGAAAAGATATCGCTTAAGCCGATAGGAGACCGGCTGACTTTGGGGGTGGCATTTCCCACAGAGGGTGCCGGCCTGGTGATAAGCAGGGCGGTCACGGTAAGTGAGAATTGTGTGATCAAAGCATATGGCTTCGGCGAAGATACGGGCAGACCATATGTATATGATGACACACTCGAGGATACCCTGCGTGGTGTGATCTCTGACTTCGAGCCGGATATCGTGCACATATTCGGAACAGAGTATCCTCATGCGCTGGCCGCTATCAGAGCCTTTGGTGACCCCGATCATACCGTGGTCGGCATACAGGGACTGTGTTCCCGCATAGCCGAGCATTATACCGCTGATATACCGCTTACCGTCAAATACGGTATCACGTTCCGGGATCTGGTGAGACGTGATAATGTATGGCAGCAGATAGACAAATTCCGTAAGAGGGGTGTCAATGAGATACAAGCCATCCGGGAGACCGGGCATGTGGCCGGCCGGACGGATTTTGATCGTATGGCATCTGAGGACATACATCCCGGTGTGAAATATCATTTCGTCGGGGAGACCATGAGGCAGCCCTTTTATCAGGGGAGCTGGAAGCTGGAGAACTGTATTCCTCACAGCATATTCCTAAGTCAGGGCGATTACCCTCTCAAGGGCTTTCATTATGTCCTGAGAGCGATGCCCAGAATACTGGAGGAGTATCCGGATACCGTCCTGTATGTAGCCGGAGCCAATCTTCTGGCCAGTGATACCTGGAAGGACAGAGTGAAAAGGTGCTCATACGGGCGGTATCTGTATAAACTGATACGTAAGAATCATCTGAAGGATCATGTAGTGATGCTCGGCAAGTTGAATGCCGATCAGATGAAGGATCAGTATCTGGCAAGCAATGTGTTCGTATGTCCGTCTTCACTTGAAAACTCGCCGAACTCTCTCGGAGAAGCGATGTTGCTGGGAGTGCCCTGTGTTGCGTCCAATGTGGGGGGTATACCCAGTATGATGGTAGGGGGGCAGGACGGATTGCTCTTTCCTGCGGGAAATGTCGACGTTTTGGCAGATGACATCATAGAGATATTTGCACAGGAGGAAATAACCAAAGCTTACAGCCGCAATGCCAAAAAACATGCTCATGAGAATCACGATTCGGATAATAATTATTCCGCACTTATGATGATGTATTACAGTATGACGGTTTTTGCACAAGCTGAGGAGAACATTTAATGAAATTCACCTTTGTATCCAATTATATCAATCATCACCAGCAGCCTTTCTGTGATGCCATGTACGAGAAACTGGGTGAAGATTTCACGTTCGTAGCGACTATGCCGATGGAGCAGGAACGTGTTGATATGGGCTGGGACATGGGCGCTGATGAGCTTCCCTACGTGAAGCATCTGTATGAGGATCCCTCCTGTGAGCAGCTGATCTATGACAGTGATGCAGTACTTCTGGGGTGGTGTGAGAGGGAGGACATAGCGCAGAGAAGATTAAACAGCGGGAAACTGACCCTCAGGGTAAGCGAAAGGCTGTACCGCACCGGTACCTACAAAGCCATCAGTCCCCGTGGACTGATAGCCAAGTATAAAGAACATATACGTTATCGTAACAGGCCCGTCTTTATGCTGTGCGCCGGGGCATATGCTGCAGCGGATTTCCACCTGATACATGCATATCCCGGCAAGCTGCTCAAATGGGGTTATTTTCCGCCTTTTATAGAATATGATACCGATGAGATAGACAGGAGACTCAGCAATCCGAAGTGTGTACAGATCATCTGGGTCGGAAGATTTATAGCTCTTAAGCATCCGGAGTATATGATCAGACTGGCAGCCCGTCTGAAAGCCGAGGGCGAGAACTTCCATATACATATGGTGGGCGACGGAGAGATGTTCGAGGAGATCCGTAACCGTGTGAGAGAGTTGGTGCCCGACGAGGTTACCATGCATGGCAGTCTGGCACCCGATGAAGTCAGAGCATTGATGTCGGAATGCCACATCCATATAAGCACATCCAATCATCTGGAAGGCTGGGGTGCAGTCGTTAATGAGGGAATGAACAGCGGATGCATTGAGATAGCCTGTGACCGGATGGGAGCAGTTCCTTATCTGATAGAGGATAATCGGAACGGACTCGTCTACCCCGGAGAGGTATACGAATCCATGGAACAGGTGGTACTCAGGGTGTTCCATAACTGGCACGGATATGCCCATCTGGGTGGAAAAGCGTACAGAACCATACGCGATGAATGGAATGCGGATATCGCAGCTGACAGGCTGATGGGACTGATGAAGGCACTGCTCGGAGAGATCGACGATTATGAACTGCCCAAGGAAGGACCACTGTCACCTGCGCCGATCCTGCATACTGATTTAACATATGCATCTATGAACAGATAATCTGGCAGATATGAAGATAAGCATCATCATCCCCGTATACAATACCGAGGATTGCGTGGAAAAGTGCATCAGATCCTGTATGTCACAGACCGTGGCAGATATGGAGATCATAGCGGTTGACGATGGATCGACGGACTCTACCCCATCGATCCTGGACCGGTTGGTAGGAGAGGATGAGAGAATCAGGGTTTTGCATCAGGCAAACGCCGGATCCTCTGCGGCACGTAATGCCGGCATACGCATTTCAACCGGGGATTATCTGGGTTTTGTCGACGCCGATGACTATATAGAGCCGGATATGTACGAGAAGCTTATCCGGATGGCGGAGGACAGACATCTGGATGTAGTGCAGATAAGCCGTGATGAGGTGGCCGGTGACGGAAGTCCCCTCCCGATGGTTGTGACGCCTCCCGAAACCCCGACGATCGTATCATCCGAAGATTTCCTCAAAGAATTATTGCTCCATAGGGGAGACTGCTCGTTTTGTACCAAACTTATCAGGCGTGAACTTTTCGATATCTCTCTTTTTCCCGAAGGTGAGCTGAACGAAGACTTTCGTCTTTTTACGGAGCTCCTGAGTCATATCGACGGAGCAGGCATATTGCCGGATATCGGATATCACGTATACTACCGCCAGGGCAGTAATACCCGAAAGGCGAGGACGGAATTCTCCCGTGTTTTCAAGGATATAGTCGTAAATGCGGACCGGATGGAGAAGTTGGTTGAAGAGAAATATCCGAATCTTACGGAGTATGCCCGCAGGTTCGCACTGGTGCAGAGACTGGATTATATGCTCCACATCCCGGTGAAGCTGATGAACGATCACGATGAGTTCTATCGTAATGTGAAAGCATATCTGCGAGAACACAGACAGGATATCTCGGGCAATCCTTACCTGAACGATGATCAGAGAAAGAAACTGAAGCTGCTGGCGTATGCACCAAGGCTTGTAAGGCAGATACACGGGATGACCATGAAACTCAGGGGAGTGTATCAATGATCCGGAGCGGATCGGACAGGATGAAAGAACCGGCACTGAAAGCAAAAAAGAACATAGCGGGACAGATCGTATTTACAGTTACAGTCGTGATATGCATGATCGCGGCTGTAGTTTGCTGTTACCGGAAGCAGGGTATGCATGAGGACGAGTTCTACTCATATTACTCGAGTAACAGAACATACGGACTGATCGCAGAGGGTACCGTGAGCAGAGATATGATCATGGATGAGCTGACAGTCCGGGAAGGAGAGGGCTTTAATTTCGCACTGGTGAAAGAAGTGCAGTCCTGGGATGTACATCCGCCGCTCTATTATTTCGTTCTGCATTTTGTGTGCTCCCTGACATCAGGCGTATTCAGCATGTGGCAGGGGCTCATCATTAATCTGATATGTCTTTTCGTCAGTCTTCTGCTGATGAAACAGATCGGGGATATGTATGAGAATTCCGGCGATATGATCATCTGTCCGGCAATACTCGCCTGGGGCCTGAGTGCCGCGACCCTGACGGGTGTAGTATTCATCCGCATGTATATGCTGCTGACTGTATGGATACTGGCCGTCACGCTCCTGCATCTGAAAAAAGCCGTGGATATCCGTTTTTGGCTGCTACTGGGTGGGATCACTTTTTGCGGGTTCATGACACATTATTATTTCTTTATCTGGCTGTTTTTTCTGGCTGTGGCATGGAACATCCGTGAGATCATAAGACATAAGTCGATCCGTACTACGCTGTATTACGGATTAACGATGATCATCAGCTTCGGTTTGTGTTACCTGTTCTATCCGGCGTTTCCCGCACAGATGTTTCGCGGACAGCGCGGGGCACAGGCTACGGGCAATTTCATCGATATCGGTAATACATGGGAGCGGATGGTCTTTTTTGCGGAAAAGATAAACAGGATAGGTTTCGGCGGGATCCTGTGGGTATTGATCGGTCTGCTGGTCATAATGTACCTGCTGAATGCGGATAGCCGGCGTGGGTTGAGACCCAGGATCACCAGGTGGAGTGCAAACGACGCGCGCGACGCAAGGTATTCCACGATCAGGTATGACGAGGCTGATGAAGCGGTATGCTCGCTCATGGAAGGAGCGGATGAACCTCCGGCGGAGGGAGCGAAGACCGATCACAGCCAGCGGTGCGGAAACGACGTAATGCTCCTGTGCTGCGCGCTTGCCGGATACTTCCTCGTGGTCTCCAAGACAGCGCTCATGCTGGGAGACAGTTCCGTAAGGTATGTGATGCCCGTACTTGGGATCCTGTATCTGTGTCTGGCGGAGGGACTGGTAACCGGGGCCGTGGGGGTTATGAGAGTCCTTACACATGGCGGAGACAGAGGCACAAAGTATGGCTCGATAGCGGCTTCAGTGATAGTGGGCGTGATTGTCATCATGAACATGATTTCCGATCTGCACGGAAATATCTCATTCCTGTATCCCGAGAAGGCCGGCCACAGGGTAATACTGGATCAATACAGTGATGCGGATGTCGTCTGTTTATATCCTTCGGGGCAGTCCTGGATAATATGGGCGGATATGACCGAGTTGCTGGGGTTTGACGAGGTAACCTGTATGCCGGCGGATTCCGTTGATCTTCAGATCGATGAACCTGCCGTACTGTATCTGGATCGTGGAGCAGCCGTGATCCCGGATGAGGCGCAGTATTTGTACAGTAATGATTACAGTGACGTATACTATTGTGACGGTGACTGATACTGCGTGTTTTTCGATGTTCAATCGAACAGTACCGCAGAGGCATGATAACGGGAATCTGAAACGGCGGCGTGTTTTTACGTCAGCCGTTTTTTGTGGTATATTTATATGAAGTGTATATTGGCGAAAGAATGTGGAAATAATGAGTTTTAGAAAGCGTTTCTGCACAATCTTCATATCAGCGGTTGTAGCGGTCGCATCCACCGGATGCGGTGCTTCGGGTGCGTCTATTTTCATGAAGGACGGATCCATCGTCAATATAGGTGATACCAATCCTCAGGTACAGACAGATGAGGCGGGCGGAAACGGACCGGTGAGTAACGCCGGGCCCGGGGCCGTGGCTGCCGGAGAAGTGGAGGCAAACGCGGACGGAGCGACTGCCGGGCAGACGGGAACACCTCATTATACATACGAAGGGGAGTATGACCCCAGCCTGGATCCTTTCATATCCGGCGGAGGGATCTCGCCGTTTTATAATATGAACAGCGGTACTGCTGAAGGTACGTCAGCTGATGCTGCCGGGCAGGGAACCGGCGGGACACCCGCAGATGCAGGCAGTGGAAGCGGGACCGGTCAGTCTCCCGATACAGGCACGCCCAGAGACGGGACGGGGATCGGCGGAACCGCAGCGGAGATCATATCCAATGCCGCAGATACGGTGATAGACGAAGCGAGCCGCAAGAATTCGGATCTGTACGTAGCCACTACCGGTAACGATGAGACAGGTGAGGGAACATATGATGATCCCTATTTCTCCATTCAGAAGGCCCTTGATACCGTTACACCGGGGCATACGATATATGTACTGAGCGGTATATACAAAGGCGCCAATACTTTATCCATATCCGGCACGGATTCCGCACCGATCACGATCACCGCATATCCCGGAGCATCCGCAACAGTGTCGTTGGGAGTGGGAGAACGCGGTGCCATATTTGATATCAACGGAAATTCAAACATCAACATCATCGGCCTGCGGATAGGTTACTCATATGCGTCATGGGTATACGGAGTATTCATGACGGAAGGAGTGCATGATATCAATATCACGAGTTGTGAGTTCTGCAATATATCCTGTACGGCTGCCCCGGGACAGGGCGGAGCGTATGCGGTGCTGGCATACGGCAACGGCGCTACCGAGGATAAGGCGATCAGAAATGTGACCGTATACAACAATATGGTTCACGACATGAATACCGGTTACAGCGAAGCACTGGCGGCATCCGGTAACGTGTCCGACATCAAGTTCACCGGAAATGTGGTCGACGGCATCTCAAATATCGGAATAGATCTGTACGGTGGGGGTGGTTATTGTATCAATCAGGAATTTGACAGCCCCCGCAACTGTGAGATATCCGGGAACACAGTATATCAGTGCCAGTGCCCGTACTGGTCATGTGCAGGCATATATGTGACCAACGCACATGATTGCGTGATAAAGGACAACTTCGTATATGAGAATGCATATGGCATAGAGGTGGCCGCTGAGCATAATCATTATCTCTACCCCACGACCAAGATATCCGTGACGGGCAATACCGTTCACGACAATCATGACGGCGGTATAACCATAGGCGGCGTGGATGCTGTCAATTCGGGTTTTGTGACTGAGAGCGAAGTATCGGGTAATATTCTCTATAACAACGGAGCACTGGTCAATGACGGCGCAAACGGAGAGATACACTTTGAGAAGTGTGATGGGATAGATGTAAAAGACAATATTGTCAGAAATCATGACTACAGATATCCGGTCATAGGCTGCGGCAAGACCAGCGAGTATGTTAAGAACGTTAAATTCACCAATAACCTGTACGCTTACGATAAGCCGGAGAAGATAACATTCAGATATCAGGGAAATGAATACATAGGTCTGGAGGCATGGAATAAGTTTACCGGAGGTTCCGATACCAACGGCAAAAAGGACGATAAGAATACAACCGCCAATAATACGAATAACAATACCAATACCAACACGAATACAAATACAAATACAAACAACAACACAAACACGAACAACAACACAAATACGAACAACAACACAAATACGAACAACAACACAAACACAAACAACAACACAAATACGAACAACAACACAAACACAAACAACAACACAAATACGAACAACAATACAAATACCGGATCGAATTAAGCATAAAGGGGATTAGGATGAATAAGCTCGGATTCATAGGAATGGGCAATATGGCGCAGGCCATCGCAGGCGGTTTTATATCCGCCGGAGTCTTAAGCGGAGATAACATATACGCTTATGCACCCAACACGGAGAAACTGAAGGGGAATGCCGCAAGAATAGGTTTCGTTGCGGTCGAAGCGATCAAAGACCTGACAGAGATGAGCGATACCCTGATCATGGCCTGCAAACCTTATCAGATAGAGGGCGTACTTGACAGTATCGGGACCGGATTGGGCGGGAAGAACCTGATATCCATCGCCCTGGGATGGGATCATGACAGATATGTCAAGGAACTGGCCGGCAGAGGGATCAGTGTATCGGGAGCTGATGGTGTAAGGATACAGTTTGTCATGCCGAACACACCGGCGCAGGTGGGTGAAGGCGTCTTTCTGTTTGAGGAGATGCACTCGCTGGATAACGAGGAACGAATGCAGGTGATGGATGCTTTCTCCAAGCTGGGCCTGGTAAAAGAACTGCCGTCTCATCTGATGGGAATAGGCGGTGCGATCACCGGCTGTGGACCGGCATTCATCGATATGTATATAGAAGCTATGGGCGATGCGGCCGTTAAATACGGAATACCCAGACAGATGGCATATGATCTGGTAAGTGCCACCGTAAAAGGAAGTGCATCGCTGCAATTGGAAACCAAAACACATCCCGCCATGCTTAAGGATGCGGTATGCTCCCCCGGCGGATCCACGATCCGCGGAGTGGCCGCTCTGGAGGCAGCGGGTTTCAGGGATGCCTGTATCTCGGCGATCGATGAGATCATGAACTGAGATCCCGGGGCATATCAGATCAATAAGGAAATGAGAGGATACATATTATGAACAACAAAGGACCTTATTATATAACTACTGCGATAGCTTATACTTCCGGCAAACCGCACATCGGTAACTGCTATGAGATCATGCTGGCGGATGCGATAGCCAGATATAAGAAAGCTGACGGATATGATGTGCATTTTCAGACCGGATGCGATGAGCACGGCCAGAAGATTGAAACACGTGCCATTGAAGAAAATCTGACCCCCAAAGAATTTGTGGATAAGACTGCCGGTGTTATCCGCCATCTCTGGGACCTGATGGGGACATCCTATGACCGGTTCATCAGAACCACCGATGAAGATCATGAACGCCAGATACAGAAGATATTCAGGAAGTTCTATGATCAGGGAGATATCTATAAGGGATCATATGAGGGACTGTACTGTACGGAATGTGAGGCGTTCTACACGCAGGCGCAGCTTAAGGACGGGGCATGTCCGGTCTGCGGAGGAAAGGTACATCCCGAGCAGGAGGAAGCATATTTCTTCAAAATGAGTAAATATGCTCCGAAGCTTATAGAATACATCAATGCGCATCCCGAGTTTATCCAGCCTGTATCACGTAAGAACGAGATGATGAACAATTTCCTGCTTCCGGGACTTCAGGATCTGTGTGTATCACGTACGTCATTCAAGTGGGGCATCCCCGTTGACTTCGATGATAAGCATGTAGTCTATGTATGGCTTGACGCGCTCAGCAACTATATCACCGGTATCGGGTATGATGCAGACGGGAACCACAGTGACCTGTATAAGAAGTACTGGCCCGCTGATCTGCATCTGATCGGAAAGGACATCATCCGCTTCCACACGATCTACTGGCCGATATTCCTGATGGCTCTCGGCGAGCCGCTTCCGAAGCAGATATTCGGACATCCCTGGCTCCTTCAGGGTGGAGAGAAGATGAGTAAGTCCAAAGGCAACGTGATATATGTGGACGACCTGATCGATGTGTTCGGCCTGGATGCAGTACGTTATTTCGTGGTACATGAGATGCCTTATGAGAACGACGGAACCATCACATGGGAGCTTATGTGTGAAAGAGTCAACTCCGATCTGGCCAATACTCTCGGAAACCTCGTAAACCGTACCATCGGCATGAGCAATAAGTATTTCGGGGGAGCCGTAGCGGATAAGGGTGCGGCTGATCCGGTCATTGATGCGGAGATGAAGGCTTTTGTCTCCGGCGCTTACGATCGTGTTGAGAAGTGCATGGAAACCCTGCATGCGGCCGATGCCCTGACAGAGATATTTGACGTGTTCAAGCGCCTGAATAAGTATATAGATGAGACGGAACCGTGGATTTTGGCCAAGGATGAGGCAAAGAAAGACCGTCTGTCGACCGTATTGTATAATCTGTGTGAAGGTATCATCATGGGTGCGTCTCTACTGGCTCCTTTCCTGCCCGGAACATCCGAGAAGATATCCGGTCAGCTTGGACTGAAGCTGCTGGATTTCGATGAACTCTGCAGCTTCAAAGAGGGCGGTTCGACACAGGTGACATCCGAGCCCGAGATACTCTTCGCACGTCTCGACAAGGAAGAGATCCTTAAGAAAGCCGAAGAGATCCAGTCACGTCAGCGTGCGGAGTTTCTGGATCATCAGAAGACCGCGTTTGCCAACCTTGTGAAAGCGGGCAAGATGACTCAGGAGGAGGCAGATGCTGCGTGGAAAGCATTGAGTGGTGAGAGTAACACGGACGATACGGCAGAAAACGCCGGAGTTATCGATATAGATGCGAAACCCGAGATCACGTATGAAGATTTCGATAAATTACAGCTGCAGGTCGGCGAGGTACTTGAATGTGAGGAAGTGCCCAAGAGCAGAAAACTCCTTAAATTCAAGATCCGCATAGGTTCACAGACCAGACAGATATTGTCGGGCATCAAGTCCAGCTACAGTGCTGATGAGTTGGTCGGAAAGAAAGTCATCGTACTTGTGAACCTGAAGCCACGCGAAATAGCCGGCATGATGAGTGAAGGAATGATCCTGAGCGCTATAGACGAAGAGGGAGCGCTGTCACTGCTTGCGCTTGACAGGGATATGCCCGCAGGCGCAGAAGTCGGGTAAAACGCATGCGCGAGAGCGGCACATTGGTCTCGCAGCGAGGACTTACGAGTTTCGCTTGCGAAACTGTAGTCGCATGCAAGGGACTATTGTGCCGCTAGGCGCGCTCGATGATTCACCGGAGGTATCATATGCGAAAAGAAGAGCTGAGCTTCGATTCACGGGATGGTGTATCCCAGATATATGCAGTTAAATACATACCGGATACAGAGCCGCGTGCGATACTTCAGATCACACACGGTATGTCAGAGCACATAGCGAGATATGAAGATTTCGCGACTTTCATGTGTGACCATGGAATCATGGTCATAGGCGATGATCATCTCGGACATGGACGAACCATGCATATGAACGGAGGCAAGCCCGGATATATATGCCCGCATCACGGAGATACCGTGATGGTACGCGATGAACACCGGCTGAAGAAGCTGGTTCAGGGCGAGTATCCGGGAATCCCGATCTTCGTGCTCGGTCATTCCATGGGTTCATTCATTATAAGAAATTATATGTACAGATACGGAACCGGTATCAATGGCGCGATCATTATGGGCACGGGCATGCAGTCCAGAGGATTGCTCTGTGTATCGCGGGCCATGGCTGCCGTTTCGGGATTTATCCTGGGAGACGATCATATTCCGAAGGTCATCAATTCAATGGCTTTCGGCGCGTATAACAAGCGGATAACCGATCCTCAGAATGATTTTGAATGGCTGAGCCGTGATAAGGAGAACCTGCAGAGATATATTGATGATCCGGACTGCGGATTTACGTTTACCGTCAACGGCTTCAAGGTTCTGTTCAAACTGATGTGGAAACTGACCTATCCGGAGAATCTGAGCAAGGTGCCGAAGTCACTCCCGGTACTTCTGGTTTCCGGTGAAGAGGACCCCGTGGGAAATTACGGAGAAGGAGTGCGGCAGGTTTGTGATTCCTATGTGAATATGGGGATGGAGGACGTTACGCTTAAGCTGTATCCCGATGACAGACACGAGATTCTCAATGAGCTGAATAAGGAAGAAGTATACTCCGATATACTGGAGTGGATCGAGGCTCATATTTCATAGGCCTCACTATAGATAGCTACAGGAGGAGATTATGAAAAAAGGAATGATCAAAACGTTAATAAGTACGGTTGCTTTGATCGTATTGGTCATGCTGCTGCCGGTCAAAGCCATGGCAGCGGATAAGGACACGGTCGTTGCGCTCGGTGCCGATCTGACCGAATCACAAAAGACCACCGTACTGTCACTGATGGGACTGACCGAGGCAGATCTGGCGAATTGCACCGTAATAACAGTAACCAATGCCGATGAGCATAAGTTTCTTGACGGATATATTGACAGTTCGGTCATCGGTACACGTGCACTGACGAGTGTGAAGATGACCAAATCGGCACCCGGAAGCGGGATCAATGTTACCACACAGAATGTTAACTATTGTACTACGGGCATGTACAGAAATGCTCTTCTGACAGCAGGAGTTGAGGACAGGGATGTATTGGTGGTAGCACCGACTCCCATATCCGGAACTGCCGGTCTGATAGGAGCAGTTCGGGCATATGAGGTATCTACCGGAAAAACCGTAAGCGAAGATGTGCTTGACGGAGCCCTTGATGAGCTTATTACCACCGGTGAGCTGAATGAGCAGCTGGAGAATGTAAGCAACGAGGATGTCGAGGCGCTTATGGCATGGCTCAAGAATATGATAGCCACGGGTAAGCTGGATACTTCCGATGAAAACAGCATCCGACAGACTATTTCGGAAGGCGAGAAGCAGTTTGGAGTGACCCTGACGGATGATGAGAAAAAACAGATCGTTGATCTGCTCAAGAAACTGGATAAGCTTGGTCTGAACGGAACATATCTGATCGATCAGGCTGAGAATCTGT
Source organism: Lachnospiraceae bacterium (assembly GCA_017450485.1). Lineage (GTDB taxonomy): Bacteria > Bacillota > Clostridia > Lachnospirales > Lachnospiraceae > XBB2008. Next base: position 81,279 of record JAFSTN010000028.1, read on the forward strand.
ATAAGAAGTACGGCAGCGATGTAGTAAACCAGGCACAGGATGTGATCAACGAAGCAGTCGGAAATGCCGTGAGCCAGGCTACTCAGAGCTTTTTCTCCAGCATAAAAGAGAGCTTTACGGGATTCTTCTCAAATCTTTTTGGCAGGTAGGGTAATGGACGGGATCACATACAGAGCTGCATACAGGTCTGAATGGGATATATGTATGGATCTGGCCTGGCGAACGTTTCTGAAGTATGAAGCGCCGGAATACTCCGACGAGGGAATCAGTAATTTCAAGGCATTTGTCTATGACGATGTTCTGAAAAACATGTTTCATAACGGTTCCTATCAGCTTTTTGTGGCTGTGAAGGACGGAGTGATCATAGGCATAATATCCCTCAGAGACAATAACCACATATCGCTTCTGTTTGTGGAATCAAAGCACCACAGACAGGGAGTGGGACGCGGACTTATAAACAAACTGGCCGAATATCTTTACACCGAGATGGGACAGACCAGCATGACGGTTAATGCGGCTCCTTACGGCGTAGAGTTTTATCATAAGGTGGGATTCGAGGATACGGGCGAAGAACAGGAAAGCGCCGGTATCAGATTCACCCCCATGGTTTTGTATATTTAGACGGGAGATTTATATGAACAAGATTTTTGCACTGGATTCACCGGTCATGAGATTTCTGTCCAGAATGGCCGATATCATGATACTTAACATACTGGTCCTCATTACATGCATACCGATCATAACCATCGGAGCGTCTCTTACGGCCATGCATTATGTGCTGATCAAAATGGTGAGGGATGAGGAATCCTATATCATCAAGATGTATTTCAAATCTTTTAAGGAGAATTTCCTGCAGGCCACGATCCTGTGGATCATCGTGGTACTGGTCGGCGCGATCTTTGTGGGAGATTATTTTGTGTTCGTCAAGTCGGGACAGGAGTTTTCCATTGCATTCATGGTGGCGGTCCTTTCGGTATTTGTCCTGTTTTTGATGACAGTCATGTATATCTTCCCGTTGCAGTCGAGATTCTACAATACGATCGGGCGTACCCTCAAGAATGCACTTTTGGTGATGATCCTGAATTTCCCTAAGAGCATCCTGATGTTGCTGCTTTATCTCCTCCCGGTGGTATTGCTCATTATTTCACCTTATGCCACGCCGTTTCTGATCATGTTCGGAGTGGCCGGTCCCGGTTTGGGCGCAGCCTATCTGTATAAAAAAGTGTTTGCCAGATTTGAACCCGAAGAAACTTCGATCACCAGCGATATGGATTTTCAGGTGGATATGGAGGGCGTTGAGACAGAGGGGATCGAGACTGTCGAAACTGTCGAAACAGAGGACACAGACCCTGCCGAGCCCGAAGAATAAGGGACTTTGTTCAACTTGTACATTCGATCCGAGTTTTTTTGTTCAATTGAATTATGGCGTAAAAATGTCGGAAATTATATACTTGGTACAGGTTGCGGATCAGTCCGCAGAAAACTATCAACCATAGGAGGTCGAAATGGCAAGTTTAAGTTTAACCAACATTTGTAAAGTGTATCCTAACGGATTCGAAGCTGTTAAGGATTTTAATCTCCAGATCGAGGACAAGGAGTTCATCATCTTCGTTGGTCCTTCCGGATGCGGTAAGTCCACTACTCTTCGTATGATCGCAGGTCTGGAGGATATTTCTTCCGGTGAGCTGAAGATCGGCGATAGGATCGTTAACGATGTAGAGCCCAAGGATCGTGATATCGCAATGGTATTCCAGAACTACGCTCTGTATCCTCATATGTCGGTTTATGATAATATGGCTTTCGGTCTTAAGCTTCGTAAGGTTCCGAAGGATGAGATCGATAAGATGGTTAAAGAGGCAGCTAAGATCCTCGACCTGACAGCACTCCTTGATCGTAAGCCCAAGGCTCTGTCCGGTGGTCAGAGACAGCGTGTTGCCATGGGTCGTGCAATCGTTCGTAATCCTCAGGTATTCCTGATGGACGAGCCGCTGTCAAACCTGGATGCCAAGCTCCGTGTACAGATGAGAATCGAGATCGCCAAGCTTCACCAGAGACTCGGTACCACCATCATCTACGTTACACATGACCAGACCGAGGCTATGACTCTTGGTGATCGTATCGTAGTTATGAAGGATGGTGTTATCCAGCAGGTAGATACTCCTCAGAACCTTTATGAGAAGCCCGGTAACCTCTTCGTTGCAGGTTTCATGGGATCGCCTCAGATGAACTTCCTTGATGCAGAGGTTGAAGTTAACGGTGACGAAGCTGCCCTGAAGATCGGCGGCAAGTCCATTCCTCTTCCTCCCGCTAAGGCTAAGAAGCTTATCGACGGCGGCTACAACGGAAAGACCGTTACATTCGGTATTCGTCCCGAGGATGTATATGATTCCGAGATGTTCATCGAGACCGCTAAGTGTGTATTCGAGTCCAACATCAAGGTTTACGAGCTTCTGGGTGCTGAAGTTTATCTGTACTTCGATCTTGAAGAGTTCCCGATTACCGCAAGAGTTGATTCCAGAACTACCGCAAGACCCGGCGATACAGTTAAGTTTGCATTCGATGTTGAGAAGATCCACATCTTCGACAAGGAAACCGAGCAGACCATTACTAACTAGTCCTAACTGTGATAAGATTAGGGGGATGGAGATCCATCCCCCTATTTTTTTCGTTTGTGAGGTATACGTATGATATCTATCCAAACCATCAGAAACAGTATAGATGATCTGAAGGCTATCACCAAGGTTGAATTCGGTGTATACGATCTTGCCGGAGAGCTTCAGACAGCGACTGATGAAAATGAGCATCCCGGAGTACAGATGATCACGGATTTTGCGGATTCGCCGGCAGATTCACAGGTGACCGGCAGTCATCATCTTCTCAAGATCTATGACGGAGATGAAGTTTTGTACATCCTGGATGCCGTGGGCAGCAGCGAAGATACATATACCTACGGAAGGATAGCGGTAAGTAATCTGAAGAATCTTATACAGGCTTACAAAGAAAGATCGGACAGGGGAGGATTTTTCCAGAATCTGATCATGGATAATCTGCTCCTGGTGGATATATATAACCGTGCCAAAAAACTTCATATAGAGAGCAATGTAAGGCGTGTTGCCATGCTCATAGAGACTGCTCCCGACAAGAACGCCGTCGGGCAGGAAGTTCTGGGAGGGATGTTTTCACCTCAGAACGGTGACTATATCACATCCGTTGACGAGAACGGCATAGTGCTCATAAAGAAACTGGATGACGGTCAGGACTATGATGACATAGGTACTGTAGCCGATACCATAGTGGATATGATGCAGATGGAAGCCATGATCAACGTCAGGGTGGCTTACGGCACTATAGTAAGCGAACTCAAGGATGTCTCCAAATCATATAAGGAAGCCATGATGGCACTTGAGGTCGGGCGCATTTTCTATAATGAGAACCGTGTGGCGGCATATAACAATCTGGGCATAGGACGTCTGATATATCAGTTACCCGAGAATCTCTGTCATATGTATGTCGAGGAGATATTCGGAGACAATGTGCCCGATGATCTTGATGAGGAGACTATCAACACTATCAATAAGTTCTTTGAAAACAGTCTGAACATATCCGAGACTTCACGTCAGCTGTTTGTCCACAGAAATACTCTCGTATATCGCATTGAGAAATTGCAGAAGCAGACCGGGCTGGATATCAGGCTTTTCGATGATGCTCTGACACTTAAGATAGCTTTGATGGTGGTTGAGTATCTCAAGAATATAGAAAAGAACAGATAAAGATGTACATTCAAAAGCCGTGCGCCTCGCTTTGAACCGCCTTCCGGGTATGTTTCCCATGCAGTTAGCTCCGCCAGGCACCCTCACGGCACATGGGAGTTTCCGCTTAGTGCTGCTGCATTCCTGCCCTGACACGATTCACGGATTCCCATTGCGTAAGACCCAAACTTCAACACCACTTACATGGGGCGTGTACACAGAATTAAGCCCTCAGGTCGGCATCACCCCTGCTGGAGCGGATTGCAGGTATAGGGCTCCGCTACTTCCCCGGCTGCACGGCTTATTTAGTATATGTAATTCAATTCGCATTGTCAAACGCAACCTGACGACGGTTCCCCACGGGACCGCAGAACCGGATCGATATGAAAGCTGATCAGGACTATACTTCCAATGATATAAAGTACATGAAAGAAGCCTTAAAACAGGCCCGTCTGGCGTATAATCACGGCGAGGTCCCGATCGGTTGCGTGATAGTATATGAGGACCGTATCATAGGACGGGGATATAACCGCCGAAATACGGATAAATGTACGCTCTCACATGCGGAGATAACCGCTATCAGGCGCGCAAGTAAGGAAATGGGTGACTGGCGCCTCGAAGAATGCACTATGTACGTGACACTGGAACCCTGTCAGATGTGCGCGGGGGCGATAGTTCAGGCTAGGATACCGGTGGTCTGTGCCGGAGCGGTCAGCCCCAAAGCCGGCTGTGCCGGATCCATCCTGGATATTCTGACCAATAATGAGTTTAACCATCAGGTTGACTACAGGCAGGGGCTTCTGGAAGGGGAATGCTCCAACCTGCTCAAGAAGTTTTTTGTGGAACTGCGTATACGCAACAAGGAAGAAAAACGCCTGAAACGTGTGGAGAGCGCTGATACAAAGGGTGTATGATGAATTATATATTTGATATAGACGGAACTCTGTGGGATACAACGAAAATAGTAGCCGAGGCATGGAATGACGCTACTGCGGATGTGGGATTGGGCGGGATTCTCGGCAGATTTGTGACCGCGGATATGCTGAAAAAAGAATTCGGCAAACCTATGGATGTCATAATAGACGATCTCTATCCCGGTCAGGACAATGAGATGAAAGATCGGCTTATGGTGAGCATCAAGGCACGTGAGCAGGAGCGTGTGGGCAGCTGTACAGAGGACCTCTCATATCCCGGCGTGACAGAGACTCTGAAGAGGTTGTCGGCTGCCGATTCTCTCTATATCGTCAGTAACTGTCAGGATGGATATATTCCTCTGGTCATGGAGAAACTCGGCATTGCGGATATGATATCGGATTATGAGAGTTTCGGTGCCACCGGACTTTTGAAGGCCGACAATATACGTCTGGTCGTATCCAGAAATCATTTACGGTCCCCGGAGACCCGCTATATCGGAGATACCAGGGGAGATTATGAGTCTGCCGTGGAAGCGGGGGTAGGATTCATATACGCTGCATACGGATTCGGTGATGATAAGCCGGTCCCGGATTACGAAGGCGAGATCATCACATCGTTTTCCGAGCTTTTGGTGCTGTAAACTATGGGAATATTCGGAAAAAGAAAAACCGTAAACCGCATAGACTACGATCCCGAAACGGAATACCCCGTTATACGCGCCAGCATATGTAACGGTGAAAAGGTTGCGGGCATCAGGTCAAAGACGTCCGCAACCTTCCGAGAGATCATGACCATCCGCACAAATGAAGACCTGCTGGTCTTTAAGCAGATGTGCGGAGTAGAGGAAGTAAAGACCGAGTACTGACTTAGGATCGTCCGTGATCCGGTACGGCTGATACAGTCAGGATGTCATGTCAAGCTGGGCCAGGGTTCCTACGGTTCCCGACTCCCGCAGGAATACACCGGTGGACCGGATATATGCATCCGTTCTGTTATATATATTATTCAGTGAGAACTGCGTGCTTGCATTCCCGAGAAATATGGCACCCACGTCAGCCTCTTTCAGATCAAGCAGCTTATCATTTCCGTATTCGTCCTTTGTCCAGACTTTCAGACGGCTGAAGATATCATCGTCTTCATCGATCCATCCGTCATGATCACTGTCATATTCGGCCAGGTCAGCGAATCCGTTTCCGCTTTTGGTCCCGAACAGCTCACTTCCGTCGTTGATCACTCCGTCATCGTTTAAGTCCAGTGCCAGAAAACCGCTTCCGGCCCCGGCGAAGGATATATTCTCCTTTTTCCCGTCACAATCCAGATCAAACAGGAATTTAAAATCGGATACGGAGGTGATATCACTGTCGATATTTATGACCAGAGGATCCGTTACGAAATAGTCCTCTACGGTGAATTCTTCATACATCTGAGTGAAGGAGCGGGACATGGACAGCTCGACACCGAAATCTATCTCACGTCCATCCGCGCATTTGACTATGCCGCTTGAGACGAAACCGGTGGTTTCTTCTTCGTGATATATGAAGCTGTTTGAAGCTGTCTTGACCCAGATCGAACCGGGTGAGATGCCGGATGCCTTGTCCGGATCGTAGGATATCGTATCATTTGAAGAGACATCATAGACGTAAGATGAATCATAGGAATGAATCCCTCGCAGATAATCGAATATCCTGTGAAGGAGTTGTAACCGGATAGACCGGATCGTGCTGGCATTTGCCGGGCGAAGAGTGCCTGTGTTGATCTGATTTAACGGTTGACTAAGGAAGTTTTGGTAGAAGCCCAGAGATTGATCCCCCGGGTCACCGGCCCTGCGATTGCGGACCGTACGCGCCTGTGCGAGCTGCATCGACTTATGCGCAGACGACATGGATACTGTACTGTCAGTAATTCTCATGTTTACCTCTTTTCCGGGGGCAGAACACATGTGACGACCGACCAGCCCCCTTTTCTTTGAGGTGCTCCTGCTCAGTAGGGTAGATGTCCTTACCTCTCCTGAAGCTGATCAGTTACACTTTTACGTTGCTGTCTCCCCACGGTATCCTTAACGTGGTAAACCTAAGACAATATATATATCGGTTCGAATGCCCCTTTTCTTTAGCGGCGGTGATCGATTTGCGTGCGTGCGAGCGGTATGGTATCATAAGCATAATTATTTTTTGAGAAAGGATCATGTTTTGGATACCCCGGGTGTCATACAACTTATAGTTTTATTCGTTTTGCTGATATTATCGGCATTCTTTTCGTCAGCTGAGACGGCTTTTACCACAGTCAACAAGGTGCGTTTGCGCACACTTGCGGAGGACGGTAACAAGCGTGCTGTCAGAGTAGAGCATATCCTTTCGGATTATTCCAAGATGCTCTCCACTATCCTTGTAGGCAATAATATAGTCAACATAGCTGCTTCATCCATAACGACGGCATTGACCATAAGAATATGGGGAAGCGTATTTGTCGGAGTCTCTTCCGGAGTGCTTACCTTCGTGGTGCTTATTTTGGGAGAAGTTGTGCCCAAGAACTGGGCGAAGATCAACAGCGACAAGCTTTCTCTGGCATACAGCGGAACCATCAGGTTCTTTATGGTTCTGCTCACGCCCATAGTATTTATAGTAGATAAGCTGTCACGCGGAGTCCTGAGACTGGTCGGCATGGATCCCGATGCCCAGGATGAGCAGATCACCGAAGATGAGCTTAAGACATATGTGGATGTCAGTCATGAGGGCGGTGAGATAGAGTCCGAGGAACATGAGATGATATATAACGTTCTCAATTTCTCCGATTCCGAGGCAGAGGACATCATGATCCCCCGCGAGGACATGACCACGGTCAGCGTGGATGCCACATACGATGAGCTTATGAACGTGTTCCGTGACAAAATGTTCACGCGTATCCCGGTATGGGAAGAGGAACCGGATAACTTCATCGGACTGGTGAATATAAAAGACTTTATCCTGGTGGAAGACAGGGATGCTTTCCGCATACGCGATATAATGCGTGAGGGAATGTATACAGTGGAGCATAAGAAGACACTGGATCTGCTCAAGGAGATGAAGGAAAAGACCCTGAGTCTGACCTATGTTCTGAATGAATACGGAAGCTGTGTGGGCATGATCACCATGGAGGATCTGCTCGAGGAGATCGTCGGTGATATCAGGGACGAGTTCGATGAGGACGAGGAAGAACTAATCATCGATCTGGGCGGACGCTCTTATCTGATAGAGGCTTCCATGAAGACTGATGATATCAACGATTCCCTGGATACGGAGCTGCAGTCGGATGATTACGATTCGATCGGCGGACTTATGATAGAAGCGCTCGAGAGACTGCCTGAGGACGGTGAAGTTGTGGAGCTTGAGGACGGTACTCTCCTGCAGGCAAAGGGAATACACCAGAATCGTATACTTAAAGTACTCATGACGCTGCCCGAACCGAAGGCTGCGGGAGAAGAGAACGGTGAGGATACGGATGACAGTGACCGTCACCCGGAAAGGGACAGGTCAAAAGACGAAGAACCCCAGGCTTCGAGTCCGATCACGGACAGCAGTGATGACGCAGATGACCGCCCGGCGGTTGAGATCGGTGCGGATGTGGAGATGTGATGCAGATCACCGTAATATGCGTAGGCAGGATAAAAGAAAAGTTCTACAAAGACGCGATCGGGGAATACTCGAAGCGTCTTTCGCGTTATTGTAAGCTGAATGTGATCGAAGTGGCTGATGAAATGACTCCTGACGGGTGCAGTGATGTCGAAAAGGACCGGATATTGACGAGGGAAGCGGAAAGGATAACAGCCAGATTACCGGAGTCCTCTCATATCATTACTCTCGAGATCCGGGGGAAGGAATATACCTCCGAAGCCCTGGCTTCATATATAGAAGATCTGGGGATAAGCGGTGTCAGTCATATTGTTTTTATTATCGGGGGATCATTGGGATTGCATAAGTCCGTCACGGAACGGGCGGATATGCATTTGAGTTTCTCTCCAATGACTTTTCCGCATCAGCTGATGCGGGTCATTCTTCTGGAGCAGATATATCGAAGCTACCGGATAATGCACGGAGAACCCTATCATAAATGATCAGGCATATCTCATCTTACGGTATTGTGTAGGTGTCATGCCCTTGATCTGCTTGAACATGCGTATGAATGCGGACAGGCTCTCGAAGCCCGATGCCGTGGCAACGTCCGTGATGGACATATCTTCTCTGGCGAGCAGCAGCTCTGCATGCTCGATCCTCTTGTGACTAACATATTGATAAAAGGTCTGTCCCGAGAACTGCTTGAACAGACGACTGAAGTGGAATTTGGAGAATCCGCTCAAGTCGGCCATCTGATCTAGGGAGAGCTCTTCGGTGCAGTTGTTTGCGATGTAATCACATATGGTGATGAACTTGGCCGTATATTCCTGACGCTTATCGGCCGTGGTGTCGAAGGTGGTCGCATTTGACATATAGTATCTGCCGGTTATGGACAGCATCTCGAGGAGCTTGCTGTATATGACCGCCTCGGAAAGAGAACTGAAGAACTGATACTCATCGGCGATCTCGAGCAGGAGTTTTCTGACATCCGGATAAATATCGGGAGCAGTAGCTGCCGTGATCAGCCTTACCGGAGCCATCAGCGACAGGATCGCATCTATCTCCTTGAGCTGATGGAGAAACTGCATTTCAGGCTGGAATATGATCCTTTTGCCTTTCGGAGGGGCATACAGGGTATGCAGGTTGCATGGGAATATAAAGAGGATATCACCCTCTCGCAGCTCGAACCTGTGTCCCGCAACCTCGGCGATATAATAACTCTCGAGGGGCATGATTATCTCCATGGACGAATGCCAGTGCGGAGGATAGTCTTCGGCCTTGTCGTTCATATATAATCTGATATTGGTGTCACCGCGGTGGTTGACTGTCTCAAATATGCCCTGAAGGTTCTCGATCATATTCCGGTGTCTCCGAATAATTGCCAACTTTGGTGAAAATCGGTTCTGTAATAATGCAATTTTAGCATTCTTTTCGCTAATTATAAAGGATTTATAGTGCAAAATACACGTGAATAATAGAAATCTTAAACAACTACATAGCAATAATTGATAGCTATAAAACAATTTTTTGAAAGAAGCACCCCGTGATTATGTGATATTTTAGCATCAAGACAGCATAGTGCTGTCAGTAAACCATCTTTATAGGAGGTAATATTATGAAAATGAAACGTTTAGTTTCAGTTCTCTTAGCAGGCGCTATGACACTTTCACTCGTAGCTTGCGGTAGCTCCGCACCTGCAACAGAGACAGCTCCCGCAGCAACTGAGGAGGCAGCTCCTGCAGCAACTGAGGAAGCAGCTCCCGCAGCAACTGAGGAAGCAACTTCAGACGAGCCTGTAACTCTTACTATGTGGTGTATCGCTACAGAAGGTGACTCTAACCGTCACGCATATGAGCAGGCTATCGCTGATATGGAAGAGAAGTATCCCAACGTAACACTTGAGTGGGAAGCAATCGAGAACGAAGCTTACAAGACCAAGATCGCTACTGCTATGGCAGACGGCACAGATCTTCCTGACATCTTCTTCACATGGTCATGTGCATTCCTTGGCGACTTCGTAGCTCAGGACAGAGTATATTGCCTGGATGATACCCTTGCAAAGTATTCTGATGAGCTTCCTGAGAGCATGCTGGGCAACACCACATACGACGGAAAGCACTATGGTGTTCCGTTAACCATGAACATAGTTGCTCTGTTCGCTAACATGGATCTGCTTGCAGAGGCAGGCTGGGATCATGTTCCGGTTGATTATGATGAGCTTATGCAGTGCTGTGATGATCTTGTAGCAGCAGGCATCATTCCTTTCGGATGTGCAGGTGGCGAGACTTGGTGTGTTACCGAGTATCTTGAGCCCATCATCGAGAAGAGCATCGGCGCTGACGCTCTGAACGATATCTTCCTTGGAAAAGCAACCTATAACAACCCTGATGTTGCTAAGGCTGTTGATACTTTCCAGGAAATGATCGATAAGGGTTACTTCGATCCCGCAGGTGCTTCACTTCCTAACGATGATGTTAAGGCTAACTTCATGGCAGGAAGAACCGCTTTCTATCAGAACGGTACCTGGAACTGCGCAGACTTCGCAAACGATGCTGAGTTCCTTCCTAAGGTTCAGGTTACTGAGTTCCCTGTAATCGATTCCAGCAAGTCCAAGCTTGGACAGCTCATCGGTGGACCTTCCGATACTCTTGCAGTATCCGCTTCTTCACCTAACGCTGAACTTGCAGCTGAGTACACAGCTGAGCTTGGTAAGCTGATCTGCCACTATGGATATCTTGATGGTTGTGGACTTCCCGCTTGGATTCCTTATGGAGATACCAGCTCGATCAATCCTCTGACCCAGTCTGTAGCTGAGATCTGTGCAAACGCTGATGCATACGTTCTGTTCGGTGATACAGCTATGAGCGCTGTTGACAAGGATCCTTACCTCGATGCTGTTGCTAAGGTTTATGGCAAAGAGCTTGACGGCCAGGGCTTCATTGATGAACTGGCAGGCGCTATCAGATAATCATCTATCTGTAACGTAAAACAATGAATAGTGGCCTTCCCGTTTTTCCCAAATGGGGATGGGGGAAGGCCACTTTTTTTCTAATCATTTTCCTGATAACGGAAGGATATGATCATGAACAAAAAGAGTAAACCATTTACAATCATAGCTTTTCTTCTCCCGGCGCTGATCCTGTTCATAGGCATACTGATCTGGCCCATCATAGCATCGGTCCATCACAGCTTATATACTTACCCGACATTTTCGGATCCGGGAGACTTTGTCGGATTTAAAAACTACACAGATCTGTTTTCTTCACAGTATGATTTCGGACGAGCCATCCTTAATGCTCTGATACTTGCGGCTCTTTCGGTGTTTATCCAGCTGCCGTTGTCTTTGGGCCTCGCACTGATGCTGGGTAAAGGAATTAAAGGCGAACGTTTCTATCTCTCGGTATACTTTGCACCGGTGCTCATATCCGCGGTTGTAATCGGTATGCTGTGGGAGAAAATATACAATCCCATATACGGTCTTGTGACCAAGGCCGCCGAAGCTCTCAGCATCTCGGTTCCGCCTGAGGGACTTCTGGGTAATCCGAAGACAGCACTTTTGGCTGTTTTCATTCCTACGATATGGCAATATGTCGGGTATCATATGCTCCTGATGTATGCAGGAATCAAAGGTGTATCTCCCGAGCTTCGCGAGGCTGCCAAGCTTGACGGAGCCACCGACGGACAGGTCAACAGGTATGTGGTCATCCCTGCCATCAAGCCGATCATCAAGGTCAGCATCATATTTGCCATAACGGGATCGTTAAAGTCGTACGATCTGATCAAAGTATTTGCGAAGGACGCCTACAATTGTTCCTACAAGGTTCCCAGCTTGCTTTTGGTCCGTTATGCATTTCACAATGCAGGTGGTATAGCCAGTGCCATAGCGGTCATAATGATCATCATGTGCTTTGGTTTTGCTATCCTCATAAACTGGTTGTTTAAGGAGAGAGATCCGTATGGCAAAAAATGATATTTTTTCATATAACACAGAAATGTACAGTGTAAAGAAAACGAATAAAGTCGTTGATGCACTGATATATGTCGGACTGATCGTCTGGCTTTTGATCGATCTGTTCCCGCTGTACTATCTGCTTACATTTTCTCTTAAGAGTTCCAAGGAGATCACGGGAACAAACGTTATCGGCCTTCCCAAAGAGTGGCTGTGGAGCAACTACGCAAGAGTGTTCCAGCTGGGTAAGAAGACCGGAAAACCTGCCATGAGGCATTTCTTTGCCAATGGCGGTATCGAGAAGTGCTTCTCGAACAGTGTGCTCGTAGCGGTAGCGACCATAGCTATCTGCCTGATCGCGGGTCTTATGGCTACATATGCGATCACAAGAATAGTCTGGAAGGGAAGCAAGACATTAAACAGCATTTTTATGCTGGGTATTACGATCCCCATGCACGTAGCTCTTTATCCGATCTATTCTTCGTTCGGTAAAATAGGTATCCTGCACAGCTATTGGGGGCTCATCATTCCGTACGCGGCGTTCTCACTATCCATGGCGATAATGGTGTGTACCGGATTTATGAACGATATTCCCAAAGAGCTGGACGAATCGGCGTGTATAGACGGTTGCGGATCGTGGGGGATATTCTTTCATATCATTTGTCCGCTTATGAAACCCGCACTTGCCACGATGAGTATCTACATCTTCCTGCAGTGCTGGAACGAGTTCATGTTCTCGAGTGTGTTCGGAGATGAAGCACATTATACACTGCCTGTTTTTGTATCAAATCTGAAGGGCAGCAACATAACCGACTGGGGTCTGGTAGGTGCCGGTCTGGTACTGGCAACGTTCCCCATGCTCATCACTTATGTATTTATGAGCAGGCGTATCCAGGAGAGTTTCATGGTTGGTGCAGTGAAGGGTTAATGCCGAGCATTGCCGCGATCGAAGGGATAATGGTATTCAATGAATAAACATGATTTAAGAGATAAAGCCAGGGCTGAAGCACGCTCGAAAGCCGAGGCACTGGTAGCGCAGATGACCCTGGAAGAAAAAGCAGAGCAGCTGAAGTATGATGCACCGGCTAATGAAAGACTCGGTATCCCGGCATATAACTGGTGGAACGAGGGTTTGCACGGTGTAGCACGTGCCGGCGTGGCCACAGTATTTCCGCAGGCTATAGGCATGGCGGCCACATTTGATGCCGATCTGCTTAAGGCAGAGGGTGACTGCGTGGCAACTGAAGGCAGAGCCAAGTACAATGCCAGTGCAAAGCACGGAGACAGGGATATATACAAGGGGCTTACATTCTGGTCCCCTAATGTAAACATATTCAGAGATCCCAGATGGGGGCGCGGACATGAGACACTCGGAGAAGACCCTTATCTGACATCCAGGCTCGGTCTGGCCTTTGTAGAAGGGCTTCAGGGAGAAGAGGGTGAACTGAAGGCGGCGGGATGCGCCAAGCATTATGCGGTTCATTCCGGTCCCGAAGGGATCCGGCATGAGTTTGATGCGATCGCCAGTCGTAAAGATATGGAGGAAACATATCTGCCGGCATTTGAGACCCTGGTCAAAGAGGGCGACGTGGAATCCGTCATGGGTGCATATAACCGCACCAACGGAGAAGTATGCTGCGGAAGCAAGACATTACTGAAAGATATCCTCAGGGAGAAATGGGGTTTCAAGGGCCATGTAGTTTCGGACTGCTGGGCGATAGCTGATTTCCATACCAAACATATGGTAACCTCCACTCCGGAGGAATCAGCTGCACTCGCACTGGAGAACGGCTGCGATTTAAACTGCGGTAACACTTATCTCCATATGATGAGTGCCTACGAACAGGGACTTGTGACTGAAGAGCAGATCACAGAGGCCGCTGTCAGACTGTTTACCACCAGATATCTGCTGGGTATCATGGATGGAAGCAAGTATGATTCGGTACCATATGAAGAAGTGGAAAGCCCCGAGCATGTGGAACTCTCGCTAAAAGCGGCCAGAGAGTCGATAGTTCTTCTTGATAATCACAAAAAGGCGCTCCCTCTCAATATCGATAAGATAAAGACCATAGGTGTGATAGGCCCCAATGCCGACAGCATCAAAGCACTGATAGGCAATTATCACGGAACGGGATCACAATACGTGACCGTTCTTGAAGGTATCCGTGCTTATGTCAAAGATAAGGCCAGGGTTATGTATTCGGACGGATGTGCACTGTTCCAGGACAGAACAGAACATCTGGCTGTAGCCGGCGATCGTATCAGTGAAGCATTGACCGTAGCCGAGCACAGTGATGTAGTGATACTCTGCCTGGGACTTGACGAGACGCTGGAGGGTGAGGAAGGAGATACCGGTAACAGTTATGCATCCGGAGATAAGAACGATCTGCTTCTGCCCGAGTCTCAGCGTAAACTCTGTGAAGCTCTCGCCGGGTGCGACACACCGGTGATCGTATGCAATATGACCGGATCCGCCATGGACCTGTCCTATATGGCAGAACACTTCGATGCCATACTTCAGACATGGTATCCCGGTGTCAAAGGCGGTCAGGCTGTAGCCGAGATACTTTTCGGAGAGATTTCGCCTTCCGGCAAGCTTCCGGTTACTTTCTATGACGGTATGGACAGGCTGCCCGAGTTTACGGACTATGCCATGAAGGGACGTACTTACAGATATATCGAGGGTGAGGCTCAGTATCCTTTCGGATACGGTCTGACATACTCGGATGTAAACGTAGATTCCGCGATCATCAAAACGGCTGAAGTCAAAAAGCAGACTTCCGGAGATGAGTCGAGTGATCCGGTTATCAAAGCCGGCCTGGCTAATGACGGAGAGGTGTATGTTGCAGAGGTTGAGGTGACAGTTACAAACAAGGGCACATTTGCCACGGACGAAGTGGTTCAGCTCTATCTTCGAAACAGGACTTCAAGGTTTGCTCCTCCGCATGCGATCCTGGGCGGATTTTGCAGGATTTCCCTTAAACCGGGTGAGACCGTGAAGGTTACGATCGCATTGGAGGATCCTTCATTTACCGTAGTGGATGATGAAGGGAACCGTATTCATGACGGGAAGTCATATACGGTATATGCAGGTACATCACAGCCCGATGCAAAGAGCGTTTCCTTGACCGGCCACAGTCCTGTATCGGCAGAGCTTGATTTTTGATTCAGAAGAGTAGCATAATAGGTTTACCATTCCAATTGAGACCCGCAGGTTTACCCCTGCGGGTTTCAAGCCATAACACAGGAGGATGTGTGAATGAACGAAAACATTATCAAAAGAAATGACCTGTTGTCTGCCCGCATAATCAAGGGGCTCGAATCCAGAAATATGTCGGGATACTATGCTCACGATATCGAGGAGGCCCGAAAGATCGCGCTTGATCTGATCCCGGAGGGGAGCAGTGTTACCATGGGAGGATGCATGAGCGCACACGAGATAGGACTGGTGGATGCGGTCAAAACCGGTAACTACGACTTCATAGACCGTGATGCGGAAACTGATAAGAGAGCTGCTATGCTCAAGGCCTACGATGCAGATGTATATCTGGCAAGTGCTAATGCAATGACAGAGGACGGCGTGCTGGTAAATATAGACGGTAATTCGAATCGTGTGTCGGCTATAGCGCAGGGTCCGAAGAAGGTCATATTCATTGTCGGCATGAATAAGGTATGTGCGGATGTTGATGCCGCCATGAAGAGGGCACGCAATGTGGCTGCTCCGATCAATGCGCAGAGATTTAATCTCAAGACTCCGTGCGCACAGACGGGTTCATGCATGAACTGTAAGTCACCCGATACCATATGCTGTCAGTTCCTTATCACACGTTTCTCACGTCATGAGGGACGCATACATGTGATCCTGGTAAATGACTCTCTCGGATTCTGATCTCACAGAATGCAAATAAGGTTAAGTTAAGGTTCAGCGATTTCACCGGTAAGGTTAGAACTGTATGATATACCCATGAGCAACACACAGAAATGATCTCGAGGAGTTGCGGAATATCGAAACCATACACGGAGGAAATGAAAATGTGGACCAGAAAAGAACTTAAGGAGCAGGGAAGAGTAAGCTTTAAAAGAAACTATTGGAGAAGCGTGATCGTAGCGTTTCTGATCACGGTGGTTATTGGCGGAGGAGCAGGCTTCAGTGCATTCCATACCGGAATAAACCGAAGCTATAATCAGGCCGATGATTTTGACACCGACATCGAGATCAGCGGTTATCCCAACAACACCACGATAACGATCAACGGAGAGAATCTGACTTTGACCGGCGATATAGCCAATGACCTTGCAGAGGATCTTCAGGAAGCCGGAATATCGGAAATAACACCCGGCGATCTGGAAGACTTTGCGGAAGAAGCCGGTGGTATTTCCGGGGCTGCTCTGGGTGCGGCAGTAGCAGTCGGAGCTTTGGCAGTCATCTTTGTCTCCGTGATAATACTTGCGTTGATCATGGCATTTAATGCGTTTGTTGTTAACCCGTTCGTAGTCGGTGCTCAGAGGTTCTTTGTGAGAAACCTGAATGAGGAAGCCAGTGTCAGCAACATCGGATATGCATATGACAACAACTATAAGAATGTTGCGATTACCATGTTCTTCAGAGACCTGTATACTATCCTTTGGGGACTGCTGTTCATCATACCCGGTATCGTTAAGTCATATGAGTACCGTATGATCCCCTATCTGCTGGCAGATGATCCCACGATGACACAGGAGCAGGCATTCGCCATCAGTAAGGAAATGATGACAGGCAACAAGTGGAAGGCTTTTGTTCTTGATCTGTCCTTCCTCGGCTGGCATATATTAAGCCTCTTCACATTTGGAATACTTAGGATATTCTGGGTATCTCCTTATGAGTATTCAACCGATGCCGCACTCTACAGAAGACTCCTCATGGAGCGTGGAACCGCAAGCTACGATGCACAGGCAATACCTGCTGAAGTTACTTATGTACAGGAGAACGTAGATTCGGATGAGTTATAAGATACTGATCGCAGATGATGAGCCGGAGATCAGAGACCTGCTCCGGCTCTATCTGGAAAATGAAAAATATGAAGTGGTTGAGGCGGCGAACGGCGTGGAGGCTCTCCGCCTCATAGATGTTGAAAAACCGGACCTGATCATGCTCGATATAATGATGCCGCAGATGGACGGCTATCAGGTACTCAAGCATATCCGCGAGGATAATAATGTGCCGGTGATCATAATCTCGGCCAAGGATGAAGATTCGGAGAAGATACTCGGACTCAACCTGGGCGCCGATGATTATATTGCCAAACCGTTTAATCCGTTGGAGGTGATTGCCAGAGTCAACTCCGGTCTTCGAAGGTTCTATTCCCTCGGAGCGACGACGGAATCAGAAACCGGCAGTCTGATACAGGTCCGGGATCTGGAACTTGATCCGGAGAGCTTCACGCTTACCAAAGCAGGTGAGGTGATAGAACTCACGAGTGTTGAGTATAAGATCATGGAGCTCCTTATGACTCATCCCGGCAAGGTATTTACCAAGCAGCAGATATATGAGTATGCATGGGGGGATGAGTATTTCGTAGCTGACAACAATATCATGGTGTGTATCAGCAAGCTTCGTTCCAAGCTGTCCGATGAGAATTCGGAATACATCAAAACACTGAGAGGACTGGGGTACAGACTGGAAAAGTAGAGAGTTATCCCTAAGAAAGACATGAAAGAAAATAAAAGCCTTCAACTGACTCTGATAGCTAAATTCATGCAGATAGTTGTCGCCTGCGCCGCAGCGGAGGCGATAATCTTTTATGTATTGAGCAAAACCGTTATCAGGGGATTGATGCTGTTCTTTTTCGATACTGATAAAGTGGCCAATATAAGCATGGCACAGGCAGGTGTTGCCGTGATCGTCGTGCTGCTTGGGACCATTCTGAGTCTGATATCGATCATCCTTCCCCAGCAGGTTATCAGACCGATGGAAATCATTGTCGGGGCAGTGAACAGACTGACGGCCGGGATCCTGAATCTTCCGGAGGAAATGGATATCCTCGGAAACATGTCTGTACCGATGAGGCTCCTTTTGACGATCACTTTGATCGTCACGGTTGTCATTATCGTATTACCTTATGCTATAGCGGCTGTGCATTTTTCATACGTAGTAGTCAGGAACTTCAGGGCTATCGAGGACCGGGAACGGGCGGAAAGAGAAGAAAATGAGCGTAAACGGAATCTCATGCTGTCCGATATAGCGCATGATCTGCGTACTCCCATAACTACGGTTGCGGGGTATGCACAGGCATTGGATGAGGGGATGATATCCGATGACCGCAGAAGCGAGATATACTCGGCGATACGGGCGAAGTCTGCACGTATGAGTGAGCTCATCGATCTGCTGTTTGACTATGTGAAGCTTGACAGCGACGGGTTTGAACTGCATCCGGAATCCCTGGACATATGTGAACTGGTCCGTGAATGTGCGGCGTTCGCATATTCGGATATAGAGGATGCGGGTATGGAACTGGACATAGGAGTGCCTGACGGGGAGATCCGGATAAATGCCGATCGAGTCCAGCTTTCACGGGTACTTAATAATCTGATCACAAATGCAGTCAGACATAACGGAGAAGGATGCCGGATAGGTATATATCTTTCCCGTGATGATGATCGTACGGATATCATGATATGCGATAACGGCGAACTGATAGATGAGGAAAAGGCAAAACATTTGTTTGAGCCATTTGTGAGAGGCGATGAATCCAGAAGCAGCTCAGGCGGTTCGGGCCTCGGACTCTCTATAGCACAGAAGATCGTAAGCATGCACGGATACAGGATCAGACTCGTGCAAAGGCCCGACATCATCGGTTATCCGCCGGCTGCTTCCTATGCCAAAATGTTTCTGGTATCCATCCCCCTTAAAGATCGATGATCCGTTGCCGAAGTATTGCGAGATATGCTTCGGCTATGGATATATATACGGTTTTGTGCTACATTAGATGAGTGTGAGTTTAGGGGGAAGTGTGTCCCCGGATAGGAGGAGATTATGAAAAAAAAGAATTATTGCGGTTTTATGTGCGATGGCATGCATGATGTCGCTTGTTGCATGCGGGTCCGGAAGTGCGGGTGCATCCGACAGTGATGTGGCGTATATCAAGGACAAGGGCACTCTTGTAGTTGGAATCACTGATTTCGCACCCATGGATTATAAGAACGACAGCGGTGAGTGGATCGGATTCGATGCCGACATGGCGACCAAGATTGCTTCTACATTGGGTGTTAAGGTTGAATTTGTGGAGATCGACTGGGATAATAAGATCCTTGAGCTGGAGAACAAGTCCATCGATGTGGTATGGAACGGCATGACTCTTACCGATGAAGTGAAGAATTCCATGGAGTGTACCAAGCCGTATCTTAACAACGCACAGGTTGTAGTCGTAAGCGCTGACAAGGCTGCTTCCGTTACTGATACATCATCTGCTTCGGCTCTTACATATGCAGTGGAAGCAGGATCTGCAGGTGAGGCAGCCGCTGCCGACAACGGATTTGAGTATACTTCCGTATCCAGCCAGTCTGATGCTGTTATGGAAGTGGCAGCAGGCACATCCGATGCCTGCATCATCGATCTGCTGATGGCAGGAGCCATGGTAGGTGAGGGTACCAGCTATCCTGAACTGGCTACCACATCCGTGGAGCTTACCAGTGAGGAATACGGTGTCGGATGCCGCAAGGGTTCTGATCTGGCCGCTTATATCAATGATCAGTTTAAGACCCTTTATGATGACGGAACCGTTAACAAGATAGCTGAGATCTACGGCGTTCAGTATGCTATTCTTCCCCAGTAAGGGGTTTCCCGGACGGGATGTCCGGAAGACATTATGTTTGTAACAGTTACCCTGTCCCTGTTAGAGGGATTTCTAGGAACAATCAAATTATTTGCGTTGACACTTCTGCTTTCTCTGCCTCTCGGACTGATATTAAGCTTCGGTTCGATGGAGAAACTGGGTGTCATACGCTATCCCATCAGATTCCTGATATGGGTGATCAGGGGAACTCCGCTGATGCTTCAGCTGCTGGTCATTTATTACGGACCGGGTATATTCTTTGGCGTCAATATATGGGGCGGTTCGCCGAGCGGTCGTTTTACAGCAGCGCTTGTTGCGTTTGTGATCAATTATTCGTGCTATTTTTCAGAGATATTCAGGGGAGGCATACAGTCTATCCCTGTCGGTCAGTATGAAGCCGGTCAGGTGTTGGGCATGACCAAGAAGCAGATTTTCTTTAAGGTCGTGCTGCTGCAGGTCATCAAACGTATAGTACCGCCCATGTCTAATGAAATCATAACTCTGGTCAAGGATACTTCCCTGGCCAGGGTTATTGCTGTTTATGAGATCATCTGGAACGGCCAGGCTTTCATCAAGTCGAGCGGTATCATATGGCCGTTGTTCTATACGGGTGCGTTCTATCTGATATTCAGCGGACTGCTGACACTGCTGTTTGGATACATAGAGAAGAAACTCAGTTACTTCAGATAACTGTTTTGGGACGCACAGAGGATACGGAGAAATCATATGCCCATACTTGAAGTTAAGGATATCCACAAAAGCTTTGACAGTGAAGTCATATTAAAGGGGATAAGCTTCTCAATGGATGCAGGTGAATCCGTGTCGATCATAGGATCGTCAGGGAGCGGCAAGACCACGCTTTTAAGATGCTTAAACTTCCTGGAGACACCCGACGAGGGGACTATCACCGTACAGGGAGAGCAGATATTCGATGCGCATGCGCCGGCGCTTAAGCCGGAGGAAATCCGCGAGCGGCGTCTCCATTTCGGTCTGGTATTTCAGCAGTTTAATCTCTTTCCGCAGTATACTGCGCTTGAGAATGTATGTCTGGCGCCGAAGATTACTTCGGAGAAGCCCGATATCAAACAGATCGAGGAGACCGGCCGTAAGCTGCTGGATCAGATGGGCTTATCCGACCGTATGAACAATTATCCGCACCAGCTCTCCGGCGGCCAGCAGCAGAGAGTTGCGATAGCTCGTGCTCTGGCTCTCAAGCCGGATATTTTATGCTTCGATGAACCCACATCCGCTCTCGATCCGGAGCTGACCGGCGAGGTATTAAAAGTCATCCGAGGACTTGCCGAGCAGAAGACAACCATGATCATAGTCACGCATGAGATGTCTTTTGCACGTGATGTATCCGATAAGGTCATCTTCATGGACGGAGGCGTCATCGTCGAGCAGGGCGCTCCTGACGATGTCATAAACAATCCGAAGGAAGAACGAACCAGACAGTTCCTGGCTGGATATTCGGGGATAAGAAAATAATTGTTTGAATTGGAAATGTTTTAGAAGAGATTATTGCTTTACGATTAGCGCATCATTACAACTAGCGAAGCAATCTATAGTTGCTTCAATTGCTCGCAGTTGATCTTCAGTAAGTCCGCTTAGCTTTTCTTGTATTCTGTGAAGGTCATTTGGCTTCTTGATATCTTCGTTAAAGAATTCCGTCAGAGAAATATTAAAGAAATCGCATATGTCAGTAAGTGCCTGCATAGATGGCGTGGCTCTCATGGAAGTCAATGATTGGATATATGATCCGCTTTTCCCTATTTCTATACCAAGCTGATATTCGGATATCTCGTAGTCAAGTCTTAATTCGGTGATTCTCTTATCAGATTTCGATTCATAATAGGAAAAGATATTAAAAAGGGGTTAGGATATGCACAAAAACACACTAGAAGGACTGAAAATGGTATACAACATATACATTTGTGATGATGAACCTCAAACATAGTAAAGATGGAACTTTAGAGCATGACGGTATTAAGAGATATGCTATAGCACTTGGGCCACAACTTCAGAATCATGAGATTGTTATCGGTGATAAACCACATGCGGAATTGAAAGAGACAAATTGGGGCAATATTGTTGAGTGGTATACATTGAAGTGCGACGGTGAATACAATAAAAGTTTAGGATTGAAGCAATATGATATGAATTCGCAAATAATAATTTATAGAAATGAGGTGATATGGTAGTGCTCATTATGCGTATCATTATGACAATATGGAGTATTGTATTTTTTTTCGAAACCCTCTGCATGCAAAACTGTGGATCTGATACTTCTATTGAAGATATTGCGAACAAGTATAGTTACAACGTTCAGAGTTATTCAAACGATTATAAAGAGAGTGAACAATTTGATTATGAATACTCTCCTAGTAGTGAGAAACTGGATTCATTTTCGGATGAGGAAGTGGGTATTATTATAGACATTATATCAGCGGAGTATGAGAAAACGGACCAAAAGACAGCGATGTTTGAGAAAGGCGTGGAAGTATTAGAGAAGTATTCAAGATTAGCATTGGAAGAGGGGGGCAGGTATCGTTGGGAATTGCTTGATGCTAACCATGATGGCTTCAGTGATCTAATCCTTTCAGAAACATACGATATAGTGTGGAATCAACAGGTTATTATTGCTATTTTCGATATAAAAAAGAAGGGAGACTGTATTTATTTTGATGATGTAGATATGACATCATTTGATTTTGTGTCAGATAATCGGACTATAATTAGTTGCACCTTCGATAGCGATTCCCTTGCTTTTGCAGATGGTGAGAATACCTTATCAATCTGGTATGTGGAGAATTACAGCGAGGAAGATACTACAAAATGGGAGGATTGGGCTAGACGGTATAACGTAGAGTTGAAGAATGGATATAACGTCTATTTTATGCTGGAATCAAAAAAAAGTCCGGATAATACCACGGATAAAAAAGATGATACATATAGATTTATCTCAAGAGAGCAGTATGGTCAATTGTTTGAGACTATGACAGGAACTGGTATCGAAACAATACAAGAATGGTTAAACTGAAACAGGTTAACTATGAGCGATATTATTATCTGTTAAAAAAATGGTTTAGCTAACATGCTGAAAGCTACTGCGCGATATAATTAGAGACAATAGATAAAGTAGAAATCATTTAATGCGCTCTATGTATAATTCTGGAATGAAAGAAGAAGATAATGTAGAGAATTTTAGTCAATGCAATAATTCAGGATGCAGGGAATGTGATTGAGTGGTACGCGCCTATGGAGGGCCTAACTCAAGGGTTAGATAAGTCAGATGCCAGTGTAAGGATAATAGATTATGATGTCTTGTTGCCATAGGAGGATAGGACAGATGAAAAGAGTAGTATGTATAATGCTGTTGGTCATGCTGCTTGTCGGATGCGGACATAGTACAGAAACCGACCGGATTCTGCAAAGTGATGACATTGAGGAGGATTCAAAGATCGAGATTCTTCAGGAGGAGAATAATTCAATTCATGATACCATTCAATCGAATAGTATATCTCTTGCGGATTCGGATGACTCAACGGATGATATTTTAGGGGTGGGAAAGGATCCTCGTGATGAAGTAGATGGAAACGTATTGTCAGATGAGGTAACATGGCTTAATCCCGAAAACGCCTATGATTTGCCAATTGACCATATCAGACTTATAAACAGGATTATAAGGGGCGAGTTCGATAATACATCGAATGAAAACCGCGATACAGAGGAAATGAGAAGGGTTATCCTAAAAAGAAAAGATGCGGAATGGTATTTATGTGATGCGGATGGTGATGATGTTGCGGAATTATTTTTTACAGAACCGGCGAAAAAAAATGTGTGGAAAACTGTTATAGGAGAATTCGAACTTGCTAATAATGGTCACTGCTCTTGCTGGGATACCGGAGATTTCACGAGCTACGAAGCCTTAACCATATACGGCCGGACATTTAATGTAGAGGACACAGATAACCGGCATTGTATATTTGGAGGATATATTGATGACTCCGGTATATATACATCCATATACTCTGAGCATATCGTTATAGAGGATGATGAGGATTTTGAACGATACAGAGTATGGGCTGAAGAGAACAATATCGAATTGAAGCTTGGAGACCATATATACTATGAACTTAGGCAGGACGGCGAATCCAGACTTATCACCAAAGAAGAGTTTATCAAATGCTTTGAAACTATGTCAGGACTTGACTTCGAGGTTGTGCGTGCTTGGGTTGAATGATGAAGGGATATAACTGTTATGAGTGCATATATCAATGACAGAAAGGAAGAGTTAGATAAGCAACGTGATTCACTAAGATCACATCTGAGTAGTCTTGACGAATACGATAGGGAGCTTATTTCGATGGAAGAAGAGTTCAGATAGATAGTGTCAATTATTTTTCGCAAATTCATTTTTGCCACTCAGTAGCCGGGAGTTAGCCGGCAATTGTATCTGATATTCTACTCGTAGGGATTAATTATAGTAAGGGTAGCAAGGAATACAGTTGTAAAATAGAAAACTATGAATGAAGGGTACGGATAATCCGTACCCTTCTATAATCTGTAGAATTGAGCTTCTTACTTGAAGTATCTGTCGAGAAGTCCTTTAAGAGCCTGGCCGTGGCGGGCTTCGTCTCTGGCCATCTCGTGAACGGTATCATGAATGGCATCGAGGCCGTTCTTCTTTGCGCATGATGCCAGATCGAACTTGCCCTGGGTAGCGCCGAATTCACACTCTACTCTCCAGGCCAGATTCTTCTTGGTTGAATCGGTCATGTTGGGCTCCAGATCGGAACCGAGAAGCTCTGCAAACTTGGCAGCGTGCTCAGCTTCTTCGTATGCGGCCTTCTCCCAGTAGAGCCCCACCTCGGGATAACCTTCTCTGTGAGCTATACGTGCCATGCACAGATACATTCCGACCTCGGAACATTCGCCTGTGAAGTTGGCTTTCAGCTGGTCGAATATATATTTCTTATCTTCCTCGGTTATATCGGGGTTGTTCTTTACAGTCTTTGCATAGATACCGAATTCATGCTCGGCAGCAAGTGTAAGCTCTCCCTCTACTGCTTTGAACTTGTCACCGCTTGCATGGCAGATAGGGCACTCTGCGGGGGGCTCATCTCCCTCGTGGATATAACCGCATACAGGACACACGTACTTCATTGTTTTTCCTCCTTATCATTTAGTTGATTGATATTTATATGAACCGGTTACCGGCTCGTATATATGTATCTCTGACATCAGCCGTCACGGGCGCCGGTCAGTGGAAGTGCCGGCCGGGGACATCGCCGGTCAGGACTTGGGAATGCACTTGCCGCATATCCCGGAGAAGGTCAGATTATGCGACTCGATGATGCCGTCAAATGTCTTGGACGCGATGTCGTTGATCTCCTTGATGCTGTCCATATTCATATCGATCACGGCACCACACTCGTTACAATAGAAGTGATAGTGAAGGCTTGTGTCTGCATCGAAGTGATCAAGTCCGTCTCCGACCCGGATCTTCTGCAATTCTCCGAGCTCGGTGAGCAGCTGCAGATTACGGTATACGGTTCCGAGAGAGATGTTGGGATATTCGTCACGGATATGCATATATACGGAATCTGCCGTAGGGTGATCTTTACGACTCATCATGAATTCTTTTATTGCTTCTCTTTGTCTGGAATATTTAAGTGCCATGATATGACCGCAGTTCTTTCGGGTTAGTGAATACAAATCAGTAATGATTACTGAAATTATAGCTTCATCTGATCCCCCGTGTCAACTTAAAACATCTTTAGACTTATTTTACTTTCTCTTAATCATTATACAAGCGTAATTGTGATAAACTGAACGTATGAAGATCAGAACACGCCTGATCGCAGCGTTTTGTGCGATCATCATATTACCCCTTTTCCTTGCGGCCGTGGCATTCATGATCGTCGGAACCTACGCGGTCAAAGCTCACAGAGCGGCCGAGGCCGGGCTTATAGCTCCCGGCGATATCATGCATGAGATCAACAGTGTTGTCTCTCCGACACTGATAGCGGCACTGATGGTCACCATACTGATCATCCTGTTCATAACGGCGGTATTTCTGACAGGATGGATGTGGAGGGGATTCCTGGATCCGGTATCCCAGCTGAATATAGCCCTCCAGAAGGTCGCAGAGGGGGATCTGAATTATCAGCTCGATCCCGAGCAGTACAGCGACAAGGGCGAGATATATGCGATGTACCGCAATTATGAGGACATGCGGCTCAGACTGAAGGAATCTCAGGACGAGATGATGGAGCATGAGCATGCGAATCGTGAACTGATAAGCAATATTTCACACGATCTGAAGACGCCCATCACCTCGGTCAAGGGATATGTCGAGGGCATAATGGACGGCGTAGCCGACACACCGGAGAAGATGGACCGCTATATCCGCACCATCTACAACAAGGCGAACGATATGGACAAGCTCATAAACGAGCTGACCCTGTATGCCGGGATAGATACCAACAGGATCCCGTATAATTTTCACAGGCTCAATATTGCCGAGTATTTCGGTGACTGCGTGGAGGAAGTGGGACTGGATTTGGAGAGCCGCAATATCAGACTGAACTACTCCAATATCACGGCACCCGACACGATGATCATAGCCGATCCCGAGCAGATGAAGCGTGTCATCAATAACATCATCAGCAATTCCGTCAAGTATATAGACAAGCCCGACGGAGTCATTGATATCCGGATACTGGACGAAGTTGATTCGGTCCGGATCGAGATCGAGGATAACGGAAAAGGGATATCACCGAGAGATCTGGCCAGGATATTCGAGAGATTTTATCGTACGGATTCATCCCGCAATTCTTCGCAGGGAGGCAGCGGGATAGGTCTTTCGATAGTGAAAAAGATAATAGAGGATCACGGAGGGTACATATGGGCCACCAGTAAAGAAGGTGAGGGCACATGTATCCATTTCGTACTCCGCAAATATATCAAACCCGAAGAGCCGGATGAAGCGGCTGCCGAACACGAATAGAAAGATGAGGATAGTAAGATGAGCAGGATACTTATAGTAGAGGATGAACAGGAGATAGCCGATCTTGAAAAGGACTATCTGGAACTGTCCGATTTTGAGGTTCATATAGAGAATAACGGAGAGGATGGTCTGCGGGAAGCACTTGAGGGTGACTACGCGCTGATCATACTTGACCTGATGCTGCCCGGAGTTGACGGATTTGAGATATGCAAGGAGATCCGGGACAGCAAGGATATACCTATCATCATCGTTTCCGCCAAAAAGGATGATATAGATAAGATCAGGGGACTGGGGCTTGGCGCCGACGATTACCTGACCAAGCCCTTCAGCCCGTCTGAACTCGTAGCCAGAGTCAAGGCACATATGGCAAGATATGACCGTCTGGTGGGCAGCGGGAGCAAACCGAACGATATAATTGAGATCCGCGGCCTGAAGATCGACAAGACGGCACGTCGCGTATACATCAACGGTGAGGAGAAGAACTTCACGACCAAGGAGTTTGATCTGCTTACATTCCTGGCGGAGAATCCGAATCATGTCTATACCAAGGATGAACTGTTCAGAGAGATATGGGGCATGGAATCCATCGGAGATATCGCTACGGTGACCGTCCATATCAAGAAGATCCGCGAGAAAGTCGAAACCGACTCATCCAACCCTCAGTATATAGAGACGATCTGGGGCGTGGGATACCGCTTTAAGATATAACGGACATCGATCTGCAGGGAGGTTTCGATTGCTCGATATCGTATATGAGGATAAGTATATACTGGCCGTGCATAAGCCTGCAGGCATCCCCAGTCAGACTGCGAGTATTTCGCAGTCTGATGTTGTCAGTATGACCGAGGATTATCTGAGAGGGGATCAGCGTACATCGAAACGCCCCTTTGTGGGTATGATCAATCGACTCGATCAGCCGGTAGAGGGCATCGTTCTGATGGCTCGAGATGCGAAAACGGCGGCCCGTCTCGCCGAACAGCTGCGTGGCGGTATGATAGAAAAGCGATACTGTGCCTGCGTAGTGCCGGATTCGGAGGGATACGGCGGCACGGAGCCGGTATCCGTCTCCGGCACTGTCGGAAAGAGTCCCATCATCCTGACGGATCATATCTATCATGACAAAAAACTCAACTATTCGAGCATAGTTCCCGCCGGTCATAAAGATGCCAAAACGGCAAAACTGGAGTGTATGCTGGCTAAGATACGTGATGTTGCCGCGGGTGATAATGAAGTGCGGATCGCCCTTGCCGATATTCACCTGATCACCGGCAGACATCATCAGATCCGTGTGCAGATGTCACATGCCGGCCTGCCGCTTCTGGGCGATCGAAAGTATGGAACAGAATATGTACAAAATGTTTCCAAACTGTTAAAAGTATCGGAAGTTGCCCTCTGTGCCTGTCAATTAACCTTTACTCATCCGGTCACAAATGATATAATCAATCTGCGAGTTAAACCACAAGGGATGTGGTACAGTTTGTTTCAGAACTGATTTGCGGGCCTGTTGTCGGACGCTTCTTATGACGTCTGGTGACAGGCCTTTCCAATGAGAAAGGTTGTATGGAAACAGAGAAGTATATCTATCGGAATTGCCCTATTCCGGGCGGCGGATATGTGACCGGATTCGTTTTTCACGAAAAAGATCCCTCCCTGCTCTACATACGTACCGATATAGGCGGTACATACGGATACGACCGACAGGCTGACAGATGGTACAGTCTGATCGATCATGTTTCGATGAATGATCTGTCCGAGACATATCCGATCGCGATAGCACTCGATCCGGAGGATCCCGATTATCTCTATGTTGCCTGTGGTATCTATGATAATCCCCATGGGGTATTTGCGGTTTCTCATGACAGAGGCCTGAGCTTCAGATATTTCGAGATGCCGATGCCGGTGCACGGTAATCTGAACGGGCGAGGAACCGGATTCAGGCTGGCCGTAGACAGGGATGATCCGGAGACATTGTATTTCGCAAGCCAGACATCCGGATTATGGATCACCGGAGACCGCGGTGAGCACTGGACACTTATGGATTCATTCCCGGAGGAGTATACGACATTTGCAGGGGTGAGTCCCGACGGAAAAGTGATGTTTGCGGCGGGTGCAGGAGTAACCTCCGCGCGATCGGACAAGCTCAGGGGACATAGCCTGTATGTGTTCTCAGACAACGATAACCGGTTCATCGAGTTGGACGGCCCCGAAGATACGGAGATAGACGGTGTGGCATTCGCCGGTCATGTGGCACAGCGTTATGCCATGGACGATAAGTATCTGTATGTGACCTTTTCCGTAATGGGTCGCAATGCCTATGTTCATGAATTGGGATACAGCTGTGACGGGGGTTCCTGCATAGGCGGACGTATATTCAGGTATGCTTGGGATACTCTCACTCCGGAGGATATCACTCCGGGGTTAAGTGATGCCGAGGGAGGCCTGCTTGAGTATGGATTCAGCGGCATCAGCGCAGGAGTACGTACCCAGGGCCTGCTGGTCGCATCCACGATCTGTGCCGATGACGGAGATCGCATATACAGATCGACCGACTGCGGTGATACGTGGGAGTGCGTACTTCATGGGCTTGACACCGGGCATATGGATTTCAGGACACCGTATATGAGACCGGAATGCAACGGGGGCCGTAATCTGATCCACTGGCTGACCGATCTAAAGCTTAATCCGCATAACGATCGTGAAGCGTGGTTCAATACCGGGACCGGTGTGTTCAGAACAGACGACATACAGGCGGAGAGTGTGAGCTTTCATGATGAATGCGGGGGGCTCGAAGAGACTGTCCATCTGAATATATATGCGCCTCCTGCCGGCGACACTCTGCTCATAGATATACTTGGAGACCTGGGCGGTTTTGCCTTCAGAGATCTCGATAAACCCTGCGATAATTCTTTTGCCGATGACAAGGGAAACAGATATATAACCTGTATCAATGCCGATTATTCGGATGAGGAACCGGATACCATGGTAGTCACTCCCAGAGGGAACTGGACCGGCGAGACCAGAGGCGGACTCATAATCTCGCATGACGGCGGCAGAAGCTTTGAGCGGATCCCGCTTCCTTACGGACTGTGCGATGATCTGGACATGGCTTTCAGACGTATCGAGAAACCCAATGTTAACAGCGGATGGGTGGCATTGTCAGCGGATACACAGCATATAGTGTGGTCAGTGGCCGAAGGGATCGATCTGCCGATCGGAAGGGTCATAGTGAGTCATGATGCAGGGGAATCCTTTGACATGGTCACAGTTACCGGAACGGACGGAAGCACGGTGTCGGATGGAAAGATGAAGGTTTTCTCCGACAGAACGGACAGCAGATTTTTCTACGGATTCGGAGATGGATCCAAACTGTATATGAGTACCGATCATGGCGAGACCTTTGTGCAGCTGGTGACTCCGGAGAGCTTTCCGGCTGTAGATTTCGGCCGGATAGACTGTGCGAATAAGACGGAGATCAGAGGAGATTCCGGCAGTGTCGGTGTCTTCTATGTGGCGACCGGAGTGCAGGGCCTGTGGAAGGTCACTTTCGATCCCGAGAAGATGAGAGTGCACGTGTTCAGACTCAGTGACCAGGGTGACAGTGTATATAGGATCGGGCTGGGAGTGGGAGCTCCCGGAGCGGATTATTTCAACGATCCGAAGGCCATATATCTGGTCGGTACACTTGCCGGAAGTTACGGATTCTACAGGACTCTGGATGAGGGCGGATCATATGTTAAGCTGAACGGCAGATATCAGAGATTCGGCGACATCAACGGTGTCGAGGGAGATCCTCGTGTCTACGGCAGATTCTATATAGCGACCGGAAGCAGGGGAGTTCTGTACGGTATTCCGGATGATTCACATATGAATGCGATGGACATGCTGCTATGACGGATATAAACAATGTGATCTATATGGATCATGCGGCGACTACCCCGGTTTATCCCGAGGTTATACAGGCGATGCAGCCGTATATGGAGGAGTCGTATGCAAACCCTTCCGCGATATACCGCCCGGCATCACAGGCCGCGAAAGCCGTCAGTACGGCCAGGGCGGCGATCGCCGAAAGAATAGGAGCACTTCCCGAGGAGATATATTTCACATCCGGAGGGAGCGAATCGGATAACTGGGCCCTGTTCTCGGTATGTGAAGCACGCGGATTTAAGGACTGCCATATCATCACCTCACAGATCGAACACCATGCGGTCATCAATACATGTAAACGTCTGGAAAAACTGGGCGTGAAAGTCACTTATCTGCCTGTATCCGGCACAGGTCTGGTCGATCCGCGGAAGGTGACGGAGAATCTGTGCCCGGAGACTGTCATGGTCTCCGTTATGTATGCCAACAACGAGACAGGTACGATAGAACCCGTGTCGGAGATCGGACAGCTGTTACGGGAGAAAAAAGTGCTGTTTCACACAGATGCCGTGCAGGCACTTGGACATATCCCGATCGATATGAATATATTGAATGCTGATATGATGTCAGCCAGTGCCCATAAGCTTGGAGGCCCCAAAGGAGTGGGGATGCTCTATATCCGGAAGGGAGTACCTGCCTATCCCTTTATTCACGGAGGGGCGCAGGAGAGAGGGAGACGTGCGGGAACCGTAAATGTGCCCGGTGTGATCGGCTTCGCCGAGGCAGTACGTATCGCCACGGATAATCTGGATCACAACGCGGAGAAGGTCACCCGGCTCCGTGACAGGATGATATCACGCATACTCGCGGAAATACCGGACAGTGTACTCAACGGTGACCATGACAACAGGCTTCCGGGCAATGTAAACATCTCATTTAAAGGGATAGAGGGTGAGACTCTTCTCATCCTGCTGGATCGCGCGGGGATATGTGCATCAAGCGGTTCGGCATGCTCCACCGGAGCCATAGATCCGTCGCATGTCCTTACTGCGATAGGACTGGATGAAGCTACGGCACGAGGCGCTGTCAGATTCACCCTGTCCGAACATAATACTCCCGATGAAGTCGACCGGGTGACAGATACATTAAAGGAGATCATTGAGCGTTTGCGCACGGCTTGCCGGTAGATGCTCGTACGGATAAATGGATAATACAGAAGACGAAATCCTGGACAGATATGAGTCGGAGGCAGAGATGCGCTTTGACAGGGAATCCCGGCTTCAGGCCATGCGGCTTGCCAAAGAGAGACAGCTGAGGCTCAGGCGGCTGATGCCGTATCTGATCGCTGTATCGGCGGCAGTGGTGGCAGTGATCATCGTGGCTGTCGTGATCTATATACATCGGCCCGCATCCGTTTCTCCGGAATCGGCCGAAGCAGTCGAGGCTTTCACAGATGAGCCCGTGGAGCCTGAGCAGACAGAGACGGACGGAGAGGACAGCTCCGGGAATGAAAACACCGGAGAGAGTGAGGAAACACTTCCGGATGCCGAATACGGCCCCTATGCGGAAGATTATTCCGAAGAAAGGGATCTGTTTTTCTCCGGATATGAAGTGAGCGGAATGGCTGAGGCTGCTGCAGTGCCCGAAGAAGTGATGAGCACTTATGCCGTATTGATCAATGCCGATGATGGTACGGTACTGGCCTCCAGAGACGGCAATACGCGGATCTATCCGGCATCCATGACCAAGATACTCACCGTGCTGGTCGCAGCGGAGCATGTGACCGATCTGGATGACCAGTTTCTGATAGATATATCCATAACCGACTTCGCATACAGTCATGACTGCTCTGCAGTGGGATTTGCCCTCGGGGAAAAAGTGACTGTCAGGGACCTGATGTACGGCACGATACTGCCCTCCGGCGCGGATGCCGCACTCGCACTCGCTGAGTATGTAGCCGGGAGTGAAGAACGATTCGTGGAGCTGATGAACGATAAGCTCGAAGAACTCGGCCTGTCGGATACGGCGCACTTCACGAACTGTGTGGGGATATATGACGACGATCACTATTGTACACTGACCGACATGGCGATGATCATGAAAGCCGCCGTGGAAAATGATCTGGCCAAAGAGATCATGAGTGCGCATATATATACGACATCGTGTACCGATGAGCATCCCGAGGGAATCGAGATATCCAACTGGTTCCTGCGCAGGATCGAGGACAAGGATACCCACGGAGAAGTCATCTGTGCGAAGACCGGTTTCGTCAAAGAGAGCGGTTGCTGCGGAGCCAGCTATCAGATCTCGAACGAAGGAAAAAGATATATATGTGTGACCGCGGATGCATGGAGTTCATGGAGATGCATCTATGATCATGTGGCACTGTATGACGGGTTTTCTTTTTAAGTTAAGAAAGATGTGAGTTGTTATTAATTACTTTTGACAAGCTTCGAACGCTGTATTTATAAGCGCTCGAAGCTTTTTTGATTTATGTGTTTTTTGTAAGTTTTGTAAGTATTTTACAAATCAGACATGCGGAGTGATTTTTTTTCAAAAAGGGGTTGCATTATTTTTTGACCGCGTGTAATATGCATTTCACACCGATTCGATGCATCGCATCGAGAATAAATGTACCGATAGGTACATATCTTTCCGGTTTCTTCCACGACCGGTCAGAAGGACCAATTTACATCCGGTCCGCAATCAACAATTTTTATATTTTTGAGAGGAAATGTTGTGTTTCTTTGTCTCGTTATACTCTCATTCGCTGCGATATGCGATGTGTATAGCGGGCGTATCCCGAGGGAGCTTACCGGCTTCGGGATGCTGTTATCTCAGGCGTGGCTGGTTTACCACGCATCGGTCAGAGAGGGGCTGACGGCACTGATCTGCAGTGTGGGGCTTCTGATGATCCTTTACCCGCTGTTCATGATAGGAACTCTGGGGGCCGGGGACATCAAACTGATCATGATACTGCCCGCATATATGACCTTTACCGATGCACTGTATTCAGTATTTCTGTCCTTTGTCGCCGGGGCATGTATCGGACTGGTCAGGATGATAGCCACAGGTACGTTGATCGGACGGTTGAGAGTCATGAAATCGTATATAGAGGCCGTATCGAAAGCAGGGAAACTGCTTATGTATGACTTTCCGGCTTCAGTGACAGGAGATGGATTTAAGCAGCATCAGATCCACTTCACTATACCGATCCTTATCGGAACGGTAATGAGTTCAGGAGGTTATTTCAGACTATGAATGAAAAGACGATTGCTGTATGTGATCTTGATCCCAACTACGCGCTGAATCTGAGCGGTGCTCTGGATCAGGCACTGTATGGACATTTCAATATATCGACGTTTACCAGCAGTTCGGCGTTATGTGAATATTTGGCGGCGCATGATGTCGATACCGCGATCATCAGTGAATCAGCTTATGATTCCGATCTTTTGCAGGCGCTTCCGGTGACTCTTATACTGCTGAGGGAAAATCCGGACTTCGTAGAGGAGAGGGCGATACTGATCAACAGGTTTCAAAGTCGTGAAGAGCTTATGGAATCGGTGCTTAAGGTTCTTCCGGAGAATGTGCACAATTCTTCCGAAATGCGGCTTCGTACCTCCAGGTGGAAGGTCATAGGTATCTATTCTCCGATACGAAGATGTCTGCAGACCAGCTTTTCGCTGGCTTTGGGTCAGATGCTGGGGGCAGAACACAAAACACTCTATATGAACTTCGAGAATTATTCGGGGTTCTCCGGGTGGTTCAATATGGAATTCAAAAACAACATAACGGATCTGCTTTATTATTTCGACTGCGAAAGAGAAAAGCTTACACTTCGGATCTCGCTTCTGGTACATCGCATCGGGGACCTGGATATACTGCCGCCTGCCGGCTCCTGCTATGAAACCTATGACCGGAACGGGCAAAGATGGGTAGAGCTTATGAAGGAGATGGAGAAAGCAACAG
Source organism: Lachnospiraceae bacterium (assembly GCA_017450485.1). Classification (GTDB taxonomy): domain Bacteria; phylum Bacillota; class Clostridia; order Lachnospirales; family Lachnospiraceae; genus XBB2008. Next base: position 116,135 of record JAFSTN010000028.1, read on the forward strand.
ATTATGAGTACCTGATCCTGGACCTGACCGATTCGATGAGCGGAGTTTTGGAGGTTTTGGAGTATTGTGACCGGATATACACACTGGTCAGAGATGATGCGGTTTCATCTGCCAAACTGACACAGTATGAACAATGGATGGTAGAGCACTCCAGAGCGGACATAGTAGGCAAGACATTGAAGTTTAAACTGCCTGAAATGACGGATATTCCAACCAGACCGGATATGCTCACGCACAGTGAACTGGCAGGATATGTAAGAGCGGTGATCAACGATGACGTGTATGGATCGGAAAACTGAAGACAACGACATGATACAGCTGAAAAAGGAACTGCAATCAGCCCTGATAGATCGGATCGACTATTCAAAGGATACCACCGATGAGGAACTGTACGAACTGATCGACGGGATGATCATAGCGGATCAGAGGGTTCGCAGACTGGCAGTGTCAGACAGGGAACAGTTACGAAAGAAGCTGTTCCACGCCTTAAGGAAGCTGGATATTCTCCAGGAGCTGGTTGATGACTCGACAGTCACGGAGATCATGATCAACGGGCCGGATACGATCTTCATCGAAAAATCGGGAAGACTCATGAGATATCCGATGCAGTTCGAAAGCCGGGAGAAGCTTGAGGATGTCATCCAGCAGATCGTATCAGGATGCAACAGAGTGGTCAACGAAGCAAATCCCATAGTGGATGCGAGGCTGGAAAACGGATCCCGGGTCAATATAGTTCTGGCTCCGGTGGCTCTAAACGGTCCGATAGTTACGATCCGCAGATTTCCGGATAAGCCCATCTCCATGGATGATCTGATCAGATTCGGGTCGCTTGGCGGAGATATAGCCGGGGAACTCGCCGATCTCGTCAGAGCCAGGTACAACATCTTCATAAGCGGCGGAACGGGCTCGGGTAAAACCACTTTTCTGAATGCCCTATCGGCGTATATCCCGCGAGATGAGCGAATCATCACGATCGAGGATAATGCGGAATTGCAGATATTGGGCCTGCCCAACCTGGTGAAGCTGGAAACAAGAAATGCAAATGTGGAAGGGTGCCGTGAAATCTCGATAAGAGACCTGATCAAATCCAGCCTGCGCATGCGTCCCGACAGAGTCATAGTAGGCGAGGTCAGAGGCGGTGAAGCATTCGATATGATGCAGGCTATGAACACGGGACATGACGGTTCTATGTCCACAGGACATGCCAACAGCTGCAAGGATATGCTGTCGCGACTGGAAAACATGATCCTTATGGGCATGGAACTCCCGCTGAGCGCGATCAGAAGACAGATAGCTTCCGGCATAGATGTAGTAGTACACCTCGGAAGGCTCAGAGACAGATCGCGCAGGGTATTGGAAATCACGGAAATCATAGACAACGGAACAGATGAAATAGGAAGGAATATCTTATACAGATTCAAGGAGACCGGAGTTAATGAACAGGGAAGGATCATCGGAGAACTCTTTAAAGAAAACGAACTTATCTGCAGGGATAAGCTCTATTCTGCAGGCATATACCGGTGAAGAGAAAAAGATTGATTACAAAAACTACAGATTCACCGCATCTGAGTTTGTACTGAACCTTCTTATAGGTCTGATACTGGCTTGGGCTATAGGACATTTTTTCTATGATTCATATATCGTATCGGCATTGGCTGCGATGTTTATTCCTGTATTTCTCAGATACAGGAGGAAAGAATACGGCCGGAGAAGACGCAGTGAACTGGGGCTGCAGTTTAAAGACGCAGTATCTTCGATCTCCGCAAATCAAAAGGCGGGATATTCCATTGAAAACGCCTTCAGGGAGGCATGGCGGGATATGACGCTTCTGTATGGAAGCAGAGGGATCATAGTCAGAGAGCTGGATCATATCCGTCGCGGCCTGGACAACAATCTTGTTCTGGAACAGATGTTGCTTGATCTGGGAGCGCGCAGCGGAGTTGATGATATCAGACAGTTCGGAGAGGTTTTTGCCATCGCCAAGAGAAGTGGCGGTAACCTCACCGAAACCATAGAGATGACCGCGGGAATGATAGATCAAAAGGCTGATGTTGAGCAGGAGATAGCGGTGATGATCAGTTCAAGAAGAATGGAATCCAATGTGATGAGTCTGGTTCCTTTTTTCATGATCCTGTATATGGATATCTCATCAGCTGGGTTTTTTGATGATCTGTATCATAACGTGGCCGGCATATCAATTATGACGGTTTGCCTGGCCATATATGTTTCGGCGTATCTGATCTCTCAGAGATTGGTGGATATACGCATTTGAATCGGAAAGTTAGGAGAAGAGAGATGAGTCTTATTTACATCTTGCTCTTAGCCACTTTAATAATAGTTTGGCTGCGTGCAAAGGTATCAAAGGTGAATGTTCCGCCGGTAGAAACAGGCTATTCGAGGGCTTTTCTGGCCCCAGCCGTTCTGATCTACATGTGGTGGAAGAGGGTACTCAGCCAAAAGAATACTGGGCGTTCGGTAGTGGCGGGGAAGAGTATAAGGAATCGGAAACTTCTGACTAACTTGCAGACACTGTATCCCGGTGATACGCCGGACCGGAGGCTGGATACGTACCGTATAGAGATCATCTCGACTGTCATGTTGATAATGGGTGTTGGATGCATGATATGTCTGGCGGTATCGTGGATGTCCGCCGATCAGCGGGTTCTTCAGGACGGAGACGTTATCTACAGGAGTACATACGGCGGTATGAATGTAGACGCGGATCTGTCCGCCGGGGTTGCAGTGGATGATTCGTATGATGAATATCCCATGCAGATCAGTGTTCCCGCACAGGTATATTCACGGGAACAGGCGGACAGGTTGTTTAATGAGCTGTCTCCGAAGGTTGACGTCTTGCTGCTGGGAAATAATGACCGACCGGATCATATTCTGTACCCGGTAGATCTGATAAAAAACGTAGACGGTTATCCGTTTTCGATCAGCTGGACCAGCAGTGATTATGAACTTCTGGATTATGACGGGGTGATCCATAATGAAGAGCTTACAGAACCAAGGATAGTCACTGTGACCGGGGATTGTTCATATAGAAAGGATCATTGGTATATAGTCAGGGATCTCCGGATATGTCCGCAGGAGCTTACAGCAGAGGAGTCCATCGCCGAGGAGCTGGCCGAAGCGGTAGCTGCCGCAGATAAGGAGAGTGAGTCCTCAGACAGACTCACGCTGCCGACAGCGTTTTCCTTTGGAACGGTTACCTGGGAAGAAGAGATTGATGACATGAGTCCGCTGATATTAATGGGAGTTATTATGGTCTGCATCATACTGATCCCCTTTAAGGAATCCGAGATCAACAGCCGGCTTAAGGTCAGATCCCGGGAACTTCTCATTGAGTATCCCGCATTTGTATCGCAGCTCACGCTGTATTTGGGTGCCGGGATGAGTGTCAGGAACTGTCTTCTCAGACTGGGTAAGAAGGCGGGAAGCATTGAATCCGGAAACAGGTCATATCTGGATAAGGAGCTTCTGATCGCGGCACATGAGCTGGAAGTGGGGATCTCCGAATCCGAGGTGATCGAGCACTTTTCGAAGCGTTGCGGAACACGTGAATATATGCGGTTCGGAGCATTGCTCATACAGAACATGAAAAAAGGAAGTACGGATCTCATGGCAATGCTTAAGGAGGAATCGGAGGATGCTTTTGCACTTCGAAAGAATGAAGCCCGTAAGCTGGGGGAAGAAGCTTCGACCAAGATGCTTCTTCCGATGGTAATGATGCTGACGGTGGTCATGATAATAATCATGGTACCTGCATATATGTCTTTTTCATCATAAAAAGGAGGTTAATTATGAAAGAAAGGATCAAAAACACAATTCAAAAGATCAGGGAAAGGATAAGGGACGGATTATCCGGTCTCTATGGACCGGATGAGCTGGCAGCTATGGAGGATGGAATGGGAACGGTTGAGGTCATTCTTATTATCGTTGTGTTGATCGGGCTGGTTCTTATATTCAAAAAGCAGATCAGAGCCATTGTCGAATCGATCATGAACAAGATCTCATCTGATTCCGATGCGGTTATGTCATGAGACGCGGTTACCTGACGGTATATCTTTCGCTGACATTGGCTGTTCTGTTGTCATTGATCCTCACACTTGTTGAGGGTGCGAGGATCAATGCGACCAGGTTAAGTGCCCTATGTGCGGCGGATGTCGGTATTAATTCCGTTTTATCCGAATTCAATAAGGAACTGTTTGAGCAGTATGATCTGCTGTTTGTGGATACAACTTACTGTGGCGGCGCAGGTGGGATAGAAGCCGTGAGAGCCAGGTTGGCACATTATCTGCTCCAGAATCTGGATGAATCCACGCCGGCGTTTTCCAGAAATCTGCTTAAGATGAAGCTGGTGAGTGCAGACATTTTGGAGTATGCACTGGCAACTGATAATAATGCGGAAGCGGTTCTGAGGCAAGTGGCGGATTATATGGATACTACCCTGAAGGGAGTATTGATAAGCGGTATAGACGATCTGACTGCGGATATGGCCGGGGGAGGATTTGAATATGATACCGAGGGTCGCAGAAGTGAAGTACAGGCAGAGATCGATTCCATAGGGCTGCCTGAATATGCAAATGAAAACGGCGAAATTGAAGAGATTCCGCTCAATAATCCGGCAGATAATGTGGAGTCCATCAGAAACGCAGGGATACTTGGCCTGGTTTTGGATGATACATCGTCCATATCCCGCGCCAAAACGGAGTTATCGGCATACCTGTCACACAGATCATTGATCTCAGGGTATGGGATCAGCGAAGAGGAGCGGAGTATGGGACGCAGGGCAGGTCCGCTCACATATGATGAGTATCTGTTTAATAAGTGCGGGTACTATAAGAATCCAAAAGAAGGATCCCTTCTGTCATATGAGATTGAATATGTGATCAAGGGGAATGATTCCGACTGGGATAATCTCGAAGCGGTGTGCAGAACACTTTCGCTATGGCGGGAGGGAGCCAATTTTACATACCTGTGTACGGATGTCTCCAAAATAGAAGAAGCGGAAGCGATGGCGCTGTCATTGGCAGCGGTGATCATGATGCCTGAGTTGGCGGAGCCTGTCAAATGGGCGATCCTGCTGGCATGGGCGTATGTTGAAGCTTTGCAGGATGTAAGAATCCTTTTGGACGGAGACGGCGTTCCCGTAGTTAAGACTGCGGATACATGGCACACACCCATTACCGGTCTGTTCCATCCCAAAAGTGTAATACACAGTTATCCGGGACAGGAAGGCGCAAAATACGGAGAGTATCTTAAGACGATGCTATTGATCACCGACTTTGGCGGAGTGCTGCCCAGATCTCTGGACATTATGGAAATGGATGTAAGACTGACACCCGGAAACGGGAATTTCAAAATGGATTATTGTATGCAAAGCTTTCTGGTTGATATAGTGACCGGATCCGGTCATGGGCATAATGCCGAAGTGATAAGGAGAAGCGGTTATTACTATGCATAGATGGGGCGGCATCCGATGAGGCTCTTCTGTGGAGGATCCTTTTTCCCGTAGTTAATGGTTTACTAAGCATGAGATTCGTTTATTCTCCGGACAAGGAAAGACGTAGGGGATGGGATATGTGATTATGAACAGATCGAATAACAGGAGAGTTTCATCGGGTGCCGCAGGCTCCATGACGGTAGAAGCCGCATTGGTGGTTCCGTTTTTTATATTATGCGTACTCAATCTGCTTTTTGGGATACAGGTAGTAGAGACTTCCAGCAGGATAACGGCCGCGTTGCATGAGACCGGCAATGCGATATGCAGCTACGGATATGCCATTGAGCATGGTGCGGGTGAAGGTGTCCCTGCCGGGATCGGATCCACGGTATATGCGATATCGTCTGTAGCCGGCCATCTGGGAGATACAATGGATCGCAGGGGCGGAATCACCGGCGGACGTGCCGGGCTCAGTTATCTGGGTTCGTCCGTGATGTCTGAGGGAGGCATAGTCAGACTGTCAGTCACATATGGCCTTAAGTTCCCGGTAAAGATGGGAATCAGGACCTACAGGCTCGGAACATCATACTATGGCCATGCCTGGGTGGGATATGACGGAGCTGTCTGTTCATCATCCGATACCGAAGAAGATCCGATTGTGTATGTTACCAGAACCGGAACCGTATATCACAGGGATGTCAGCTGCAGATATCTGAATCCCAGTACCCGAAGTGTATCGGCAGGTTCGGTCAGTAACCTGCGGAGTAAAGATGGGGAGATTTATCATGCCTGCGAGCTCTGCGGAGCGGGAGCCGGTATTGGCAGCGTCTATATAACGGATTACGGTAACAGGTTTCACAGTGATCTGTATTGCTCCGGAATACGAAGGGATATACAGGCTATACACTTGTCCGAAGCAGGAGGGAGAGGAGCATGTTCGGTGTGTGGTGGCTGGTAGTCGGAATATTGATATTTGCCGTATTGAGTGTATTTGATATCAAAAGCCGGCGGATTCCCATATGCGGTTTTGTGATCGTATTTGTATATTCCGTACTGTCTTTGGTTTGTTTCAAGGAAAACGATCTTGTGTGGTCGGAGGTTCTGATGTCTGCGATCCCGGGGCTGGTATTGATGGGATTGTCTGTTATAACGGAAGGAAAGATCGGACTGGGAGATGGCATTCTCGTTGCCGAGATCGGGTTGGCTCTGGGAATTGAGAAGTGTGCATATATGTTGACAGGAGCACTGATACTGAGCTGCCTTTTTTCCGGAGGATTATTGGCATTTCGTAAGGCGGGATTGCACACCCGTATTCCGTTTGTGCCGTTTATTACAGCCGGTATGGGGGTGATCGCTTTTGTGTTTGCATAGAAAGGGTTGTTATGGATATATGACGGTCGAGGCTTCATTTATAGTTCCGTGGGTGGTTTTTATTATAGTATGGATCATTTATCTGGGGTATTTCGAGTACGATCGGTGTCTGCTGTTTCAGGATAATTACATGCTGGCCAGTCAGGCCGGCTCGATCATCAAAACGAGAGAAGACCGTACGGAATGGCTGAATTCCCATATGCGGGGACAGTATGGAAACAAGTACATGGGTACCGGCAGTGTAGATGCAACGGGAGAAGTGACAGGGACACAGGTTAGAGTGAGATCATCTCTTACGGTCAGGCATCCGCTGGTTTACCATGCCGGGATGATACCTTCATCCAACTGGCATATATCGGATGAAGTACATGTGGATTACTATTCATTTACCAAAAGGATCCGATTGTTCAGATCCGCAGGAAGGGTATTAGACGGAGGTTCGTGATGGATGTTAGTTACTATAAGGAACAACACCGTAATTATATGGTGATATGTAAAACAGAAGAGGATGCGGCGGTTGACTTTCAACAGAAGATGCTGGCCGATCACAGGATGGAATATCTTCTTCCATCCAGAAAAAGGTCTGTCGACGGAAAGGAGTTTAACTATTATGACATTACTTCCAAATTGACTCTCAAGCAGATGTATGGGAGCAGATATTTAGATAAGGACGATATCCGGTTATTGTTTGGTGCTATCAGGGGCGCATGTGAAGAAGTTGACCGATATTTGCTTGATCCCCGCAGAATATGCCTGGATCCTGACCTGATATATTATAACTGCTCCGGAAACAGGTATTCCTTTCTATACAACGTATCCACGGAGATATCGGATTCTCTGGAGGGAATCTCCAGGTTTATGGATTATCTTCTGGACCGTGTTTCGCCGGATGACAGTTTGGCGTCGGATCTGGTCTACAGAGTTTATGATCAGTTTGACAAAGGCGGAGCAGACGTGTGGGACGTAGTTCTGATGTCAGAGGAATGTCAGGGACAAGAAGAGCCGGTAAAAGGTGACCCGGGTTATGCAGAGGGAATATCCGGAGTTTCGGTCGGAGATTGTTATGAAGACAGTACCGGGCCTGAATCTGTATATGATTCGGTATATGAGGGAATGGCCGGCTCCGCCGGAACTGAAGCAGGGAGCGAGTCCGAAATAGTCTCCGATAACGGAAATGCGATAGGCGTCTATGCACCATGGCTGCTTACGGCGGCCGGAATAGCCGGGATAATTGCATGCGCAGTGATATATATGTTCGTTTATCTGGAAGGTGATGAAATGTATATTTTACTGGCAGGTGCAGGGGTTGCATTTCTGGCAGCGGTTGGCGGATCAGTGATCATATTGAAGCGAAAACTAAAACCCGGCGTCGGATATCGCAGTATGAAACGGGAGCTTAAAACGGAAACCGAGGATCCGGTATTTGATCATATGGTAATGCCTTCCGTGCATATGCAGGATTTCATTTCCGCTCCGCCGCAACCGTCAGAGCGACGTAGATCATTCCCGGTGACCGCAGAGGGAGCGGAGCCGGAGGAAGACGAAGAACCGGGTCAGACTGTCTTTTTTGATGAAAAAGGGAAGAGCGGAAACTATAAACTGTATGCATTGGACAGAAAAAACAAACAGCACATAGAGCTCAGCAGTTTTCCGTGTACAATAGGGAAACTGGCCGGATATGTGGATCACAGCATTGATCATCCGTCCGTGAGCAGAATGCATGCGAGGATCGACAAAAGCGGGGATGAGCTCGTCCTGTCAGATCTGAACTCGACTAACGGCCTATTCTTAAACGGGATAAGAATGAATCCGAATGAGCAGCGTATCATCGAGGTGGGAGATGAGATCAGATTCGGCAGTCTGAACTACTGTCTGCGTTCTGTTTGACAGCTATGACAGCGGGGAGGATGTGATCGGCAGGATGTGTGTTTTGCCTTAGGATATGGTATACTTACGAGAGGTAAGAAATACACATTTCGGAGGTCATATGCAGATCAATATATACTATGGCGGCAGAGGGATGATGGATGATCCTACCCTGTTCTGTGTGGGCAAGATGCAGGAGGTTCTCGAGGAACTGAGAGTCAATGTCGAGACATATCACCTGTATGAGCTCAAGAACAGCATCACGACGCTGCCTCAAACGCTTAAGAATGCGGATGGTATTATCCTGGCTACGACCGTAGAGTGGCATGGCATAGGCGGATATATGCAACAGTTTCTGGATGCTTGCTGGCTGTATGGCGATAAGGAATTGATTTCCAAGATATATATGTGCCCGGTCGTAATGGCCACGACATACGGAGAGCGAGAGGGTAAGCTCCACCTGTCGGAGGCATGGGAGATCCTGGGTGGTATTCCGTGCAACGGCATATGTGGATATATACTGGACTCGACGGTAATAGAGAATAATCCTGATTACATCAGCGTCATCGAACGTGCCGCCGAAGGGCTGTACAGGACCATAAACCAGCATATGCCTTCACTTCCCGCCAGCAATCATGCTGTTAAGCAGAAGATATCCATTACCCAGAATATAGATCTCACTCCTCAGGAGACAGAGCAGCTGTCCAGATATGCATCCGATGAGATGTATGTACAGCGTCAGAAGGAGGACATACAGGAGCTTGCCATGTACTTCAGGGACAAGATGAGTTCCGAAGAGGATGATGAGGACAATCAGTTTATCAATGATTTTAAGCAGGCATACCAGCCTCAGGCGGGTATGGAAGGATGCTACAAGATATCCATGGGTAATGGTCAGCCGCTCACACTGGCGATCAAGGACGGAGAGATGGATTGCTTTTACAAGGATGTCGAGAGGTACGATGTAGAGCTTCAGATGACCGTGGACTGCATGAATGAGATAGTATCCGGCAGGATGACGTTCCAGCGGGCATTTATGGGCGGAGACATGACTGTCAGGGGAGCACATCAGCTTCTGAGGAATCTTGATGTGCTGTTCCCGTTTGGATTATAGGAGGTTGTTATGAAGGATGATTGCATTTTCTGTAAGATAGCTGCCGGAGAGATTCCCTCCAACACTGTATATGAGGATGATTCATATCGTGTGATCCTCGATCTGGGACCGGCGGCCAGAGGACATGCACTTATTCTGCCTAAGGAGCATTATGCAGATATATATGAGCTGCCCGATGACAAGGCAGGAGAGGTATTCAGACTGGCTAAAAAGATGGCCGGCCGGATGAAGTCTGCACTTGGATGTGACGGCTTCAACGTGGTTCAGAATAACGGAGAGATAGCCGGACAGACTGTCTTCCACTTTCATATGCATCTGATCCCCAGATATGAGAACGATGGCCAGAAGATCGGCTGGACACCCGGGGAACCGTCTCAGGAAGAATTACAGGAAACAGCACGGATAATAAGGGAAGAGAATTAATATGCGTGAGATATCCGTAAATACGATCACTGAGCATATAGAGAAAATGTGCATCGAGGTGAACCATTTCCTGAGCGATGACATGAAGACAGCCCTGAAGACCGCAGAGTCGTCGGAAGAGAGTGAACTGGGCAGACAGATACTGGGTCAGCTTCGGGATAATCTGAAGATCGCCGGCGAAGACATGATACCGATCTGCCAGGATACCGGAATGGCAGTTGTATTCCTTGAGGTCGGTCAGGATGTACATCTGACGGGAGGAAATATCGAAGAAGCCGTGAATGCCGGAGTCCGCGCGGGATATACCAATGGTTATCTGCGCAAATCCGTAGTATCGGATCCGTATGAGAGAATCAATACCGGGGATAATACCCCTGCGGTCATACATTACAGCCTGGTGCCCGGAGATCAGGTCAGGATTACTTTGGCACCCAAGGGATTCGGTTCCGAGAATATGAGCCGTGTCTTTATGCTGAAGCCTGCCGATGGTATGCCGGGCATAGAGAATGCGATACTTACAGCGGTGAAGGATGCCGGCCCCAATGCCTGCCCGCCTATGGTGATAGGAGTTGGTATAGGCGGTACGTTTGAGAAATGCGCATTGATGGCCAAGCAGGCTCTTACCAGACCTGTGGGAAGCCATTCGGATATTCCGTGGGTTGCCGATCTGGAGGCGAGGATATTGGATATGATCAATGATACCGGTATCGGCCCCGGTGGGCTGGGAGGACGGATAACCGCATTGGGAGTAAACATCAATACATATCCGACACACATAGCCGGGCTTCCCGTAGCGGTTAATATATGCTGCCATGTGAACAGGCATATCAGTGTAGTGATCTGACGTATACGACGGAGTTTGAATCTGTTTCTTCTATATATAGAAGAAACTCATTTACGATTACTATATATAGTGACGGGGGTATTTGGAGACAGATATGGAGAGGCATATTAACACGCCTATAACTGAAGAAGCCGCACGAGATCTGCATGCCGGTGACTATTGCTATATAAGCGGTACGATATATGTGGCCAGAGATGCAGCGCATAAACGCATGGATGAAACACTCGACCGCGGAGATGATCTTCCGTTCGATCTCAAAGATAATGTAGTGTATTATATGGGGCCGTCCCCTGCCAGAGAAGGCAGAGTGATCGGCAGCGCCGGCCCTACCACAGCCAGCCGTATGGACAAGTATACGCCACGCCTGCTGGATCTCGGGCTGAAGGGCATGATAGGAAAAGGAAAGAGATCTCCGGAAGTGATCGAAGCGATAATCAGAAACGGTGCAGTGTACTTTGCAGCCGTAGGCGGAGCGGGAGCGCTTCTGTCCAAAGCGATCAAGTCATCCGAAGTTATAGCGTACGATGATCTGGGTACTGAGGCAGTCCGCAAATTGGAGGTTGCGGATTTCCCCGTTATAGTTGTTATAGACTCTGAGGGTAATAACCTGTACTCCCGATAAAGAAGGTCCGGTCAGCTTCTGCTATATCAGACAACGATATTTCTGCTGAGCTAGCGTAAAAGTTTCCTCGGAAATTTTAGACAATTAAATCTAAACAGAAAAGAACATCCTTCTTGTGGTAAGGTTTTGAATTGGAATAAAAAAAACTTTACTTAGGAGGATGTTCTTTATGGAAAAGATTATACGCTACATTACGGAGGATTTCATCAAGAACCTTGATAGACTCATGGTGGATCTTTATAGCGACAGTAAAGATCTGACTGATTTCATTCTTGGAACA
>JAFSTN010000029.1 GCA_017450485.1 Lachnospiraceae bacterium
CTGAGCCAGGATCAAACTCTCGATATAAGTTTAAGTTTGTCCGGTTACAAGACATTTCTGGCTTGTTTCCTTTTTTACTGCTTTAGGTTTTGTTTCTCAAAAATTCTTTTAGAATTTTCAGAGATCGCACTGCTGTTTGATCATCAGATTTATCTGATAACTTTTTCAAGGTTCAGCGTCCTCAGACGCAACTACATTAAGATAACACCACAGATCAGCTACGTCAAGAACAAATTTTGTATATTTATTAAAAAATAAAAACAGGACTCGCCCGAAAAGGGTGAGCCCTATTATTGTAATATCGCCAAATATACATTGTCAACGAGTTTTAAGCATATCACTCGTATTTAAATAAGCAGGAATCTCACTCAATGATCTGCTTGAGATCCGCATCCAGTTTGGGGAGTTCTTTCTTAAGAGAAACGATCCTGTTGTCATGAATGAAACAATGCTTGGATGTCGCGGTCGTGCATATCTCATCTTTGGTGAGATTGTAGAACTCATACTCAAGTTCGAGTACGGCTCCGTTGTACTGGATGACAGACAGGCGGATCTCGATCTTATCCTCGAACTCAACCTGCTTCTTGTACTCCACGCTCAGGCTGACTACGGGAGATGAGACTCCCATCTTCTCCATCTCATGATAACTGAGTCCGATACTGTCCATAAAATCAATACGAGCCTCCTCCATCCACTTCACATAATTGGAGTGATGAATGATGCCCATCTGATCTGTTTCATGATATTGTGCTTTTCTTCTGTAAACAAACATAGAACGGAGAAGGAGGGATTTGAACCCTCGCGCCGCTATTAACGACCTACTCCCTTTCCAGGGGAGCCCCTTCGGCCAGCTTGGGTACTTCTCCCGGCGTCATCGCCGGCTCACACCTGTCGCCCGTCACTACGTTCAGGGCTCCTAAATGTTCGCCGCGATTCCTTTTCCGACGAAAGCAGGCTTTCGTCGGTGGGCAAAAGGCCGACTTCTACCCAGAACCGAAACTATCAATATGAAATTAAAAGTTCGATGAGCGGAGAGAGTGGGATTCGAACCCACGTGCCCTTGCGGACAAACGGTTTTCAAGACCGCCTCGTTATGACCACTTCGATATCTCTCCTCGTGGCGCTTCGTTGTGTATCCTATTCCGGCAAAAACAGACTTTTGTCGGATAGGATTGCTACGGTCAACGATTATATCAAAGGACTCACTTTAATGTCAAGGCCTTGTTCAGGATCGCGGCGCCGACTGTCATATCCTCGGGTGTCGTGATCTTGATATTGTCATATGAACCCTCGATCATGCGGACACGGGCATCGGTAAACATCTCCACCACCATCGCGTCGTCAGTCACATGAACATCTCCGAGTGTTCCTTCCCGTTCAGCGGTGATCAGAGCATCATACGCCTTTTTCACCACAGAGAATCTGAAGCACTGGGGTGTCTGCACATTCCATACATGAGTTCTGTCCGGTGTCGATACGGCATAACCGGAGTCATCAACTATCTTGACGGTATCCTTGGACGGCATCGCAGCCACGCATGCATTCTCTTTCTCGAGAGTCTTCAGACATCTGTCGACGATCTCCGCCGATACAAAAGGTCGTGCCCCGTCGTGTATGAGTACACAGTCGCACACATCTATCGCACACAGCCCGGCATATACCGAATGATATCTCTCGCGTCCTCCCGGGACAACCTTGCTGATCTTATCAAAAGCGGGCGCATAAGTCGCACGGACTTCATCGAGGTCATCGGCTGCACCGACCAGAACTATCTCATCGACATCACTCTCCTGGAAAGCTTTCAGGCTGTACCATATGAGCGGATGACCACCGAGATCGAGATATTGTTTTTTTATCTGAGTGCCCATGCGGGATCCGCTCCCGCCCGCAAGCACCACAGCTACCGTATACATAAAGGATTCCTTTCGCAAAACCCACATCAGGCTCCGGTGTTACGCCCGCCTACAATATGAACTCCGGCTCGTGCGTTACACCTGCCTACAATATAAACTCCAGCACAAACACCACCAGGCAGCAGATGATCGATACGGGAAAAAGTCCGAGTCCGAGCCATGCCGCCACTATGCCGCACACCAACGCAACCGCGCCGGCCACGGGTGACTCCGTCGCCTCCATGATCGCGGGAAAAGTCATCACCGCCAGCGTCACATATGGCACATAATATAGAAACGATCGGATAAATCTGTTGTCTATTTTCTTTCGGATCAGTGTAACGGGCAGAACACGGATGAGTGCGATGGTCACGATAACTATCAGCATGTAGATATACTTATGCATCCTCCGGGTCCTCCTCTTTTACAGGCGCAACCAGAGCTGCAACCGCCGATATGAGCACAGTCAGGATGATAGTCCTGGTCCCGGTCGAAATCTCCTGCACATACGGGATGGGCAATGCACAGCTGTCCGAACACAGATAGCTTAACAGGAAGCTGACGATCACACATATGAGTACGGGTCTCTCACGCCTCGCGGGAGGTATGATGATAGCGATGAACATGCCGTAGAGAGCCACCGACAGAGCACTGACTGCGCGCGCAGGCATGATCCCGCCCGCTATGATACCCGATGCAGTGCCCAGTCCCCAGAGCGGAGCTGCTATGGCTGTCAGTCCATACGTATACTGCGGTATCACATAACCCGGCCTGGCGATGGTCGCGCCGAATATCTCATCGGTCATGCAGAAAGCGACCGCTATCCTTTTGAATACCGAGGTGTCCGTGGAGAATCTCTGGGAAAGCGCCGTGGTCATCAGCATATATCTCGCGTTCGTGATGAACGACACCAGGAAAGTCTCCACTATGGTCGCATGCGTAAGTATCATGGTCAGCCCGGCATACTCTCCGGCAGATGCCCGCGCCAACAGCGAGTTGAAGAATCCCTCTATCGCATTAAGCCCCGCCTTTCTCGCTATGATCCCCAGTGAAAAGGCAACCGCATAATAACCCAGGCCTATAGGTATGCCGTCCCTGAGCCCGTTCAAAAAAGCCTGTTTCTTATTCATAATGAAAGATTGGGCACGGCATTCAGATCATATCCGTGTCTCACTCCTGCTGTATATTCGTAATAAGCCGCCGCCCCTATCATCGCTGCATTATCGGTACAATACACCGGTGACGGAACATACAGCTTCGCCCCTCTGGCAGCCAAAGCATCCGCAAGCGCATTTCTGAGCGCAGTATTGGAAGCTACTCCTCCGGCCAATGCGAACTTATCCATGTCACTGTTGTCAAAAACTTCCATCGATCGCTCGCACAGCACTTCGACCACCGAGCGTTGGAACGATGCCGCGATGTCGGCGGTATTCACCTCGATGCCCTGCATTTTGCATGAATTCAGATGATTGAGCACGGCACTCTTGAGTCCGCTGAAGGAGAAATCATACTCGGAATCACGCACCTTGCCCTTGGGAAAATCGATCGCGTGCGCATCACCCTCCCGGGCAGTTTTATCAATCTTCGGTCCTCCCGGGTATCCCAAGCCTATCGCTCGCGCAACCTTGTCAAAAGCTTCTCCCGCGGCGTCATCCCTGGTCCGTGCGATGATACGATACTCCCCGTATCCAGTAACCTCTACGAGATGTGTATGTCCTCCGGAAACCACCAGACACATGTACGGAGGTTCCAGATCCGGATGTTCTATATAATTGGCCGATATATGCCCGCTGATATGATGCACTCCGACCAGCGGTTTGCCTGCTGCCCAGGCTATGGCTTTCGCACAGTTCACTCCCACCAGCAGAGGTCCTACCAGCCCGGGGCCGTAGGTGACAGCTATGGCATCCACATCCTTCAGTTCCATTTTCGCATCGGCCAGCGCCTGCCTGACCACGGGATTGATCTTTTCCACATGCTTGCGGCTGGCTATCTCGGGAACCACTCCGCCGTACTCGGTATGCAGAGCTATCTGGGTATATATAACATTAGATAAGACCTCCCGGCCGTTTCTGACTACGGCGGCGGCGGTCTCATCACACGAAGTCTCTATGGCCAGGATCGACAGATCGTCACTCATTAAAAAGCATTACCTCCGAAGCTTCGGGAGTATCCTCCTGAGTCAGATCCCACCCGAATATGCGCCAGTGTCCGGCATCATCCTTGCGGAGAATGAAGAGTTCCTCCACAGATCCGGCCACCGCGCCGTTCCTGATATTGTATGTGCAATACAGACTCGCACATTCATACGAATCCTTGGTGAAATAATTTACATCCGTACTTGACGAGATGCTGTAGCTCATGATCGCGTATTCCTGTGACTTCTTCGTGGCGATCTCCGACTTCAGATCAGTGATGTATCTGTTCCACTCCTGATGTGCGGCAAGCTCGGGATCGTATATCTGCAAAGCCCTCTCAGCCAGCTGTTCTATCTCCTCGTCTGTGCAGTCCTCATTATAGAGGCACTTGGTCAGGTCGGAATAGTACTTGACCACTTCCTTGGGCGACGGCGGATAGTTCTTGTCCATATTGCGCAAAAGGATCTCCTGGACAGCCGTGACGGGTACGTTCTCCTCCGTCTGCGTCTGTCTGCGCACGTTGGCCACATGGTAATACGCCATGATCAGCAGCACAGCCAATATAACGAACACAACCAGCGTTTTGACGGCTGACGATCCGTTTTTCTTATGTTTTGCTTGTGCCTGCGCCATCCGGCTCATTCCTCCGCAAAAGCAATGTCTATGTTCTTTCCGTCCTTACCGGGTTCCACGTTCGCAAAAATCCTGCGGACTCCATCCATAAAAGGCTTCGGGTTCACGAGTGACGGCGAATAATGGGTAAGCCACATTCTCTTCGGGTTCGCACGTGCAGCGAGCTCAGCCGCTTCGGTGAAAGTCATATGCTTGTGTTCAACTGCCTTATCCGCTTTATCTTCCTCACCGTACATGCCTTCGCAGATAAAGAGATCCGCGCCCTCGGCATAGTGAACTATCCTGTCTGTAGGCCTGGTATCGGTGGTATATGTCACCTTGATGCCTGCCCTCTCGGGACCCATGACCATATCCGGAGTGTAAGTTGCTCCGTCGACCGTAACGGTCTCTCCGTTTTGAAGTTTGCCCCAATACCTGCGGTCTATGGGCAGCTGCATCGCTGCATCCACATCAAACCTGCCCGCTCTCGGTATGCGTATGCTGTATCCGTAGCACACCACATTGTGCTTCACGCGGAACGCATCTATATACATGCCGTCGAATTCAAATGTCTGCTCCTGTTCCTCGATCTCATGGCAGATGATCTCAAAAGGAAGCTCAGGAGCAATGATCCTGAGAGAAGCGACCACCTGGGTCAATCCTTTCGGGCCTATCATCACAAGAGGCTCGGTACGCTCGGCATTGCCCATCGTAAGCAGCATGCCCGGCAGTCCGGATATGTGATCCGCATGGTAATGCGTAAAGCACATCACGCCTATCGGCTTCGGACTGAGCCCACACTTGCGCAGAGCGATCTGCGTGGCTTCTCCGCAATCTATCAGCACGCTCAGCCCGTTATATCTGGCAAGCATTGCCGTCAGAAATCTGTTGGGCAGCGGCATCATGCCGCCGCATCCCAGTAATGTAACATCAAGCATTATTCAATATCTTCCTTATATCTCCACATGACCAGTCCGTCTTCCTTTGGGTGATCATAGAATCCGGGACGGATCCCAGCCGATTCAAATCCGCATTTCTCATATACTCTGATGGCCGGTGCGTTGGAGACTCTGACTTCGAGTGTAAAATCCCTGATGCCCATCTCCTCGTTACGTTCCATCGCATACCGTATCAGCCCTGTGGCGATCCCGCGCCCTCTGTAATCCCGGTTCACGGCCACATTCATGATATCGCCCTCATCTATGATACGGAACACCACACATCCGCCGACCAGTCGGCCTGTCTCCTCATCCTCGGCCAGATAATAATCGGCATCCCGTTTATCCACGATCTCCTCGAAAGCACTCCTGGGCCAGGGATCCGCGAAAGAAGACTGCTCCAGCTCAGATGCTTCATCTATATCATCTGCCGTGATCGTACGATATATGATGCTCATGCCCCGCCACCGGCTTCCTGTCTGACACGTTCGGCCTGTGACTGCCTCAGATATACGGGAGTAAGTCCGTCAGCCGTGGTGACGCATCCTTCAAGGCCATCTGCCTCACCCCTCAGGTACACCTCAGCAAGTGCCGCAAGCGATGCGGCCCTCTGTCTGCTCATATGCGCCGGCGCGATACCGTACGGGCATGTCAGGTATTCATCCATCCGTCCGGAGAAAACGGGTACACCGTCTCCGGTAAATATCACTCTGCGGCCGATCGCATTCAACTGTCCGCAGAGATCTTCAAACGCTTCGGCGGTCTGCCCCATGATGAGCTTAAACCCGGGGGTGAACTCATATATCCCGGTATAAACCTGAGCTCTCCTCGCATCCATGATCGGACAGACTATATCACCTGATCCGTAGAGATTATATGCCAGCGCTTCAAGTGTGGGGACAGCCACCACCGGTCTGTCCAGAGCTATGCCCAGACCTTTAACGGTGGCGATGCCTATCCTCAGTCCGGTAAAGGATCCGGGGCCTGCCGCCACCGCATACGCATCGATGGTACTCAAGTCCAGGTCGATCCTGTTCCTCACTTCATCAAGCAGCGGAAGCAGCGTCTGGGAATGTGTCAGTCCCGTCTGTATACTGTATTCTGCTATGGTTATATCACCCTCGACAACCGCAACGGCAGCTGTCAGACCGGATGAGTCAATCGCGCAAATCTTCATAATATAATTATCTGTTTGATCCGGATTTCTCGCTTATCTCTATCCTGCGGTAATCAAATTCGTGTGCATCATCCCTTGATATGCGGATCTCGGTATACGGATCGGGGATCTGCTCCATAAGCTCGGCTATGCGCTCCGGCCATTCTATCACGCTGACTCCATCTCCGAATATGTAATCATCGAATCCGACCTCTTCCATCTCATACGGATCGTCGATCCTGTATACATCGAAGTGATACAGCGGTATTCGTCCGCTGTCATATATCTGAAGGATAGTGAACGTCGGAGAATTGACCGGCTCGGTTATTCCGAGTCCGGCTGCCAGTCCCTGCGTAAAAAGAGTCTTGCCGGCGCCCAAATCTCCGTCCAGTGCGATGATGCTTCCCGCCTCTATGCTTTCTCCTATTGATCGTCCCAGTTCGTATGTCTCATCGGGAGAACTGGATTCGTACACTTTTGTCTCCATAGTCTCAGTTTCCGCGGATATGTACTTTCTTCGGATCCATATGAGCGGATATCACGGCATATACTGCAGCTTTCTTATCTCCCAGATCTTTCTTGGGCAGAATGCAGGCATTCACCTTGCTCGTATATATCAAAATGCTGCCTCCGGTCGACATCGCCTTCACGGCACTCTCCCAATCCATATGCTGTGACTCGCCATCCTGACTCACTTCTATGCCGTCATCATTCATCAGATAATGTATCGGCTGTTTGAAGCTCGGGTTGGACAGATACTGCTGTCTGGATTTAAGGAAAAGTGACCATGGTATATAGGCTACGATCACGATCCCCGCTATCAGGTAAGGAGGCTTCATCGTCATACCGAAGGCGATGATGAGCAGCGCTCCCACTATTGTTCCTATGAGTCCCGATGCACTCCTGTATGTATGACTGAGCAGATAGTCATACAGGATGCCCGGTGTGACTTTTACATCAAATTCCACTTCCATGTCGGTCGATATCCGTTTCTGTATAATTAAGAAAGACCAGCCCGCTGCCGGAGGCCCGGTCAGGGCTTGATTCAGCCTGCTGCCAGGGGTTTTGTCAGACTTCCGTGATAATTCCATCCTGTCTCGTCCCACATATATGTGAGTTCTATATTGATGGAATAACCTTCTTCATCGGAGAGATACACATCACCGATGGAATTATAGTCCATACCGTTATCGGTATATTTCGCATAAGCGTGTCCCGTGAAGTTTCGCTTTGCACCGTCCACTTCTATGGTCGCCGATGCATTACCTTCTTCATCTACTATCATATTGAAATCGCCGAGCATGCCGGTACACTTATATGTACCGTCATAATTGACCATTGATTCCTCACTATAGGGTGCATGGCTGAAAGATCCGTTCACCGAGCAGTCAACATACCAGTCGATCACAAGCTCATCGTTCTCATAAGCATAGAAATCATACCGGGTGCCTTCGCTACTTATATATCCTTCATATACCTTACCGTCACCGGTAGTAAGTGAAGCAGTACCGTCTCTGTTGATGACAAGCTCCAGCATGCCCATGTCGGGATCATCACATGTATATGTGCCTGCTGCCTGTGCTACGGCCGTATCCAATGTGAAACTGTTAACAGATAAGACTTTGTCACCGCTCAATTCGAAGCTGTAGCTGGTGCTGTAATCGTTATCGTTCTGCGCCTCATAGGTAAACTCGACATTGCCGTCGATCTCCTGCCACTTACCGCTATAAGTATCCGTATTCTTCCTTGCATCAGTGTATAAATAATCCACGATCAGGTCAGCCGTCCCATCGTCACGGGCATACAGGTTATACTCTATGTCATAACTGTATTCAGCATGTTCATCATCATATCCGTACTCTTCATACGGTCTTACAGTCTCTGTATAACTATAGACATGATCCGCCTTGATGCCACCCGGAGCATCGTTTCCGGTGCCGCCCGCATCGGGAGCAGGCTCGGGTTTGTCTATATCCGGTTTCGGCAGATTGAGTCCCTGGGCTTCATCGTCATCGGGTTTATCGGTTCCGGGAGTTTCGGTTACCTGCTCAGCTTCGTCTTCACCGTGTCCGGACAGAAAACCGAAGCCGCAGCCCGTAAGAGAAAGAACCGTAAAAGCACAGCACAATGTAGCAAACAATCTCTTCCTTATCATGATCTCCTCCATAAAAATGCTCCCTTATTACATAGTGCGAGCATTATACAATCATTGTTATCCAATATATTACAATACCACAATCGGCAAGGAGTGACAATCTCAGAAACCCGGAAAGCGTTTTCCAAAAATATGTTGACATCTCCGGGACACGGATGTAATATCATGCTAGAAAACGTTTTCCAGAAGGAAAGAGACGACGTTAAATGATAACTATCAAAGATGTGGCCGCGGAAGCCGGGGTAGCCATATCCACAGTATCCAAAGTACTGAACGGATATGACGGTGTAAGCAGGTCCACCAGGGACAAAGTTAACAACGCGGTAGACAGACTCGGCTTCACACCCAATGCCGTGGCATCTGCCCTGTCATCGAAGCAGTCCGGCCGGATCGCATTGCTTCTCAAGATGGGGCCGGATAATTCCGCCATGGATGAGATCAATATGAGATATCTCTCCGGTGCGATCAGGTCAGCCATGGACAACCGCCTCGATGCGGTTACCATCATGCACGAGATGATATCCGGTCTGGATAAGGAAGCGCTGATCTCCTATCTCAGATCACAGAGCATAGAAGGCCTGATCATCTTCGGGCTGAATCGCGAGGATTCCGTATTGCTCGATCTCATATCATCGCAGGTATTCAAAACCGTCGTGGTCGATGCTCCGATCACCAACCGGTCGACCGCATCCGTATCCATAGATTACGCTCAGGCTCAATACGACGTGATCATGCGCACTTTCGAGAATATCGAGGGCAACCGTATCCTGTACATTGCAGGCAAGGACTCGAGTTACTCCACATCCGAGAAGCTCAAGGCCATCGAGAGGCTCGATCATGAACTGGGCGTGAAGTCCCGCATCATATACGGAGACTTCTCGGAGCTCAAAGCTCGCGAAGCAGTCTTTGAATATGCGGAGAAATCCGATATCATAGCATGCGGATCCGATCTGATGGCGATAGGTGCGATGCGTGCCCTGATGGAACTGGATATCTTCAAACCAGTCTGCGGTTTCGGTGGAGTCCGGCTCATGTCTTATGCCGGCAAGCAGATGAACACCGTACGACAGGACTTCGAGAATCTCGCGCGCGAGGCCATCACACTCTTAAAGGATCTGCTGGGCGGAAAAGAGGGGACGGCTCACTGTGCCGGCTACGAATTAGTCAGAATGAAATATGCGGATGCGCTTAAATAGCACAGACTCACATCACATATACAGGGAGGAAAAACAATGTCAATAGGAGACAACATGCAAAGAGACGTACTGGTAATGAACCTTGAGGAGCAGTTTGACCAGTGTCTGAAGGCAGAGTGCGGGAAATCGTTAGCGGATGCCGATGATCACGAGATATATCATGCACTGCTCGCTCTGGTCAAGGAGCTCACCCGGGTAACCCCTCAGTCCGAGGGTGAAAAAAAGGTATACTATATATCCGCGGAGTTTCTGATCGGCAAGCTCCTTTCCAATAATCTGATCAACCTCGGGATATATGACCGTATAGATGACATGCTCAAAGCACATGGCAGATCCTTAAGTGCCATAGAGGATGAGGAACCCGAACCCTCTCTCGGTAACGGCGGACTCGGCAGACTCGCAGCATGCTTCCTCGACTCGATCGCCACACTCGGTCTCCCCGGAGACGGCATCGGACTGAACTACCATTTCGGTCTGTTCAAGCAGGTATTCAGGGACAGGCTTCAGACAGCCGAGAAAAACGACTGGATTGAGCCCGACAAGAGCTGGCTCAACCGGACAGATACCACGTTCAAGGTTCAGTTCGGGGACTGCACCGTTACATCCAGACTCTACGACATAGATGTCATCGGATACCGTGCAGGTGCCAATAAGCTGCACCTATTCGACATCGAAACGATCGATGAATCGATAGTTAAGAAAGGCATCGATTTCGATAAGGAAGCCATAGAGAAAAACCTCACACTTTTCCTCTATCCCGATGACTCGGATGAAGCCGGTAATCTGCTGCGCATCTATCAGCAGTACTTCATGGTCAGCAATGCCGCACAGCTGATCCTCAAGGAGATGAAAGAGCGTCAGTACGATCTGCGCAGGCTGAACGATCATGCCGTCATCCAGATCAACGATACACATCCGACCATGGTTATCCCCGAGCTGATCAGGATACTTGTGGAAGAGAAAGCTTTCTCAATGGATGAAGCCATCGATGTGGTAAGCAAGACCTGTGCCTACACCAATCACACGATACTTGCCGAAGCCCTCGAGAAATGGCCTCTCAAATACCTGGAGAAGGTAGTGCCTCAGCTCGTTCCCTACATCAAGGAGCTGGATAAGCGTGTACGTGCGAAATATAAGAATCCGAAGGTCCAGATCATCGACAAGGACAAGCGTGTACACATGGCACATATCGACATCCACTACGGCTTCTCCGTAAACGGCGTAGCCGCCATACATACAGAGATCCTCAAGAATACCGAGCTGAACGCATTCTATAAGCTGTATCCGGATAAGTTCAATAACAAGACCAACGGCATCACCTTCCGCAGATGGCTTCTCTCCTGCAATCACGAACTGTCCAATCTGATTACCGATCGTATAGGGGACGGTTTCAAGAAGGATGCAGATCAGCTGGAGAAGCTTCTCGATTTTATCGATGACGAGGACTTCATGCAGCAGCTCTTCACCATCAAGCATGATAAGAAAGTCGCACTGGCCGAGTATGTCCGCGAACATGAAGGCGTGGAGATCGATCCGGATTCGATCTACGATCTGCAGTCCAAGAGACTCCACGAATACAAGCGTCAGCAGATGAACGCACTCTATATCATACATAAATATCTGGAGATCAAGTCCGGTAAGCAGCCGGCTCGCCCGATCACTTTCATGTTCGGTGCCAAAGCCGCTCCCGCCTACGTGATCGCCCAGGACATCATCCATCTCCTGCTCGTGCTTCAGGAGATCGTAAACCACGATCCCGATGTCAGCCCGTACATGAAGGTCGTGATGGTGGAGAACTATAATGTGGCTTATGCCGAAAAGATGATCCCCGCAGCAGACATTTCCGAGCAGATATCGCTCGCCAGCAAGGAAGCATCGGGCACCGGCAACATGAAGTACATGCTCAACGGCGCGGTAACACTCGGCACCTCCGACGGTGCAAACGTGGAGATACATGAACTCGTGGGCGATGATAACATATACATCTTCGGCAAGGATTCCGACACCGTCATAGAGCACTATGCAAAAGCAGATTACGTATCAAAGGATTATTACAAAAAGAGCCCTGTGATCAAGGAAGCGGTAGACTTCATCATAGGCAAACAGGCGCTGAAAGTCGGTCATAAGACAAACCTCAAGCGCCTGCATGATGAACTGCTGAATAAAGACTGGTTCATGACCCTCCTCGATCTCGAAGAATACATCGAAGTCAAGGACAGGATGCTGGCAGATTACGAAGACCGTGGGAAGTGGGGACGCATGATGCTCACCAACATCGCCAAAGCGGGATTCTTCTCATCCGACAGAACCATTGCGGAATACAACAGAGATATATGGAAACTCACGGATTAGTGTGAGCCCTTCAGTATCCCGCTGAGTTTCTTGTAGATCAGGATAGTGATGAGCGATACGGCTCCGCCTTTTAATATATTCAGCGGTGCCACGGCCATCATTACCAGAGTTGTTACGGAAGTGATGTGCGGATTGACCGCAGTGCCCATCTCTATGATGGCTTCCATGGGCATCCCGAACATCTGCGCAAACTTCGGCAGCAGATAGACTGCATTAAACAGAGTACCTACGACCGTCATACACAGTGTGCCCACTATGCATGCTGTTATGGCGGTCTTCTTGTTTTTGCGGAAAAGATAGATGATCGAAGCCGGGAGCAGCAACGAGCACCCTACAACGAAATTAGCCAGCTCACCGACAAACGCAGTCGATGTTCCCTTGAACAGCACCTTGATGATGATCTTCACGAACTCGATCATAACTCCGGCCACCGGTCCGAATGCAAATGCACCGATGAGCGCAGGCAGTTCGGAGAAGTCGAACTTATAGAATCCGGGTGCGAAGAACACCGGCAGCTCCAGTATCATCAGAATAGCCGATATGGCCGAGAACATACCGATCATGGCGACCTTGCGCGTGGACAGTATCCTCTCGGTATCGTTGTTCTTCCTGTGGAGATACTTCTCGATCAGGTAGGCGATCAGAAACACCGCGACTACAATAGCCAGAAACTCGAACACAAATACTACGTTTTCCTTAAGGGACATAAACAGATCATTCATTAGATATTCCTCCTCTCATCCAGACTATACGGTCGGTTCCGGAATCTCACCGGATCATGCACATTGGCTCGCGGACTTTACCGCCGGTCGGGAATCTCACCCTGCCCTGAAGAAACTGTATATGAGTGCCGGACTGAATGCCTGCGGCACACAACTGTTAATATATACACTGTGAGCCTCTATGTCAAGATAAGCTTTTTAATGGTTTGAAAGTGTCTGACTCTTTTGATAAAATCTAGTTATGGACAAAAAAACAATCCTCATCATAGATGATGTGAAATTCAATATAAGAGCGGCACAGGACGTGCTGGGCGAAGAGTTCAAGGTCATCGGAGCGCTCTCCGCAGAGGCGGGTTTCAAGGTGCTTTCACACACGATACCCGACCTGATACTCCTGGACATCATCATGCCCGAGACCGACGGTCATCAGGTGCTGAAGATACTTAAGACCACACCGAGATTCATGCATATCCCGGTCATATTCCTGACGGCCGACAGCAATTACGAGACCGAAGTCGAGGGTTTCAATGAGGGCATCGTCGACTATATCACGAAGCCATTCGTCGCCGACGTACTCAAGAAGCGTATCCAGACGCAGATCGAGCTCGCAGAGTACCAGCGCTCCATGGAGGATAAGGTCAAACAAAAGGTTGCAGAGATCGAGGATATGTACGATCTGCTCGCAGTCAGTTTCGCGGCACTTGCCGAATACAGAGACTCGACCACAGGCGGCCATCTGAAAAACACGGCGATCTACTTCAAGGCATTCATCGAGCACCTGCAGGACTGTGACCGGTATATGGATCAGCTGAATCCCGCGATCGTATCCAAGGCGATCAGATCCGCTCCGCTCCACGACGTGGGCAAGATCGCGATCAGCGACAACGTGCTGCGAAAGCCCGGTTCGCTGACCGACAATGAGTTCGAGCGGATCAAGCTCCACTCCGTGATCGGCGGTGAGCTCTTCAGTTTCATCGGCGAGAAAGTTTCGGATAAGGAATTCGCCGACATCGCTTATGTAATATGCCGGTATCATCACGAGAAATGGGACGGGACCGGCTATCCCGAGGGGCTCTCGGGCACGAACATTCCGCTGCTTGCACGGATCATGAGCATAGTGGACGTTTATGACGCGTTGACCAGCGAGAGGCCATATAAGAAAGCGTTCCCGCATGAAAAAGCCATGGCGATGATCGCCGAGAAGAGCGGAACCGATTTTGATCCCGGACTCACGAACGAATTCCTGAACATCTCGGAGAAGATTGCCGAATGTCTGAGAACCAAAGAAGAGGCAGGATCGGAGAAATACTTCAAACTGCCAAAGCACATATTCGAAGACGTCAAGGATATACACAGTATCACAAGAAAAAGCGAGGAGGTTTAAACCTCCTCGCTTCTGATTTTTCTTTACTCTCAGCTCAATTAAGTATCTATCAGATACCCTTCTCAAGCGCCAGAGTCCTGGTAGTCAGATCACATACCTCTGAAGGTCCGAAGTACTGGATAGCACCGGGATAGGTGAATGAAGTCTCAACAGCCCACTTCTCTCTGTTAGCCTCGAAATACTTGAAGGGCTTGCCGTCGAGCTCAACGAGAGCCTTGCGGATAACGGGTTTGTCCTCACCGTTTCTGCGCTCCATGTTCATCATCTTGGTGATGGGCATACCGCCTGCAACCCACTCCTCTGCGGGCTTGGACAGGTTGGATACCTTGGAGAGATATCCGGTATAACCGTACTGGATGAGCATAAATGCATTGTATCCGAGTGAGTAGCAGTAATCTGCATCAAAGTTTGAAGGGAATGCGCATCTTCCTTCGTATCCGAAGAAGTGATGCTGAGCACCGAACTTACCCTTGTAAGTGCCGGCTGCCTTTCTCTTGGCCAGCTCATTCTTAACCATCTCGGAGAAGAGCTTCTCGGACTCGATCAGTGATACCTGTACGTTACCGTGAGGATCTCTCTCGAGGAAAAGCTGCTGCTGTATACCCTGCGGAAGAATATCGAATACCTTGAAAGCATCGGCTGTAAGGCCTGCCTTGATGAACTCATACTTCGCGTTCCAGTCGGGAAGAGCGTTGAACTGAGCTGTCTTCTCGCCTGCGAGGAGCTCGTTGATCTCTGCGATCAGAGCGGAGAACTCGGGAACGAACTCTACGATACCCTCGGGAATGATAGCCACACCGAAGTTCTCTCCGTTGTTGCCTCTCTTCTCTACTGCATCTGCGATGTAGTTGGTGATCTGAGCGAGTGACATCTTCTTGGCTGCCACTTCCTCACCGATCAGGCAGATGTTGGGCTGTGTTTCAAGTGCGCACTCCAGTGCCACGTGAGAAGCGCTGCGGCCCATAACTTTGATGAAGTGCCAGTACTTCTTGGCGGAATTCGCATCTCTCTCGATATTACCGATAAGTTCGGAATAAGTCTTGGTAGCGGTATCGAAACCGAAAGATGCCTCGATGTCTTCGTTCTTCAAGTCGCCGTCGATGGTCTTCGGGCATCCGATGACCTGTACGCCGGTATTGTTTGCTGCCATATACTCTGCCAGAGTTGCGGCGTTGGTGTTTGAATCATCACCGCCGATGATAACGATGGCAGTGAGGCCGTTCTTCTTTGCATTCTCTGCTACTATGGCGAACTGCTCCTGAGTCTCGAGCTTAGTCCTGCCGGAACCGATGATATCGAAACCGCCGGTATTTCTGTATGCATCGATGAAAGCATCATCGAACTCTACATAATCATCCTTCAGAAGTCCGTCCGGGCCACCTTTAAATCCCAGCAGTTTGTTGTCGGGATCGGTAGCCTTCAGTGCATCGTACAGACCACTGATGACATTGTGTCCGCCGGGTGCCTGTCCGCCTGAGAGGATCACACCTACTACCTGCTTCTTTGCAGCGGATGTATTGGTGCCCTTCTGGAATGTGATCTCAGGCTTGCCGTATGTGTTGGGGAAGAGGGCTTTGATCTTATCCTGATCCGCTACACTCTCAGTAGCTGCTCCGTCCTTAACGCATATCTCGGAGATTCCGCCTCTGAGCATTCCGGGAAGCTTGGGCTTGTACTCGTATCTGGTTTTCTGAAGTGGTGATAGATTCATTTTCATTCTCCTTCTATGTGAAATTTATTTTTTTCATAAAAAAAGAAACAAATGCGGTTGGCGGGACTTGAACCCGCATGCCTCGCGGCACAGGAACCTAAATCCTGCATGTCTGCCAATTCCATCACAACCGCCCGCAGTCAGGATATCTCAGCGATATACCCGCGTATAGCCTCAAAAACCACATCAACATGTGCCTTAAGGTTGTCATGATTGGCACGGACAAAGTCGATATCGTCCGCCTTGGACTTCTGCTCGAGTGCAAATGCATCTTCTCCCAGCGCTGCCGCTCCTATAAGTCTGGAACCGGACTTGACCGCATGCACGAGAGTGGCGTATTCCGGCATATTTCCGGCGGCCAGATATTCATCCATCTGCTTGATCTGGTCCGTAGTCTCCTCCATATATGTCTCCAGGATCTCCTTGTAGAAATCCACGTTATCCATGGAGTATTCAAGACCTTCCTGTACGTTCAGTTCATCTGTGTTATATGCCATATCTTATCTCCGATCATCAGGACTTACGCAGCAGATTGCTCTTGAGCTGCGCGTCACGTTTGTTAAAGAACTCGTCTATATACTGTCTGACCGCATAGGGTTTCATCGTCTTGAGCAGATATCCGTCAGGCTTCAGATCCAGGACATCCATGATGCTCTCCTTATCCTGACGTCCGGTAAGAAAGATAACGGGGATGTCGGCAAAATCCCTCTCCGACCTGATCATCGCAAGCACCTGTCTGCCATCCACAACCGGCATCTCGTAATCGAGGATGATCAGATCCGGTCTGGTGATCGTAATACTCTTCACCGCCATCATACCTGAGTCGGCCAGTAGCACCTGGTATTTATCACCCAGCCAGTTCTTGATGGAATTGAGCATTACGCCCGAATCATCCACAGCGAGTATGATCTTGCGTTCGATCCCCACATGCTCGAGCAGATACTTGTGTATCTCGTTCACTACATCCTTGATGTTCACAGGACGCTTAAACTCACGTGCTACCAGATCGGATGAGAACGTGTTCCTGATAGACTCGATCTCCATGGGATCGCCCACGACAAACAGAGGAATGCCCTCCTCGGTAGCCTTATCTCTGATATATATCAGCAGCTGGCTGTCCTCTAGAAGTTCTTCCTCCAGATACAGAACATACGCTTGTGTGCTCTCGGATATCTTGTTGATCATGGCCATAGAGCTTATCTGGTTAACCTGAAATATATCCTTATCAAACTGATCTATCAGGTTTGATATCAGGTAGCCCTTGCTCTTACAGGCGATGACCACATTGTGCTTTTCTTCGTAATCTGACATGTTTACCTCATTGCCATACACTGTTTTAGTATATCATAGAAGGAACAGCATCAACAAGATGATTTGGTCAGATATCCGAGATGTACGGCAGCACGCAGAATCGCACATACCGTCTTGCCATCGGTGATCGCACCCGAGAGCACATCATCAAGCACCTGCTGCATGGGAACTTTCTCTATGTTTAGAAATTCGTCCCGGTCAAGCTTCTGTGCGCCCATATGGAGCCCTTTGGCCAGATAGAGTGTGAGCTTCTCACTGCAATACGCAGCCGAAGGATGATAGCAGCCCAGATCAACCCACTCATCCGCCGTGATGCCGGTCTCCTCGAGAAGTTCTCTCTTCGCTGCATCGAAAGGAGCCTCGGATGCCGAGTCAAGCTTACCGGCGGGTATCTCCGTGATCACGCTGTGGAGCGGATATCTGAACTGATGCTCTATGATCACCTCTCCGTCATCTGTCACGGGCACGATCCCGACTGCTCCGAGATGCATGATATACTCGCGCGTGGCGCGATTGCCGTTCGGCAGCTCTATCTCATCCAGAGCCACATGCAGGATATTGCCGTCGAATATCCTCTTCGATGATATTTGCTTTTCTTCCAGATTATTAAAATTCAGCATGATTCTCTCCTGTATTTATCCCTTTCCACTCTCATCTCATACATCTTATAATCTGCGATCTCGATGAGTTCATCAAAGTTGCGTTTGTCCTCGCCTATCGGTTGGAGAACCCATCCATAGCTGACTCCGATCTCATACGGATTGGAGTGCTCACGGTTATATTCCGCTATCCCCCGGTCGATCTTTGGCCCCATCTCGTCAGGCTCTGTGCTATCCTTATCCAGGGCTGCGAAGAGCAGGAACTCATCCCCGCCGGTCCTGACAATCCTGGTCCCCTGTGGTGCTGATTTCAACAGTTCTGCCGATACCGCTGCGATAGCTTCATCTCCTGCGGAGTGACCATATGTATCATTCAAATGCTTCAAGCCGTTCAGATCGGCTACGCATACGAATAAGTATTTCCCTGACTTGCCTGCCTCTTCTATCACGAGATCCGAGTAATAGTTCATCCCCTTGCGGTTATAACACCCGGTCTGCTCATCGATCATGTTTTCCTCAAACAGCTCATCATATTTTTCCTGAAGCTTCTTAAGAAGCTTGCGCTCCTCTGCCTCACGCCGCAGTTCACGTACCTTTCTCGAATGGATATCTTTGACAAGAAACAGTGCCGCATTACCGGCTGTGCTGTCTTCCTCGGTAGTATTACAATATGTGATCTCGGACCAGCGATACCGGCGATCGGCATGTCTGATCCTGCACTCCATGGAGATATACACGTGAGTCTTTAGTTTGTCGATATAGGTATCGGACTTCATGAATGCTTCGAAGTCCTCTCTGTCTTCCGGGTGGATATTCCTGTCAAAACCTCTGACAAAACTCTCATAATCACACGTCTTCTGTTCGGGAGCTATATCATGATTGATATTCGACAATTCGGAATTATGGTCGATAACGGTGCACTTATATGTACCATCATCGACCATCACGATCATCTGATACATGCTCCTGATGGCATTATCTATAAAGCGGGATTCCATGATGCTGTTCTCCAATCATATATAGGCAAAAAAATACCCTGAAAGCCTATTGTTTATTACAGTACTTTCAGGGTAATGAGCCATCCGGGACTCGAACCCGGGACAACTTGATTAAAAGTCAAGTGCTCTACCACCTGAGCTAATGGCCCATACTGGGCTGGCGGGATTCGGACCCACGAATGCAGGAGTCAAAGTCCTGTGCCTTACCGCTTGGCGACAGCCCAATGCAGCTCCCGCAGTGTGCACGGTAAGCCCCGAGGGTGGGTAGAGGGACTCGAACCCTCGATCTCCAGAACCACAATCTGGCGCGCTAACCAACTACGCCATACCCACCATATACGTGCCTGAAGGGATTCGAACCCCCGACCCACGGCTTAGAAGGCCGTTGCTCTATCCAGCTGAGCTACAGACACATAGTGCATTCGTCTCTGAACACGCTTAAATAAGTTATCACAGATAGACGCTCAAGTCAAGCTAAATCAATAAAAACAAACGCGTAAAACCCGGGCATCAATCTGTGGAAATCAAACGGGCATCGGTATCCCGATGCCCATAAATGTGAGATGTGAGGAGTTTATGTCAAACCTGGATGTAATATACTGTAGCGGATGGCAAATAAATTGCCTACAGTACTCGCTCACATATTTACCATATCAAAGAGGCCGTAGCAAATGCGTAGCAAATATTCATATGACGTGGGCGAATGCTATGCCATGCTGTGTGATGTTATGTAAACCAATTTAATTCCGCGCTTATCTCTTCTGACCATGAATACTGACTCATGAATTCTCCGTGATATGCATGTGCATCATTGCTTTCTCCGGCGAGAAATCTGTAATAGTCGCAATCAACAAGCGCCGGATTGATTGAATATGCATCGCGCTCGTGTCTGAGCACGTCACCCGCGTTACATTTCTCCAGGGCTTCTCTGAGTGCTTGTACATACTGCCTGAGATAAGCTTTCTTACGCAATATGTCTACGCTGTCCTCCCAAAGGACACCGCACAGTTCTCCGCTGGTCACACTAGCTCCCCTGGCGGATACGAGGTAAGCCAGGACCTCCTGTGCTCTGCTTCTCTTGAACTTTACCGGGCGGCTTCCGCTGAACACCTCGAACCTGCCGAAACATCTGACCTTAAGCAGCGGTTCGGTCATACCCTCTATCCGCCTCTTGGATCGTATATCATCCAAGACTACAGCGATATCCTCCACACTGGCGGGCTTCAGCAGGTATCCGTCGACACGGAGCTCCCACGCTTTGAATGCGTATTCGGAATATGCGGTCACGAATATGATGATTACACCCGGGATGTGCAGTTTAATATCGGCAGCCAGATCCATTCCATTGGTCCCCGGCATCTCTATATCCAGAAAAACTATATCCGGATGTAGTAATTGTGCCTGTTCGGATACATTTTCCGGATTGGTAAATGTCTCGATCCGGACATCCCCATCGATCGCTTTACTGATATTGAGTTTTAAACTCTCTACTGCGAGAGGTTCGTCATCTACTATAAATACGATCATTCCATTATGTCCTTTTTAACAGGGATCGATATGGTCACGACTGTACCTACCCCGGGCTCTGACTCTATGTCGAGCGTACCGTCGCACATCTGTCTGATACGCATCGAAACATTATTCAGGGCTATCCTATTATGCTCGCTGTCAGGCTCCTGAAATCCAAGTGTCGAAGTGTCAAATCCGACTCCGTCATCCTCTACGGTTACAATGAACTCCTCATCCGTACCGCGTGTCCTGATCGTTACGGTCCCGCCGCCGGTCTTATGCCTTAGGCCGTGTCTGACTGCATTTTCCACGATGGGCTGCAATGAGATAGGAGGAAGTTCGAAATCGCACTCTTCTATATCATATACCACGTTCAGTTCATCACCGAATCTCATTTTCTCTATAGAGAGATAGAACCGCGTATGCTTAAGCTCGTCCTCGAAAGGCACGGGAGCGTTCTGCTCCATCGAGCCGAAGTTATGTCTGAGATAACCGGAGAAATCATGTATGGCTGTCTTTGCATCCTCGATATTTATATCACAAAGGGAGTAGATCGTATTCATCGTATTATATATGAAATGCGGTTGCATCTGACTGAGCATCAGTGCACCTTTACGATCTGCCAGCTCCACCTTCTGCCTGGTCATTTCCTCATTTCTGCTCACGATCCTTCGGGTCAGCGAGATACCGGACTGGATTCCGTATAAGGTAACCAGATACAGTGCGATATTTGCATTACGCGTACTTCCGCTCATGTTGTAGAGAACTGTATCAAGCACAATACTGATGATGATCAATAAATAAACTACCAGGAATCTGTCCCTGTCAAAAGACTGGTGTCTGATGAAACGCCGGATAAAATAATCCGTCAGCACGGCTGCGAACGATATAAGTAGCAACAGATACATAATGTTCGTATTCTGCCTGAGATCTCTGATGCCACACAGCTGCAGGATAGTCAGGAATCCGGCTATCCCCGCGAAAGCGACTCCGATCACATGGAAAAGTTCATTATACTCCCGTCTGGTGGATTCGCTTAAATAGAATACCGCCGGGATCCATATAAAGCATATCTGGCAGATATAGGTGATCATGAGACTGTGGTCGTTGAAAAGAAGTGAGATAAGCGGCATGTCAAGCAGTCGGAAAAGCCCGAAAAAAGCTATGAAAAGTCCGGTGAGATTGACTTTACGCCTGTCCTCGACACCCACTCTGAGCAGATAAGCCAGTATGGCATAGAGCAGTCCCGATACCATACAGAAAAGTGCGACCAGTATACCCGGCCATTCCACCTTCAAACAATACGACACCAGCCTTCCGTGTGTTGAGAGGATTATGGCCGGTGTCTTCTTGAATAATGTCCTGTACATATCGCGGGTCTCTATACGGACCTCTTTGCCAACATCATCCTGAAAAAGCGGCACAAGTGCCCAGTACATCCCGGGTGACTTAGTGAGACGGCTATGTATGATCTCATCCGAATCATACATCAGCTCATCATCGATATAGATATGTACATCTCTGTGTTCAAGCCATACCGAGAGACATTCTCCTCCCAGCGGTACCTCGTTTAAGTGAAAAGAGTATTCCTTGACTGAAGCGTCGCCATCCACGCTCTCACTCACTGTAAAACCGGGATAATCCTCATCCACGCGTTTTACTTCGGTTGCTAATCTGCTGCTGGAAGGCATGACTACCCAGGAAGCCAGAGCCAGCATGGTGATCACGCTGGCTGCTATACAGACGATTACGATAATATTCAGAACCTTACGGTTATTCTCCTTAATCGGATTCATCTCCACCCTCGGAATAGTCTTCGGACTGAGTCTCTTCGCTATCCCCGGACTGTTCCTCAACATATTCCTCAGTCTGCTCTGCGGGCTGTTCTTCAACCGGCTGTTCCGCAGGTTGTTCGGCAGGCTGCTCAACGGGTTGTTCCTCGGGAGCGGGTTCGGGATCCTTGGTCACCCATCTGTAGAAGAATGCATGGTTACCGATCATATTGTACTCACTGATACGATAGTAGTCAGCGTAATACTTCGTCATAAAGAACAGGTAATCTCCGACTCTGGCACCATTTAGAACTTCCTGTGCTGCCTGTATACAGGTCGAATTCGGCCCGTTCGAGATAATGAGCTCCACCTTACCGGATCTGTATGAAGCGAACTGCATATTCTGGGTGATAACACCTATAACCGTATTGGGGAAAGCCGAACTCTTGACTCTGTTCATAATGACAGATCCTACAGCCAGCTTACCGGTGTAGGATTCTCCGTCGGCTTCCGCCTGAATGGTAGCAGCCAGCCACTCAAGTTCTGTCGCGGTAGCTGCGTATGAACCGCCGGTATCCTCCCGAGTCAGAGACAGACGGTCGGCTATCTGCTTAGCCAACGCTGCCTGGGCTGCAGCGGTCTGTGCTTCAAGTGCTTTCATCTTTGCATCCAGATCAGCCAGCTGCTGGTTATAAGAAGCCAGCTTACCTTTTTCCGAAGATATATTACTGTTGGTTGAGTCGAGTTTTCCCTTGACCGCATCGGTCAAATCCGCTATTTCTTCATGTTTTTCATCCAAAGTGTTCTGATATGCATCCAGCTCATCCTGCTTGGCTTCGACCAGTTCGGTCTTGGCTTCTATATCAGCCTCCAGTGCCTGATACTCCGCGATCTTACGTTGATCGTAGCTCACTATGGCACTGATATACTCGGTCTTCGTCAGAAAATCCTGTATCGATCCCGATGTAAAAAGCATCATCAGCAGGCTGCCCGATCCGCCTCGCTCATATGTGGATCTGAGCTGATTCTTCAGAAGTTCATACTGGATACGCTCCTCTTCTTTGGCTGCGTTGAGTTCGTTGTTCAGCTGTACGATCTGTGAGGATACATCCGCAAGTGCTGCCTCTGCCTCCGATATCTCATCATCCAGGACTTCCAACTGGCTGGAATACCCATTGATAGTATTCTGGAGTGCAGCACTCTGATTCTGCAGATTGCTCACATTCGCTTCGGTTTCGGCTTTCTGCCCCTGGAGCGAATTGATCGCATCACGAGTCTCTTTGGTTGCCTTTTCGAGATTGGATATCGTTGCCTGAGTTTCGGCCTCCTGCTGTTGCATAGCGGCTATGGTATCCTCCAGGCTTCCCGCAGAACCGACAATAGGCTGCGACAGAAACAGAACGTCAGCAGCCAGGTAAATGACCGAAATAGTCAAGCATATGAATTTCTTCATGGTGGTTATGTTATGTCTACCCATCTAAACTAGCATATCATATATCTATGCAAAAAAAAAGAGCAGGCACTAAATATAGTGCCTGCTGTCAACGAGATGCGGCTACATCAGCCGCTTATATATATCCAGCATGCTTTCTATCTGGTAATTCAGAAGCCACGCTGCACTGTTGTATTCCGGTGTGGACTTGATCACTTTGATCAGTGCCGGATAGTATTCTTCGGTTTCTTTTATCATCCGATAGATCCTGTCGCGGCTCAGCCCCCATGACATGGTAGTCATATTGTTGCAGCGGTCCAGACATTTGACGAGGGCGGCTTTGGGATTGGAAAGGATACCCTTGTAGTAGCTTTCCATCACTTCGTCGCGGTTATCGTCAGTTGTTTTTTCGTGAGTTAAAAGGGTCACGATCTCGCGTATCTCATCCGATACCGGCAGATCCTCGGGACGCCTCCCGCAATCCTCTACGACATCGTGAAGGAGGCAGGCTGCTATGATCTCATCCTCCGTGATATCCATGGAAAGAGCGTGGCAGGCGAGGATGAGCGGATGGTAGATATAGGGGACCACCGAGCGCTTGCGTTTCTGACCGGCATGAGCTTCGGTGGCGTAGTCGACCGCTTTCAGTGTGTTGTAGAGTTTAAAGTTCTTCGCCGTGGTCTTCACATAAGTCTTCATGTGTTCCCAGTTGTAGATGGCTTCTTTGGTCTTGAAAGTCTTGCGTTTCTCCTCGGCGATAGCGGAGATTGATACGTCAAGTACCTCAGCCAGTCTGATGAGTTTGTCGACATCGGGCTTATACTCGTCGCGTTCCCATGCCGAAACCGCCTGGAATGATACGCCCATGGCTTCCGCTATCTGCTCCTGTGTGAGTTTTCTTTCTTCTCTGAGACTTTTGATATTGGATCCTATACTCATCGGCATTCCCTCCTTACAGAACGATCATAATGCGAGTCGTGCTTTAAGTGTAGCGGGTGGTGCTTTAGATTTCAAGAAGATTTTCAAGCTAAACTTGAATCGTTACAGTAAAAAAACCTCCGGATCATTCCCAATGTCATTAAGTTAAGTGTGACGACAATAAGACTCTTATACCAGAAATGGTATAGGGGTCTTTTTTTCTGAAAAAAATAGTTGACAGCAGGACTGAAAAGTGCGGCCGCTTTCGCTACTGATTATATTTTAGAGGTAGC
>JAFSTN010000030.1 GCA_017450485.1 Lachnospiraceae bacterium
ATCCGCATGATGATGGTGATGATGGTCATGTCCGTGATGGTGATGCTCGTGCTCGTCGTCTTCATCGTCATCATCGTCATCATAGTGGTTGTGGTGATGATGCTCATGCTCGTCGTCATCATCGTGATGGTGGTGGTGATGCTCGTGCTCATGCTCTTCGGCTACGCGTATGGCTTCCTTCATGAGTTCCGCCTCAAGATCGGTAGCACCTTCGATAGTCTCCAGGATACTTCTGCCCGGGAGTTCATCCCATACGGTGGTTATGACCGTAGCCTTGGAATTATGCTCTCTGATGAGATCCACACATTCCTTCAGCTTGTCCTCGGATATATCACCTGTTCTGCTCAGAACTATGGTCCCGGCATGCTCTATCTGGTTGATGAAGAACTCTCCGAAGTTCTTGGCATACATCTTAGCCTTCTTGGCATCCACTACAGCCACTGCCGAATTAAGCTCCACATCCTGATCAGCCATGGCATCATTGACAGCTTTCATGACATCTGAAAGCTTGCCTACACCCGAGGGCTCTATGATTATCCTGTCGGGATGATACTGATCCAATACCTCCTTCAGAGCTTCCCCGAAGTCACCTACCAGTGAGCAGCATATACATCCGGAATTCATCTCACGGATCTCAATGCCGGCACTCTTTAGGAATCCGCCGTCTATGCCTATCTCACCGAACTCATTCTCAATGAGCACAGTTTGAGAACCGCTCAGCGCTTCGGCCAGCAGTTTTTTGATCAGGGTTGTCTTACCGGCGCCCAGAAACCCCGAAACGATATCAATCTTAGTCATGATAAAACCTCTTTTCTCTTTAGTCACCTACGTGGTCAAACAGATATTGCAGTACTTCAGGCGTAAATCTACGAGCCTGCACACCCAGCATCATCGTTCCGTCCTCCTGAGGATCCTCTCTTAGGACATCGGCATACATGATAAGAGTCTCAGCAACAACTATCACGTCCATGTTCAGGATATGAGGTGTTCCGGCAGGTACTCTGATACCCATACCCAGCGGGCTCACATTCTCGGTGCGACAGTAGATCTTTTCCTGAGTATCACATACCACGATCACTGTGTTGGACGGGAACTTCACTCGGTTGATTTTACGTCTTTCTTCGGATCTGTTGTCTGACATATGCTTTCTCCTTTTTTATGATTATTCAGCTCAGTGCTGATATCTAGAACTTAATGAACAACGGTGCAAACTTGCGGGCAATCCTATATATCGGCGTTTCAAGTGCTTTTCGTGCATTCTTCAGTTCCTTGCGGATCTCTATCTTCTGAGGACAATGCTGCTCACACGCACCGCATTCCACGCAGTTAGCCGGCCCGGTGTAATCTTTACGCAGAGCCGTACACATAAAGTACTCCTTCAGACCGCCGAGTTTACCGTCCACAGCCTGTCTGTTATATGCCGCAAAAGTACCGGGGATATCCACGTTACGCGGGCACGGCATACAATACCTGCAGCCGGTACAGCCGACCCTCATATGTGCATGATACTGTCGGACTATCTCAGCTATGGTCTTATGATCTTCATCGGTAAAGCTGCCCGGCTCATACTTGGAAGCTATGCGACAGTTCTCCTCTACCATCTCTACAGAATTCATTCCGGAAAGTACGACCTTGACTCCGCTCTGATCATACAGCCA
Source organism: Lachnospiraceae bacterium (assembly GCA_017450485.1). Taxonomy (GTDB): domain Bacteria; phylum Bacillota; class Clostridia; order Lachnospirales; family Lachnospiraceae; genus XBB2008. The sequence goes on from JAFSTN010000030.1 coordinate 1,659, forward strand.
TCCGAGTCCCCACTCGGCTGCGGTCCGGTGAGTCGGATGCGATCTGATGATCTCCAGAGCGGGTGCAGGCAGATTGATCAGTTTACCTCCGCGCAGGGGCTCCATGATCACAACCGGTATCCCCTTGGACTCCGCATACTCCATGCCCGTACGTCCCGCCTGTGAATGCTCGTCTATATAATTATACTGTATCTGTGTGAAATCCCAATCATAGTCATCCAGGATACGTATGAACATATCCGTGTTACCGTGATAAGAAAATCCGATCTGGCGTATCTCTCCTTTCGCCTTGCGCTCATTGATCCAGTCATTGATACCCAGATCCTTGATGCGCTCCCAGGATGCGATATCCGTCAGCATATGCATCAGATAATAATCTATATGATCCGTACGGAGTCGCTTACACTGCTCTTCAAATATCCGGTCCATATCATCGCGGGACTTGATCATATAGTGAGGCAACTTGGTCGCGATGTATATCTTATCACGCATGTTGTTGCGCTCGAATATCTCTCCGATCGCAGCTTCACTGCCGTTATAGATATAAGCGGTATCATAGTAATTCACACCCAGATGAAAGGCTGTCAGAATCTCCTTCTCCGCTTTATCCAGATCAATATGACCGGCCGATCCGGTGAATCTCATACAGCCGAATCCGAGTACCGAAAGCTCATTGCCGTATTTGTCGAGTCTGTATTGCATAATAAATACCCCGCATGCTATTATATCACCTGAACTTGAGTCGGACGAATGATCGCGGCTGCCTTTCGGCAGGTGAGGAAAGTCCGGGCTTCACAGGGCAGGATGCCGGATAACGTCCGGTGGAGGCGACTCCCAGGCCAGTGCAACAGAAATAAAACTGCTATACTGATGTATAGTGATGGTGAAATGGCAGTGTAAGAGACTACCGCTCATCCGGTAACGGATGAGGCTGTGTAAACCCCATCCGAAGCAAGACCAAACAGAGGGTTAAGGCTTGCCCGGCCGTCCTCAGGTAGGTCGCTCGAGGCTGTCGGTAACGTCAGTCCTAGATAGATGATCATTCCAGACAGAACCCGGCTTACAGTCCGGCTCGGTTCTCATTCTCTCACCGCACACCGGCGAACATACCGCCGGTCTTTTACAGTTTGAAGCATCCGCCGCCGACGAACTCTCTCACCAGTGAGTTATTCGGCAGATCATCGGATCCTATGGCCAGGAAGTACTCCAGGAACTTCAGCAGTCTCCTGGCTTCGAAATACTCCGGTTCTCCCTTTTGTATGCCATAGAGCAACGGCTCTGCATAAGGCTTAAGTACAGCCAGTTCATATATCAGTGCGGAGTTGAACATTGCATCCGCATCTTCCTGGAACGGGAATATATATTTCTCCTCGCCCTTTCTGACGGAAGGCCACATGGATATGGTCTTCTGAGCGGAAGCGCCTCTGGTTCTCGCATCCCTGACCATACGTCTGATCAGTCTGCCGTCCGTAGTGGGTATACGGTTATGATCATCGACATTCAGTGCTGTCAGAGCCGAAATATATATCTTGTACTTGCTCTCAGCGGGTAACGAGTATGACATCTTCTCATTGAGTCCGTGTATACCCTCTATTACCAGTATGTCGTCCTCCCCGAGCTCCAGGAAATCGCCATTATACTCTCTCTTACCGGTCTTGAAGTTGTATGCCGGCAGTTCCACACGCTCACCGTTCATGAGCGCAGTCATATCCTTGTTGAACTGCTCTACATCCAAAGCTTCCAGACATTCATAATCCGGCTTGCCGTCCTCGTCAAGAGGAGTATCCTTATGATCCTTATAGTAATTATCCAGTGCTATCGGATGCGGTGTGAGACCGTATGTGCGGAGCTGGATCGACAGTCTGTGCGAGAAAGTGGTCTTGCCCGAGGAGCTCGGTCCAGCGATCATAACGAACTTCACACCGTCTCTGTCGGAGATCTCGTGAGCTATCTCTCCTATGCGCCTTTCCTGCAGGGCCTCCTGAACCAGGATCAGATCCTCCACATTACCCGAGCATATCCAGTCATTCAGATCACCGACGGTATCGATACCCATATCTCCGGCCCACTCGGATGCCAGCATCAGAGTCTTAAACAGCTTCGGTCTGGGTACGAACTCCTCCATTCCGTTCCCGGTACCGTGCTGAGGCAGTACCAGCATGATGCCGTCCTCGTATTGCATCAGATCAAACCTGGTGACATATGATGTGCTCGGCATCATATATCCGTAATAATAATCATAATAATCACCCAGACAGTAAATGTTTATGCTCGATGATCTGCGGTATTTGAAGAGCTGCTCCTTATCGGTCATCCCGAGCTTTCTGAACAGCGCCAGTGCTTCTCCCGTCGGATATGACTTCTTGGTAAAAGGAATATCGGCATCGATCATCTCCTGCATGCGTGCCTTGATACGCTCTACACCGTCAGCATCGATACGGAGATCATCTCCCAGAGAGCAATAGTATCCGGGGCCTATCGTGAAATTGACTTTCACATGGTTGGTAGAGCCTGTTCCGTACTCATCATGTATGGCTTTCATCATCATCATGATAGCTGTACGTACGTAAGTCTTATGTCCGATCATATCTCTGCATGTTATGAAGTCAAGCGTGCAGTCAGAGCTTACTCTCTTCATCAGTTCGCGGATCTTACCGTCAACAACCACGAGCGCGATAGGATCGTCATAGTTTTTCTGAAACTCCTTAGCTATGATCTCATACTTAATACCTTCTTCGTAGTAATACTCTTTGCCGTCAATTGTGATCGTAACCATATCGTATCCCCTCCATACGTTTGTATATCAGTTCATTGAGCCTGATATCTTCTGTTACTTCTCTGTATCTGCCTGAATGTGCCTGATCCTTCAGCTCGGATCGAACCCCCTCCAGCACACCGTGTTCCCATTTCAGATAATCCATAAGTACGGGATCGGCCGATGACATCAGCTTATATCCGTACAGGTCGTAGGCGTGTACCGCCATGTCGCCAAGACAGTCATCCCAGCCGGGATCGGTCTGCCCGTATGCTCCGGTACCGGGCTCCGTATGCACTGCCCCGGACTTCGGTTCTTCCCTGCGGTTATGGACGAACTTGATGATCGTATAGTACTTGTCCGCATCCCTGACCATAACTTCGTCCGTGATCATGAGTCCCAGCTTCGGAACATATGCCCGTACATCCTCTATACGGGATTGCGGAGAAATGATGATCTGCTCAAAAGCCGAAACCACTTCCGGACTTTCCCTCAGGATATCCAGTATGAGTGGTCCTCCCATCCCGGCTATGATCAATACGGCGGGACGGTCAGGCTTTTCAATGTTATGTAAACCATCGCTCAAAACTATCCTGATCTTATCCTCAAGGCCCTCGGCGGCTACATGCTCTGCCGCTGCTTTCAACGGTCCCGGATTTACATCCGATGCCACGGCACCTTCGGCGCCTCCGTGCTTAACCAGATATATTGACAGAAATGCATGATCGCATCCGACATCATATACACACATGCCGGGCGGCACCATATCCGCTATGGCCTTTAATCTGAAGGACAGATCACTGCCGGTCATTCAAGATAATCCTTAAGCTTGCGGCTTCGGCTCGGGTGACGGAGCTTGCGCAGCGCTTTTGCCTCTATCTGTCTGATCCTCTCTCTGGTCACGTTGAACTCCTTGCCAACTTCCTCAAGAGTACGTGCACGGCCATCATCAAGACCGAATCTCAGCCTGAGAACCTTCTGCTCTCTCTCGGTCAGAGTGCCGAGAACCTCGACCAGCTGCTCCTTGAGCAGGGTAAAGGCTGCTGCATCCGCAGGTACGGGAACATTATCATCCTGGATGAAATCACCGAGATGCGAATCTTCCTCTTCGCCTATAGGTGTCTCGAGAGATACAGGCTCCTGGGAGATCTTCAGGATCTCTCTGACTCTCTCCACGGGCATGCCCATCTCTGCCGCGATCTCTTCGGGGGTAGGTTCGCGCCCGAGTTCCTGCAGGAGCTGACGTGATACACGGATCAGTTTATTGATCGTCTCAACCATATGCACGGGGATACGGATCGTTCTGGCCTGATCGGCGATCGCTCTGGTTATGGCCTGTCTGATCCACCATGTCGCATAGGTAGAGAATTTATAACCCTTGTGATAGTCAAATTTCTCAACAGCCTTGATCAGTCCGAGATTTCCTTCCTGGATCAGGTCAAGGAAAAGCATTCCGCGTCCCACGTATCTTTTGGCAATGGATACAACCAGACGTAAGTTTGCCTCGGCAAGCTTCTTTTTGGCATCTTCACCTGCCTCCCCGCCTTCTTCCATCAGCTGGGCAAGCTCGATCTCCTCATCTGCGCTCAGGAGGGGGACCTTACCGATCTCCTTCAGATACATGCGCACGGGATCCTCCAGACTCACTCCCTCGGGAATGAAACCTTCGATATTATCGAGATCCACTTCTTCATCTTCGAGTTCCGAATCTTCATCCAGATCTTCGATCGAATCCTCGTCAACATCCTCATCAGTGTCACTCATACTCAGGATGTCGATCTCATGCTGTGCCAGAACATCCATGACATGGCTGAGCTGCTCGTCATCCAGATTCACTTCCGACAGGAAGTCGGCGATCTCATTGAGCTCCAGAACGTTCTTTTTCTTTTTGCCCAGTTCGATCAGCTCATTCAGCTTCTCCTCGGCATTGGGAGGAAGCTCAATACCGTCATCGAGTCCGTCGTCATTGATGATGTCATCTTCCTCCGCTTCCACATCTTCCTCAACGGGGATAATCTCTTCCTCGATCATTTCGGGGGTTTTCTTTTTTCTTGGCATGTTCTACCTCTTTCCGTTTATAGATTTATGGTTGTCTTTCGCAGTTCTTCCAGTGCTTTCTTATCACTCATCTGCCTTGTGATGGTTTCGGCATCCATCGTATCCGAGGCACTGCGCACCTCAACTGCGTTCTTTTTGACCATATATATGATATCGTGCAGGGCCTGACCTCTCTCGGCCTCGGCATCCAGAACAAGTGTGGTATTAAACAGCTCCGCCACCCTGCTCTGATCCTGCTCGTCATCAAACGTGGTAATAATGGCCGCCGGATTCATACGTCCCGCTTCCAGATCCGCATACAGCTGTCTGGCAACCTCCGCATACAGCGGATCGGTAAAATCGGACGGTTCGATATATTTCTTAACTACCGGATATATAGATGTGTCTTCGCTGAGCCATGTGATCAGATACCTCTGCTTCTTCAGAACCAGATCTTCGGTAGAAACCTTCTTCTGAATACCGCTTTTCGGCTCCTCATGCGCAGGCTTCGCGCCCATCGCAGCCTTGGCTATCACACGCCGTCTCAGCTGATCGACAGGTATCTGATATCTGTCGGCAGCTGCTATGAGATAATTATCTCTGCGTACCTCATCTTCGAACTCACACAGTTTCACGGCCAGTGCATCGGTAAAATCGGATCTTGACCCGGGATCCTTCATGTCGTAATCCGCTGCCATGACATCCGTTTCAAAAAAGAACGAATCCTTAGCCTCATCTATGCGCTTCTGAAACGCCTCCGCACCGAGATTACGGATGAATTCATCCGCATCCTTATACGGCTCCATGCTGATGACACGGCACGGCAGCTCCATGGCCTTGAGCGCGGCTATGGCTTTGAGCGTAGCATTCACACCCGCTCCGTCCGAGTCATATGCCAGATAAACCTTGCGTATGAATCTCTTGATGAGATTAGCCTGCCCCTCGGTAAAAGCCGTACCCAGACTGGCAATCGCCATATTGAAACCGGCCTGATGCATGGCTATGACATCCATGTAACCTTCACACAGAATGAAATAATCTGCCCGTGTGCTTCTCGCAAGATTAAGACCGTACAGATTGAGTCTCTTGTTGAATATGAGTGTCTCCTGAGTGTTTAAGTACTTCGGCTTCGCATCGCCCATGACTCTGCCGCCGAATCCTATCACGCGGTGATTGGCATCCTGTATCGGATACATCACCCTGTTCCAGAATTTGTCATGTAATCCGTGTTTCTCATCATAGGATGCAAGCCCGGTATCTATCAGCAGCTTGTCATCATATCCTTTGGACTTCAGATATTTCACCAGATCATCACTCGACACCTGTGCAAAACCGAGTCCGAATCTGAGCAATGTCTCATCGGTCAGTCCGCGTCCGGTCAGATACTTATATCCCGCTTCACCCTGAGGTGACCTGAGTGCATATGCATAGTATTTGGCTGCTTCTTTATTTACCTCCAGCATACGCTTACGAAGCGTATCTTTCGATCTGTCTTCGGCCGAGATGCTCGTCTCGGGCAGGGTTACACCGGCCTTCTCGGCCAGAATAGCCAGTGCCTCGTTGAATGTGTAGTTCTCGTACTCCTGCAGAAAGGTAAAGACATTGCCTCCCCGCTGGCAGCCGAAACAATAGTACATCTGCTTCGACGGAGTGACGGAAAAGGAAGCTGTTTTCTCATTATGAAAGGGACATAAACCGAAATAAGTATTACCCCTTTTCTGCAGATGGACATAGCTTCCGACTACATCCAGTATATCGTTTTTGGATCTGACCTCTTCGATCAGTTCGTCAGGATATCTCATAAATCAGCCGTGCCACGTCTTGGGCACAAATATCTCTTCATATTTTGCGGTGGCATATCTGTCTGTCATGGATGCTATATGATCGCAGACGACCTGCTCCACCGCTTCCCCGCGATACAGGATCTCCAGCAGGTATTTGGGAAGCATCTCGGTATGATCCAGATAATAGCGGTACAGAGTCTTGACCAGTGCTTCCGCTTTGCCTTCCTCGGCCTTGGCTACGGGATTCGTATACACGTGCTCAAACATATAATCACGCAGAGCCTGCATGGCCTCTCCGATCTCCTCGGACATACCTATCTCATCTCTGTCCGTACTGTAAGTGACTATGTCGTGAATGAAGCAATCCAGTCTCTTGTTGCAGGTATGTCCGATCCTCTCGGTGATACCCGCCGGCAGGTCTTTTTCGGTAAGGATCCCTGCACGTATCGCATCATCGACATCATGATGGATATATGCGATCTTATCCGCCAGTCTGACCACCTGCCCCTCCAGTGTAGCCGGATGTGAACTCATCTGGTGATTGAGTATGCCGTCACGTACCTCCATCGTCAGGTTCAGCCCCTGACCGTCCTTCTCAAGCAGATCCACGGTCCTGACCGACTGTTCATTATGTGCAAACCCGTGTGGACACACTTCATTAAGCGCCCGCTCCCCGGCGTGTCCGAAAGGAGTATGTCCCAGATCATGTCCGAGCGCGATTGCTTCGGTCAGATCCTCGTTCAGTCTGAGCGCTTTCGCTATGGTCCTGGCTGTCTGTGAAACCTCCAGGGTATGAGTAAGTCTGGTGCGGTAATGGTCACCCTCGGGTGTCAGAAATACCTGTGTTTTATCCTTCAGACGCCTGAATGATTTGGAGTGGATGATCCTGTCCCTGTCTCTCTGAAAAACGGTACGGATATCACACTCTTCCTCATGTACGAGCCGCCCCTTCGATTCGGAGCTTAATGCCGCATAGGGACTCAGATACTCTTTTTCACGTTGTTCCTGTCGTTCTCTGATGTTCATGGTGACCCCGGATAAAAAAGTCTACATTGATAATTTTCAATGCAGACTTTCGAATTCCTTTTTTGAAATTATAAACAAATTATTAATTCGGTAAGCAGATCAAAGCTGATAGAATCCGACCTTCTTATAAACCTTTCGCAGGGTTTTCTCCGCAATATAAGATGCTTCCTCGGCGCCTTCTCTGTATACAGTGTTCAGATACTCCTTGTCGGCGATCAGTCTGGAAGCCTCCTCCCTGATGGGTGTGAGCATCGATACAACAGCATCACCCACGGCGGGCTTGAACACGCCGTAACCCTGTCCTTCGAATTCTTTTTCGATCTCCTCATAACTCTTGCCGGTTATGGTGGAATAGATCGCCATCAGATTGGCTACACCGGGTTTGTTTTCTTTATCATATCTGACGGGATTCTCGGTGTCGGAATCAGTTACGGCACGTTTGAATTTCTTCATGATCACGTCAGGTTCATCCATCAGGAATACACATCCGTTCGGTTCCGACTTGGACATCTTCTGTCCGGGTGTAGTCAGTCCGTAGATACGTGCTCCCACCTTGCTGATATAGGGCTCGGGCACGCGGAATACATCCCCGTAGATATTATTGAAGCGGATCGCTAGATCTCTGGTGAGCTCCACATGCTGCTTCTGATCTTCTCCTACGGGTACATAGTGCGGCTGATAGAGCAGGATATCCGCTGCCATAAGCGCAGGATATGTGAAAAGTCCGGCATTGATATTATCCTTATGCTTCTCCGACTTATCCTTGAACTGTGTCATACGGCTCAGCTCGCCGAACATCGTATAGCAGTCCAGGACCCATCCCAGCTGAGCATGAGCCGGTACATGAGACTGAAGAAACAGTGTGTTCTTCTGAGGATCGAGACCGCATGCGATATACAGAGCCAGCATCTCCAATGAGCGTCTTCTGAGTTCCTTCGGATCCTGACGCACCGTAATGGTATGCAGATCGGCCATGAAATAATAGCATTCAAACTCATTGACTCTGTCGGCCCAGTTCTTGATCGCCCCCAGATAATTACCCAGATGCAGGTCACCGCTGGGCTGTATGCCGGATAGCATTACTTTCTTTTCCGTATCCATATCTGTCCCCTGTATTATCCTTTTAATCCTCTGGACTGTCTGTCCATATCCTCTACGACAATATCATATATCTCGCCGAGAGTTCTGCAGTATTCGAGCACCTGCCAGGGTTCATTGGTGTGGAAATGCAGCTTGAGTATAGCCTTCTCTCCTGCCACATCGTCCTCTCCGCTGTCTCCTGCCACCACCAGGCAGTCTCCCTTGAAATGCTCAAGTATATGGTCCCTGACCTCATCCACAAGGTCATCTGCGAGATCATCCACATCCTCGCCTTCGGTATTGTACTTATCCAGCAAAAGCTGTGTATCGTATCTGAATTCTATAACGTCTTCCATAATTCCTCCTAAATATAAGTCTGCACAATTGATAAGTATATCGTATCAACGAAATAAAATCAAAGCCCCCTGCTTCCGTCCCATCCATCGGCACAGACAGCATCCGGCTCATTCCGCCAGGTGATTCGCTCCGGTCCGGTAATCCAGCTCGACTCCGGGCTGCACATTGTATATGAACACGTGGTAGCATATTCCTTTTCCTTTGTCCTCTACGGAATACGCCTCCATCTCAACGCCCCTGGACAGAAGCTCGTCATCCCTGAACAAAGGGCTTACGCGATACAGCACGTGGTTGCGACCTTCAGCGATATAGTCCATAACTTCTTCCTCCCAGGGACGCATGATATCATAGTTCAGGTATCTGGTACCTGTGATCAGATTGAGTTCATTCGCATTCTGACCGGTCAGCGCATAGGCTATCAGGTGGCTTCTGTTATACAGATACGGAGGATCGGAATCTATGAGTCCGTCATATCGCCGCTGCCTCCATCCGGTGGGGTGTATCTCACCGATGTCTCCTCTGGGGCCGGTCGGCATCATCGACCGGTCCAGCATGGCCACTGCCGTTCCGCATCTGCCCAGCTCGTCATGTTCACTGAAATGCTCACCCGAGATATTCTCTATATCCCAGTCATTGAAATTCGGGATCCCGTCATTCAATATGATACAGGCTTCTCCCTCATAGTCGGGAATCTTATCGGGATCGCTGTCTACTATGCTGAGTGATCCCTCCCGGGACGCCGGTTTATCTTCAGAGGCAGCAACAGTCACTCCCGATCCGGCATCTTCAATGACGACCGTATCCTGCGACGTAACCTGTGGTATCTGCGGAGTCTGGTCCCTTGTATATACCAGCCAGGCCAGTATCAGTCCCAGTAATATGAGGCTCCACAACAGTTTTGTTTTTTTCTGTTTCATACGCTTATTCGCTTATTGCATAATCGCTTGCATACAACTCCTTCAGATGCTCCACAGTGTTATACTGCTCTCCTATGCAGAATTCTCTGGACCATGTCATATAGTATGCCCACGGAATATGTGATTCCGCAAGCCTGGTTATATCCGGGAGATAACCGTTCTCCGCGATAGCAGCCACTTTATGACATCCGGTATTCTCTATCAATTCACGGTATTCATCAGCATAATCGGTAGGCTTGTAGCTCTCGAGATATATGTCTCTGGAAATGACGTCGACATACTCATCCCCGGGATACCCTTCCTTCAGAGGACAATTCCATACCCACAACAGATTATCGAGGTGATGTTTTCGGGTAAAGTGCTCATACATCAGCTTATATAACTCCCGGGCAGTCTCCGGCCCCTGAGCTCCCCACCAGAACCAGGTTCCCTCCGACTCATGAAAGGGTCTCCACAGGATCGGAATATCTTCATCACAGAAAGGCTTAAGAAGCTCAGCCAAAGCGTCCATATCGTGATAAAAAGCCTTCCTTTCCGGTGTTCCTTCGTCCAAAACACGGGAAGCATCGAAGTCAGTCTTCTCCATGTAGAAGCTCTTGTCATGTCCTCCCAGAGGAGAAAACCAGTGAAACGTGAACGTCACGATGCCGTCGGATTCCTTCGCCCAACGCATTGCCGTATCCAGAGTTCCCCTGTTGTCATATATCTCCTTAAGACATTCGAACGAAGCTCCTTCATAGTTGATATTCAGAGAATAAGACAAAAGTTCAAAGCCGCGGAGCTTCGGAAGCTTACCGGTCTTCTCGCGGATATATACCGCCTCTTCCATATAGTTGGTCTGGGTGTGCTGACCCGTGATGATGGCATGTCCCGCCGTATCACTCAGATAGTTCAACAGTGCCCTTGCATTCTTTGTTGCATTTTCATTTACAGGTGTTTGCATATGATATCCCCTTCCGATCAGGTAAGATGTTCCACTTCGGTCATAACTATTCAGAAAAATAAAAAAGCCCTGAATATCAAGGCTTTTAGTGCAGGAAAAGAGACTTGAACTCTCATGGTATTGCTACCACACGGACCTGAACCGTGCGCGTCTGCCAATTCCGCCATTCCTGCGCGACAAGTTGTATATTACCGCAAAGAAAGATAAATGTCAATCACCAGGATGCAAAGACTCCTTTAAGCCATTTAATACGGCCCCCGGCATAATTCTTCATATATGCGATATCTTCGTCATATGTAGCCTGCTCCATATACAGATGGTCATGTCCGTTCCAAAGAACCCGATCCATCTTCTGCGATGCGGAGATCTCCGATACATAACTGTCAGTCCTGCCGGCAGCCGATTTGGTGTATTTTGAGGAGGATACAAAAGCTTTCACCTCACTCCTGAACTCGGGAAGGTTCATAAACGGTTCAATGAATCCCCCGCCGATAAATCCCTCGATCGATGCGTGATCCGCTCTGATACCGTATGAATCATCAAAATCCCACACGGGACCGGCTGTGAACTTCCCGCCGTTATCCAGATAAAAATATGTGGAACTGGAAAAGGAGTCGGCGTTCGCAACAGTCTCCTGTAGCACAAAATAGCGCGCCAGAGCCTTAAGATCCATATGATCCCACACACTGCTCTCATCATCGGGCATAATGCCGCCATTAAGAGATGCCTGAACCAGGCTCTCAACGTATTCGGAGATGTAGATCATCTCCTCTTTGGAACAATTCTCCGGACTCTTGACGGTAAATGCCACACCGGTAGAAGTGATGAAGTAGCACCTCTCCGCCTTATAATAGGCATTATCCAACTCGAGCAGATATCCTCCGCTGTAATCCTCGGGATTATTCACTCCGGTCACATATCTGTATATATCGCCGTATTTGTTGGCTCCGGTAGCCGTATCCGCCTTTTCAAGATCACGGCCGTCATTGGTCTTGTCATTGAGTTTCTCAAGATCCGTGATATCCACTCTGCCAGATCCTGTCTGTATCTTCTCACAGAGCAGATAATTACCTCTGTACACTCCGTCATAATACAGATCCACGCTCCTGCAATCGGGCGCATCGATCCCAAACTCCGCAGCCATACGATATGCCGTGGTATTGTGGATCAATGTGGGATCATAAGCGTTTGCAAGCAGGATCCAGGTTTTACTGCTGTTAGCAGCCACTCCCGACTGTATCAGATCCGCAGCCGTCTGAAGCTTTATCTGATATGCTTTCTTATCTGCTTCGAAAGTCGTATTTCCTCTGGCTTTGATCTGGGTCAATTCACCATCATACACGGCTTTCCCGGCGGATGAGAGCATAGTCAGTCTACCGGAACCGTGATTGGACTTGGATGTCTCCACAAACTCCCGTCCGTGTTCACGATCTGCACTCTCCACATATACCGCAGGTATCTTAGCCGATTGCATAACATACACATCGAAAGAGCTTTCGGTTGCATTCTTACGGCAGGTCAGATTCAAAATGCGGCTGCCGTCACCGGTATCCTTGGACAGATACGGGGTTATATCCACATTCCTATCCGATTCCAGCACCTTGCCATCGGAGAAAACATACTCGGTATCCGAGCTGTCGTAATGGAATACCACACTCTGTGCAGTAATACCTGAAGGAAGAAACAGATAGCTTTTTCCATCTATGTCGGTTAATGCTATGTTTACGGAGCGGCCTTCACCAAAGGGAACATAAGCAAAAATACCCGTTGCGGCACGATCCTCCGCTGCATACGCTGTCTGCGTAAATAAAGCAGCAAATATCAGGATGCTTGCTGCCAGGCCCATAGCCATTGACCGGATTCCACTTTTCGATCTTCTCATAATACTCCTCACATATCCTTCATCGTCTCATCAAGCAACGCTGCCATATCTTCATAGGCCACCTCAGCTACCATGAGCTTAAGACGGGAATAATCATTCGCATACTTATCCGGAAGACTGTAATTCTCCAATTCGGACATAACAGATTCTATCAGATCATGGTCGAAAGAATCAACCGCTTCCCTAAGTGTGGTAAATGCTTCCTGAAGCATGTCCGAATCTATCTCGGGCAGATCGGATGCGTCACCGGCATCCGAACAGCCAAAGGCTTCGCGAAGAGGTGTCTCAAGTTCCCTGTACATCCTCAGCAGTTCAGTCGTGTTCGTCTGGATAAATGTCAGATCGGACAGATCCGCCGCCCGTTCCAGATCACGCGCAAGTTCTGACAGGCGCAAAGCTCCCGCCATACGTGATGTACTCTTGAGTGCATGAACCTGAATCCTGTAATTATCCACATCCCTCTGATTATAGAATCCCTCTATCCGGTCTGCGTAAGGCTCAATGGTTTCCGTATAATCGCGGAGAACTTCCTCATATATCTCTCTGCCGCCGGATGCCTCGATCCCGGCATCAACATCGATCATCGGGATCCTGCGAATGGTTGTGAGCAGCTGATCGGATTCCTCCTCTGTATGTGATTCTGGCGTCTGCTGCTTTTCGGATGCATTTGATCCGGATATATCTGCGGCATTGGTTTCGGTCATTGTCACAAGCTGGGGATCCAGGTACTTGATAAGCATGTTTTCCAGCTTGACTGATTCGATGGGTTTAGTCAGATAATCTTCGAAGCCCTTATCAACATACAGTTCTCTCGCACCCGACACGGCATTTGCGGTCAGTGCAATGACCGGAGTATCGTACCGGTTGACATTGAAGCGATCCGATTTCATTCTCTCGAATGTTTCCAGGCCATCCATCTCCGGCATCATATGATCCAGGAATATCACATCATATTTGGTCTTGCGCATCATGGTCAAAGCTTCCATGCCGTTGGAAGCATCATCGATACGTATCTTGGTACGGGTAAGCAATGACCTGAATACCTTGATATTGATAGGGATATCATCGACAACCAGCACTCGGGCCGCAGGAGCAATGAAGTACTGATGCTTATCCTGAGTGTCCTTTCTCGCCCTGCGTAAGGCTTCATTCAGAGATCCGATAGGTTCCCAGTTCTCAACTTCCTGTCTGATCCTGAATGAGAATGTCGATCCGACGCCGTACGCGGATTCCACCTCCAGATCCGAGCCCATCAGGTTGAGCAGCGTACATGTGAGAGGGATCCCGAGTCCGGAGCCCTCGATATAACGGTTTCTGACCTGATCCAGTCTCTCAAACGGAGTGAACAGTTTACCGATATCTTCCTCCTTGATGCCCTGACCCGTGTCGGACACTGCAACATCCAGGGTTATCTGGTAGTCGTCTACCTGTTCATAGTTGACTTTCAGATCCACATATCCCTCGGTAGTGTATTTCACAGCGTTGGTCAATATATTGGTAATGACCTGCTTGATCCTGACCTCATCGCCATACAGAATATGAGGCAGCGAGGGATCTATATCCACCCGCAGTATCAGGCCCTTCTCGGTGGCCCTGAACCCGATGAGATTGATCATATCATTGAGCAGGCTCCCCAGATCATATGTTACGGGCATTATCTCCATCTTGCCCGCCTCGATCTTGGAGAAGTCGAGTATGTCATTGATCAGTGACAGAAGGGAATTGCCGGAGCTTCTGATATCCAGTGCAAATTCTTTTACATTCGGATCCGTATTCTCCCTGAGGATCATCTCATTAAATCCAAGCACGGCGTTGATAGGGGTCCTGATCTCATGAGACATATTCGCAAGAAAATCACTCTTGGCTCTGTTGGCATCCAATGCCGCCTCTCTCTTGGCAGCTATAACCTTGATCAGCTCCTCAACCGTCTGCTTGCTTTCCTCTTCGGCCATACGTTGCTTCTGAAGTATGCCCTGTACCGTATAGAGCACCAGATACTCGCAGAACAGGATCAATATGTTGAGCAGATAATCCCGGGCATTAAATACATACTTCACTCCGGGGATCGGTATCATCCATGCCAGCGCTGTCATGATACAGTTGAGGATCATGGACAGATTCAAAGCCCGTTTGTCCAGAAACAGCGTGACTGCCCCAAGCGCCATCATCATAAGCTGGAACATCATATAGTTGCTGCCGTTAACAAAAAGAGAGGCGAAACACAGCGACGCATATACAACCGTAATAACCATGCGCGGGATCGCCGGATTGATATCACCGCTCAGCATACTGACTATCAGGATGACACTGTCGATGACCAGAAACAGATTTAAGAATATGATCTGATTCTCGCTCATAGAGACAGATGTATTGATTATCACAAAATAGATTAAGATATCCAGAAAACTGAGTATGGAATTGGTAAAGGATCCAAGTTTATTCTCTCTCATCGGAAGCCTCCGCCGGAACCACAAACTTCAATCCCTGTTTTACCACTTCTATATTCCAATCGGTTGCAAGTACAAGTTTCCCATCCAATGCACCCCAAATGGGCGCACCGTTGATATGTCGTACTCTGGCCGACTCCAGATTGCGCATAGTGTTCTTCGGATCATCCTCGGTGAATCTGACCTTATGCTTCATAGCCTGATATGCGTATATGATCCGCCCCAAAACGCCAAATCTGGACACCTGTATATATGTCACCTTACCGTCGGTTGCGTGCCAGTCATCCGAAAGCGAAACATTTCTCGCTGTGATCGGTACATTGTAGAAGCTTATCTCCATTGCCCGCCGGGTATAGGAATGACCGTCATATTCGATATTATAGATATAATTGGGAGTTGCGAATATCGCATACAGATTAGCCAGGAACATCGGCAAATATCTGCCGAAGATCAGCATTTCAGCCAGATTCTCATAGCCCTTGTGCGAATATGAATCCATGCCGAAGGAAACATTATTGAGAGCCAGCCCGTGATTCGTCCGGATATAATCCACTCTGGTCACATTACCGGTGATCATAGCCTCAACATCCGCAAATGCATTCGGATCTCCGAATGCGGCAAGATAATTGACCTTCTGCAGCGGAATGATCGCCAGTTCTATCTTGCTGATATCGTTGATACCGTTCAGAACTTTACCTGCGGACGATATACTTCCGCAACAATAAATACGCAGCTGCTCTCCTTCGAAAATATCCTCAATGGTAGATGCAAGCTGCGTCTCATCACCGGCCGTGCCTGTCGTGAATACATAGTAAGTCAGATCAGGAATGCGTGAAAGCTTATCCCTGAGATTGTCTGCATACTCTTTATCACTATAGGCGGGGTTAATGATAAATACGTGAACCACTTATCAAATCTCTGTAAACTGAATCAATGGCAAAAGTGTACGGCACAACCATCGATCGACTTGCTCTTATATACACATGAATCGGCTTTCTTGTATAGATCTTCAAAGCCCTCATGCGGCTCACTGTCGGAAATAACAGCTCCGGCGCTGACAGATATGGGGTGTCCGTCAAGCTCGGGTATCTTAAGTTCGTTGATCTTGGAGAACACTCTCTCGAATATCATCCTTCCGGATTCTTCATCCGTAACATTATATGCATATACGGCATATTCATCGCCGCCAAGTCTGAAAACTATATCCCTCTCTCTGAACTCATTGCTCAGGATGTCGGCTATGCCTCTGATGACCTTGTCTCCCACATCATGGCCGAAATTATCATTGATAAACTTGAAGCTGTCGATATCCATAATGCAGAGCATGCCATGTCTGTTATTTGCAAGCGCATCTATGACCTTACGCTCACCGCTGCCCCTGTTCAGTATACCGGTCATGATATCGGTCTCAGCAAGTATCGCAAGAGCTTCGCGCTCTCTCGCCGACTCCACGACATCATCTACATTCTTGAAACCGGCCAGTATACCGCTCGAAAGGTTCGCGGGATTGACCGGAATATAGGTGAACTGATAGTAATGAACCTCTCCTTTATCCATGACACGGTAACTGGATACATACTCATCCTGCTCCCGCATCTTCTCACAGACAGTCTCAAAACTCATGGCTTCATACATGGCCGGCTGATCTTCGGAATATACTCTGTCCTTAATGTACTGACTGCAAAGCACTTCATACGGATACACCTTGTCCGAAGGCTTGTCCATGCCCTTGGTCACATAACCGTCCAGCTTGAGTATAACGACCGTACCGTTGTTTATATCGATCTTGAATATGTTGTAATAGTCACGGCTCAGCGCATTCACTATATCCAGCTGCTCTCTGAGGTACTGCTTATCCGCTATATGCTTGCGTATGGACTTGTCTATATCCCTGTATGCAAGGATGAACTGATCGGCATCTCCGGGGGTGCCTGCCAGAGCAAATGCCATCTGATGATAGGACAGCATACCGTCATCGGTCATACGCATATAATCCACGGTATACAGGCTGCCGTCCTTTATACGTTCAAGAACCACTTCGGAATTGACTTCCTTCTGCACGCTCTCGGATCTGTCGACTACGTATGTATCCACGTACTCCGACATCATCTTGTCATAGGTCTTATATCTGTATCCCAGCTCAAGCGCCCCGCGAGACGTACTTTCACCGGTACTGCGGTACAGCTTCATCCTGAGATCGTTTATATTCACGATCCATATGGTATGGTACTCTTTACCCAGTCCGGTAACTATTCCCGTGATACGTCTGATACGGTTATTAAAATCATCAACAAGTTGCCTCTGCTCCTCAGGATAATCGGCGGGATCGAGCAGCTCATCCTCCTTAACTACTACATTTGACTGCATACCATTCAACCTCTAGTAAATGAAATGTATAATCTGAGTAATTTTACCATATTTTCATCCGGCTGTTAACTATAATAAGCAGAGCTTTTTTATGATATTATTTGGTAGATATCAATTGTTTCGGAGTTATATATGCTTTTTTCGGATCCGGTTTTTATATTCAGGGCTCTCCCCCTGTTCCTTATCATATACTATATCGCTCCTTATAAGCTTCGCACCTGGGTCCTGTTTCTGGCAGGACTGCTTTTCTATGCGGTAAATGCGCCTGCTTCCCTGCCTTTACTCATACTTGCCATAGTTATCAACTACGCATTGTCATCCGGCACTTCCTCGGGCAAAAAAGGCATATATGCTACAGCCGTAATATTCAACCTGGGGATACTGATCGTATTTAAAGCGCTGTGTGCCTGCGACTTCACCCTGATCCTGCCTGACGATACCATACTCAAGGCTGCGTTGCCGCTGGGTATCAGCTTCTATGTATTCAAGCTGGTCTCATATCAGACCGATCTGTACACCGGCAGGATCAAACGGGCTGCATTCAAGGATCTGGGTGCATATACGACAGATTTTACACAGATCATCTCCGGCCCTATCGCCAGATTCTCACACACTCTGGAGAATCCCAATCGCATAACCGATTCATCTGAGAGGAGGATCAGCCGTTTCAAGAATGCTCTGTCCCATATTTGTGACGGACTTACCTACTTCATCGCCGGGCTTTTTCTGAAAGTCATGATCGCCGACCATCTGAGCATTCTCTGGAAGGAACTCGGAACCATAGGATATGCCAGCATATCCACACCGCTTGCATGGCTGGGGGTGGTGATATACTCGCTGAATCTGTACTTCGATTTCTGGGGGTATTCGCTGATGGCTGCCGGACTCGGAGTAATGGTAGGTTTTAATTTTGTACGTAACTTCAAGAATCCTTATGCCGCCACGTCCGTCTCCGACTTCTACCGCAGATGGCACATCACTCTCGGAGAATGGTTCCGTGACTATGTATATATACCTATGGGAGGCAGCCGAAAGGGTGGAATCAGGACTGTCTTCAACCTGTTTACGGTATGGCTGCTGACCGGTATATGGCACGGAGTCACCTTAAACTTCCTGATATGGGCGGGTATCCTCCTTATCCTGATCCTGTGGGAGAAATTCATTCTCTCCAAAAACGAAATCCTTTTCCAGATATTCGGTCATATTCATGTGTGGTTGATCATTCCTCTCACGTGGATCGTTTTTGCGATGCGCAGCTTCGATGATCTGAAGGCTTACTTCATGAGACTGATCGGACTGACTGTCCCCGCTTCGGTGATCAATGCATCAGATTACATCCGGGTGTTGACCGAAGGATGGATGTATATAGTACCGGGGCTGATATGCCTTTTCCCCGGGATCCGCAGGTCTTTTAACAGGCACCGTTTCGGTATCGTATGGACCATACTGCTGTTTATCATGTTCTGGCTCAGCGTATACAGCTACTGCGGAGCCGTAGCGAATCCTTTTATGTATATGAGCTTCTGACGATGGCTGAACACAGAAAGAACAGAAAAAAAAGAAATAAAAGACGCCATTATGCGCTTCTCATATCGCTGGTGATCTCCACGCTGTTTATCACAGTATGGAGCTATTTCCAGCTGCCCCGGGCTTATGCTTCATATGTCTATGATCCTGTGGAAACCCCCGTGCTCGCCCTGGCCATGCAGGGAATACACGACGGAGTATATCCGTGGAGCGGGTCATATGCGTCCGAAACCGCAGATACCGGTGTGCCGGCAGCGACAGGTGAAGCCGAGATGATCGTGAATGCCGAAGATGACACAATCACAGATACGACCATAGATATACCGGAGACCGAAGACGATCAAAAAACGGATATCGTGAACCCTGAAGCAGAAACCGCAGCATATGAAGATGACGAGACAACATCAGGTACCGAATCGGAAACATCCGAAGATCCCGTAGCAGAGGAAACAACAGTCATCGAAACAGGAACGAATGACGACAGCCGTCTCATATTCCATGGTCCCGTGGATGATGATTATTTCAATGATGCACTCTTCATCGGAGACTCACGTATGGTCGGCCTCTCCGAATACTGCGAGCCGCTGGATACCAGGGCGGATTTCTACGTCAAAAAGGCTCTGACCATCTATAATCTGCTTGACGGGAAAGCCATACGCTCATTCGACGGGACCCAGAAATCTCTCTGGGAAGTTCTCGACGAAAAACAATACGGCAAGATCTATATCATGGTTGGCATCAATGAAATAGGTGTAGGAAATGCCGAATACTTCCGTGATGCATATGAACAGGTAGTCGATAAGATAAGGGAAGCGCAGCCCGATGCCTTTATATTCATAAACAGCATCATGCATGTATCTCAATCCAAAAGTGATGCCGACAGCCTGTATAACAACCCAAACATAAATGCCCGCAATAATGCTATCGCATCTCTTGCGGACAATCGTCATATCTTCTATCTGAACATCAATGAAGCGGTGGATGATGAAAACGGTGCATTACGTTCCGATATCACGTTCGATGACATACATCTGAAGGGATCATGCTACGAGCCATGGCACGAATACCTGCTCGCCCACGGAGTCAAGTGATCTCACTAAGATGAAGAGCGTGCGGTCAGTTTCTTAAGGTATTTTTTATTCTCATACATTTGACGATCAGCACGTTCAAAGACACTCTGTACCCGATCATCCAATCCCGGACGATACTCATCCATGCCGGATGATACGATCACCTTACCGTTCCTGATATTCTCGTGGATATGCTTGTCGAAGTCATCGATCAGACCATTCCTGTTATTGTAATCATTGCCCTCCAGAATAACCACGAACTCATCTCCGCCTATTCTGAATACCGGACTGTGGACGAACGTGCAGCATATCAGATTGCAACCCTCCTTGATATACCGATCTCCGGCCTCATGTCCCATAGTATCGTTTATCGCTTTCAACCCGTTAAGGTCAAAAACTATCAGGCCGAAATAATTCACTTCATCGACAGCGATCCTCTCATCCAGTTCCATTTCTGCCTCAAGGTAGGCATGCTTGCTTTTCACTCCGGTCAGCGAGTCCGTATATGCTTTATGCCTGGCTGCTTCCAATTCTTCGCGCTGCGTTTTCTCCTTATGAAGAAGATCCTCAAGATGCTTCTTACGCTCCGCCTTTTCATCCTCCAGTACAAATGTGTGGAGCAGGCATGTGCCAAGCATACAGCCTACGGCGTAGAACGGAAGGAAAGGATCGTATGCCTGAAGTATGATAAAAGCCGCCATGGTCAGACCGCAAAGTCCCACAGTGCGGTGGTGTCTTCTCGTAATACCCGTGCCGCGAACTGCCATATACAGCGAATATACGGACGCGGATGAGTAGAATAATATCTGTATGGCCAATGTAACATATCTGGCCGTCATAGGCTGATATGTCCCATCCTCCGCAAAGCTGAACACAACCGGTCTGAAGAAGTTGATGATCAGATTGATGATCTCATACAGCAATATGACCATACCGACACTTCTGATGATTCTGCTGAAAAGAGAGCTTTCATCCAGATACTCGGTCACGTACCTGGTCCAGAGCAGAACAGATACGACCATCGACAGGAAATACAGGACCGTGTCCGCATAAGTCAGCGCCGTGAGTCTGCGCTCATAGAGCAGTCCCCAACATATATCAGACACATAGTAAATCAAAATGCCGATCAGGAACTGCCTGTAAGTTGAGCCTGCAGGCATAACATCACGATAGTCATTCTTGATCAGCACATCATAATTAATGATGATATGTACAAGTATTGCAAGTATACCAAAGCTTGAGTAAAACATAACGTAATTATATCACATAAATACAAAAGGCTCTTCACAGTATTCTGTGAAAAGCCTTGACCCGGAAGTTTGACAGTTCATCCTTGATCAAGTGAATAGTAAAGCAATGCTTAGCCCTTGTAAAGACTGGATTCCCGGTCTTTTATTTTTGTCAAATTTTATGCATTTTGTTGTAGCATTATGTAGCAGTATGTGATATAATA
>JAFSTN010000031.1 GCA_017450485.1 Lachnospiraceae bacterium
AAATGCCCAATTCAATTCAAGGGCTTGCGTAGCAAGGCTTCCTTTTCAAGGGAATACGTGGTAGGATGAACATTGTTCAGATTCTTATCACAGACAGGGATAGTCTTTTCTGTTTATTCCGAATACAATTTTACGCTGCCTTAAAAAAAGTATAATTTGACACATTTATATGCTTGTTTTACTATATATATGTGCGTCAAAACACTTGAATATACTTGAAGTTTAACGTGACATCTGTTTGGCATCAGGTCGTAACCGCACAGATCACACATACATATAAGGAGGATTATCATGGCTTGTTTTTTGGTATCAGCAGCAGAAGCTGCAGTAGTTAAGGTCGTAGAGACCGTAGAGGAGAAAAAAGAGAGCAAGGCACAGGCTGAAGGTCATGACAGTGCTGAAGAAGTTAAGATCCCTCTCAGCAGGAAGCTTAAGTGGCTCACTTCTCTTCTGACCGGTGGCGCTGTTCTGCTTATGTTCGAGCACATCTGGCACGGAGAGGTTGTTCCGTGGTTCCCGTTCCTGACCGCCATGTCCAATGCTGAGGATGCTGCAGAGATGTTCCATGAGATGGCTACCGTCGGTGTGACTATGGCTCTGCTCATCACCGCTGTATGGGTTGTTATGTGCGTAGTTGCCGATGCACTCGTTAAGCGTTCGACTGAAGCTGCCGAGAAAGCGTGAGGTGAGATCATGACATTACTTATTACAGTATTTGCTGCAATCATCGCTACATATAAGTGGTATATCAGGAAGGACGATTCTCTTCAGCTGGGTATACTGGTGTTCATGTACTGGGGTGCATCGATCATGTGGCTCGTAGATGCGATATTCGAGTTCGCCGAGCTGAAGGCAGAGTACTTCACTCCCGCCGCAGAGGATATGCTCAATGATTCTTTCCTCGGGCTGGCTGTAGTAGCTCTCGGACTGGTGATCTGGATCGTAAGACTTCTGATCACGGATCCCAAAGGAAGCGTACGAAGAGCGCTGAAGACTCAGAACTAAGTATACAAAATACGGAATCGGCCGTATATATTCCCAAAACGCTGATTGTTTTTGGAATATATATACGGCCGATTTCTTGCGCTATCCCTTACGTGCGTTTCTGAGAGTGACATACATGGCTTCACCTTCCATATATGTATCGAATACTCCCGTGACCGTGATCAGATCATCTTCCTTGGGATAATCTTCCGGATATTTATAATCGTCAGTCAGTTCAAACTCTATTCCCTGAGCGCAGCACGCAGTGGCATCCTGTATGATACAGGCAAAGTAGTGCTTATCAGCGGCTTCGTCATAGAAATCCGTATACAGTCCGCTCATACGCACGGTCTTACCCACATAATTCTCGGGGTACATCATCATATCATATACCTGGGAATATACCATGGTGCTCGAAAGCAGTGTCAGATCGATATCTATACCTTCGGTGCCTGCTGCCAGTGCTTCACGCTCCAGTCTCTCTGCTTCGGCAGAATCGACTGTATCTTCTGTTTCCGTCGCATCAGTCGAAGTCTCATCTCCGAAATCATATGGTGTCGGAGTAAGTACCAGATTCTGATCACTGTCTGATCCGGATACGCTGTATGGATTCGCTCCGGCATCGGAGCCTGCTCCGGCATCGGCTTCTGCCATGCCCTGTGCGAGTACGTCTTCCACTGATGACGATGTTCCGTCTGTCCTGCTGCCGGCATTCGCTGAGCCCTCACTACAGCCCGTCAGAAATGTAGATACTGCCAGAATACACGTCAACACAGCTGCCATGATTCTATGAGTTCTGTGAGTTCTGTGTATCTTATATATATTCTTTTTCATCTGATCACTCATATATCCGTATCATCCTCTGACCGCCAGCCGGCCCACCAGAGCACATAATGCAAATCCCGCTACATCTACTGCCACTATAGTCGACCCGACCGGGGTACCTGCCAGAATAGATATAATGATACCTGCCAGGGCACACACCACGGATATCACCGCAGAGCATATGATCACGCCTCTGAAGCTCTTGAAGAGTCTCATTGCAGATAACGCCGGGAATATCACCAGAGCGGAAATGAGCAGCGATCCTACCAGGTTCATCGCCAGTACAATGATAAACGCTATGATGATCGCTATCAGCAGGTTGTAGAAATCAGCATTTACACCTATGGCCCGGGAGAAATTCTCATCAAACGTAACAGCGAATATCTTATTATAGAAAAGTACAAACACCACGATCACTATCACTGACAGTATCAGACACAGAGTCACCTCCCACGTGGTAAGCGTGAGTATGGATGTGGAACCGAAAAGAGTACTGCACACATCTCCCGACAGATTCGAAGAAGTCGAGAAAATATTCATGATCAGATATCCGAAAGCAAGTGCTCCGACTGATATCATAGCTATCGCGGCATCGCCTTTTATCTGTGTATTCTGCCCTGTCTTAAGCAGAAGGATCGCACTGACCACTGTGATCGGCAGCACCAGGATCATATTATCGGCCAGCCCCAGCACGGTAGCTATGGCCATAGCACCGAATGCCACATGTGAGAGACCGTCTCCGATAAAAGAGAATCTCTTAAGTACCAGAGTAACGCCAAGCAGTGATGCGCATAGAGCTATAAGCACACCTACTATGAGCGCATATCGAACAAAGGGATATTGCAGATACATAAGAAGCTTACTCATCTTTTTTCCCCTCCTCTATGTCAGTGCCGGCGGATTCTCTCGCCACAGAGCAGTCTGTGCCGGCATCTTCACACCCTTTATGAGCAGGCCTGCCGATAAATGCGCTGCCTATACCGCTGCCTATATACTCATCTCTCGTACCGAAGAAGAACACATCGCCTATATGAAGAATATGGCTGGCATACTTCACCGCTGCCTGTATGTCATGAGAGATCATTATTATCGTAACTCCATCCCCATTAAGCTGTGAGATAAGCTCATACATCTCAAGTGTAACCTTCGGATCCAGTCCGGCAACAGGCTCATCCAGCAGGAGCAGCTTCTCAGTGGCGCACAGTGCCCTGGCCAGCAGAACTCTCTGCTGTTGGCCTCCGGAAAGTTCTCTGTAGCATCTCCTGCCCAGATCTGATATCCTCATCCGCTCCATATTGACAGCTGCCTTCTCTTTGTCGGCCCGGCTGTAAAAAGGCCTAAACGAGCTCCTGCTCTGGCAGCCTGACAGTACAATTTCCGTTACGGACGCCGGAAAGTCTTTCTGAACAAAAGTCTGTTGCGGAAGATAACCGATCTCATTAGCTTGTAAGCCGTCACCGTAAATGATCTCCCCTCTTATCGGCGGCTGAAGATTAAGTATTGTCTTCATCAAAGTGGACTTACCGGAGCCGTTTTCTCCGACTATACACAGATAGTCCCCTTCGTCCACTCTGAAGTCGATATTAGTCTCAACAGCGACTCTGTCATATCCAACGGACAGATCCTTTACGGTGATCAAACTCATTTGATTTATCCTTTTTGGTATCCTTTACTTCAATGCCTGTTTCAGCACTTCCAGATTGGATGTCATGACAGACAGATAAGAAGTACCGCTCTCCGCATCCTTTCCGGTAGTCGATTGCAGTGAATCCATCGTCAGGATCTCCTGATCCTTAGTGGATGTGTTATCACGTACGGTTTCAGCTATGCTATGGTCCGCCCCCTCGATCGTCATGATCGCTCCAAGTCCAAGTTCGTCAGTCTTCTCAGCCAAAAATACCACTGTTTCAAAACTGGCCTCTGTTTCCGCCGAGCATCCTGCGAATGCAGCGTAGTAATCCAGACCGTAATCATCTACCAGGTATCTGAACGGAAAGCGATCACCGAAGAGAAGCGTATGAACCGAGCCGGCATCTACCGCGTCAGAGTATTCCTTATCAAGAACATCCAGCTTTCCCTTATATGTATCCGCATTGGTTCTGTAGCTGTCTGCATTGTCCGGATCAAGCTTAGCCAGACCGTCGGCTATCGCATCAGTGAGTATTGCGGCATTACGAAGAGAGAGCCACACATGCTCGTCGAGTTCCTCTTCATCCTCATGCTCATGACCTTCCTCTTCGTGCTCGTGGTCTTCATCTTCATCCTCGTGCTCGTGGTCATGATCGTGTTCCATGCCCTCTACGATCTCCTCAGACTTAACACTATCTCCAAGCACCTCCAGCAGGTTAATAACAACCATATCCTTATTTACGGCTTCCTTCAGTGCATCATCCACCCACTCATCGGATTCACCGCCGACATATATGAACATGTCGCATGATGCGATCTTCAGTATATCCTCGGCTGTGGGCTGGAAGCTGTGCAGGTCCACGCCGTTATCCAGCAGCAGCGTCACATCCGCACTGTCTGCCTTATCTCCCAGCACTTCACGTACCCAGTCATATTCCGGAAAGATCGTTGTTACTATCTGCAGCCTGTCATCGTTCCCCGGTGCAGACTGTGCGGCTGATGATGAACAGCCGCATATATTACATGCCACCAGTACGGCAGCCATTAATACGGTTAAATATTTCTTCATATTCCTATCTCCTCCATAGTCAGTTCATCTGTATACTATGCAGGACTCAATCATTCATACGAACCTTGTCACCTACAGGGTTAAATCCGTTCCATAAACACCGATAGTCCGGAAGCGCTTCAGCAGAATATAACGGTACTTCATAAACCATTACAGGTACGCTCACCCCTCCTGATGTCTGCCTCAGAAGCTGATCGCACAATCTGAGATTATCGCATATCGGGCAATCATCTTCAGTGCATATATGATGAGCCTCTTCCAATAAATATGCATTGGAGAGCAAAACAGTCAGTACAAGATGAATGGACAGACATATCACAGTGATCAGTCTGAACAATCCCTTCCGGGCACATGCAGCAGACTTCGACGGCCTGATCATTTTACTTCCTCCCTTGCACACTCCTCACATAGACCGTAGAAAACAGTCCTTCTGGAATCGAGCATGAAACTGTGTTCTGACTCCAGATGACCTTTAAGTCCGCTTATCTCATCACAATGCAGGTGGATCACCTTTCCGCATTTCTCACACTTGCAGTGAAAACACACTTCTCCGCATGTCTGTGACCCGTGACCTGTGTACTCAAAACATGCCGGAGAGCTGCTGTCGATATTGTACTTATTCAGTACTCCCTCATCCACGAGGCGCTCCAGCTGCCTGTACACAGTGGACTGGCCTATGGCATCACCCTGATCCCTGAAATGATCGCATACATCGGAGGCGGTGATATGAACCCCGCTCAAACCCTCCAGATACTTAAGTATGCGGTCTCTGTGTTTGGTATTGTATTTGGATCGTTCAGCCATAATGATCCCCCGGTGATCTCTATATAGTAAGCATGAATTTGAAAACCATTCTCAATTATAAAGGCACAAAAATACTGCGTCAATATAAAAATGAAAATCATTTTCATTTTAACGCAGTATAGTTATTTTTCGCATTCCACAGTATCCAGCTCTCGTAACCGGCATCCTCAACCGCACGGATCTGATCCTGTATCTGTTCCTCGTCGTATGATATGTGTCCGGGGACCCATGTCGCGGTAAACGCCTGCAGCCATGGACGAACTATGGCACGATCGGATATATCTACAGATGACAGTTCCTCTGACGATGATGTAAGTGCCGCATACACGGTATCGTACGGTCTGGCATCGGGAACAGGGATTCCGTATACTCCGTTGCCATAATGCGACGGATATACCATCGGGCACAGTGCATCGACACATTCCGCCAGCTTCACATAGTCCTGCCCGACCATCCCCACATCCACCTCATTACCTATGACGGTACCGAACACATCGGCAGTGACAGGTATCCCTTTGGCATGGATGCGCTCGGATGCCAGCTGCAGGAACCCTTCTATGTACTCGTGCTTATCGGTATCACCCAGCTCTACACCGTAATCTGCCTGAGCTGCGACATCTCCTACCGGAAACCTGACATAGTCATACTGTATCTCGTCAAAGCCGATGTCGGCACAATACTCCGCGATCCCGATCAGATACTCCCAGGTAGTTTCGTTGCATGGATTGACCCAGGCCAGTCCCTCTCCGTCGGTAACCGCTCTTCCATCGGAAGTCTTAAGTGCACAATCTGCGTCTGCCTCAGCAAGTACCGGATCTTTAAAGCAGGCGATCCTGCCTATCACGTATACATCGCGATCCTTCAGTTCCTGAAGGGTGGCATCAATATCCCGTATATAACCGACGCAGGCACCGATATCTGAGGGATGCCCCGATGACATTTTAAAAGTCACGTTACCTTCATCATTTTTCACATCCAGTACCACCGCGTTGATCTCGGTACTGTCTATAATGCTAAGTATCTCATCGAATCTGGAGCTTCCCGCCACGGGCCCGGTCACATACAGTCCCTTTACGACCGGAGGGGATGCGAGCCATTTCTCACGGTCAAAGCTGCCGTCATCTTCCGCATCATCCTCCGAATCTGAATCTGAATCTTCATCATTTTCGGATTCAGCATCGTTCCCGTTTTCAGCCATAGTGTCGGTCCCGTTTTCTGTCTCAGCGCCAGCCTCAGCCTCTATCGTTTCCACCTCTATAGCGTCTACGGCCGCAGTCTGATCCTTATCTCCATTCGAACCCGGAATGCGGATCACTCCGAACACACCCAGACAGACAAATATAGCTGCGATGATCACAGTCACACCCGCAGCTATACCTATTATCGATATTATCTTTCTGTTTTTCAGCTGTCTCTCAGTCAGCCTGCTCTTCTTCCATTCACGTCTGTTCATCGGTTACCCCGGGTCATTGGTTTTTGAAAAAATCATCAATCCCGTCCGCGATGCCCTTGACTATCTTTTTCTGATATTCATCTGTAGCCATCAGAGCATCCTCTTTTGCATTGGTCATATATCCCATCTCTATGATAGTCACAGGTGTCTGACACCAGTTGATGCCTGTCATCGTATCAGTCTCCCATACACGCTCACGCTTGGCACCTGTGGCTGTTACCATGGCATCCAGTACCGTGGTGGAGAGTTTTTTGCTTGCTTCGTAGAGAGAGGAATTATACGGATTTGAGGCGGTCTGGCATATAGTCATCATACCGTTCGCCTTGGAGCTCGATGAACCGTTGGCATGTATACGAACAAACGCATCCGCCCTGGCGGCATTTGCCACCTCGGCACGTTCGGCATTTGATATGTTCACATCATTGGTCTCACGGATCATCAGGACATCATAACCTCTGGCTGTCAGCTCATCACGCAGTTTCAGAGAGACCTGAAGAGTGAGCTCATACTCAGGTATTCCGCTGTTTACTCCTCTGGTACCTCCGGCAACCTTAGCTTTCATCTCAGTCGCGCCGGGGCCCACAGGTTCCTTCTCGTTATTTCCTTTTGCCTGATGTCCGGCATCTATAGCGACGAGATGTCCGTTACTCACTGAAGCTTCAGCCCTGTGGATCAGCGGATCAGCCGAAGCGCTGCCTGTCGTTTCGGGTGATTTGGCACCTATGGCAAAAGCAGCCATTGCGATGCACAACACGCCTGCTGCGATTCGTACTGCTACTGCGGATATTCCGGCTGTTTCATTTCGATTTTGTGATCTCATGAATCTCTTTCCGCCATGCTTTGGCCTGATGTATTGTTCAGGCTTTGGCCTGCTTAGCTGCCGACAGTTCATCATCGGCACGCCGGAATGTCTCGCGATAATCGGCATCCAAGCCCGGGCGGTACACAGCCGCGCCCTTGGATATCCGTACTTCAACATCCTGCAGACTGTCATTGTATCTGTTCAACTCATCATCAATGGTAAGATTGATCTCCTCAATACGCTTAAGTGTCATGCTGTCCGTAATTACCATGAAACCGTCATCGCTTATTCGGTAGAGATGCTCCATGCCATACGATTTTTTCAGGATACAAGCCGTATCATATACAACCTTATCCGCAAATTCATGTCCCCGCTCATCGTATATCGCCTTGAGATTATCGATATCTATGATGATGACGGAGTAAGAAGCGATACCCTGCGATATCGACATATTGAGTCTTTTGACTGCATTACTGTAAGCCGTCCTGTTTCCGAGACCCGTCATGGGATCGGCATAGGCCTGCCTGCGTACTATCGACAGGTATTGATTCATACTGTCATGCATACTCTTCAGCTTATCCGACAGAGCGCCTATGGCATCCTCGGAAACATCCGTGGTTTCCATGGTATCTGCTGTGTCGCTCGTGATCTCGACTCCGGCATCCTCCACCAGTCCCTTATAATCCGGGTTGTTAAGTATATCCGTGTTCAACTCGGCGACATCATCGGTCAGAGAAGACAGTTCATCATACAGAGCCTGAAAACGGTTCAATAGCCTGGTTGCCACCAGCAATACCAGTGTAGCGCTTACCAGTACCGCTACCATGGCTATGATCAGCACCGACAGATATTGCTTACGCAACTGATTTTCCAGCCACCGAGCATCGAAGTCGGCACCTACGATACCGGCTATCCGTCCCTGCGAATCCAGAACCGGGCTGTATGAACTGTAGAAACGCCCCCAGCTGTCTGTAAAAGGCTCCTGATCCACGGACGGAATCCCCCTGGAAGCAGCGATCAGTGCCTCTGTAGTCATGATCTCCTCGCCGAACTCACCGGGGTTAACAGGATCCGAATCAATGATAAATGCGAACTCATCATTTCCCATGTCCTGTATGGTGTAGATATAGGTCACATCGGCATTATCCAGAAAAAGTGTCAGAGTATCCATGATCTCATTGTAGTTATTACTGCCTGAGGCTTTATCGTCAGCGGTGACAGACTCAAGCATATCCCCATCCAGAGATGCCGCTGCCGTATTTGAGACATTGAGCATCATTGCGTTTATCTGTGTCACAAGGGCTTCCTTGGACTGATGCGCAATGACAATCCCCATCACGAGGTTGACCGCAAATACCACTGTGCATATCATGATCAGATATTTGGTCGTTACCTTCATTCTTTAATTAATCCTTTCGGGCCCAACTCGATCTCCTCGAGTTTATCCGCTATGCGTGCTTTGACCAGATCGGCAAGCTCCTGCTTACTCATATCCTTATATTCCTCATACCTGACAGGGGCGAGGAAATGAATCTGTACCTTCACATGAGCGAATATATCATTTCCGTTCATGGCCTTATATGAATCATAGATGGCAACGGGGACCATAGTGGTATGTGTCTTCAGACTGCATGCAAAGCATCCTGCCTGAAACTCTCCGAGTGCATTGCCCTTATCCGGATCAGTCTTTCCCTCCGGAAAAATGAGCATATTACCACCCGCTTTGATCTGCTCGATCGCATCCACTATTCCCTTTGCCTTGCCCCTCATGCTCTCCAGGTCGATAAGCACCGCATTGACCAGATATGCCATTTCGTGAGCAAGTATACGGTCCGCCGCCTTCATCTCCCACAGAGGAGCACATGGGATATTATCCATGTTTCTCAATATCCCCAGTGCGTCGTACTTGCCCTGATGATTGGAATAGAAAACAACCGTTTCATCGGTCGGAACATTCTCGCGTCCGGTAACAAGAGTTGTGACTCTGGCATGCTTTGCGATATGATCTATGACCTTCATTCCGAAATCATACCGGTCCTGCACGGAGTACTTATCCGGATGATTCATCATATAACGTGTTCTAATCCTGGAATAACAGAATATCCAGGGCAGCATCACTGCTATCGGAACACTGAATCTCAAATCTCTGATTCTGGACATGTCTTATAACTGTCCCTCAAGCGCTGTCTCTGCCTCTGCAAGTGCAGCACCGATCCCCGAGGGATCCTTTCCGCCGGCCTGTGCCATATTCGGTCTGCCGCCTCCGCCGCCTCCTACTTTGGGAGCGATCGCTTTAATCAGATTCCCCGCATGGGCACCCCCTGCTATAGCTCCGTCAGTAGCCATGGCTACGAGATTGACCTTGCCGCCCGCATTGGAAGCCAGCACGATCACGCCCTCACCGAGTTTACTCTTAAGCTGGTCGCCGAGATCTCTTAAGCCGTTCATATCCACACCATCCACGGAGGTTGCCAGAAGCTTCACCCCTTTTATCTCTTTAACCTGATCCATAACGTCCCCGAGTGCATCTTTTGCAGCCTTGGACTTAAGTGCCTCCATCTCGGAGTTCAGTTCCTTGATCTGCTTCTGCATGGACTCGATCTTTGCTACCAGATCGACAGGATTGGTCTTCGCTGCAGCTGCGGCCGCATCGAGCCTGCTCTCAAGTTCCTCGTAATATGCATTCACGTTATCTCCGGTTATGGCTTCGATACGTCTGACGCCTGCAGCCACGCCGCCCTCGGACACGATCTTGAAGTTGCGTATATCACCTGTGTGCGATACATGAGTACCTCCGCACAGTTCCTTTGAGAAATCACCCATGGATACGACACGCACGGTATCGCCGTATTTCTCTCCGAAGAGAGCCATGGCACCGGATTTCTTTGCTTCATCTATGCTCATCACATCCGTATTAACAGGCAGATCCTCAGCGATCTTTGCATTCACCATAGCCTGGATTTTCTTCAGTTCATCGGGTTTTACAGCCTCACCGTAGCTGAAGTCGAACCTGGTCCTGTCAGGATCCTGATATGAACCCTGCTGATGTACATCTTTTCCGAGCACTTCCTGAAGGGCTGCCTGCAAAAGATGTGTTGCCGAGTGATTACGACAGGTCTTTGCTCTGTTTTCCCGATCGACGTTAAGTGAAACCTTATCGGACAGTTTAAATGCTCCCTTTGCGACTTTGCCCACATGCGCGGTCCTGCCGCCTGCAACATGGATCGTTTCCGAAACCTCAAATACCGATCCGTCGTGTCCCATAATTTTACCGATATCGCCTACCTGACCGCCCATTGTTCCGTAGAACGTGGTCCTGTCGGTGATCACCGATCCTTCTTCGCCTTCTTTTAACTCCGATACAAGTGAATCATCGTCTGACATCGCAACTATCGTACCGTCACAGCCGAGGGCATCATAACCAAGGAACGTACTCTTGACCGATTCATCAAGTGCATCGAATATGCTTGCATCGGACTTTTGTGAAAAGTTGGAATTCTCTCTCGCAAGCTTCTTCTGCGCATCCATCGCCTCTCTGAAACCTGCCTCATTTACGCTCAGCCCCTCTTCTTCTGCCATTTCAAGCGTAAGCTCGTAAGGGAATCCGAATGTATCGTAGAGATAGAAAGCGGATTTACCGTCGATCTCCTTTGTTCCCGATGCTTTTCTTTCATCCGCGATCTTCTTAAACTCCTTCATACCGTTTTCAAGAGTCGCTTCGAAACGTACGATCTCCTTCTTAAGCTCGTTAAGAATAAAGTCTTTGTTCTTGGTAAGGAGCGGATAGCTGTCCGAATACACATCGTCGATATAGACGCTTGCGACATCAAGCATATCCTCAAGAGACAGATCAAGAGACTGTCCGTGTCTTACGGCACGTCTCAAAAGTCTCCTTAACACATATCCGGGGCCGCCGTTTGAAGGCAGAAGCTTTGCCTCGTCACCGATGAGCATTACTCCCGTCCTTAAATGATCCGCGATGATCCTCATGGATCTGGTGGACTTTTCGTCCGATCCGTATTTGAGACCGGATTTCTTTTCGATAAGCGCGATAACTCCCGTAAACAGGTCGGTAAGATAAACATCGTCAACGCCGTTCAGGAAGGCAAGGTTTCTCTCAAGTCCCCATCCGGTGTCCACGTTTTTCTGGGCAAGCGGGAGAAGCGTTCCGTCCTTCTGCTTGTCATACTGCATGAACACGTCGTTACCGATCTCGGTATACTTTCCGCAGTGACATCCGGGTCTGCAGTCCGGTCCGCAGGGCTCTGCATCCGATACATAGAACATCTCGGAGTCGGGTCCGCAGGGGCCGTACTCAAGTCCCCACCAGTTGTCCTCCGCGGGCAGAAAGAAAACATTCTCGGGCTTGAATCCCGATTCTATCCTGTACTTTGCGCCCTCCTCGTCTCTGGGCGCGTTCTCGTCGCCCTCAAATACGGTAGCCGCAAGGTGATCTCTGTCGAATTTGAAGACCTCGGTCAGCAGTTCAAAACTCCACTGGCATCTTTCTTTTTTGAAATAGTCTCCGAGGCTCCATGAACCCATCATCTCGAAGAAGGTAAGATGACTCTTATCCCCCACTCCGTCTATGTCATTGGTACGTACACAGCCCTGAACGTTGCAGAGTCTTTTTCCCAGGGGATGTGTCTTTCCGAGAAGATACGGCATGATGGGCTGCATACCGGCTACGTTGAACATTGCGCCGGTGGAACCGTCCGACACGAGCGAAACGGCACCCATATCGACATGTCCTCTCTTAACATAGAAATCTATCCATTCTTTTCTTAATTCCTTAGATGTAAACTGTTTCATAACAAATCCTTTATCTTATTCAATCTGACTTCTGCGTAGTGTATAACTTCCGGCGGGAGAGCGGCACATTGGTCCCGCAGCGAGGACTAACGGGCCGCAGCAAGGGACTATTGTGCTGCTAGGCCCGCCGGATTTAGATTCTTAAAACTCGAATTTGTCCGCAAAGAACGCATCCAGCTCGTCTATCGCGATCCTCTCCTGCTCCATGGAATCACGGAACCTGACAGTAACCTTGCGATCCTCTTCCGAATCGAAGTCGTAGGTTACGCAGAACGGAGTACCGATCTCGTCCTGTCTGCGATATCTCTTACCGATGTTTCCTCTGTCATCGAACTCGCAGTTATACTTCTTGGAAAGCTGCGCGTAGATTTTCTCAGCGCCCTCATTGAGCTTCTTGGAAAGCGGAAGTATCCCTATCTTCACGGGTGCGATGGCAGGATGGAAATGCAGCACCGTGCGCATATCCGGCTTATCCTCCGTACCGATGTTCTCCTCGTCATATGCCTCACACAGGAATGCAAGCGTTACGCGGTCAGCCCCCAGTGAAGGCTCAACCACATAAGGAATGTACTTCTCATTGGTCTCATCATCGAAGTAGTCCATAGACTGCTTGGAGGTCTCCTGATGTCTGGTCAGGTCATAATCGGTTCTGGACGCGATACCCCAGAGTTCACCCCAGTCGGTGAAAGGAAATGCATACTCGATATCGGTCGTGTGATCGCTGTAGAAAGATAATTCCTCGGGATCATGATCACGGAGTCTCAAATTCTCCGCCTTGATGCCGAGTGAAAGCAGCCACTCGTAGCAGAACTTTCTCCAGTACTCGAACCACTCGGTCTGTGTACCGGGCTTGCAGAAGAACTCAAGCTCCATCTGTTCGAACTCTCTGGTACGGAAGGTGAAGTTACCGGGAGTGATCTCGTTACGGAAGCTCTTACCTACCTGACATATACCGAAAGGAACCTTCTTACGTGAGGTCCTCTGTACGTTCTTGAAGTTTACGAAGATACCCTGTGCCGTCTCGGGACGAAGGTATACGACATCCTTTGCATCCTCGGTCACACCCTGGAATGTCTTGAACATAAGATTGAACTCTCTGATAGGGGTGAAATCATGCCCACCGCATGAAGGACAGGGAACGTTATTGTCCTTGATGAACTTCTCCATCTCCTCATGCGACCATCCGTCCACGGATGTCTCCAGAGTGATACCGTTATCAGCGGCGAAATCTTCGATGATCTTGTCGGCTCTGAATCTCTCATGGCACTGTCTGCAGTCCATCAGGGGATCCGAGAACCCGCCGAGATGGCCGGACGCGACCCAGGTCTGAGGATTCATCAGGATCGCACAGTCCACACCTACGTTGTAAGGTGACTCCTGTACGAACTTCTGCCACCATGCTTTCTTGACGTTATTCTTAAGCTCCACGCCGAGATTACCGTAGTCCCATGTATTCGCCAGTCCGCCGTATATCTCCGAACCGGGATACACGAACCCTCTGGCCTTCGCGAGTGTGACGATTTTGTCCATTGTCTTTTCCATAATATTCCTCCGCTGGTTAATATTCTTCCCGACCGCAAGTCATGCTCATGACCGGGTGTTATCTGTTCTCATATATGATATAGGCCAGGCCGTCCATGTTTTCGGTGACCTCGATCGACTTTTTGGAGACAGGCTCGACACCGTCGGAGATGTAGAGCACCTTGCCCGGAAATGTTACCCTGCCGGTCTCATCCGTGATCAGTACGCTCAGTGTCTCGGTCTTTTCGATCGTTTCCGGATCGGTCTGTGCCTGATCCTTGACTGCCTTCACGGATATCTTCACGAGATCCGAAGCCATGGCTTCATCGAGACTTTCGATCACGAACCTCCTGGAGTTGAATCCCGAATAATCCTCGTCAGTAGCATAGTCAATGACGCAGGTCAGTATTCCTTCCTCGCACTTGACTTCACCTGCTGCGATCTTGTCTCCCGCGTGGTCGAAGTTGTAGTCTTGGATCTCCTCATCCATCATGTTCTTCAAACCGTCTACGCTGTAGAGGCTCTCGTCCCATTCCCTGACTATCGTAGCGGTCACGGATCCGTCCTTATGGATCTCCCTTCCGGATACCTGTGCCTCTTTGTCCGGTCCGCATGCTGTCAGCGCCGCGAGTATCAGCGTTGTGACGGCTGCCGTATTTATAATTCTTTTTCCAAAAGTATTCATCTCACACCTATGAGGGCCTGATCAAACCCATTATGGTCTCTATCTCTGCCCCGTTGTCGGGAGCTTCCTCGATCTTGGTATGTGTGCCCTGAGCATCCACCTGAGCTATCTGTCCTGCCAGCCCCTTCGGGCCTTTTTCGATCATATAGTATCCGCATGTGCCGGCATGCTCGGTGATATATATACGCAGCGGACTGCCCTCCTGAGTGTACTTTTCGGGCAGATCTATACGTGTGATGATCAGGTCATCCTCTATCTGCAGGCTCATTACCGCTATATCATCCTCGGAGTAGGGCGGACGGATATTTGCGGGATAGACGTGCCTGTAGGCGTCCAGCACATATTTCTCTTTGCCGAGCTTCAGATCGGACAGTACCCTGGATGGATCCTCGAACAGAGCTTTCGGCAGGTACTCACGACTCATCTTCACATGAGCGATCGCGTGAAGCTGCTGCTCGGTCAGCTGTACATTCGTACCCTGTCCCTGAGGATTGTTCGCACCGGCTTTGTACCGCTTGTCTACGAGATCGATCAGATTCTCGTTCAATACGAATCCCTTGGTAAAAGGATTGATCGCTATCTGCGAAACCTCGCCGGGGTTACTCTTGAGCATGATGATGATGTTCTTGAACGGCAGGTTCATGATAGCCGACGGTCTCTTATCCGGAGGGATCTGCTCAGACGACGTGAAAACCGGAAAGACCTTAGTACCGTCACTTTTTGCCAGCAGACATACCCTCGGCTGATGTTCCTTATCTATAGGCAAAGGCTTGCCGGCCTTCGCTGCCTCCCTGATCTCGTCGGTGATCTCCGCGGGAGCCTCAGCGGGAACCAGCACCATGCTGTTCTCAAGCTCAGTCATAAAAGCAGCGAAATCATTATTATCCTGTGTATCCGAAAACTTGTCAGCCAGGGCATCCAGGTGTGATCTGTTCATTATTTCTCCTTCTTCCGGAATAAATCAGGTCGGTCATCTGAGCCAGTATGATGGCCGCAAACATAAGTGTGCATCCGAGTATCTCGCGTCCTGTCATGAACTGATGCAGAATGATCGCACCCGCGATTACGCTGGTCACACTCTCCAGACTCATGATCAGGCTCGCCAGTGTCGGATCGACATCACGCTGTCCCAGTATCTGCAGAGTATACGCGATACCGCAGCTGCATGCTCCGGCATAGATTATCGCACCCTTGCACTGGCCGATCGTCGCCCATGACGGAGTCTCGGCAAATACCATCACGACTGCCGAGAGTATTGAGCATACGCCGAACTCTATCGCCGCCATCGCTATGCCGTTCGCAGTGGGCACATATTTGTCCACCGTCAGTATCTGTATCGCAAAAAAGAACGCGCATGAGAGTAACAGTAAATCCTCGGGCTTAAGAGCCATCCGCTCCTTGATGCACAGCAGATATAATCCCGCTGCTGCCAGTCCTACACTGATCCATACATTCAGATGAACCTTCTTATGTATGAATATCCCCAGGATCGGTACCAGGATGATATACATCGCGGTTATGAATCCGCCCTTGCCTGCCGATGCGGTCTTAAGTGCTATAGTCTGCAGGTTGGTAGCGATGAACAGCAATACACCGCTCAGTATGCCGCCTGTCACGGTACTGCGATCGAAAACATGCAGATACACAGCCATCGACCCATCTTCACTGTTCTTCTGCTTCGCGGCCAGATACCGGGCTATGATAATGACCGGTATAAGTACCAGTGAACCGAGTGCGCATCTGACCGCATTGAATGTGAACGGTCCGATAAACTCCATACTGGCAGCCTGCGGTACAAATGATATCCCCCATACCATGGAGCATATCAGCAGATATATCATATTTCTTATACGGGCAGCGCTCATGAGACAGGCTCCGTAATCTCTCCGCTCATCACTTAAGTGCCTCGCAGAAATATTCTTTGAACTCGGTATATCCCTGAGTCGTCAGCTGTTCCTTCTGGAACTTGCGGTTCTTATTCATGCGCACCACGAGAACCTGACGTCCGTCCGCACGCTCAGCTTCGGCGCTCTTAAGGGCCTCGTTCAGTTTATCCGAAGGGAGACCCTTCTCTATAAGATATGCACACTTTGCATCCGAGCCGGGAACCTTAAACCCGCTTTCCATCAGTAGAAGAACGATACGCTCGAATCCTATTGAGAAACCGCAGGCGGGAACTTCCTGACCGGTAAACATGCCGACCATCTTATCATATCTGCCGCCGCCACCGCAGCTTCCGCCGAACTCGGGCATGGCTATCTCGAATATCGTGCCGGTATAGTAACTCATGCCGCGCACCAAGGTGGGATCGAATACGAGCCGGTAATGATCTCCGCCACACGCGCGCACGGATGAGATGATCTCTCTGAAGCTGTCTGCAACACCGGCATCAAGCAGATCACCCAGGCTGTCGATCGCATACTCCACGGGATCCTCAGCCTGCTCCATGGCTTCGAACAGACCGATGTATTTATCTACACAGTCAGCGGCGAATCCTGCCTCCAGGAGTTCACTTCGTACACCGTCTCTGCCGATCTTGTCCATCTTGTCGAGAATGATAAAGACTTCATCATATGATGCTTCATCAAAGCCGCATGCAGCAGCCATACCCTTGAGGATACGTCTGTCATTGATGCGGATCTCGA
Source organism: Lachnospiraceae bacterium (assembly GCA_017450485.1). Lineage (GTDB taxonomy): Bacteria > Bacillota > Clostridia > Lachnospirales > Lachnospiraceae > XBB2008. The sequence continues at coordinate 17,230 of JAFSTN010000031.1, forward strand.
AACCCTTGAAACCTATACGTCCGAGTGTGGTCGTGGTTGCAAGGATCAGCTCTATCTCGGCCAGGTTCGATGCATCGCCAAGTATATCTATATCGCACTGCATGAACTGTCTGTAACGCCCGCGCTGGGGTCTGTCGGCACGCCATACATTACCCATCTGCAATGCCTTGAAAGGATTCGGTAATTCCGCTGCATGATTCGAGTAGAAACGTACGAGCGGAACGGTCAGATCGTATCTGAGTCCGCCGTCCGCGAGATCATTTTCTTCTTTTGCCTCATCCAGGCGAAGCTTCTCTCCGCGCTTCATGATCTTGAAGATCAGCTTCTCATTCTCACCGCCCGCCTTGCAGTTCAAGTTATCCAGGCTCTCCACGCAGGGTGTCTCTATCTGGGTAAATCCGAACTCCGAATATGTGGATCGGATGATCCCCATCACATATTCGCGGATCGCCATCTCCTCAGGCAGTATGTCTTTCATCCCGGTCACGGGCTTTTTATTCAGCTTAGCAGCCATGATACAACGTTGCTCCTATCCTTTTCATATTACTTACAAAAGAGCATAAACATCCCAAAATAATGTATACACTAAAAAAATATAATATCTCAAAACGGGGAAATTATCAAGAAGTGATGCCTATAGATCGTGGATCGCAAAAAACGCCTGTCTCTATAGATCGCGGATCGCAAAAAATGCCTGTCTCTATAGATCGCGGATCGCGAGAAGCACCTCCCGCCTACTGATCGCCCACCGCATGGATAATCTCGGGAAGCAGCTGCTTCTTACGGCTCATGACGTGAGGCATATCATATATATTGCTGCCGACAGACTGATACGGCAGATGCCTGTTACCCCTGTGATCGGTGCATATCAGAGCGCTGTGCTCATGTATGACATCGGTGATCATAAGTACTGCCCAATCCAATCCCTGCATCTTTCTCACTTCATCCAGAGCTGTGCGGTATTCATCCGAATAATCTTGAAGATCGTTCAGCGTCGTGACCTCGCACTGGCCGATACCGATCTTCACTCCGCTCTCGATATATGTCTTGAAGTCTGCGGAGATCGCGGATTTGGGTTCCTTATCCTTCAGGCCGCCGACTCTGGAGAACATGGAGAGACCATACTCCTCCACATCCACTCTGCATATGGATGCCAGGACATGCGCTGCCACCGCATCATCTCCGGTAGTCGTCGGACTCCTCAGGATGAGCGTATCGGACAGGATACCGGTCAGAAGGACCTTAGCCATGACGGGATCCGGTGTGCGGTTATTCCTGATATACTGCTGGTAAACGATGGTACATGTGCTGCCCAGTGGCTCGGCGCATATGAATATGGGCTGCTCGGTCTTAATGGCATCGAGCCTGTGGTGATCTATGATCCCGACGATGTTGGCTGTCTCTATGCCGCGAATGCTCTGCCCGGGCTCGTTATGATCCACCAGGATCACATTATGTCTGGGGGCTCGCAGGAAGCATCGTCTCGTCACATAGCCGACGTACTTCTCATCATCGTATACAGCCAGGCCTCTCTTGCTGGAGCTCTGCAGAAGCGATCTCGCTTCATCAAAAAGCTCGTCCACAGCCACACCTGCCTCCTGCTCGGTCATGATCTGTCTGACTGCCGGAATCTCGGTGATCTTACTGTCCCTCGACAGTTCCTTCATCGTCCAGTTGGTTATATCATCTACGGAAAGCAACCCATAGAACTCTTCTTTATCATAAACCGGGATCACGCTGGGGCTGGTCTTCTCATATATGGCGGCAACGGCTGTCAGCGGATCGTCGGCATTGATCCTGTGATCCGTTGTCAGCATAATATCGCTCACCCTCGGATAGACATCTCTTTTATATGAAGGTATATCTATATCAAGTTGTTCAAGGACACTTCTCGCACTGTCGGAGAGATGACCGCATCTGACGGGTATATATGTATTGTCGGGATCCTGCAGATTCATCAGGCCTGCATAGCCGTATGCACTGCACACACTGTCCAGATCCGGATTCTTATGTCCTGTCACATATACTGTTCCCATTAAAGATGTATCCTCCGTTATTATGCTTTACGTTTATTGCACGAAAGCAGTCACTCATATACATTCACTCAGTTATTATATCCGTATCGGGCGGTTTTGCCTATCACACCGGCATGGTAATCTATCCCCGGCTGTCAACCGGCAGTATCACGGGATGTATGGTCAGTTGGTTCGGAATGCAGACTGCCCACACGTAATGCCCCAGCCCCTCGGAATGGAGATAAGCATCTACACCGTCCACATCAAAGCCGGTCATAATCTCAGCCAGGCCTTCTCCGGTATATTTCACATAAGCTTCCTTGCGTGTCCAGATATGACAGAATGCCTCGGGATCTATGCAGATGCCGTTGTAGAAATCCGTCTCCTCTTCCAGTGTTGGTGTTCTCATGCAAAATGACAGTTCGCGCGGCGTAAATGCTTTCTTCGCCACGCTGTAGAGGCTGGACCTTTTCCTGGTGCTGTCTATATCACATCCGGTTTCGGCACCGGATACCGAGCACATGACCGCTCCCTGTGTATGTGAGAAAGAAAAATGAATATCTCTTCTGCCGGCAAAATAAGGCTTGCCATGCTCCGTGGTCTCATACCTGAGTTCGTCCCATATAGCCTGATCCTCTGTGTCGAAACCGATATCCTCCAGTCCGAGTATCAGCAGACCGAAAGCCATGACCGACTGTCTCTTCACTGCGGAACCGGTGAGTTTATCCACGTGTTCCCTGCGAAATGCGGGCAGGTGGGAATATATGTTTTCATATGTGTACAGGGGATCCACGGCCCTGCGGGCCGATGTCTCGGAATCGATGGTGTCACGATTATAAGCTATATATACTTTCAGATAATCGGGCGTAAGTGCCCTGGGAGAAACAGCTGTCATAAAAAAAACGATCGGGTGCCGCCTGCTCACAGGCTGCGGGATGTATATGACTACAGGACTATCATTGATACTATCGGTAATGTGACGACTGACAGCACCGTGGTGAGTGCGACTCCGCGTGATGCCAGCTCGGCATTTGAATCACGTGTCTGGGCAAGCATGGCTGTCATGGAGCCGACCGGAGTACCAAGCATTATAACACATACTCCGACGAAAAGCAGCGAAGCTCCGGTGAGTTTGATAAGGAGCACGCCTACTATCGGGATCAGCAGGAGCTTGAGCCCCGAAAAGATGAGCAGTCTGACATCCGTGCACATATCACGAAGTTTCATATCGGCCATTGAAGCTCCGATAACTATCATCGACAGAGGTGCGGTCAGGCTGCTCAAATAGTTGACCGTGGATTCGATGAACTTCGGAACGGGTACACGAGTCAGATATATGATGATCGTAAGTATGCTTGCTATCATACCGATGTTGAAGATTTTCTTGAGAGTATCTGATACAGAGGGGTGTGAAGGGGACGTGTGTGTGTTGCATTTCTCCGGTGCAGTCCGGCCGTCATTGATCCCGGGCGCGATGCTCGTAGTTGCACTGCTTGTTGTCGGGGCGTCCGGGCCGGCATTGATCCCGGGGGCGATTCTCGTAGTCGCACTGCTTGTTGTCGGGGCTCTTTCTTCCGGTGTGATCCCCGTCTTGCAGATATCTGCCCGGTCGTGGTCCATCATCACATATGCATAGGTATATATCAGTATGTTATACGGAATCGTAAAGAGGGATGCGTACAGCATCGCTTCCGAACCGAACATCGCACTCACGAGCGGGAATCCCATGAAACCGATATTCGAGAAAACAGTCATATTCTGATATGCACCGCGCTGTCCGACGGGCACGCGCAGTACCCTGGTGAGTACCCACGCGAGTATGATCAGGATCACATATACGATCAGGATCAGACCGAATGTCCTGGCCAGTTCCATGCCCTGTATCGTGTTCTCCTTATTGATGGATGCAGCCAGCACCATAGCAGGATTGGCGGCATTGACTACCACGGCGGAGAGAGTCTTCTGTCCGGCCGCGGTTATAAGTCCTGTTTTCTTAAGTCCGAATCCCACCATCATCAGCAGGAAAAGGATGATCATCTGTTGAAGAAGAAGCATATCAAATATCTATCCTGTTTATTGAGATTAATATGCCGAATAAAAAACGGATATGCAAACGGCTTTACCATTATACAACCATAACCCGCACTGCGTCAGCCGTTTTTCTCCATGGGAACGATCTTCAGCTTATATCCCAACGGAACCAGAATCTTAAGCAGGCTGTCTATCTGCGGGGAATGAACTGATTTCTCCATGCGCGCTATCATCGGCTGTTTAACATTACATTTCATAGCTAGTTCTGCTTGTGATAATCCCTTTTCTTCACGGATCCTTACCAGCGTTTTGATCAGTTCCTTTTCAAGTTCGATCACGCCTTCATCCTCAGGGGTAATACCCAGCTCCTTGCGAAACTCTTTCCACTCACTCATTTTCGTTGCACCTCGCTATATAATCTTCAAGTTCTTTCTTCGCTCGCTGAATCTCCTTTGCCGGAGTCTTTCTTGATTTTTTAATAAAGTGATGCAATAGGACAAAAGTATCATCTTTATGGTATGCATAAAGGATTCTGTTTGCTAATGGTCGAAGCTCCCAAATATCGCCGTCAAGATGTTTTGTGACCGGTTCGCCTACCCTTGTACCCATTTCTTCAAGGAGATCGATATAAGCTATCACTTTGTTGAAATTAATACGCGAATCTTTATTGGTGGAAGACTGTTTTCTTAATCCACTGATAAAAGTTTTAACATCGCTATAACCACTACTATCCTCATAGATTACAACTTTATACAATCTGATTTCTCCTTTCAATGATAACAAATATGTTATTATGTTTCAATAACATATTTGTTATTAATCGTTATTAACGGATTCCCTATGACAAAAGTCGTAATGTGCAAATCTTACTCTTTTGGAAACACGAATATACGGCGTATATCCGCTTCATCCGGAATGGATGTGAAAAAAGACTATCATATCAGGATAGCCTTTGCAAGGTTTTATCAATCTATAACTTAACCCCGCTTACCCCTCTATGAAAGGGGGAAGCGGGGTTAAAGAACTGTAATTAAAGTTTATAAGTTCGATGATGCCATATCATCGCCACATCATCAACAAAATGTGTAAAACAAAAGATCAATTGCAATACAGAGATATCTGAGTTTCTTAAGGTTACGGTAATGCCTGCAGATCGGTTTCAAAATCTGTATAATTTGTATATGTAGTAGTTACACCATTAGAATTAATGACATAATCGTTATCAGAATTTTTGGTAACAGTATTCACACCTGAAGTCACCGTAACTCCATTAACTGTTTCGTCCCAATTGATACGCTTTACATTTTCAATCGTGGTGTCACCCTCTCGGGTTAACGGATCTGTATTGGCATCGGCAAAAGTCATCGCTAAGTTAATAACAGAGGCTGTATTAACTGTCATTCTTCCGTTCGTGCCAAAATTAGTCAATGAAACACTGACCGTATTTCCATTTGCATCAGAAATCGTCCCATCATATCTGGTTGCTCCGTTTGGACCTTGATATCCATTTGTCGAATTGAATCCCGAAGTTGTCGGGCCTGTAAAAACCACCGGAACTATAACATTTCCACCACCTGAAGCGACCTGGGAGCCTCCGGAGTTGCTATTGTCTTCCTCAGTGTTGGCCGGAGCTAACAGTGCATTCTTTCTCGCTTCTTCTTCAGCCGCTAAACGTGCCTTTTCTGCAGCGTCCTCTTCCAGCATCCTGGAGAATGCTTTCCACTGCTCTTCCTTATTCTCTGCAGCCTGTTCGGACGGAGCTCTGTTCTCGTCCTTACCGAAGATCAGATAGTGAGCCAGCAGATCCTCGGGATCTGAGCCGAACTGATCCACCACATCGGGGTTATTGCGGGCATAGTAATCGGGATCGAACAGCGTGCCGTCAGACAGGATCAGGTATCCGGTATCGGGATCGGTACCTGTAACAGCTGCATCATACATCTGCTCGAACACGGACTGAGTATCGGCAAGAGGTACATCCAGAACAGTCTCCTCTTCTTCGAGTTCTTCCTCCGGCTCCTCTTCGGGTTCTTCTTCAGGTTCTTCCTCGACAACCTCTTCTTCTGGTTCCTCGGGTTCAGGCTGATTAATCTTATCAAGCAGAGCTATGAGTCTCTCCATGCCATCTTCGGGCAGGTTATCATATGCAAGGTTTAGCTTATTGGAGTCATCATCACTGTTCTCAATGTCGGCACTGTCAAGATCGGTGGTCATCACGAATTCAGAGAAATCGTTGTTACCGCGGATAAACGCACTCTGACCGGGTGTAAAGAGCTGTTCCACTCCGTTATAAGATCCGTCTGTGGTCTTAAGACGCACGAGAACCTGTCCGTCCTCAACTTCAGTCAGAGTATAGATCAGTCCATCCGAGCCCTTATATACGGTAACCCTGAATTTCGTACCACGAACGGACATCGTTGAGTTAGGCGTGTCAACCTCATAGCTTTCATTTGCACCCAGTTTATTCTCGAGAACATTAAGCTCCGAACCGGCATCCAGGTGGATCTTGATCCGGGAGTCCTCTGACTTATCACTTGCCTCAAGTGTGAAGTGTGTATTAGCATCGGCATAGACATACTTATCCCCGTCCATGCACATCGTGAGTTCCGATGCATCCATGACGGTTATATCATCTCCGCTGTAGAGATTTTCACCTACATAGGCTTCACCGTTGTTACGCTCGCCGATTACGTTAACGATACCGGTCACTGCCTCAACTGCGATGGACCGATAGCCTGCGCCCTGCAGTATCACAGCGGCACCTATGCCAACCGCAACAGCCGTACCGCCACTGGCGGCGATCACTTTTCCCTTTGTGGTTTTTAAGAGTGTTTTGATAACGGGACCTAAACTCATGTCATACGCCTAATACAATTGAAAGAAACGTAAACAAAATAATATTATGGGGTCAATGTCGTACTGGAGTAAGAATAATCTGGAAAATGCTTATAATAAACAAACACACGACCTAATAATTGTACATCAATCAGCTAAAAATCACATACGTTTTTCGTGAATAATATATGACACTTCGTGCTTTGCCAAATATTTATCGGCACTGGCTTCGTCTTTTACGCAGACCGCCTTGCAGGCGGGTTCAAGAATACCCTTAAGTTCCTTAAGTTTTTCTGATGATTCGTTTATGACCAAAACCACCGGTTTATCATCGGGCTTAAGGCTCACCATTTTTTCCTGCCACTGTTCTTCGCTGAGCATCAGGCTGCGATCGATGTACTTAAGAAGCAGAGCTTCAAGCTCGGAGTACATGACCGGCTTGGACAGGTAGTCATCGAAACCTTCCCTGATATAAGAATCTCTGGCTCCGACTATGGCATCGGCTGTCAGTGCTATGATCGGTACATTATCCGCCAGATGATCCTGTCTGATGATCGAGAGTGTCTGTACGCCTGACATACCGGGCATCATCTGGTCGAGCATGATCAGGTCATACTTCGATTTCTTCAGTATATCTATGCCTTCCTGTCCCGACATTGCAGTTGTTATCTGCATTTGGGTCTCACGCATCAGTCCTGAGATGACATCAAGGTTCATCTCATTATCATCTACTATCAGAACCCTGGCCTCCGGTGCAATGAGTCTGGGCTTAAACTCTGTCATATCAGCCCTTGCTTTGATCAGATGCTCTGTATAGTTACCGATAGCGGTATCATCAACCACTTTTTGCATAACTCTGGCAGTGAATGTAGAACCTCTTCCGTATTCGCTCTCAACAGTGATATCCCCATCCATCATCTCAGCCAGCTGCTTTACTATATTCAGGCCCAGGCCGGTACCCTCGACATTCCTGTTACGCGTCTCATCCAGCCTCTGGAATGAAGTAAACAATTTGTCAATATCCTCTTTCCGGATACCCATACCGCTGTCAGTCACACTGCATGTCAGCATATCGGTATTCCTGTCGAAAGTCATGGAGACTCTTACTGTCCCTTCCTCGGTGTATTTGATGGCATTATTAGTCAGATTCAGGATAATCTGTCTGATTCTGATCTCGTCCCCGTAAAGCATGGAAGGTATGTCGGGATCAACATCCAGCTCGTAGGACAGTCCTTTGTCCTGTGCTTTTTTCATGGTCATGTTCACGATATCATTGAGTACAGAGGCGAAGTCATATTCCACAGGGACGAGCTCCATTTTGCCGGATTCTATCTTACTTAAATCAAGAATGTCATTGATGATGGACAGCAGTGTGTTACCTGCACTCTTGATGTTCATCGCATATTTTCTGACACGATCATCTTCGGTATCTCTGAGGATCATCTCATCCATGCCTATGATGGCATTCATGGGGGTACGAATCTCATGAGACATATTTGCCAGGAAATTGCTCTTGGCCTGATTGGCTACATCCGCACGTTCCCGCTGTGTCTCAAGCTCGGCCATAGTCTGTGTCAGTCTCATATAATCCGGTGTTTCTATAACGAATAACATCGTAAACGCCGCGATAGAACACATATAGAAACTCAAAAGCACTTTCGGGAAGAATATCGCCTGCAGTACAAAGCCTGATATGATCAGGATCATAAATATGAGGATTGCGATCTTTTGCCTTTTCTCCAATCTGTCTCTGAGAACCCACAGGAACAGAGCAGACAGGCCTCCTACTATGATCTGCCCAAGATAACTGAGGAAATAAACAGAACCATGGGTATACTGTCCGGCTTCATCAAAGTAGAATACCCAACCGGTAAACACATTGATTATCATAAGGGCAACAAAGCAGAAAAACACAACTGTATTGATGCGCATATAATGACCAATCTTCGTATTATTGAAGAAGGAATTGATATACATGGCAAATAAATAGAATGCATATGCACCTGCCAGAAAATATACAGTATTGACCAGGAGATTAAGAGTAGGATCAATGAGATGCCCATAGTCGATCATACGAGCAGTAATAATATCAAGAATCTCACTGATAAGAATCCATTTGACCCATTTCCTATAACATGTGTTGCTCTCTGAAGCGTTTGGATATTCTATATGAAGATATAGGAGAAGCACGCCAAGAAGACCGGTAGCAGCTATCTCAAAATAAATGTTATACATAACTTGAATATAGCAATTAGAAGGCTATTTATCAATAAAAACAGGCTATATGTCATCTATTCATGCTTAATCGGTTTTCCTGAGGATATCTGTCGGGCACGGAACGTCAACTCCGCAGCCACAAGCGGTGCGCTTCGCGCAGAGTTGACTTTCCTCTCCCGACAGATTGAAATGTGATCAAGCCGATTAAGGCTTATCAGGCGCGCTGCGCCTGCAGGATCATTTCAGGAATAACCTGATCTTATTTTCTATGAGATGAAGGTTTAACGGATTTTCGCGCGACTCAGTTGAAAAGATCAGGTTATCTCCGCATAGCAATCCATTTCTCTCATATTCGTCTAATTTCTTCATAGATTTTTGCGCATATTCCGGATCATTGATCAAACCGAAGTGCTCCCAGTATATGGTTTTCCTCTTCCTGACATTCAATAAAGCAAAGTCGGGGTACAAAGTGTGTCCGTTTTTCAGTTTGGTCATCGGCTCATAAACATAAGGAACGCCGTGCTTGTTGAATGTGTCAGCCAGGATCTTTTCTGATTTGGAGCGGACATATTCCCCACGATCCGTGAGGAACTGCAGTTCATCACGGAATCCGTTCTGCCCTGTTTTGGACCGCTCATACCATTGGGGGATCAGTTCATCATCAGGGATTATTATGGGATCGACCATTTTCTTACGGCCACGTCCCAACGATTCATATGCTTTTGTAATCTCTTCGATATGGTATTTTTTCAGAAATCCTGACAGTAGAATGTGTGACTCCTGCAGTTTCTTGTATACATACATATCATAATCATTCTGAATGATGGCGTGCACTGTCTCAGCCTTTGATGTACGGACATATCTAAACTTGCTCTCTCCCGCCAGCTTAAGGTAGTATTGTGGGATTCCCTTGCAATACGAAACCTTGACTACACCTTGTGGGATGTTTGCATGCTTTCCGAGTTTTTTCTCCATTGTGGAGATATGACTGTCTATCTCCTTTAGCTGTTCTTGTAGTTGTCTGGTTAAGTTTTCCATGAATACCTCCTGTTAGATGAAATATGTGTTGCTTCACGTACCGTGGAACCTCAGCTGTACGTGAACGGGTGGGCTCTCCCAGGTTGCTTCACGTACCAGTAGCCGGACGGATACGTGAATGGTGGGCGGATATGGTAGCGATTCACGTACCGGTGGCTGGGTGGGTACGTGAATGGCAAGCAGATACTGTAGCGATTCACGTACCGTGGAACCTCGGCTGTACGTGAACGGCTGGGCTCTCCCAGGTTGCTTCACGTACTGAAAGATGGCGAGGTACGTGAATGATAGGCGGATTCGGTAGCAGTTCACGTACTGTGGATCCGGGGCTGTACGTGAACGGATGGGCTCTCCTAAGTTGCTTCACGTACTGAAAGATGGCGGGGTACGTGAATGATGGGCGGATTCGGTAGCAGTTCACGT
>JAFSTN010000032.1 GCA_017450485.1 Lachnospiraceae bacterium
AAATGCCCAATTCAATTCAAGGGCTTGCGTAGCAAGGCTTCCTTTTCAAGGGAATACGTGGTAGGATGAACATTGTTCAGATTCTTATCACAGACAGGGATAGTCTTTTCTGTTTATTCCGAATACAATTTTACGCTGCCTATTTTTAAATAGGTGTTGACAAGTAAAAAAACAGATTATATACTCGTATACATAAAGCAAGGGCGCTTTGGTTTATCCAAAGTGCCTTTTTTGTTTTAAACAGTGATTATGGGCAATGGCGTCCGGGATTATTCCTGGGCGCCCTTTTTAAGTGAAGCCGACCGGTTTTGCGAAACGCCTAAAAGGAGGAGAGCAACTATGGAAAAAATACCTGAGATTTACGGCAAACTGGTGTTTAATGACAGGATCATGAGGGATAAGCTTCCCGGTGATGTCTACAAGGCCCTGAGAAAGACCATCAAAAAGGGTACTCACTTAGAGCTTGATGTAGCCAATGCCGTAGCCATCGCCATGAAGGAATGGGCAGTTGAGAACGGAGCCACGCATTTCACACACTGGTTCCAGCCTATGACAGGTTACACCGCTGAGAAGCATGACAGCTTCATTTCTCCTACTGATGACGGACAGGTCATCATGGAGTTCTCCGGTAAGGAACTGGTCAAGGGTGAGCCTGATGCGTCGAGCTTCCCTTCAGGCGGTATCAGAGCTACTTTTGAAGCCAGAGGATACACCGCATGGGATCCTTCCTCACCGGCTTTCATCAAGGACGGAACATTATGCATACCTACAGCGTTCTGTTCCTACACTGGAGAAGCTCTGGATAAGAAAACACCGCTCCTTCGTTCCATGGATGCTCTGAGCAAGGAAGCAACCCGGATACTTAACCTGCTGGGGAATGAGGAAGTTGAAAGTGTCACCACAACCGTGGGTCCCGAACAGGAATACTTCCTCATAGATAAAGATGATTATGCAAAGCGCCGTGACCTGATTTTTACAGGACGTACATTGATCGGAGCTCCTTCACCTAAAGGACAGGAGATGGACGATCACTACTTCGGGGCGCTACGTCCGAGAGTTGCGGCATATATGCACGATCTGGATATGGAACTCTGGAAGCTGGGTATACCGGCTAAGACCAAGCACAATGAGGTCGCTCCGGCACAGCATGAGCTGGCACCCGTATTTGATACGACCAATGTTGCCGTAGACCGTAACCAGCTGACGATGGAGATCATGAAGAGAGTGGCACAGAAGCACAACTTCGTATGCCTCCTTCATGAGAAGCCTTTTGCAGGTATCAACGGATCCGGTAAGCACAACAACTGGTCGATGACGACCAATACCGGTGCCAACCTGCTTGATCCCGGCAAGACTCCGGCAGAGAATACACAGTTCCTAGTATTCCTCGCAGCAGTCATCAAAGCTGTTGATGAGTATGCCGACATGATGAGGCTTTCGGTAGCATCCGCAGGCAACGACCACAGACTCGGAGCCAATGAAGCACCTCCGGCGATCATATCGATCTTCCTTGGTGAGGAACTTACAGCAGTAATAGATTCCATCAAGAACGACACTTTCTTTAAGAAAAATGACAAGGTTGTCATGGAAACAGGCGCTGCGGTAATACCTCATTTCACCAGAGACAACACGGATCGTAACAGGACATCGCCTTTTGCTTTTACCGGCAACAAGTTTGAGTTCAGATCACTCGGTTCATCGGCATCGGTAGCCACACCGAATATCGTGCTCAATACCGCAGTAGCGGATGCTCTTTCAGACTTCTATGAGGTACTTAAGGATGTGCCTGCAGATGAACTCCAGTCCGCAGTACATGACCTGATCAAGGACACGTTTAAGAAGCATGAGAGGATCATCTTCAACGGAAACGGATATACCGATGAGTGGGTTTGTGAAGCCGAGAGGCGCGGACTGTATAATCTGAAATCCACTCCTGATGTATTACCGAGATTCATAGATGAGAGGAATATCAAACTCTTTACGAAGCACGGTATTTTTACCGAGACTGAGATTCGATCCAGATATGAGATCTTACTTGAGAACTATTGCAAGACGATCCATATCGAAGCCTGCACTCTGCGTGATATGATCTATCACGATTTCTCACCTGCAGTGATCAGGTTCATGGACAGCCTGTCGCAGAGTGTGATCAGTAAGAAGCAGATATCCAGCCTGATATCGACATCGGCTGAAGAGAGGATGCTCGAGAAGATATCCGCGCAGTATGAAGCACTGTATGTGGCTGTCGGTAAGCTCGAAGAGGATATCGCCAAAGCTGAGGAGATGGATGACGGTCTGGATCTGGCGCAGTTCTATCATGATCCGGTCTTCAGGGATATGGAGAAGGTGAGGAGCATCGCGGACGGTATAGAGGCTTATGTACCAGATGAGTTCCTGCCATATCCGACCTACTCGAAGATGCTGTTTTATGTGTGAGATGTGACGTTTCGACGGAGAATGACATATTTTTTGATACGCAAAGGCGCGTGCAAATGAGCACGTGCCTTTTTGTATATATTTAGCTGACACGGACATGATTCATGTATGTGAAAGCGGAATGAGAGGAGAAAGATTATGGAAGAAATCTTAAGTGCTATCAACAGCGAAGTCTACGGCGTCTGGTTCCTGATAGGCGCAGCGCTCGTGTTCTGGATGCAGGCCGGGTTCGCAATGTGCGAGGCGGGCTTCACCAGAGCCAAGAATGCGGGCAACATCATCATGAAGAACCTGATGGACTTCTGCATCGGTACGGTGATGTGGTTCATCTGCGGTGCATCACTCATGCTCGGTGAGAACATCCTGGGTGGTTTCGCAGGCGGATTCAGTTTTGACGTATTCAGTAACTACGGAAACTTTGACTATTCCGCGTTCGTATTTAACCTGGTGTTCTGCGCGACCACTGCTACGATCGTTTCCGGATCCATGGCAGAGAGGACCAAGTTCTCCAGCTACTGTATCTACTCTGCAGTGATCAGTGCGATCATCTACCCGATCGAAGCACACTGGACGTGGGGAGGCGGATTCCTGGCTCAGTGGGGATTCCACGATTATGCAGGTTCCAACTGTATCCATATGGTAGGCGGTATCTGTGCATTCATCGGTGCCTGGATGCTCGGTCCCAGGATCGGTAAATTCGACAGAGATAAAAGCGGTAAAGTCACCAAGGTCAATGCATTCCCGGGCCATAACTTAGTCATAGCAGCCCTCGGAGTATTCATCCTCTGGCTCGGATGGTATGGTTTCAACGGTGCGGCAGCAACGGATATTCCTACACTCGGTTCCATATTCTTAACAACCACCGTTGCTCCTGCAGTTGCAACTGTTGTATGTATGATATTTACCTGGATCAAATACGGCAAACCCGATGTATCGATGTGCTTAAACGCATCTCTGGCAGGTCTTGTAGCGATCACCGCTCCCTGTGATGTGACAGATTGTGCGGGTGCAGCCATCATAGGAGCAATAGCCGGACTGTTGGTAGTATTCGGCGTATGGTTCAATGATAATGTGACTCATGTGGATGACCCTGTAGGTGCCGTTGCGGTACATATGATAAACGGTATCTGGGGTACTGTTGCAGTAGGTCTTTTTGCTACAGAGACCGCTCCCGGCTTTGCACTTGCAGGTATCGGTGAAGGCCTTTTCTACGGAGGCGGAATAGGTCAGCTTATCAAACAGCTCGGCGGCATGGCAGTTACCATCGCCTGGACGGTGATCACGATAGTGATAGCATTCACTATCATACGTAAGACCATAGGCCTCAGAGTTTCTGAAGAAGAGGAAATCTCCGGCCTGGATTCCACCGAGCACGGTCTTCCTTCAGCATACGCAGGCTTTGCTATCATGGATATCGCCAACACCATGACCATGTCTGTGAATGAGAACACCAACCTCGGTACCGATGACTACGAGGAAGCTTCCGAAGCGAAGAGAAATGCAGCGGTACCTGTCATCAGAGAGGCAGAGACCGGCATACCGGAGCTCGATACCGGCATACACAAAGTTGTCATCATCACCAAACTGTCACGTTACGACAAGTTGCGTAAGGCTATCAACGATATAGGCGTAACGGGCATGACCGTCACTCAGGTCATGGGCTGCGGCGTACAGAAGGGTGCAGGTGAGAGATACCGTGGAGTAGAGATCGATGCGACCCTGCTTCCGAAGGTTAAACTGGAAGTGGTAGTAAGCGAGATACCTGTTGAGAAAGTCATAGAAGCAGCTAAGAAGACTCTTTACACCGGACACATCGGTGACGGCAAGATCTTCGTATACAACGTACAGAAAGTCGTTAAGATACGTACCGGTGAGGAAGATTACGACGCTCTTCAGGACGTAGAGTAAGTGTAGAAAAAGAAAACGAAAACTCCTTTTTCGGATACTTGTATATGCGGCTCCGGGTTTATCGCCCGGAGTCGCGTTTTGTCTTTGTTATGGAATGACGGCTACGATTCGGTCTTATTGACGAGGATGCCGTCCTTCCACTCCAGATCCACAGTTTTTCCGTCACGGGTCTTAAGGCCTGTGATAGAACCGTTTTTCCATGAATCGGGAAGGGCAGGCAGATATCGTGTCTGCCCGGAATGACTCATGCGGCTCAAGACAATGATCTGTTATGCGGGATCATCTCACGTACATAATTATCCAAACTTCTTGACACTGTTTAATACACTCTATAATATAGGAATTACATATATACCTACTATGTTAATAGGGGATATGTGATGTGGGATGTGAGGTGTTTGTGATATGGGAAGTATAACAGTAAGCAGCGTGAGCCGGATAGTTGAGAGTATTCTTGTCGATTATGAAGGGGACAAGACCATTGATTACGTGAATCCGCTTGATAAACCGCACAAAGCGGAAGTAACGGTTATCGTGGATAAGCTTCTCAACATAGTTTATCCCGGATATTTCAGAGACAAATCCTATAAGGTCTACAATACCCGGACCAATCTGGCGGCACTTGTGGAAGATGTGATCTACAGACTTAACAAACAGGTACGTCTTGCCCTTCCGTATGGTGAGGAATATCGGGAATTAAGCGATGAAGAATTAAACGATGCTTCCGAAGATATCGTTGTGGAGTATTTTGCCAAACTGCCCGGTGTACGTGGTATTGTGGAGACTGATCTGATCGCAGCATACGAAGGGGATCCGGCTGCAGGATGCAAGGAGGAGATCATCCTGGCATATCCCGGACTAATGGCTTCCACCGTGAACCGTCTTGCACATGAACTGTATCTGCTGAAGGTTCCGCTCATTCCCCGCCTGATGACGGAGTATGCACATGCCGTGACGGGGATCGATATCCATCCCGGTGCGACCATCGGCAAGAATTTCTTCATCGATCACGGTACCGGTATAGTGATCGGGGAATCCACGATCATAGGAGATAATGTGAAGATATATCAGGGAGTGACACTGGGCGCTCTGTCTACGAGAGGTGGACACATCCTTAAGAATCTGAAGCGGCATCCCACCATAGAGAACAATGTTACCATCTATTCAGGAGCTTCGATCCTCGGAGGAGATACCGTAGTCGGGGAGGGCTCCGTTATAGGAGGCAATGTTTTTATTACGAAGTCTGTACCTGCCGGGACCACGGTCAGCGTCAAGAATCAGGAACTGATATTCAAGAAAGCCGGCTCAAGGGGCATTGCCAAGAAGGAGATAGAGCAGGACGAGTCCTGGTATTATGTGATATAGCTAAAGCATCAGTGAAAAAGAACACTGGCGTTTAGCTTGAAGATTGTTTTTTAAGGCACTCCGTACGGGGTGCTTTTTGTTGAAAAAAAATTCAACAAAATTATTGACAAACCGCCTGAGGAATAATATATTGAACATACATTCAATGAACAATAAATCAACCAAACATTCGACAGGAGGACTGTTAAGATGAGCAACACTAAAGAGAAAGTGATCATAGTAGGCGGCGGAATCGCCGGATTATCTGCGGGTATATACGCTTTGAAAGCCGGATTTGAGGCTGAAGTTTATGAGAAGAACGCCATACCCGGAGGAGAGTGCATGGGATGGAACAGAAAGGGATATCATATCGACAACTGCATACACTGGCTCACCGGCACGGATCCGAAGACCGGACTATGGGATGTATGGAAGACAGTGGGAGCCATCGATGAGGATACGGAGTATGCCGATACGGAGAAATTCTATACCAGCCGTGTGGGTGACAGAGAAGCTACACTATGGAATGATCTGGACCGGACCGAAAAGGAACTTATTGAAGAGTCTCCAGAGGATGAAGCTGAGATCCGCAAATTTATCGAGTATGTAAGATATGCGGAGAGCTGTGTGATACCTTCGATCAAACCCATGGATATGATGGGGATAAAGGATTACATGGAACTGGGTAAGGACATGGCAAACATGCCCAAGGTCATGAAAGAGTATGGTAATATAAACTGCAAAGAGCTTGGCCAAAGATTCAAGTCGCCCGTGATACGCAAGATGATGAGCGATTATCTGCCGGAAGAATATACTGCGTATTCACTTCTGGTCTCATATGGTACGATGACGAGCGGTAACGGCAGGATCCCGATGAAAGGGTCTCTGGCCATGTCACTCCGTATGGCAGCGAGATTTAAGGAGATGGGAGGAGTGCTTCATACTTCGGCATCCGTCAGCGAGATAGTGATCGATAAGAAGCGTGTTACGGGTATACGTCTCGCGGATGGTACTGTTGTCAATGCGGATTACGTGATCAGTGCTGTTGATACGGACTTCCTTTTTGGTAAACTTATAGACAGGAAGTATATGCCCGCCGGACTGGCGAAGGCTTATGATGAACGCAGATCATATCCCGTGACGACGGGATTCCAGGTGGCTTACGCTATAGACGATGACTTTTCGGCAAAGGATACGGTATTCTTTGACTGTGCTCCTCTGGCGGTAGGGCACAGGAGCTTCGACAGGATCTCGATCAAGAACTACTCTTATGATGACAGTTTTGCTCCTAAAGGTAAGGCAGTGCTTCAGGCTAACCTGTGCCAGTCAGATGAGGATTATCTGTTCTGGGAGAGCCTGAGCCCGGGAGACTATAAAGCGGCCAAGCAGAAACTGACCGAAGAAGTGACGGACAGGATAGTAACGGCTTTCCCGGAACTAGCAGGCAGGATCGAAATCCTTGATTCATGGACACCGCTGACATATAACAGGTATTGTAATGCATTTCACGGATCATATATGGGATTCGTAACTACCGTCGGCAGCAAGCAGATGAGATTCAAGGGCGTCGTAAAGGGTGTATCCAATCTCTTTATCGCAGGCCAGTGGATCATGAGCCCGGGAGGACTTCCCGTAGCAGTAGTCTCAGGTAAGTTTGCAGTACAGAGAATACTGACGAAGCAGCGCAGAAGCTTAGAGATCTGATATACAGAGGTTTGATATGACCCGTAAAGAACAGAAAGAAGAACGAAGAAAAGCCATCCTCATGACTGCGCTTAAGCTGTTTGTGGAGCGCGGTTACCACGATACGAAGATCACCGATATCGCGGAAGCGGTGCCCATGAGCACCGGACTCATGTTTCATTATTTCGAGTCCAAGGAAGATCTGCTAATGGAGCTGGTCAGGATGGGAAGTGCGGGGCCCGGATCGGTAGCATGTCCCGAAGATGTCCCTCCGGATGTATATCTGACATCCTTATTGGGACAGATATTATCCTATGCAAAGGAACAGCCGTGGGTGTTCTATATGTTCGTGCTGATGGGGCAGGTCAGGCGTACAGGGATGCCGGAGGAAGCGAGGAAACTGGCAGAGTCCGCGGATGCACTTGTTCCAACAGTCAGTATGATCAAACGCGGACAGAAGGAAGGTGTATTCCATAAAGGAGATGCCGATACCATGACAAGATGTTTCTGGTATGCTGTCCAGGGTATCATGGAGCAGATGGCGACAGATCCGGAGATGAAGGCACCGGATCCTGAGTGGATCGTGGCAATGTTAAAATGAGCAGACAGAAATCTTTTGAACGAAGAGAAATACCGATGGCGGTACGCATACCGGTCATAGTGATCGCATCTTTTATATTTGCGGTCAATATCAAATCATTTGTACATACCGGAGGCCTCATTCCGGGAGGTGCTGCCGGACTCACATTGCTCATTCAGGAGATCTTTCTTAAATTCCTGGGGGTAAGCATCCCGTATACTCCTGTCAATATTCTTATCAACGCTGTCCCGGTATACATCGGATTTAAATTCATCGGCAGGAGATTCACGGCTCTGTCGTGTGTGGTCATTGTTCTGTCATCACTACTCACAGATATCATTCCCGCATATACCGTGACCAAGGATATTCTGCTGATATCCGTTTTCGGAGGCCTGATCAATGGTGCTGCGATCAGTCTCTGCCTGCTTGTGGACGCTACCAGCGGAGGTACGGATTTTATATCTATATTCCTTTCCGAAAGAAACGGGATTGATTCTTTTAATATCATACTGTTATTCAACGCATGTATTCTGACTGTGGCGGGTCTTCTTTTTTCATGGGACAAGGCTCTTTACTCGATCATATTCCAGTTCGTCTCCACGATGACGATCCGTATGCTGTACCGTAAGTACCAGCAGACCACGCTTTTTATCGTAACGGGCGATCCCTCGAGGATATGCTCGCTGATCTATGAGCTGACTCACCACGGAGCCACGATCATTGAAGGAGAGGGTTCATACGGACATGATGAGAAAAAGGTCATTTACTCCGTTGTGTCAAGCAATGAGGTAAACAAAGTGGTCAGTGCGGTCAGAGAAGCGGAGCCTGAGGCATTTGTGAACGTGCTGCGTACCGAGCGCGTGAGCGGAAGATTCTACAGGGTACCTAAGGACTGACGGCATTGGAATTTTTTGATACAATTTACAGGTAACGCTTTGTCATCATGAGGAACAGAGATATGAACAATTCTTTCGTAACAGAGGAAACCTTCATTACAGGCAAAAAAGGACAGAAGATCGCGGTGAAAGGATACTTTCCGTCGGATAACGGACAAAAGCACCCTGCAGTGATCTTTTCTCACGGATTCGGAGGAAACTACAGATGGCTCGAACATCACGGTAAGTCAGTTGCAGAAAGGGGCATCATCTGCTTTTTCCTGGACTTCTGCGGAGGCGGAATGGAGTCGCTCAGCGACGGGACCATGCATGAAATGACGGTCATGACCGAGGTGTCCGATCTGGAGGATGTATTTGAATATGTATCGGGACGGCCGGAGGTTGAGCCTGACAGTATCTTCCTGATGGGAGAGAGCCAGGGCGGAATGGTGACCGCATGTCTGGCATCCGAGCTTAAAGATAAGATAAGAGGAGCGATACTCTGGTATCCGGCTTTTGTTATACCCGATGATTCAGCCAAAAGGATTGCAGACGGAGTAAGCAATTTCGGCGGAGTTGATCTGTCTCCGGATTATGATAAGGTTGCAGCGGAAATAGACATTCACGAAGTGATGCACGGATTTGACGGACCGGTACTCCTTATCCACGGTGATAAGGATGGACTTGTACCGATACGGTATTCCGAGGAAGCCGACAGGACATATGCCGATTCGGAGCTGATCGTCATTCCCGGTGCCGGCCACGGCTTCAATGCACGTGATGCCGTTTTTGCAATAGACAGATCAGTGGACTTCATGATCGGGCATCTGAAGCCCCGCAGCAGACTGTTTACTCTGCATATCAACTGCTATGACTCTCACGACGTGACGGAGGCAGTCACGGGCCGCACGATCAGGCAGGTATTGTTTGACGGAGAGGCAGAAGGAGAACTCTTTAACGGCAAAATACTGCCTGGCGGTGTAGATACGCAGGTCATCGAGTCATCCGGCGATGGTACGCTTTCAGCCAGATACATCCTGGAGGGAAAGGATGCAGACGGAAACCTTTGTAAGATATATATAGATAATCGCGGAAGACTGTCCGAAGACGTGACTTATCCCTTTATCGGAGCCGACAGTACCGTGCTTGATTCGCTTAAGGCTTCGCCGCTCGTGGGGTACAAGGAGAGCGATGACGATGGCTTCAGGATAGTGATATACCGGTGTTGACAGGTTGATGACCGATTATTAGTGAGGTGAGGACTGAATATGGATTACGGCAGCATCATACATAACAGATTTGCGGAACCGGCTGCGATCATTTCATACAGCGGTGACAGTATCAGACTGCTTGAAGTCAACGACAGATATATCTCTGAGATGTGGATGAATGTATCTGCGGACAGTTTTCTCGAAAAAGGCTTTCAGAGCAGCTTTGATGACGACAATCTGTTTATCCTGCTGCGCGCTCTGAATAGAGTTGTCACATCAGGCGAGGAGCAGGAAACGGAGACCTGGAGGTCACTTATTTCGGACTGTTGCGGGTTCGATAAGGTATGTATCCGGAACAGGCTTATTTTGCTTGAAAAGAATTCGGATGAGGCCATCATATACGAAGGCATCCGTAACATCACCAATGAAAAAAAGGCGCAGGAAACGCTGGCGGACGTGGAATCCAGATATGTGAGGACCAGCGAACAGGTCAACATATATAACTGGGAATACGATATAGCTACCAAGGAGATGCGGCCCTGTTACAGATGCATGAGAGATCTGGGCTTGCCTGCGGTGGTCACCAATTATCCCGAACCGGCGTTTGATATGGGTATCTTTCCGCAGGATTATTACGAGATGTATCATGATATGCTGCGCCGTGTAGATGAGGGCGCTCCGGAGCTTGAGGCGGATATCCCTCTGACCGCCGGCCGGGTTCCGTTCCGTATCAAATACACGACGGAGTTTGATGACGAAGGAAACCCTGTTAAGGCATTTGGCTCAGCCACGCTTATTTCCGAGACAGAGCTCGGTCATATAAAAGTGGATAATCAGATCATATCGACTCTGGCAGAAGGATATGCAGGTATCTACCTGGCAGATTTCGTCCGGGATGAGGTCAAGATCATCAAAAATGACGGTTTCCTCGGACTGCAGGATGATGCAGGATGCGGAGATCTGATGTCCGCAGTGGCCGGAAGCTTAAAAGAGGCAGCATCGGATGAGGTCGATGTGATAAGAGATGTTCAGCGTGTCCGCAACGAGCTTTTCACCGATGGTGAGATCAGAGAGTTTGTATTTAAGGACGAGGACGATGACAAATGGATCAGGCTCGATCTGCACCTGATGGAAAAGGGCAGTCTGGGAGTAGACCGGCTGCTGGTTACCGTATCCGTCATCGAAGATCTGCGCGCACAGAAGATGGATGCCGATCGCCTGATAGCCGCTCAGAAGGACGAACTTGAGGACAGGCAGAAACTGCTCCTGCACGCGATCGATGAAGCCAATCGCGCGAATAAAGCCAAAACCGAATTCTTCTCCAACATGTCTCACGACATACGTACACCGATGAATGCGATCACCGGTTTCTCCAGGCTGGCTGTTGATGAGATTGATGACAGGGAGCATGTGGAAGATTATCTGGATAAGATAGTCACGGCAGGCGATCATCTGATGAGCCTGATCAACGATATCCTTGACATGAGCCGGATCGAAAGCGGCAAGATGGAACTGTCGCCCGTGCCTGTTAAGATCAGGGATCTGCTGGCTGAGTGTGCCGATATGATCCGCGTCAAGATGGATGACGGAAATCTGGATTTCATCGTCGATGTGGAGGAGGCGGGAGATGATACCGTCAGTTGCGATAAACTCAGATTCAATCAGGTGATACTGAATCTGCTGTCGAATGCATATAAGTTCACTCCCGAGGGAGGCAGCGTATATCTGAATGGCAGGCTTGCGGACAGAAGTGATGTGCTCGTCTATGAGATACGCGTGAAAGATACCGGCATAGGCATGTCCGAAGACTTTAAGGATCATATATGGGAAGCTTTCTCCAGAGAAAATACCGAGACCGTTCATGAGACACAGGGTACCGGACTCGGGATGGCCATTGTCCGTAATATCGTCAACATGATGCAGGGTACGATCGAACTGATCACGGCTCCCGGGCAGGGTACCGAATTCGTGATCAGGCTTCCGCTTCATCCGGCAAATGAGGCCGAGAGCGGACAGAAGCAGGAGATCACCGCGTCCGATATGACCGACAGGTCTTATTCGGATTATACGATCCTGGTAGTCGATGATACACCGATCAATCTGAAACTGGCCGAACGCATACTTGAAACATACGGTTTCTCTGTCCGTACTGCGGATAACGGCGTCAATGCCATAGAGATGGTCAGAGATGCCCGTCCCGGAGAAATAGACATGATACTCATGGATGTCATGATGCCGGTCATGGACGGTCTCGAAGCGACCAGAAGGATAAGAAAGATGGAAGATCCCGCTCTGGACGGTATCCCTATCATCGCGATGACCGCAAATGCCTTTGAATCCGATATAGAAGCCGCGCTTAATGCCGGCATGAATGCACATATAGCCAAACCGTTCAAAAAAGAGGACCTGATCGCTACCATAGACAGATATCTGGTATAGTGTCACAAAGCCTGACAAAGGAGTTCCTGACCATATGTTTAAAAAGAAAGGCAGCATATTAATAGCGATAATCGCAGTCATAGCGATAGTTGCCGTGATTTTCATGCTGATCCCGGATGATGAAGATGACTATGACTCTGACTTTGACTCTGAAAATGAGTATGAGTATGAGGAAGCTTACACGGAAACCGAAACGAGTGTACCACTGCAGACCAATGGTGCCGGATCGGCATCCGCGGAAATAGAAACCGTACCTGTAAGCACGGGAGCGGATTCCGCTACCGTCATGATCTACTTAAACGGATCCGATCTGGAATCAAATGCAGGCGAGGCTACGACGGACATAACCGAGATGATCAGATCGGGTGTCGGGGAAAATGTGAATGTCATAGTTCAGACCATGGGAACGAGGGAATGGCAGGACTACGGTATCTCATCGAAGACAGCGCAGACCTACAAGGTTGAAAACGGTGATCTCAAACTCATACGTGATGATCTCGGACAGCTTGACTGTACGTCGGCCGAAACACTGTCCGAGTTCGTAGGCTTCTGCAAAGATAATTACCCGGCAGACCGGTACTTCTTTATATTCTGGGATCACGGCGGCGGCCCCGTATACGGAGTCGGATATGATGAGTGGCAGTCGGAGGATGACAGTCTGACTCTGGCTGAAATGGCAGACGCCTTTTCCGAACACAGTGATATCAGGTTTGACATCATCGGAATGGACTGCTGTATCATGGCCAGCATGGAGACATTGTATGCGCTTGCTCCGTATTGTAAGTATGCGCTTCTGTCCGAGGACTTTGAATCCGGTCTCGGCTGGAGTTATACGGGATGGATGAAACAGCTTGAGGCTAATCCCGGCATAGCGTCACCGCTTCTGGGCAAATGCATAGTAGATGAGATCATTAAGGAAAATGACAGCTATGACGATGATGATTATTCCTCATGTCTGGGCCTGTTCAATGTATCCACATCCAAGAGCCTGTATAATGCATGGAAAGCATATGCATATAAGAATGAAGATGCCCTGATGGGTACCAACTACAGTACTGCGCATATGGCCAAGGGCAGAGGCTTCTGGGATATGTGGGGATTTGATGAGAGCGATGTGACACTGTCGGATTATTATATCAGTGATATCCTGGCGCTGGTCGAGAGTATCGACAATCAAAGCACTGAAGCAAAGAATCTTGTGTCTGCCCTTAAGGCAGCCGTTGCCTACTACGGGCATACAGCGAGGAAAAACGAACTGACCGGACTGGCTGTGTCTCTGCCGTACGGCGACTCGGATTTCTACAATCAGCTGACTGTTGTTTATCGAGCCATCGGTCTGGATGATGAGTATATCGAATGGCTGGGTAATTTCGTATATGGTTCTGCGTATGACGATTATTATGACTACAGCGGCTTCGAAGACAGCTGGGGCGGCTGGGGAGCATATGAGCAGGACTATGGGTGCAATATCAGCGGCGGCGGATCCTGTGAGTACGGATATGACTATGACTGCGATGATTATAACTGCTACGGCAACAGTGATACAGATGACGGTTGGCTGTATGATTATGAAGAGGAGATATGGTACTGCTATGAGGATGATATACTGTATCTCTATGACGAGGATTCCGACACGATGTTCTATTATGACGAGTACGAGGACGAAGTCTATTACTACGATGAGGACAGCGATGACTGGTATCTTGTAGAAGACTGATCATTGCACCTTTTTTTATGTTGTATTACCGCGTATGGGAGAGTAGAATAATATATGACAAATTGCTTCGGAGTCGGGCATCCATCATGTCTGACCCTGATTCTCTATAACCGAAAGGATTCGGTTTAAACCAATGGAAAGACGTACTGAACTTCGGATCAACAGAACCTACCCCTGTGCCATCTACACGTAATCGGGGGATCACACAGGACGCGTGGTCGATCTATCTATAGACGGATTAGCATTTGAGGCATCTGCTGATCTGGATATCAATATCACTAATCTGATCACGCTATCTATCCATGACACATATCTGAATAATATCAAAGAGACCAAGCAGTTCACAGAGAACGTGAGAGCCTTTGTTCGAGACATATCCCTGATCGGAAATGAGAAGCGATATGGCTGCTATATCGAAAACAGGGCGTATCGCGAATATATGCAGGATTTATATACTGCATATGCCTGTTCATAATTCACAGCAGAGTCTGTATATACCCCACATTGATGAGAAAGGTTCAAACATACTATGAAAGTCTGTATCGTGTATGCGTCAACCCACCATGGTAATACCCGCAAGGTCGTAGAGGCCATAGCAGGTGAGTATGAAGTCGAACTGATCGATGCAACAGAGGTCAAGGAGAGAGATCTGAAGGATTACGATATGATCGGGTTTGCCTCCGGCATCTATGCCGCGCAGTTCCATCAGTCCGTGTTGAACTTCGCATCAGTGAATCTGCCGCGGAGTAAAAAGGTGTTCTGCATTATGACCAGTGCTATGGGCAAGGACTTCTCCAAGGGATTCTTAAAGACCATAGAGAACCGTGAACCCGAGTATCTGGGATCATACTATTGCACCGGATATAACACGTTTGGCCCCTTTAAGCTGGTCGGCGGTACCGGCAAGGGCCATCCCGATGAGACTGACTTACGGAAAGCAGTGAGGTTCTATGAGAAACTGATCAGGACAGACGAAGAGTGATTATTGAGTGTGGGGGCTATGCACAAAGTGAACGACACAAACCTGCAAATGAGATACATAATCCCTTTTATGTATGGGAAGAATACCATGGACTGCCGGAATATCATGCTTTCCGTTAGCGGAACGAAGGATAAGTCGGGCGGGCGCTGGCATGAAGATACGGTATGGCGTGGCGACCATGATGTATATGATTATGTACTGGAGACATTTGAAGCGGGTGGCGGATCCAGACAGACTAATACCGGTATCATACTCAGGTATGAGACGGATCACGATGTGATCAGGAGTCTACTATATAAGCCCAAAGGACATGTTGAGTCCTACGACTTCGATGTGACTGATGCAGGGATGTATCTGTTCATCAACGGCGTGGGATTCTTCTGGTATGAGATAGATACGATCGGTGAGGGCCTGACCACAGAGGAACTGATCGTATTTCAGCACAGGTTCAAGGAACTGAACTATAAGAGCAACCTGAAGCATTTTACGACCTCTGATGCCGGCGAGCAATTTCTGATGGGAGACTGGATAGCATGCATTCTCCAGCTGGTGATCCCGGATGTCAGATACTATACTCCGAGACGCAATGTCATATATAATGCCACGGATCCGGATTCCCCGGTCTTCGTGCCGGATAAGGCTCTGCTGTATACGTATCTGGCATATGATCAGACGGAAGCTGCTGATGGAAGATACGTAGCTTATCACCTGACTAAGGGATATAAGGGCTCATATTCTATGCCGGATGATATCGAAAGCCGGATGAGGTTTCCTTTTTCCAACGTGATCTGTTACGCCTGCAATGAGGGCGTGGGATATTATGCGCGGATCGAAGAGAAGAACAGGGTGTTCTTCGAGGAGGGGATGTGCCGGAGGTTCATGAGCGATTATTTCGTGATGTATATGCTCGCCCTGAATGTCTATTATTCCCTGATCCTCTTTGCTGATCGTATAGATGATGAACTCCCGGCGGATGCACTGGCATATATGCCGCAGGATATGTATGATTCGTCTGATCCATTCGCATATGATAAGGACAGCCTGTATGTATTGGAGCGTAAGGTGACCAGGCTCACTACGGAATTCAATGTATTCATCTCTAAGAATGTCAGGGTATCAGTGAGTCAGACGGAGCATCACAATGACTTCTACGAGTATATAGTGTCGGTACTCAGAATCAATGAGAGTATAAACAATCTGCGTACCGGACTCAGCGCTTTAAATAAAGTACTGAACGAACTGGTTAAGGCCGAGATATCATACTCAAACAATGAGGAGCTGATCAACTGGCGTAAAAACGGAGAATATGCCTCACTTAGCCGTGAGAACAGATACCTGCAGGAAGAGATGTATAAGGATGAACTGACCGGTCTGTATAATCAGAAAGCATATCTGAAACTGTCCAAAGAGATATATGACGAGGCCAGAGAGACCAAGAAGTTCCTGTTCATCTGCTCGGTAGATATGAACGGACTGAAGCATATAAATGACGAGTGTGGCGGACATGATGAGGGCGACAGGGCCTTAAGAGGAGTAGCGCAACTCCTTAGAGAGTCTGCTCTTGACGGTGATTACCTGTTCCGTAAGGGCGGAGATGAGTTCGTAGTGTTGGGACTGCGGGATACCGCCGATGGAGAGGCCGACAGATTCAGCGCCGCTATGGAAGATGCAATGGTCAGGATCAACGCAGATTCCGACCTGCCATACAGGATATCGGCCAGCTATGGTCCGTTGCTGGTGGATATGAAAGACTGTGATGAATCTCTTGAGGAACTCTTTAAGAGATCTGATGATATGATGTACGAGATGAAAATTGCCAGGGATGAGTACAGGCGATAAGCCGGATCTCTGCGAACAAATAAGTTGACATGCCCCGGGTTCTGTATCGGAATCACGGGGCATTTGTTATGTATAGCGTAATAGTAATACAAGCATAATGTGAGATAAAAAAAGAGTATCGCTGAAATACATTAAGAAAAGGTAATAAATAAACGCAACGTTCTTGTCCCTTACATAATACTTTTCCTTGCGCGATAATATGACATGTAAGGCGGAGCGAGTTGCTCCCGGTAACTGAAACTTAACCTTTTAAGATGGAGGATATGATAATGATGAAAAGAAGAATGATAGCAGCAGTTGTAGCAACCATGATCATGGGAACATCCCTCACGGCATATGCCGCTCCCAAGAAGATGGAGGATGGCACCATGTTTGATGCGGATTACTATGCGCAGAACAATCCTGATGTGGTTGCAGCTCTGGGTAAGAGCGAGTCTGCTCTGTGGAATCACTATGTGCAGTACGGCCGTGCCGAGGGCCGTAAGGCTAGTGAGAATGACGAGGCGGCTATGGCGACCGCTGTAGCTCAAACCTCGGATAACAGATCCGAACTGACGAAGTCCACCAGGACTGCGGATAATGATGCTGTTGCAGCCGGCACCAAGCTGGTACTGCCTTTTGGCGCCATGTCCTCATCCGGCACTACCGCCAGCGGAATCCACACTGGGAGTCATCCTGGTATCTGCACTATAACTGTGCGTGGGAGACTATCTATGACGCATATAGCGGGGTTCCATATGTCCTGGAAGAGGTGAAGGGTGGAGAGATCCTGAGTGAATGTATGAACGGAAACATGGATCCTATGGGGGTCGAGATGTATCTTGACTTCGGATTCTTCACGGAATACGTGGATCAGCTCAGGGCTAAAGGTGCTATTCCGCAATCTTATCAGCTACCTAAGACCTTCTATACCATCACCAGCACTGGCGGGAAATATAGCCCTGGCGTGTATTCTATGCCGTATATTACTACGGATTGCCCTGAGGCTTTGAGCTTCTATACCAAGAGAATAAACTCTCTTAATGGTGTAAGCACTCCCTGGAGTCCTACGCCGGACTACATCCCCAAGTATCTCCTGGAGCAACAATAACCCGAAGATACTATAACGCGAACCTGTGCATCCAGAGTATATTTGACAGCATAGGGATTTTTAACCCCTTTTTCTATGTTGGAGGTGGTAAATGAACAAAGAACTGATGAAAAAGACTGAAGAATGGATGAAACTTGAGCGCAAGACTCTTGAACAGCGCAGGGAAGCGGATCTGTATTACGACACCAATCTCATGAAGCTGATAGAACAGGATTTCATAGAGAGAAATGGTGATGCTGTACCCGAAAAGGTTCATTATCTCGTGGTATCGGTTGGAACATCATATGAGCCTATAGTTCTGAATATATCGCTTCTTTCTCCGGATAAGATACTTTTTCTGTATACGGAGAAATCCGGGGTGACTCTTGATAAGGTTGTAGATTATACAGGGATCAAGCCCAGTGCATATGAAAAGAGGCTGGTCAACGAGATCGACCCGATAGATATCTATCGTGAGATCAAAGACGCATATCTGCTTTGGAACAGGCCGGAGAAAATGTACATAGATTTCACCGGTGGAACCAAGGCTATGTCGGCGGCAGCGGCTCTGGCAGGATCTATGGTTAATGTCCGTATGGTTTATGTTGCATCTGATGATTATCTTGTGGACTTTCGCAAGCCGAATCCGGGATCGGAGAGACTGGTTTATATAGACAATCCGCTAGAAGTGTTCGGTGATCTGGAGATCGAGAAGGCTCATGAATTATACGCACAGAGGGACTTTGCCGGAGCTGCCGACCGGCTGGCTTTGATCCGGGAATCTATTCCGAACCCGGTAACCCGTCAGGAACTGGAATTTGTATATACTTTGTCCCGAGCCTATGAGGGCTGGGATGCCCTGGATTTTACTTCGGCGTCGAAGTATATGGATGATCTGGTCAGACAGGTTAACAGAGACGGCCGGGGATTTAAGGGTAATCCCGTAGTGGGGGCTGCATCTGTCATACACAAGCAGGCTGGTTATCTGTCTGCATTAGGTTCGATCCCGGGATTGACCAAGGAAAAGAAACAACAGCAGATACTTGAGGATAAAGATCTGATCATACCGCTGATGTTTACCATGAAAATGAATGCTGTCACACGCGAATCTCAGCACAAATATGATATGGCGACACTTCTGATGTACAGGCTCCTCGAGATGATAGAGCAACGCAGGCTGTCCAGATATCACCTGTATGTGTCGGATATGAAATATGATCAGATGGCGTATAACAGGAAACGAACCCCGGAATTGGCCAAGATGAGCGAAAAGGATCGTGCAGAATGGCTTCGTTCAGAGGTGGCTTCTATAAGACATGACCTGTTTGGGGCAAAGGTGTCCGAATACCTGCCTAATCCAGTCTCTTTACTGGATGGATTCGTAATTCTTTCGGCTTTACACGATCCCATAGTCTATGACGATGATAAGACCAGACTCAATGTGCTTAAGCAAATCCGATCGAAGGTTTATCTGAGGAACAATTCCATATTTGCGCATGGATTGGGGCCTGTAGATGAGACCGATTACAGGAAGTTTGCTGATTTTGTGACCAAGTTTTTTGAGAAACTGTGCCGTATCGAAAAGACAGACTACGCAGGATACAGCCAGGTATTCGAATGGATCCCGATAGAAGCAGGGCGGGAGGATTGATATGGCCGTTTTATATATCAAAGAACAGGGATCTATGATCCAGAAGGTAGATGAGAGGATTGTTGTAACCAAGAATCAGAACCGATTGCTTGATGTCCCTGTCTTTCAGATAGATAACATAGCTGTGATCGGAAATGTTCAAATATCCACACCGGCACTTCATCTGCTCATGTCCAAAGGAATAGATGTCAGTTATCTGACTTACAGTGGCAGGTATCTGGGGAGTACAGCTGCTGAGGCGTCCAAGAATATATTCCTCAGATTCGAGCAGTATCAGTACTATCTGGACGATATGAGGAGACTTCAGATGGCACGGATCATTACCGCAAACAAGATCGATAATCAGATAGCGGTTATAAGAGAGCATAGGCGTAAGGATCTCGATTATGACTGGGATCGGGATATTGAGCAGATGATCCGTCTCAGGCAGACTTTACGTGATAAAGAAACAGCAAATGAAATCCTTGGAGTGGAAGGCATGTGTAGCAATATCTATTTCGGGGCTTTCGGTCATATGATTGACTGCGAATTTGTCTTTAACGGACGCAATCGACGTCCACCCCGTGATCCCATAAATGTCATCATCTCGCTGGCTTACACATTATTGACAAAGGAGGTGGCCAGTGCGCTGGATTCCGAGTCATTCGAACCATATCTGGGATTTCTTCACGGGATCCGATATGGGCGTAAATCACTATCTCTGGATATGGTCGAAGAATTCAGACAGCCGGTAGTGGACAGGCTGGTTATCATATTTTTTAACAAGCGGATGATAGGCAGATATGATTTTGAGTTTCCTGAGGATGAACATGTGGTTCTCACGGAAGACGGGTTTAAGAAGTTCTGTGAGGAATATGAGAAATGGATCAACGGACGTAATTCATTGTCCGGGGATAAGTCCTTTAGGGTACGGATCCGGGATCAGATCAATAAATTGAAGCACGCCATCGTGGATAAAACCGAGTATTTGCCATATTCCTGGGGAAGCCGGAATGTATGTGATCAGTTATGACATAGAGCAGAACAGAACCAGGACACGTATCGCCAAGATTCTGGAGAGTTATGGGAGACGTGTTCAATATAGTGTGTTCGAATGTGATATCTCGCAGAAACAATACGAGCAGCTTTATCAAAAGCTGGCGGAGCTGATGAGTGAGGACGTGAGCGGGAACATCCGATTCTACCATATCTGCCGAAATTGTGAGGCCAGAATAGTCACTATGGGTGTAGTGGATGACGGGTGGCTTCCCGGAGAGAAGGATTTGTTCATTATATGAGGAGGTAGACCATGAGTATGTACACTAAGATCATAGATCTGCAGAAACTGGAGGCGGCGTGGACACGTGTAAGAAAGAATAAACCGGCTGCCGGAGTGGACGGTATTACAGTTGAGCAGTTTGATGAAGGCAAGAAGGAGGAACTTAAGCAGCTACAGATAGAACTGCAGGATCACACTTATCAGGTATTACCCGTCAAATTGGTCAATCTGTATAAAGGTGAAAAAGTCAGAACGATCGCACTGTATTCTATGAGAGACAAGGCTGTGCAGCAATCCATTGCAACAGAACTGAACGGCATATTTGATCATATGTTTTCATCACAGACATATGCATACAGAAGCGATAAATCAGCCATAATTGCCATAAATGAGATTGACGGAAAAATACGAAACAAGGAGTATGATCATTTTCTGAAGGTCGATATATCACATTTCTTCGATAATATGGTATGGGAGCAACTGGAACGTGAACTGAGGCAGCATATTCAGGAGGATGATGTCCTGGATCTGGTACGACAGAATGCTTGTGGTGTGAGTCTGGATGAGGATACCGGGGAGCTGGTCGACAAGAGAGTGGGTGTATACCAGGGATCCGGTATAGCACCGGTATTGTCAAATATCTATCTGATGGACTTCGATAACTGGATGCTCACTCAGTCGGTATATTTCATCAGGTATTCGGACGATATGCTGATCCTCAGTAATGACAGTGACGGACTGATGACGCTTCTGCAGGAGATTAAGCTTAGGCTCGAGGCTCTGGGACTTAAGATTAATGACTCCAAATCTGTTATAGGAAGTATCTCGGAAGGATTCGAATTCCTGGGGTACCATTTCGATATGGAAGGAAAGGCTATTCCGGCTAAAGCGGAGAGTAACCTGGCGGATCGTCTGGAGATGATGTGGCTGACTGCTGGGGATATAGGGCTGGAAGCTAAGCTTAAGAAGGTGCTGGAGATCGTAGGGGGCTGGGAACAGTATTTTCGTGAGGAGAGACCGGTTGGAACCATCTTCGAATACTCTTCACTCGTATTTGCGAGAGGGGCTGATGCGGACTCAATAAATGCCCTGGCGGATATGAGACTGGGATTAGAGAACATATATCATGATCTCACTGAGTATTTGGCCAATTTTTGGCGAAGCAATAAGGTATGGGAAAGAGAACTGTATGAATACGAGCAGTTCTTCCGCGTGCCGTTATCTGCGAATATCCGGTTGGATGACAGAACTGTAAGACCATATGTGCATGAACTGCTGAAATCCTATCGTCAATATGTGATCAGGGAAGACTATGATCTGGCAATAGAGATCATGCAGAGTTATACCGATCTCAAGGAATACAGTCAGGCTCAATACTGGCAGGAAACCGCTGGTATTATGAAAAAAAGACAGGAGGTCACCTTCGATACTGTGCTTAAGTATAGTGGAGCGGAACGTGATATTATATTCCACTCCGATACCGCATCAAAAGTACTCCATACGTTCGTCGGACGCGAGGATCTCCATGCACGGGAGACCATTATGGATAAATCCGCTCGGAAGATAGAGCCGGATCTGCGACCCGTGACAGAGCATATCATAAAAGAACACTTAAGTGCCAGAATTACGGCAGATACTTATGTGCAGAGGCCTAATTCCACGGTGAGATTTATGGTGTTTGATGTAGATGTGTCCAAATCCGTATTGCTTCAATATGATCGCGGCAGTGATGAATATAAGGCATATCTTCAGAAGGCATTTGATCAGGCTCAGGTAATCAGGGGACTGTTAGATCATTATGGTCTAAACGGATATATTGAGTATTCGGGATGCAGAGGTTATCATGTGTGGCTGTTCTTCAATGAATGGATCCCCTCCCGTTATGTCAATATGCTATCAGAGATTGTAGATAATGAAATCACAATAATTGATGGCATATCCGTTGAGTATTTTCCGAACAAGACTCGCGTGAAAGATGGGAAATATGGTCAGGCTATCAAGATACCATACGGAGTTCATATCAGGACGGGGGAAAGGTCATACTTTATCGATAATAACGGGAATCCTGTCATGGACGTGGATCTGATGATCGACACCATCGCGAAGGCTGGTATAGCCGATGTGAAGCAGGTGATCGCCAGTCGGACCGGGATAACGGAGAAGTCCGAACATAAAGAAGTCGACACCGACATAAGTGCATATGGCGACATAGAACCAGGTATTCGGGAAGTTCTGATAGGATGTCATCTTCTCCGGTACCTGTGTCTGAAATCTGTGAAGACAGGATATCTGACACATTATGAACGTCTGACTGTATTATATGTGTTTGGGCATCTGGGAGAAGAGGGACAGGCGTTTGTCCATAAGGTAATGTCCTTCACACTGAATTATAAGCCTGAATTATTCACGGAGACATGATTTCAGAATAAATATCTCCGATCCGTTATTTTAGACCGTTGCATATAACGACAACAGGGTTTTGACCCTAAAAATGAGGGCACTATCCCCATAAAAGTTTTTGTGTCGATATATGAA
>JAFSTN010000033.1 GCA_017450485.1 Lachnospiraceae bacterium
AAATGCCCAATTCAATTCAAGGGCTTGCGTAGCAAGGCTTCCTTTTCAAGGGAATACGTGGTAGGATGAACATTGTTCAGATTCTTATCACAGACAGGGATAGTCTTTTCTGTTTATTCCGAATACAATTTTACGCTGCCGGAGAAAAATTTATTCTTGACAGCTATTTTTGGTATATGGTATTTTGATTTAAACCGATGATGAGGAGTGAGTAGTTCTTACACAACTCTATGGGAGCGAACCGCGGACGGTGGAAGCGTGGTATGGAGCGTAAGGATGAATGGACCTCAGAGGGTGAACAGAAACGGGTAACCGGAGTATGGGAGACGGAGTGAGGATCTTCGTGAACAAAGTCCCGCATATGACAGTATGCATGAGAGGGTGATCAGATCACCAAGCCGGGTGGCACCGCAGGTTATAGTACCTGTCCCAGCAGTAACTACTGTAGGGACAGGTTTTTTATTTGTCTTAAACCGGGTCCCACGAAAGGTGAAGCGGGCTTGGGCCCGCGAAGGAGGAAACATGAAAAAAAGAATCGTAGCTATGATGATGGCACTGGCAGTAAGCGCATCACTGTGTGCATGCGGAGGCGCTGCAACAGAGACACCTGCAGCTGATAATGACACAGCTGCGGCTGTGACAGAGAGCACAGACGCTGATACAACGGCAGAGGCAGAGCCCCAGACCGAAGCAGGTACCGTGTATAAGGTAGGCATCTGCAATTACGTAGATGACGCATCTCTCAATCAGATCGTTGAGAACATCCAGAACCGTCTGGGCGAGATAGGCACAGAGAAGAACGTTACATTTGAGATCGAGTATGATAACTGCAACGCTGATGCAAATGTTCTTTCACAGATCATAGCAAACTTCATCGCAGATGATGTTGATCTCATGGTAGGTGTGGCTACTCCCGTAGCAATGAGCATGCAGGCAGCCACCGAGGATAACAGGATACCTGTAGTATTCGCAGCAGTTTCCGATCCCGAGGGTGCAGGTGTGGTTGATTCGAACAGCGCACCCGGAGCCAACATCACCGGTACATCCGATTATCTGGATACCAACGCCATCATGAACCTCATCCTGGCACAGAACCCCGATATTGCGAAGGTAGGTCTGCTTTATGATGTAGGACAGGATGCTTCTACCACTGCCATAGCGGAAGCAAAGGCATTCCTTGACAGCAAGGGCATCGAGTGCGTAGAGCATACAGGAACCAATGTGGACGAGGTTTCACTGGCTGTAGACGCATTTATAGCTGATGGAGTTGAGGCTGTCTTTACTCCTTCTGACAACACCATCATGACAGCTGAACTTTCCATATATGAGAAGATGGCAGATGCAGGCATACTTCACTATGCCGGTGCCGATTCATTCGCTCTGAACGGCGCATTCCTCGGATACGGTGTAGACTATGCGAACCTCGGTGTGGAGACTGCCGACATGGTTGCTCAGATCCTTGTAGACGGAGCTGATCCCGCAACTACGGCTGTTAAGACTTTTGATAACGGTACAGCTACCATCAATACCGATATATGCGATAAGTTAGGCTTAAGCTTTGATGAGCTTTCCGATACTTTTGCTCCTTACTGCACCAAGGTTGAGAGCATCCAGACAGCAGAGAGCTTCTGAGTTTTAACTGAATTGAACGGCTGATCGGCCGGAAGGAGATTTATATGAATTTAGCGGATATGGGACCATTGTTACAGACGGCGCTTGAACTGGGATTATTCAGTGCGCTTACTGTACTTGCTCTGTACTTGAGTTACAGCATGCTGAACGTCTGCGACCTGTCTACTGACGGATGCTTTACCATGGGAGCATGTGTCGGAGCGGTGGTTGCCATATCCGGTCATCCTTTTTTGTCCATCATAGCCGCCATGGGAGTCGGAATCCTGTCCGGTTTCATAGTTGCCATACTTCAGACCAAGATGGGAGTGGAGAGCCTGCTGGCCGGCATCATAGTCAATACGGGCTGGTATTCGCTGAACATAGCGATCATGGGCAATGCATCACTCCTTAACATGAACAAGACCGAGACTGTATTTACCAAACTGAAGGATGTTTTGGCCGGGACGATCATTTCCGATGCATACAGACTGATCATAGCATTGATCGCAGTTACGCTCGTGGTTGTTTTTCTTTCGTTTTTCCTGCGTACGAGACTCGGACTGGCTATCAGAGCTACGGGCAATAATCCCGATATGGTCAGGTCGTCATCCATCAATCCCGCATTTACCACTATAGTGGGACTGTGCATATCCAATTCATTCACGGCTCTGGGCGGATGTCTGCTTGCCCAGTCACAGAAATCCGTGAATATCGATATCGGCAGCGGCATGGTCACGATAGCTCTGGCATCTCTGCTGATAGGTGAGGCGGTCATGAGCAAAGGCGGCATTACACTGAGAGCAGTAGGAGCCGTGATAGGTGCTTTCATCTTCAGACTGGTCTATACGATCGCTCTCAGATTCCATATGCCGGCATATATGCTCAAGCTCGTATCATCGATCATAGTCATAGTGGCTATCAGCGGACCTTACTTCAGGAAGAGGCTGCCTCTCATCAAGAGGAGTCTGGCTCTGAAGAAACAGGGCATAGACGGGGAGGGACGCGCAGATGCTTAGATTATCACACGTATCCAAGACATTTAATCCCGGTACTGTCAACGCGAAGCAAGCACTGACAGACCTTAACCTGACCGTGAACGACGGAGACTTCATCACCATTATCGGAGCTAACGGAGCAGGCAAATCCACGCTTTTCAACGCGATAGCAGGCAGCTTCATCACAGACAGCGGGCAGATCATCCTCGATGATACCGATATCACGCTCATGCCCGAGCATATCAGGGCACACAGGATCGGCAGACTGTTCCAGGATCCCATGAGAGGTACCGCTGCGGGCATGACGATAGAGGAGAATCTGACACTTGCCGCAGGCAAGGGCGGATGGCTCTCACGTATAGACCGTAAGCAGAGAGAAGAGTTCAGAGAGATCCTGTCCAGACTCGATATGGGGCTTGAGGATCGTATGAAACAGCCCATGGGACTGCTCTCGGGCGGACAGAGACAGGCTGTTACACTACTCATGGCTACGATCAATCCTCCCAGCGTACTGCTTCTGGACGAGCATACTGCTGCACTGGATCCCGCCGCGGCGGATAAGGTCCTGAAGATCACGAGGGAAGTCGTTCGGCAGGAGCATCTGACATGCCTGATGATCACGCATAACATGGAATCGGCACTTTCTACGGGAAACAGAACACTCATGATGAGTGACGGAAATATAGTAGTTGATGTATCCGGAGAAGAACGGGACAGATTACAGGTTGAGGACCTGCTGAACATGTTCTCGGAGGCTTCCGGCAAAAAGCTCGACACTGACAGGATACTGTTAAAAGAAGGAGGAAAGTAATGAGCGATAACAAGATTCCCTATAAGATCTATCTGAACGAAGATGAGATGCCTACGGCATGGTATAACTTACGTGCCGACATGGAGAATAAACCTGCACCGCTTCTTAATCCCGGTACGGGGCAGCCGCTTACCGCAGAGGAGCTTTCTCCCATTTTCTGTGAAGAACTCGTGGCACAGGAGCTGGACGATACCACTCCCTATATAGAGATTCCCGAGGAGATAAGGAATTTCTATAAGATGTATCGCCCCTCACCACTGGTCAGAGCATACTGCCTGGAGGAGAAGCTTCAGACTCCGGCGAAGATATACTACAAGTTCGAGGGTAATAATACGAGCGGATCTCATAAGCTGAACTCGGCCATCGCTCAGGCATATTATGCCAAGAAGCAGGGGCTTAAAGGCGTGACCACCGAGACCGGAGCAGGTCAGTGGGGTACGGCACTCTCCATGGCATGTTCGTATTTCGGACTGGACTGCAAGGTATATATGGTCAAGGTTTCATATGAGCAGAAGCCGTTCAGACGTGAAGTGATGAGAACCTACGGCGCAAGCGTCGTTCCTTCTCCCTCCGAGACTACCGAAGTAGGCAAAAAGATCCTGGCCGAGCATCCCGGAACTACCGGCAGCCTGGGATGTGCCATATCGGAGGCAGTAGAAGTGGCAACGAAGAATCCCGGATACAGATACGTGCTCGGAAGCGTGCTCAATCAGGTACTTCTTCATCAGTCGGTCATCGGTCTGGAGACTAAGGCCGCACTTGATAAGTATGATATACATCCCGATATCATCATAGGATGTGCGGGCGGCGGCTCCAATCTCGGCGGACTCATAGCTCCTTTCATGGGTGAGAAACTCCGCGGAGAAGCAGATTACCGTATCATTGCGGTTGAGCCTGCGTCATGCCCGAGCTTCACACGCGGTACATTTGCCTACGACTTCTGTGATACCGGCATGATATGTCCTCTGGCGAAGATGTACACTCTGGGCAGCAGCTTCATCCCGTCAGCAAACCATGCGGGCGGCCTGAGATTCCACGGCATGAGCACTACGCTGTCTCAGCTGTATCACGACGGATATATGGAGGCTGTGAGCGTAGAGCAGACCAGCGTATTCGAAGCAGCAGAACAGTTCGCACGCATCGAAGGCATCCTGCCTGCACCCGAGAGCTCACATGCTATCCGTGCGGCTATCGACGAAGCGATCAGGTGCAGAGAGACCGGTGAGGAGAAGACCATAGTCTTCGGCCTGACAGGTACCGGATACTTCGATCTGGTAGCTTATCAGAAGTACAATGACGGCGAGATGAGCGATGTGATCCCTACAGACGAGGATATAGCCGCATCGATCGCCAGACTGCCTCAGATCGGCTGATATGTAGTATCACACGCAGGAGAGTATTGATGAACAAACCCGGTGTAACCATTTTGGATGAAATAGTTGCAGATAAGAGGGTACGGCTACAGGAACACAAAGCCCGTATATCCGAAATCGAAATGCGTCGCATGGCGGAGGAAACGCTGCGTTCCGGAGCCGGACGCGGGGACCTCTTCTATGAAAATATGGCAAAGCCGGGTATCTCCATAATCGGAGAGTTCAAGATGGCTTCTCCGAGTCTCGGCGATATATCGCCGAAAGTCGATCTGACGACCAGGATCGATGAGTATTCAGCATCTGCGGATGCCATATCGTGTCTGACCGAAGAGGACCACTTCAAGGGCAGTGTGGATTATCTGAAGCAGATACGTCCGATGACGGCACTTCCGATCCTGAGGAAAGATTTCATGATCGATGAGTACCAGTTCTATGAAGCAAAGGTTATCGGAGCAGATGCCGTGCTTCTGATCACGGCGATACTCGATGACGCTCAGATGAGAGATTTCTACAGCCTCTCAAGAGAACTCGGACTCGGCGTGCTGACAGAGACGCATGATGAATATGAGATAGAGCGTGCGCTCAAGACCGACTCCCGTATCATAGGGATCAATAACCGCAATCTGAAGGATTTCTCGATAACCCTGGAGAATACGGGCAGACTGAAGAAATACATCCCCGATGACAGGCTCACGATCGCCGAGAGCGGTATCATGTCCGATGCCGATGTAGATTACCTGAAGCAAGTCGGTGTGGACGGCTTTCTGATAGGCAGAGCATTCATGGAAGCTGAGGATCCGGGAGCTCTGGCCAAACGGTGGAAAAATGGTTCCTGAGATCAAGATCTGCGGACTTACCGCAGTACGTGAAGCGGAATACCTGAATGAGTGCAGCGTGGATTACGCGGGATTTGTTTTCTACCCTCCGAGCAAGAGATATGTGACCATAGAGCAGGCACGGGAGATAGCATCGGCACTCGACGGCGGGATACGTAAGGTGGCCGTACTCGTGTCACCCACGGAATCCGAGATTGATATGATACAGAATGCGGGATTCATCAATATCCTGCAGATACATAAAGAATTAAACCCGCAGGTTGCGGGCACGGCCGCACTGCCAATCTGGCGTGCACTGAATATAGGATCCGTCTCCGATACGGATCATCTGACAGAGTTGACATACTCGCATATACCCGATGAACACAGACACAAGATAGAGGCTGTCCTTGCGGATGCTCCCGATTTCGGCAGCGGCAGGACTTTTGACTGGAAAGAAGGTCACAGACCCGAAGCGTTTAAGGATCTGAAGTTTATCCTGGCAGGAGGGCTTAATGACGCAAATGTCGCGGAAGGCATAAGGATATTCGGACCCGATACAGTCGACGTGAGCTCGGGAGTCGAAGGTGAGAACGGAAAGGATGCAGAACTGATACGCGATTTCGTATATGCGGTCAGGAACATGAAAGAGAGGGAAGCATGAACAGTAAAGCATACTATGGTGAATACGGAGGACAGTTCGTATCGGAATCTCTGATGAATACGCTGGATGAGATCGATAAGGCTTTTGAAGAAGCTATACGCGATCCTGAGTTCATCAGAGAGTATCACTACTATCTGAAGCAGTATGTCGGCAGGGAGACACCTCTTTATCTGGCAGAACGCTTAAGTGAGAAATACGGTACGAAGATTTATCTGAAGAGAGAAGACTTGAATCATACCGGCGCTCATAAGATCAACAACGTGATCGGACAGATCCTTCTAGCGAGGCGCATGGGCAAGACTAGGATCATCGCCGAGACCGGTGCCGGACAGCATGGAGTGGCCACCGCTACCGGAGCGGCACTTTTCAACATGGAGTGCACGGTATACATGGGCAAGGAAGATGTGAAACGTCAGGCCCTGAATGTGATGAGGATGGAGATGCTTGGTGCGACCGTCGTATCCGTTGAGTCAGGAAGCAATACCCTGAAGGATGCGACCAACGAAGCTATCAGAACCTGGGCCAAGACCGCTGAGGATACTTTCTACATAATCGGATCTGCCATAGGCCCGTATCCTTATCCGAAGATGGTCAAGGAGTTCCAGGCAGTGATCAGCCGTGAGGCCAAGCGTCAGCACCTGGAAGCAGAGGGCAGGCTGCCCGATGTCGTGATGGCATGCGTGGGCGGAGGATCGAACTCCATAGGTATGTTCGCCGACTTCATAGATGAGCCCGGTGTAGAACTGATAGGTGTGGAGGCCGCAGGAAAGGGCATAGATACGAACGAACACGCAGCGTCTATGGCTAAGGGCCGTCCGGGTGTGCTGCACGGGACCAGATCCTATCTGCTGCAGGATGAGGACGGCAACATACAGCTTGCTCATTCTATTTCCGCAGGCCTTGATTATCCCGGTGTCGGACCGGAACATGCATACCTCCACGATACGGGCAGAGCGAAGTACGTGCCCATCACTGATGAGGAAGCCATGGATGCACTTATGGAGCTGACGCAGACCGAAGGGATCATTCCCGCCATAGAGAGTGCTCATGCGATGGCGTATGCGTTTAAGAAAGCCGCAGAGATGACGCCGGATCAGTCGATGATCATATGCCTCTCCGGACGCGGAGATAAGGATGTTAATACCATATCCGATTATCTGGCCGGCAAGGGCTATCTGAACTGATCACAGGTTTGTATATAGAGGATTGAGAGATGCCGAATAACAGGATAGAAACACAATTAAACAAACTCTCCGAAAGAGGAGAAAAAGCATTTATAACATATATCACCGCAGGACTCCCCGATATGGATAAGACCGTCGGTATCATCAAAGCACAGGAGAGCACGGATATAATCGAACTGGGCATACCCTTCAGTGATCCTATAGCGGACGGCCCGGTGATACAGCAGGCTTCCTATGAAGCAATATGTGCGGGAGCTACGCTGTCCGGCACGTTCAAACTGATGAAGTCTCTCAGGGATGAGGGTGTGGAGAAGCCGATCATATTCATGCTCTATTACAACACCATCGTCAGCTGCGGCATAGAGAACTTTGTCCGGAAATGCCATGAAAACGGTGTGGACGGCCTGATAGTTCCGGATCTGCCTAAAGAAGAGCAGGAAAGTTTAAAGGCAGCTCTTGACGGAGATGACCGCACGATCCTCATAGAGCTCGTATCTCCGGTATCGAAGGATCGAGTACCGGAAATCCTGGACGGGGCCAGAGGATTTGTATACTGCGTATCGGCCATGGGTGTGACCGGACAGAGCGGATCTTTCCACTCATCCATCAAGGAGTACTTAAGCTACGTGAAGAGCGTGTCGCCGATCCCGGTGATGATGGGCTTCGGTATCAGGGAAGCCTCGGACGTGGCTCAGGTAAAGGATACGATAGACGGCGCGATCGTGGGATCACATTTCATCAATCTGATGAGAGAAGCGGGATTTGATCCGCAGGCGGCGCGCGAGTATACCGACAGGTTCAAGAAGGAACTGAACGCTCTGTAAGAGCATTTAATGTGAGATGTAAATGTGAGATGCAAAATGTGAGATGTGGAGGAGATAAGAAATGATCAAGGAAGCTATCGAAAAGATCGTAATGAAGGAAGATTTAACCTATGAAGAGGCTTATACCGTCATGAACGAGATCATGAGCGGTGAGACCACTCCGACTCAGAATGCGGCTTTTCTCGCCGCTCTGTCTACCAAGAGTGCCAAGGCCGAGACCATAGATGAGATCAGAGGCTGTGCGGCAGCCATGAGAGAGCATGCCATTCCCGTGGATACCGGGGATATGGAGACGCTTGAGATCGTGGGTACCGGCGGAGACAGGGCCGGCAGCTTCAATATTTCGACGACGACGGCCTTTGTAACGGCTGCGGCGGGCGTGAAGGTTGCCAAGCACGGGAACCGTGCGGCTTCTTCCAATTCGGGTACAGCTGACTGCCTTGAAGCTCTCGGCGCAAATATCAGCCTGGAGCCCGAAAAGTGCGTTAAGCTGCTCGAAGATACCGGTTTCTGTTTCTTTTTCGCACAGAAATACCATACTTCTATGAAATACGTAGGCGCCATCCGCAGAGAACTCGGATTCAGGACCGTGTTCAATATCCTCGGACCTCTGACCAATCCCGCGAGACCGAAGCGCATACTGCTCGGTGTATATGATGAATATCTGATCGAGCCCCTGGCTCAGGTTCTGTCCGGACTCGGTGTGGAGCGCGGCATGGTCGTATACGGACGTGAGAAACTGGACGAGATCACCGCGGTAGGTCCTACGGCAGTATGTGAGTTCAAAGACGGATGGTATAAGACTTATGAGATCGATCCCGGTATGTTCGGATTCGATACATGTGCCAAAGAAGACTTAAAGGGCGGTACTCCCGAGGAGAATGCCCGGATGACCAGAAATATATTAAACGGCACAGACAAAGGCCCCAAGAGGAATACGGTGCTGATGAATGCGGGTGCCGCACTCTATATCACAGATAAAGCCTCCACCCTTGAAGAAGGCGTAAAGATGGCGGCAGAGCTTATAGACAGCGGTAAGGCATACGAGGCGATGGAGTTATTTATAGCAGC
This sequence comes from Lachnospiraceae bacterium, assembly GCA_017450485.1. Lineage (GTDB taxonomy): Bacteria > Bacillota > Clostridia > Lachnospirales > Lachnospiraceae > XBB2008. Next base: position 9,349 of record JAFSTN010000033.1, read on the forward strand.
GTCCAATAAGGATTGACCTTACACGGGAGTTAGTTATGTCAACCGAAATCAAAGCTTTTCCCTCTGCGGAAGAGATCAGGAAATACAGCGGAGAATACAGGTATTGTCCGATCAAGGCCGAAATACTGTCGGATATCCGTACCCCTATCGAGGTGCTCAGGATACTCAAAGGTGCAAGCTCACATGTCTATATGCTGGAGAGCGTGGAAGATCAGCGTCAATGGGGCAGATATACCTTCCTGGGTTATGCGCCGACTTTATGTGTTACATGCACGGACGGTGATCTGCGCGTGACGGATGATGCGGGAAATGTGATCCATACGGAGCAGACCGCTCATCCGGCCGGCTGTATCAGGGAACTGATCCGGGACAGGAAGAGTGCGCGCCCGGATGATTTCCCGACTTTTACGGGCGGTCTCGTCGGCTACTTCGCCTATGATTACATCAAGTACAGTGAGCCGCGGCTCAAGCTGGATGCCGCCGATGAGGAGCATTTCAGGGATGTGGACCTGATGCTCTTTGATAAGGTCATATGTTTCGATAATCTCAGACAGAAGATCGTAGTCACCGCACAGGTGGATCTGAATGATATCGAGAACTCATATTCGGAGGCTGTGAAGTCAATCGGGGAGATCATGGATCTGATCAGGGACGGCGCTCCTGCAGCTATCGAGCCGGGAAAGCTTAAGTCGGATTACAGAGGTCTGTTCGACAGACAGCAGTTCTGCGATATGGTAGATCGTGCGAAGCAGTATATCTATGACGGGGATATTTTCCAGGTGGTATTATCCAACAGGCTCGAAGCCGATTTCGAGGGGAGCCTGTTTAACACATACAGATTACTGCGTACGATCAACCCGTCTCCTTATATGTTCTATTTCTCGGGGGATGATATGGAAGTAGCCGGCGCATCGCCCGAGACTCTGGTCAAATGCGAACAGGGCGTGCTCCATACGTTTCCTCTGGCGGGTACCAGGCCGAGAGGCGAGACTTCTGAAGAAGATGAAGCCCTGGAGCGTGAACTCCTGACAGATGAGAAAGAATGTGCGGAGCACAACATGCTCGTGGATCTCGGACGAAATGATATAGGCCGCATCAGTGAGATAGGTACTGTCGAAGTCGAGAAATATATGTCGATAGAGAGGTTTTCACATGTGATGCATATAGGCTCGACCGTCAGAGGGGAACTCAGGCCTGATCTGGATGCGCTCAGTGCCGTGGATTCCATACTCCCCGCGGGCACGCTGTCCGGAGCGCCGAAGATACGTGCATGTGAGATCATCAATGAACTTGAGGATAATAAGCGCGGTATCTATGGCGGTGCGATAGGATATATCGACTTCACGGGCAATCTGGATACCTGTATCGCCATTCGCATAGCATATAAGAAGAACGGCAAGGTGTTTGTCAGGTCGGGGGCCGGTATAGTAGCGGATTCGGAGCCGGAGAAAGAGTACACCGAGTGTCTCAACAAGGCAAAAGCCGTAATGGAAGCTATCCGCAGATCGACGGGGGCGGAGGTGTGACATGGTCCTGCTTATAGATAACTACGACAGTTTCTCATATAATCTGTATCAGCTGATGGGCAGCATAGATCCCGATATCAGGGTCATCAGAAACGATGCCGTGGCTGCATCCGATATTGCATCGATGCATCCCGACCGCATAGTCATATCTCCCGGGCCGGGTAAACCGTGCGATGCCGGGATATGTGAGGAAGTCATCGATATGTACAAAGGTGTATATCCGATACTCGGAGTCTGTCTGGGTCATCAGGCTATATGCGAGGTATTCGGAGCGACTGTCGACCATGCCCGTAAGCTCATGCATGGCAAATCATCTGTAGTTGAACTTGATACTTCATCAGCTCTGTTTAGGGGTATGGATGCACATACCGAGGTGGCGAGGTATCATTCCTTGGCCGCAGTTGCCGATACGATGCCTGAGTGTCTGAAGGTCACAGCCCGTGCCGATGACGGGGAAATCATGGCTGTGGAGCACAGGGATTACCCGATATACGGAGTGCAGTTTCACCCGGAGTCCATACTTACGCCTGACGGCATCGCAATCATGAAGAACTTTTACCGATAATGTTTAACTATGAAGAACACGACGCTTGTATATATCGAAAGAGACCATAAATACCTGATGATGTACCGCGGGCGTAAGCCCGACGATCCTAATGCCGGCAAATGGATAGGCGTAGGCGGTAAGATCGAGGAGGGTGAGACACCGGATGAGTGTGCGATACGCGAAACACGTGAAGAGACCGGTATAACGCTTAACAGTGTTGCATTTCGCGGTATAGTTTTCTTTATCAACACAAAATACGAGACGGAGTATATGTATCTCTATACTTCATCGGATATAAGCATGACGGCCCCGGACGGAACTTCTTTAACCTCTGCTGAAGATATCCCTCTGACTGACTGCGATGAGGGAGAGTTTCGCTGGGTGGATATCGATGAAGTCGGATCCCTGCACCTGTGGGAAGGGGATCGTGTCTTTCTGAATCTTCTCAAATCAGGCTCATCGCCCTTTCTACTGACTCTCAGATATGACGGTGATGAGCTTCTCGACCATTCTCTGAGGATGATCTAGTATAAAAAGATTCCAAAATATGTTAAAATCTTATTTATAGCGGCCATAATAATGCCGTTATTATTTCTATGCCAAAAAGGGGAACAATCATGGGAATGACAATGACTCAAAAAATCCTGGCCGCACATGCGCATCTGGCGTCTGTAGCTGCCGGTGATCTGATCGAAGCGGATCTGGATCTGGTGCTCGGTAATGATATCACAAGTCCCGTCGCTATCAAAGAGATGGATAAGATGAAGGTGGACGGAGTGTTTGATAAGGATAAGATCGCACTTGTTCCCGATCATTTCGTACCCAATAAGGACATAAAGTCTGCAGAGCATTGCAAATGCGTGCGTGAATTTGCAATAAAAAACGACATCACAAACTACTTCGAGGTCGGAGAGATGGGTATAGAGCATGCACTTCTGCCCGAAAAAGGACTGACCGTGGCAGGTGATGTGATCATAGGTGCAGACTCGCATACATGTACATACGGAGCACTGGGCGCTTTCTCCACGGGAGTTGGATCCACGGATATGGCTGCCGGTATGGCTACCGGAAAGGCATGGTTCAAGGTACCCGGAGCCATCAGATTCAATATCACGGGCAAAAAAGCACCTTATGTCAGCGGCAAGGATGTGATACTCCATATCATAGGCATGATCGGTGTGGACGGTGCATTGTATAAATCCATGGAGTTCACCGGGGACGGTATCAGTGATCTCACGATGGACGACAGGTTCACGATCGCCAATATGGCTATAGAAGCCGGCGGAAAGAACGGTATCTTCCCTGTGGATGATCTGGCACTTGAGTACATCAGGGAGCACTCATCCAGGACTCCGGTAGTATACGAGGCTGATCCCGATGCTGTATATGATGAGGAGTATACGATAGACTTAAGTAAGCTGCGTCCGACAGTCGCTTTTCCCCATCTGCCGGAGAATACACGTACCATCAATGAAGTGGGAGATGTGAAGATAGATCAGGTGGTCATCGGATCATGTACGAACGGCCGTATGGATGACATGCGTATTGCTGCCGGTATCCTCAAGGGACGTAAAGTCGCAAAGGGTGTACGCTGTATAGTGATCCCCGCGACTCAGCAGATATATCTGGACTGCATCAAAGAAGGGCTGCTCACGATATTCGTTGAAGCCGGAGCTGTGGTATCGACACCTACCTGCGGACCGTGTCTGGGCGGTTATATGGGCGTCATGGCAGCCGGAGAGAGATGCGTATCCACTACCAACCGTAACTTCGTGGGTCGTATGGGACACGTTGATTCGGAGGTTTATCTGGCCAGTCCGGCCGTGGCAGCTGCAAGTGCCGTTACCGGCAGGATCTCCTCACCTGAATATATCTGAGTCTATACTGCTGTTAGCGTGATATGAGTTATGGGTTTTCTTGAGACCGTTGTAAGTCTTATAATTCTCCGTTGTGACCGCTATTTATCAGACAACGGTGTGAATGACAGTATCCGGGGGTTTACTGCCCTGGAAGGATTTCTTGCGCGTCTGGATGATGAAGCGCTGAAGGAATGGGCGGATGTGACATCCGGCCCGGACGGTGGACGCGATGCGGCCGCAGCATCATCTGAGGAAGCCCGTTACCTTGAAATGCTTGATAGGTTCGGAGAAGACACCGTGATACAGTCTCTTCTTGATCTGTGCCTTGCGGTGTTTGTGTGTCCCGAGTTCGACGCATATTTAAGTAAGCATTTCGGCTATTCGGTGACATTGCATCTGGCATATCTTCTTGAAGGCATTCCCTTTCCCGATGAGAAGGATGTCTTAGATCGGATTGGGAAAGCCGGATTATTCTGTGATGTGGATATGAAGGTCTCGCCGCTTCAATATGCACCTCTGTGTATAGATGAAAAGATATATGATTATCTGTGCGGAGAGGACACGATCAACCCGCGTCTTTCAGGTTTTACGGAATTGTTTAAAGCAGAAGACGCGGCTTTGTTAAACTCCCCTTATGTCAATATGGATGCAATAAGGAGAGGTATTGCATTCTTTGAGAATAAAGGATGTGTTCTGCATATCAGCGGCAGCGGCGGCCGGAGGTTTGTGGCCAGACAGATAGCGGCTTCAGTAGGCAGAGACTTTCTGTTTATAAATATTGCGGACCTGTTTACCGGTACCGACAGAACAGTTTTAAGCACGCTGAAAGGTGCCCTTATACGAGAGGCGGTACTTGACGGTGCAGGGATCTGCCTGTATGGAATAACCAATCTGTTCATATACGGTTTTGATAAACCCGGAGGAAGACATACAAAACGTGATCTGGAAATGCTTGAAAGGCTTCTGTTTACACCGATCATAGAAGTCGGCATACCGCTTATTCTGATTAGCGACGATCCTTTGGTGCTTATCAGATCTCTTTCGGATACACTGTACAGGATCATTGAACTCCCGGACAAACTTGACTATTCCGCACGGGTTGATCTGTGGCACGGTTTCGATGAATTCTACAATCTGGGCATTATCCCCGAAGACATGGCGGTCAGGTATCACATGAATGCCAGTGAGACCGCGGGTGTGATCAAAAGCTATATTGAACGACGGGATCTTGACAGCGAGGATAAAGATGAATTCTTATCAAAGATAAGTATTGAGCATCTCGGTGAAATTGACATGCATGAGGTGGGACGGATCATTTATCCGACGGTCAGGCTTGATAATGTCAAGCTGAAGGATGAGATACGAAACGTTCTTGATGATGTTGTAAACAGTGTGCGTGTCAGTGCCCGGATACTGGATTCCTGGGAACTCAGGGATATCTTCCCATATGGCAGAGGGGTCAGCCTGCTTATATCAGGCCCTCCGGGAACAGGTAAGACCATGTCAGCCAATGCGATTGCAGGTGAACTCGGGCTTCCGCTTTATCAGGTTAATATAGCCAATATAGTGGATAAATATATCGGCGAAACGGAGAAAAACCTGGAGCGGGCATTTTCGTATGCGGAAAAGACGAATATGGTCCTTTTCTTTGATGAAGCGGATTCTCTTTTCGGAACCAGAAGTGAGGTCCATGATGCCAAGGACCGGTATGCAAATACGGAGATATCATATCTGCTCCAGAGAATGGAAGCGTATGACGGAATAGTCATCATGGCTACCAACATCAAAGGAAATATCGATCCGGCATTTACCAGAAGGATCAGATATATCGTTCATTTTGAGAATCCGGACGAAGAGCTGAGAAGACAGATATGGAATGACTGTCTTAAGGATTCGGTACCGCATGGAGATATAGATACAGAGTATCTTGCATCCCAGTTTGACAAGTTTACCGGAAGTATTATCAAAACCGTATTTCTTAATGCGTGTGCATATGCCGCCGGGAGAGGAGAAGAACTGGAGATGAAGCATATGATCCATGCCGTTAAGCTGGAACTTGAGAAGACTACAAGCGTGGGCTTTTCATATGATACGCTCGGGAAGTATGCACATCTGATGTGACAGCACCGGCTGTATGATCATTTATCGGGAGGATATGACTTTGGCAGAAAAAATGACTCTTGAACAGTTTGAAAATCAATTAAAAGAGCTTATGGAGGAATTGTTCGGCAGCTGCAGTGAGTATAAGGGTGTATTCAGGTCCGTGCCTGAGCATCTGGGAGTCATGGACGCATCCGTGATATTCGAGACGGCTCTTGAGACCGGATTATCACCTGATATACCTTATCCGATAATCCATTTTCACACGACCCTTGCACAGAAGATAGATGATTCCATTGTCCCCGGAATACTTGAAGGACTCAATGAATTAAACACTATGGTATCCGCGGGCGCATTCCCGTCCTTCGGATGCTTCGGTTACTATGCACCGTTGAAACAGATTTTTTTAAGCTATCGTTTGCCGCTCAGTATAGACGCGCTTGATGCGGAACTCGATAATGTAAGGTTTTATCTGGGATCTCTGTATGAACAACTGGATGTTTTTGCTGACTATATCCTTTTCCTGTGTGATGATCCGAACAGGATGACACTTAAGGATTATATGGAGTACCTTGATTCTATTGCAGACCTGAACAATCTTGAAGCACGAATAGAGTATCTTGAGAAAAGGCTTGGCATAACCGATCAGGATTAAATATACAACAGGAGAAACGAGATGGCACCACCCCCGAAAATGAATTTCAGTTCCGGTTTTCTGCCCGACACCGGAAGCCTTGACAATAACAAACTGGATGATTCCCTTCGTTCTTTCATGGATAAGGGTGAATCCGTATTTGAAAATGAAGCGGGAAGAAACGAAGTTATAGAAGGTGTTCGTAAAACGCTTCTGGCTAAAATGCGTGACGAAAACAAGGCATCTTTGGATGAAGCGAATGCTATGGAGGAAAAGCATATCCGCTATACCAATGAAACCATGCTTCCGATCATTGCAAAGGCAAAGAGAGCCAAACGTTCCGCGGATATAGCATATGCTTCATTTCTTGTGGCCAAGAGCCGGACAGGGGCTGCCGAGGCTAATGCCGCTGCTGTTGAGATAGATGCTATCGTCGATGCGGCGCGTTCCGAAAAGGATGCCGTAGCCTATAAGCTGCTCTTTAATGAACTGTATTCCGGTAATTCCGCTGGTGTAAATGCTCCGGGCGTAATTGCTCCGGATATGAATGCGCCGGAGAATAATGCACCGGGTGGAAACGCCGCGGACATCAACCTGGCGGCTGACAACGGTGCCGAAAACGTCGCAGGAAATGCCGCTCCTGCAGATGCCCAAAATGATGCCGGAGAAGCAGATGTTGAAACCGTGGAGAGCGTTACCGAACGTTCCATAGACCTGGATCGTCTGGTAGATCTGCAAAATCAGATACATATCAACAGAGACAATCCCCGTGGAAGCATAATGCGCGCTCTGACCTTCACCGGCCTGAGACTTAAATCCGCCAGAAGCAAGGTCGATAAAGCAGGATTTGAAGCCGCCAGAGCCCACGAAAGTATACTCGAATGTTCAGAAAGGTGGAGCGAGATAAGAAGCCGGTACAGGGAGGAAAGCTTCAAAAAAAGGTACACGCAGTATGATAAACTGGCCGCCTCCTATTACCGCTTCACAAGACAGCTTGAGGGGAAGGACGAGCGTACAATAGATCAGGTAAGCGCTGAACTCGGAGGAGGAAGCGCATCCAAACAGATTGCCGAGTATACAGGTGTTTATGATGGAGCTCAGATCGATGGCATAGTAAACAACATCTCGGCGAAGCCCTATGCACCTGCACCTGAGCTTAGGCGTGTCAAGAATAAGGCACTTGGCGCCGATTCGGTAAATACGGAAGATGCCAGCAGACCTCTTAAATATCACCGTGCGATCGTTATGCTTGCTTTTGCTGACGGTGTAAGCAATATCACGGAAGAAAGCGAACAGAAAAAAAAGCGTGTCCGGATGAAACTGCTTAACAACTTTAAGGGGTATCGCGCACGAAACCAATTCGGAGAGACCGCCATGACCGATTCCGGTAAAAGTGCCGAAGAACGCGGTAAGAAAAATGCCAGGGAAAACAGGGGGATGGCGGCTTCGGAGATGAATCTTTTCGCCGATGAACGAGGAAGAAACGGCGCGTATCTGACATCTGAGAAGTCCGCTAAAATATATGAAGCCCGTACCAAGACCTTTGGCGGGCAGACAGTCAAAGGCTTCTACTTTAACGGAGAGTTTATATCCGCTGATTATAGAGTCATGAAGGACCAAAGCCAGTCATCTTATTTCAGATCTCCTAACTGGAACAAGGTGGCTGAGGAAGAACAGGTAAGGGCGGCTATAAGGCGTTCGGATTTCTTTTATCATGTGAATGCCGGAACCATACAGCATTACATGAGCTACAATCCCGATGATGATTTTGGCGTGGAGAAAGCCAGGGAAAAAATTGAAGCAGCCGGTAATGTTTCGGGTTCAGGAGCGTTGTCAGCTCTCGGGTTTCTGGACGCCTATCTTGATCCGTCTTCCGATGTTGCGAAACGATTGAATTGCGGACATAATGAATTGACCCTTGAACAGCTCTCGGCGAGCGCTCTGGGCTCAATGCAGCACGGTGATTTGAATTCCTCAAGACGGCTGGCGATCATGCTTCTTTCCGAGGACGATCCTAAATTATGGGATATAGCCAAAGAGATGGCCGTACGGATGGGGGGCCGTTTTGCCGCACGTCTAAAAGGTATTCCCCAAAGCGGAGAGGTCATGAGAATGACTCTCCTGGAAGAGATCTCCAATGACAGATCCTTTGACTGGTCTGATTTACTGTCAAACACCCGTCCTGACAGGCTTAATATGCATATTGAAGATTTAAGTGCGAGACGCGACGGCTTTTTCTCTCTTACCAATCTCAGGCAAAGCTTCTGGGACGGATCACTGTTTGGTGCTATCACAGGCTCCTTTTCCACAGCCACAACACTTACCAAGGGGAATTTCTCAGGAGACATCAATAAGGTATGCAACAACTTTAATAAGGATTATGCCAGTATGGCAGCTGATCTGTCCACTAACTTCGGGCTGGCTGTCGCTCCAATACCTGCAATAGTTGTGGCAACCACAGGTGGCCTTGATGAAAAGGGCAAGATATCCGACGAGGGTGAAACAACAATGTCGGTGTTTGGAACTGTACAGGGTGCCCTTGGTTTTGTTGAGAATATCGCAAAAATCATCGAGACGGTTAAAAAGCTTAAGAAGAGCAGGCAAAAAGGAGAGTCCATCCAGCCTCATGTGATTAAGCTGTTTGATCTGGCCATCAAGCTATTAACCGGTATAATGGATATCGTCTCATACTGGCTTGATAATACTCCCGCTAAATTCGTGGCGGGGATATTCGGATCGATAAAGAGTATATTCAACATAGCCAAGAATGTCATTGAGATCATACGCACTAATAGAGAGATCAATAAGATCACTTCTTCGGACAATCTGATCGAAACTGCGCTTACAGAATTCAAAGATCAGGCAGGGAAAGCTCCGGCCGGCTCCGGTCCTGTTAACGAGCGCAGTCTTAATGACAGAAAAGCCAAAATGGGCTATGCGGCCACGCAAAACAGTCAGGCACAGTATTTTTTGTCTCTTGCCAAATCCCGTGCCAGAAAGGATCGCAAGATGGCCATATCCGGCGTGGTTACCAATTCTATAAATACAGTCGCAGGAGCTTTGGGTACCGGAGGTACATTGGCTGACTATTTAAATCCCATTGCGCTTCCGTTTAAGATCGCCGGTAAGGTTTCTTCGTTTATAGGATGGTGTGTCGGCAAAATGCATGACTCCGATGATTTCTATGCAAATATAAAGCAGATGCTTGGGGAGGAGAGTTTTGGAGACTATGCCGGCTTTGATGATGCCTTAAGTCGTGAGACCGGTATCAGGAATAAACATTATCTGGTGGATCTTGCCCGTATTTTTATGGCCATAGATACTCATCATCTGGTACGCAAAAACGATAAGACTGAAGGTGAAGAAGCACTGGCGATCACTCTGATGAGTCCATATCTTGATATGTTGGGTAATGGGGAAGACCGTTATAATCTCGTGACAAACAGAATGGCAAATAGAGACCGCGTAACCCAGGTGAAGTTTAGCAAGCTTCTGTCGGCTGTCGGCGGCCCGTCTAACTGGAGAGCGGTCCTGCGCGCATCCATAACCAGGTAGATATCAAATGTCCGTCGGCTTTATGTCGGCGGTCATTTATGCTATACTTTTATAATTGATTGAACAAATAGTACTGATTGAGATTATCAGACATTTCAAGGAGCAATTACATGGAAAACGCAAAAGGGAAAGTATTTAAATACGGTGACAATGTGGACACCGATGTGATCATACCTGCAAGATATCTCAATTCCTCCGATCCTTCGGATCTTGCCACACATTGCATGGAGGATATAGATAAGACCTTTGTTGAACGTGTAAGCAAAGGGGACATCATAGTAGCGACAAAGAACTTCGGCTGCGGATCCTCAAGGGAACATGCACCCATAGCGATCAAAGCCGCGGGTGTAAGCTGTGTTATAGCAGAGACCTTTGCCAGAATATTCTATCGTAACTCGATCAATATAGGTCTGCCGATCATTGAATGTGCTGAAGCCGCAGCTGCTATCGGTGACGGTGATGAAGTGAGCGTCGACTTTGACAGCGGAATTATAACCGACATCACTACGGGACAGACATTCAAAGGACAGGCTTTCCCGCCTTTTATGCAGAATATCATCAATGCAGGCGGGTTGGTAAATTACGTTAACGATAAGGCATAATTGTTTCAGGGTCGGGACAGATAATGAGTTCGGTTATTATTTTTCTGATAATTGCACTATTGATCAAAAAGGGCATGATCGATCGCAGGGGATTCAATGATGTGGCTAAGGTATTCAGCACCATTGCCGTTGTGATATTTCTTGTTTCACTCTTTGCCACACCATTGTTGTTTGTACTGGCGGGTGTCGGGATCATCGCAGGTATCATTGCTCTGGTAAATAAGTACTCCAAAACCGAGAAAACCGATATACTGAGAGCGCATGCGGATGAATTCCAGCAGCTCTACAATCAGGTGTATCAGGATGAACTGCAGCGACTTCGCAGACAGCGTGATGCCGGATATGAACGTGGTAATGCCACAGAGAAGCGGGCACGTGAGCTTGCGGAAGAGCGAACCGCCCGTGAGAATGCCGCCAGATTCGTCGAGAATCAGATACGTAAGAAATACGGAGATACTGCCGTGCCTAATTCTTCCGGCCAGTTTACTCCCGGAGGATATACACAGACACCCGGTGCACAGCCCGGTGTTTCGCAGAGCCCCGTATATGCAGTGCCGCCGGGGATGGCAGCACAGAACACGGGTAGAGGCCGGCGACAGCAACCACAGCCGAAACCGATCAAGAGCTCGATCCTGCCCAAGGCTACCGGCCGCAGGACCAAGATCGTCAACAAGTTCAACGAAATGTACAACCTCTATCTGACCGAGGAACAGGTCAGAAATATAGTGGCTGCGTCATATATGTCAAATGCATGGAAACGTGAGGTTGAGGCAATGTATGCCAAGTATGATTCGGTATACCAGTGGCTTGTCGGAGATACGGCATATCTGCGTGCATATCTGCGTGCTTTTGCCGTTCAGGACGTGACCAGTGATTTCCAGCAGCAACAGAAGATAGTGACAGAGAGCTTTGAGGAGATATTCCAGTATTCGGATACCATCTCGGGGCTGTCACTGGATCGTCGTATAGAGATGATCAATTCCAAGTTCCTGACAAATTTTGATGATATCACATATATGATTGCGTACAGATACCTGGAGTCCATGGGCTTCCACCATGAGCTTGAGAAGACTCAGCTCAATCGTATAGACGGAACTTTCGATGATCTTGTGGCCAAGTATGACAGTATGTCTACCGATGAAGTCGATGCCGGACTTGCGGAAGTCGCAGAGCAGGCCGCACCGGTTGAATCCATTCCGCGTGTATCGGATGATGATGCGGAAGTGATTCCTCCCGGAGGGGTTGTTACAGGTGGCGGAGCTAACTGATGGTTGCGACCTGTGCCGGCTGTTTGATGTCGCACAGGTCGTTTTTTATTCTGCTTGATGTAAAGGAGGGTATATGACAGGGAGCTTTTATACAAGGGAATATAAGAATGCTTTTGGGCGGATCGGTGTGAGTGATGCCGAAGCCGCAACCAGGCTGGATGAGATATTTGATACCATGTTCTACGGTGATGAGTCCGAGCGAGTATATCATCCCGTACATCCCGACATGGGTTATATGGAGGATACGGGTAATCATGATGCCAGAACCGAAGGTATGAGTTATGGCATGATGTTCTGTGTCCAGATGGATAAAAAGGATGAGTTTGACCGCATATGGAAGTGGTCGAGGACGTATATGTACATGCCGGAGGGGCGTAATGCGGGTTATTTTGCATGGAGTGTAGATCCTTCGGGTGTTCCGAATGCGAACGGCCCTGCGCCTGACGGGGAAGAGTACTTTGCCATGGCACTCATATTTGCTTCTCACAGATGGGGCGACGGCGAAGGCATATTCAACTACTCGTATGAAGCCAAAGAACTGCTTCATACGATGATCAGCAAGGAGAGATCCGGCGACGGCGGGCGTAATATGTTTGATCCTGAAAACCACCTGATCCGTTTCGTACCGGATCTGGATTTCTCGGATCCGTCATATCATCTGCCTCATTTCTACGAATTGTTCTCCGCGAACTGTTATGATGAAGATGCCGCATTTTATAAGCAGGCAGCCAAAGCCAGCCGTGAGTACCTGCATAAGGCATGTGATCCGCACACGGGTATGAGTGCGGAATATGCACACTATGACGGCACGCCTTACATGCCTGATAAGCCTTTTGGCAGGCATGACTGGTATTACAGCGATGCTTACAGGACGATACCGAACATGGTGCTTGACACACTCTGGTTCGGTGCCGATGAATGGCAGCTTCAGGCTATCGGTAATCTGCAGAAGTTCCTTGACGGAAAAGTGAGTGCCGAAAGAGGCGGTGTGTATCTTATCGACGGTACTCCCGTCGAAGATACCGAAGCGCTTCATCCTGTCGGTATGCTTGCATCAGTAGCAGAGGGCAGTGCGGTCTTGGGCGGCGAGCTGGCCGATAAGTATCTTCAGACCATATGGAATACGCCGCTTCGCCTGGGAGACCGCAGATACTACGATAATTGCCTGTATTTCTTCGCATTTCTGGCCCTGACCGGGCATTACAGGATATGGTGATCCGGGACCGGGGTATGATAGGCTAAGTGTATGAGTTGCAGACGAAGGTGATGGTATGCGGTTGACATCAATGGATTATCCCGATCCGGATGTGATAAGGGTCGGGAATACATATTATATGGTCAGTACTACGATGTACTTCATGCCCGGGTGTGAGATACTTAAGTCTCATGATCTCGTGAACTGGGAGCATGCTTCGTACGTATATGAACGGCTTGACTCAACACCCGCCCAGTGTCTGGAAGAGGATACGAATATTTACGGACAGGGCATGTGGGCTGCATCGCTGCGTTATCATGATGGCCTGTTCTATATATGCTTCGTGGCAAATGATACTCATAAGACATATCTGTACACTTCACCGGATGTCAGAGGGCCGTGGACGAAGAACTGTGTCAATGGGTTCTACCATGACAACTCGATTCTTTTTGACGATGACGGGAGAGTATATATCGTATATGGTAACCGCGAGATACGTCTGACAGAGCTTGCACCTGATTTAAGCGGTCCCAAGCCCGGTGGTATTGATAAGGTCATCATCAGGGACAGCGATGATGCACCTTTGGGGTATGAAGGATCGCATTTCTATAAGATAGGAGGCAAATACTATGTATTTGTGATTAATATCCCCCGTGATACAGGCAGGCGCACCGAGAGCTGCTTTATCTCGGATGCTGTTGACGGAGAGTATACCGGTTTTAAGGTGATGGATGATGATCACGGATTCCACGGCAGCGGCGTGGCTCAGGGTGGTATAGTAGATACTCCGGATGGGAAATGGTATGCGATCCTTTTTCAGGACAGCGGTGCAGTCGGACGTATCCCGCATCTGATGCCCGTAACATGGAACGGAGATAAACCGGTATTCGGAGATAACGGCATTATTCCCAAATGGTTTGAAACGCCTGACCTTAATCCTGGATATGTTTATTCACCGCTTGTCGGAAGTGATGATTTCAAAGAGACCTCCGGAGATTTAAAGGGTGAAGGAGATATTGATGCTGAATATGACAGCTTCGGATTTAAGAGTTTCTGGCAGTTCAATCATGAACCAAAGCCTGAACTGATCGATCGTGATCATGAGAAAGGTACGGTCAGGATCACCACCGGTAAACTGAGTGCCAATGTCATGCAGGCGGTCAATACACTGACGCAGCGTACCGTATATCCCGAGTGCATGGCCAGAGTTACTCTGGACGGATCCGGACTTAAGGACGGAGATTATGCCGGATTGTGCATGCTTGAAAGTGAATATGCCTTTATCGGTCTGAACCGTCACAACGGACAACTTCGGCTTGTGATGTGCAGGCGTGATTTGGGTGATGTTGATTTCTGGGGTGAGAGACATGACACCGAACCGCCGGAGATATCGGCCGAAATGCCTGTTTCCGGAGATACTGTGATTCTGGGTGTACATGCGGATTTTACTGATTTGAAGGATGAGGCCGCGTTTTATTATTCAGATGCGGAATGCAATACGCCGGATACCGGGGCTGACTGTACAGCCGGTATGATCTCTTTCGGTCCGGTTGCAAAGCTTAAGTTCAGGCTTGACCATTTTACGGGAGTACGTTTTGCGTTATTTGTATACAGTACCGCACAGACCGGAGGATATGCGGAATTCTCGGATTTCGTTAGATGTTGACAGATTCTATAGGAGATGGTTTATGAAGAGCTTTGAAGGTTACATAAAGAAAATATCCGCTAAAACGATAAGTTTTATTTTTATAATGAACTGCCTGATGATGTCGGGTTGCGGGACAAAAACACAAACCGGACCGGCGCCTGATACCGCTACTAACGTGTCTTCGTCAGAAGATACTGTTTCGCAGGAGGATGCAGCTTATCAGGAAGACACATCTTCGCAGGAAGGTGGCATCGCATCGCCGGAGAATAGTGAATTATCCAATAATACGGAGGAGCAGGAGACTGAAAACATGGATGCGACCGGCGATAATGAGTCAGCTTCAACAGATGGCCCCGTTTTTAAAATGAGCGAAGGGATCACGATCCCGGAAATATCCCAGAAAGATCTGTTAATACCCGACGGAAGTGCATTCGATTTTGTATATGATCTCGGAGTAGGCTTTAATTTGGGTAATACTTTTGATGCTTATCTGGATCCCGGACCTGCAAACGAAATGGACACTGAAACCTGCTGGCATCATACTTATACTACAGAGCAGATGATCAAGGACATACATTCCTATGGCTTTGATACGATCAGGATCCCTGTATCTTGGCATAATCATGTGGATGATGAAATTAATATTTCACAAAAGTGGCTTGACAGGGTCAATGAGGTTGTGGACTGGGCTATCGATGACGGGATGTATGTCATTATTAATATCCATCATGACAACCATCAGGAAGCAAAAGGCTTTTATCCCGATTTCGCCCATAGGGATCAATCGGTAAGATATATAAGCAGGATATGGGAGCAGTTATCGGAACGCTTTAAAGATTATGACGAACATCTGATATTTGAGTCGATGAATGAACCAAGACTGGTCGGACATACGAATGAATGGTGGATAGACCCGGAAAATGCGGACTGCATAGATTCCATAAAGTGTATAAATGAACTGAACCAAGTGTTTGTTGATACAGTAAGAGGTACGGGCGGTAATAATACAAACAGATATCTTATGTGTCCGGGCTACGATGCATCGCCTGACGGAGCATTGAACCGGGATTTTGTTCTTCCAACCGATCCTGCGGCTCCCGACGTATCTTATAATGATGGGCATATCCTTGTGGCTGTTCATGCATATATTCCGTATGATTTTGCACTTGAATATCCGGGAATATCGGATTTTGATGCTTCAAATGCTGATTCCACAAGAGATTTGGATACGTTTATGAACAGTCTGTATACTAAGCTCATCAAGAATAACTATCCCGTCGTTATCGGTGAATTCGGATGCCGGGATAAAAATGGCAATCTGCAGGATCGTGTGGATTTCAGCGCATATTATGTACGTAATGCAAGGGCAAGAGGCATGGCATGTTTCTGGTGGGATAACAATGCTTTTAAAGGAGACGGTGAACTGTTTGGCATATATGACAGAAACAACCCGGATGCTTCGAACTTTGATATCATTAACGCTCTGATGGCATACAAGTAAGGATCGGAGATTTAAGACATTATGAATAAACAGCATTTTAAATGGATCGCTATACTGGCTCTTGTTATGAACGTGCTCTTATGCATGGTTGCGGGTCCCGGCTTTATTTCTTATGCAAAAACACAATATGTCGATACTTCCGATTATCCCGAGCTTGATGAACTGTATTCGGATTACTTCCGTATCGGCGTTGCCGTTCAGGCGATAGATCATTGGAATGATCCTACCGCGGAGATCGGTAATCCCGATAAAGAGGATCTGATCGACAGATGCTTTAACAGCATGACGTTTGGAAACGAATTTAAACCCGCATATAACTTCGATTCCGGTTCACCGACTCTGTTTACGGTGGATCCGGCGGCGGAAGAACTTCTTGTATGGGCAAAGGAGCATAATATGCCCGTAAGGGGACATACCCTGGTTTGGCATTCGCAGGTAGATCCCTCGATATTTGCAAAGGATTATAAGGCATATTCAGGCGGCAAGCTCACTACCTACTGGGATGATAAGCTTGATGAAGACTGTCTTGTGGATCGCGATGAACTGATCGGAAGACTTAAAACTTATATATACGGAGTTATCGAATATACATATAAAAACGGGTTCGGTGATGTTATATATGCCTGGGATGTGGTAAATGAAGCGACAGATGAGAATCAGCCCGACGGACTGCGTGAGAGTTACTGGAAGAAGATCATAGGCCCTGAGTATCTGTATTACAGTTTTCTTTTTGCCAGGGAAGCCTGTGTTAAGTATTCCGGAGAATATGCGGATCTCTATGATTCGGTTACAACTCCCAAGCTTTATTATAACGATTATAACGAATGGTATCCGAAGCGTGTCGATATCATTACAAGGTTTATATCACAGGATAAATTTAACGAGAATGATTCACTTATAAAAAGCAATGTGATAAACGACTCAGGTGACGGAACCATACTTGGGGACGGGCTGATAGATGGTATCGGAATGCAGGGGCATCTTGACTCTTCGCAAAATATCGATACTTATATCGATGCGCTTAAAGCATACGATGCGTGTACGGGTGATGTACAGATAACAGAGCTTGATGTCGGCATCAACGGTTCCGGGGATAAAGCTTACTATAAACAGGCTGAATTTTATTATGATTTTTTTGATGCCTTGAAAAAATCCGTTGATGAAGGCGTTAACTTAAACAGCGTTACTTTCTGGGGGCTTACCGACGACGCATCATGGAGAAAGGGCGCTGATCCCCTCCTTTTTAACGGTGATCTTAGTAATAAGCCGTGCTTTGATGCTCTGATCATGGCAGGAGAGGGTACCGGCTTTACGTTGCAAGATGAAAGCAGTGATACAAAAGCAAAGGATCAGACCATTGACTTTGAGCCCACGGTCTCGGATTCCGGGACCAGGCTTGCGCTTCCCGCCGTTTTGGGCTTTAAATCAAGAGGCACGGGACATCAGTCCAAGGTGATGCTTGTCAGTACGGATAATCATACGGAAGGCGCAGATCCGGGGTATTGCCTTAAGATATCCAGAGAAGAACAGGATGCCGGCGTTAAGTATGATGCGTCCGGATATGCCGGCAGCTGTATTGAAGTAAAAATGTATATAAAAACCGAAGATACCGTGATACGTCTCGGGATGGAATCGGAAAATACGAATGTGATAAAAACGATTCAGGCAGATGGCGACTGGACCTGTGCGGAGGCAATGTTTGATGTTCCGCAAAATGCGGATTTTGCCAATGTTTATGTGGAAACCGATGCAAGCGCGGATATTCTGCTTGACGATCTTACCATAAGCCTGTCTGATCCGGCGTCATATGAGGATTATGTCAAAAAAAACGCAGGTTCCTATGAAGGCCTGAAAGAAGAGCCTGATATAACAAAAGAAGATGAACAGTCTGTCACACAAACCCCGGTGAAGCCCTGGGACAGCTTTAAACAATGGCTTTTAAATCTGTTTAAAGCATGATCGGCTTATATACTGTTATGCATATACATTGCCTTGTAATCACCGGGAGTGCAGCCCTTTAATTTCTTGAATGTCCTGTTAAAAGTTGAAATACTTGAAAAACCGGATTGAAGCGCCACCTCGGTGATCGTGTATTTTGGCTGTGTCAGCAGAAGCTCAGCTGTTTTTATCCTTCGTATCACAAGATAATCATAGAAATTGTACCCACAGTATTCTTTAAACAATCTTGAAAAATAGTATTTGGAAAAACCGCTGTATTCGGCGACCGATTCCAGTGTAAGATTGTCGGCGTAATGCAGATCGATATATTCAAAGACATGCTTAAAGCGGTTGAAATGCTTTTTTTTGGTAATATTTGAGGTTGTCTGGTTATCATTTGACCTGGACAGCGAAAATCTTGCGAGCAGAACAAGCAGGCTCATGAGATTTGAATATATACTGAATTCAAAAAAATCATTTTCGTTAAAATAATCACTGATCATGAGCGTTATACGGGTATATACGTCATTGTATATCTCGGGAGTAGCATTGGCGGATATGAACATGGTGGAATTGAGCAGCGGAAGGATGCCCGAGTAGCCGCGGATACGGGTCATCGAACCGGTTCCGAACAATAATATATACCGGCGTCCGCTGTCAGGCGCTGTGATACTGTGGGATTTACCCGCAGGGATCAAAAGGATTTCGCCCGGTTCAAGGTGAAAGCTTTCGTTTTCGACATTCACATCATAGTGGTTTTCGACCGGCAGTATGATCTCAAATGCGTTATGCCAGTGAACGGGATAATCCACGGCCTGTTCGTTTTGCCAAAACCGTATGTAGCTGTCATCGGGAAACAGATTGGTTTCTTCTTTCAAATGGATGGTTCTTCCGTGCCAGTCGGTGTTGGTATGGGATATGTCACGGAATCTGACTATCTGCAGAGGCTCTCTCGGGACAGCTCTTTTTTTGGTTTCAGACATAATTATACCTCGTCAATTTTTGCGTTTATTTTTTTTGATATTTGAGAACTATTTTAATAAATAATGTTCAAATAAACAAATAATCATGTTGGTTATATATGTTTTTGTACATTATATACAAAAAATGCGCAATGTTTTCAGATACTAAATCGCAATAAATTGATATACAAAAGCAATAATTGATAAGCCTTACCATGACCTTATGAATAAAATTATAAATGTGTGTATTGGAATTTGCACATTTATGTATCGGAGAATGTAAATGAATGCCACTTTAAAGAAGATACTTATAACGATCGCTGTTGTCGCCGCATTTGTAGCGGTGTGTGTGTTGCTTTCACTTCGGGAAACGGAAGATTTCCACGATAAGTATGAGGGAGAGGACCTGACAGTTGATGTTGAGGGACTTGAACGGGCGGGCACATATACCGGATACCTTAATGACCATAAGGATGCGGCGGTCCCTTCTGATGTATATATCAAATTGGATCTTAAGAGTTTTGAACTGTCTGAGGGCAATGCTTCCATGTCAGAGGATTATGAGTCGGAATCACTGTTTACCGATACTGGTTCCGTTGTATCGTTTGATGTCGATGTTCCGGAAGACGGATTATATCGTCTTTATATGGATTATCTTATAGCCGAATCAAGAGGCGTCGCTGCTGAGCGTACCGTTATGATCAATGGAGAGATTCCGTATGAAGACGCAAGAAACATATCCTTTACCCGAATATGGACGGATGGGGGACCGGTCAAGACCGATAATCAGGGCAATCAGATCAGACCTACTCAGGTGGAGGTCTTTGACTGGCAGAATTCATATTTCAGGGATGATATGGGATATGTTACCGAGCCTTATCTTTTTTATCTTGAAAAGGGTTTAAATACCATTTCTCTCAAAGCGGATAACGAGCCTGTATATATAAGAGAGCTTGCTTTGACCGGTGAGACAAAGGGGCTTGATTATGAAGAGTATCTGTCCGCACATTCGTCAGATCCGCAATCGGATGCGGCTGCTACATACGAAGCTATCGTTCAGGGCGAAGATTCCACTGTCAGATCCGAATCATCTCTTTATGCCAAGTATGACAGATCGTCACCTACCACAGTGCCGAACAGTGTTACCAACACCATACTCAATTATGTCGGAGGCGAAACCTGGCGCAGCAACGGCCAGTGGATCGAGTGGAACTTTGATGTTCCTGAAAACGGTTATTACAATATTACTGTAAAAGGCCGGCAGAATTATTCAAGGGGAAGCGTATCGGCGCGCAAGGTGTATATTGACGGAGAAGTGCCTTTTGATGACATCGCACCTCTTGAATTTGAGTATAAAAACGATTGGGAATATCTGACGCTTTCTGATGAGGAGGGCGTTCCTTATGATTTCTATTTAACAAAAGGAATTCATACCATAAGACTTGAAGCTACGCTCGGAGCCATGGGAGAAGTCCTGTCCGAGCTGGAGGATTCCACTTACAGACTTAATCAGATATACAGAAAAGTTCTTGTTTATACCGGCGCCAATCCCGATCAGTACAGGGATTACCGTATAGACACAACATATCCCGAGATCATGGAGGCTATGGACTTGGAGTCCAAGCGCCTCTATAAGATAGTTGATGACATGGTTGCGGTCACAGGTCAGAAAGCAGACCAGATCGCCAGCGCTCAGACGGTCGCACAGCAGCTTGAGAGATTCTGTAAGAAACCGCAAAAAATAACAACGGAGTTCGTTACCTTTAAGGATAATATAACATCTCTTGGTACGGCATCGCTTAATCTGAGCGAAACCAAGCTGGATATCGATTATCTTGTTATCAACGGAACCGATACCAAGCCTGAGAGAAAACAGGCAAATGCTTTTACCAAGCTGTTCCATGAAGGCAAATCATTCTTCGCATCCTTCTTTGTGGATTACAATTCCGTGGGAGATGTTTATGACGATTCGGAATCGGATGATATTGTCAAGGTTTGGGTTTTGACGGGGCGCGATCAGGGAACTATTTTAAAATCCATGGTCGACGACACCTTTACACCCGAAAGCGGAGTAAAAGTTAATGTTGAGATCGTTGATCCCTCGGCAGTTCTTAATGCTGTCATGGCGGGACGCGGGCCAAACGTCGTTCTTTCCATAGGAGCAGACCAGCCTGTAAACTATGCGCTTCGTAATGCCGCAGAGGATATTACTCAATTTGAAGGCTGGGAGGATGTAATGAGCCATTATTCCGAGAGCTCTTACGAACAGTACAGCCTGGACGGTCATATATACGGCATACCGGAGACGCAGACATTCAATGTCATGTTCTACCGTAAAGACGTAATGGAAGAGCTTGAACTTGAAATACCCGATACATGGGAAGAACTTATAGAAGAGCTGCCCACGATACAGGGAAATAACCTGTCCGTCGGAATACCGACTGCAGCGGGAAGTTCTCAAACCGTTTCAAGCGCAACCAATATAATGTCCAACACGCCGGATCTGTCCATGTACTTCTCGTTGCTGTTCCAGTACGGCGGTGATATGTACAATGAAGCAGGCACCAAAACAACTGTGGATACGGAAGAGGGGATCAGAGCGTTCGATGATTATGTAAGATATTTTAATGACTACGGCATCCCTACGGTCTACGATTTTGTGAGCCGTTTCAGGTCCGGCGAAATGCCTTTGGGCGTTGCGGCGTATTCCACCTACAATACCCTCATGGTATCGGCTCCTGAGATCCGCGGTCTTTGGGACTTTACACTTATTCCGGGAACGGAAAGGGTTGATGAAAACGGTAACACCTATATAGACCGTTCGGATTTCATCACCGGCAATGCGACCATGATGATAACTACCGAGGATGAGAAGTTAAAACAGGCTTCGTGGGAATTCATGAAATGGTGGGCCGAGCCTGACACCCAGATCAGGTTTGGCCGTGAGATAGAAGCTCTCCTTGGATCATCGGCCAGATATGCTACCGCCAACAGGGATGCATTTTCCAACTTAAGCTGGAGTACCGATGATATCGAAGTCCTTAATGCACAGTGGGATGAGACGGTAGGTATCAGAGAGGTTCCGGGCGGTTATTTTACGGGTCGTCATATATCCAATGCCATACGTAAGGTTATCAATGACAAGGATGATTCCCGTGAGACGATCATTGATTATTCGATCAAGATAGATGAAGAAATTACCAAGAAACGTTTAGAGTTTGGTATGGAAACTTACTAGAGGGCCGTTTATGAGCAGTGAAGTTGTTACAAGGGACAGCAGTTTTTTCAAGAAATATGTGACGCTTAGAAAGCATGAGGCGAAGATAACCTGGAAGAAGATGAAGCTTTCAAGAAATTGTTATCTTTTCCTGCTTCCGTATGCGGTACTGTTTACGATGTTCTACGTTTTCCCGGTAGTAGCGTCGATATATTACAGTTTTACCTATTATAACATTCTGGAAAGCCCCAGATTTATAGGCTTGTCCAACTATATCAGTCTGATCCTGGAGGACGATATCTTTCTTCTGGGTGTGAAAAACACCTTGCTTATAGCAATAGTTACCGGCCCTTTGGGATATATAATGTCATTTCTTTTTGCGTGGCTTATAAATGAGCTTCCCAGATGGGTAAGATCCGTAGCGGTAATAGTTTTCTATGCGCCCTCCATTGCCGGTAACTGCTATGTCATCTTTTCCGTGTTCTTCAGAGGAGACGCCTACGGTTATGTGAATGCCGCACTTATGAATATGGGTATCATCGATACACCGAAGCTGTGGCTGATAGATCCCAAGTATATGCTTCCTATCTGTATGCTGGTTATTCTCTGGATGAGTCTGGGTACAGGCTTCCTTTCCTTCGTAGCCGGTCTCCAGGGTGTGGACAGGTCACAGTTCGAAGCGGGGTATATGGATGGCGTAAAGAACCGCTGGCAGGAATTGTGGTACATAACTCTTCCGAATATGAAGCCCATGCTTATGTTCGGCGCGGTTATGAGTATTACACAGGCCTTCGGCGTATGTGATGTGACTATGGCCCTGTGCGGATATCCGAGTACCGATTATGCCGCAAGAACCATAGTAACGCACCTTTTTGACTACGGATTTTCGAGATTTGAGATGGGATATGCATGTGCCATTGCAACTATCCTGTTCCTTATGATGATCTTATGTAACAAAGCTATCCAGAGTTTGCTTAGGAGAGTAGGAACCTGATGAGCAGAAAGAATAAACAGGAAACGGCTGTAAACAAGCCGTACAAGAAAAAGCTCATAAAAAGGAGAAAGCCAAACAGGTCAATAGCCGGAGATATCGTGTTATACGTATTTTTGCTGCTGGTCGCCCTGATCATGGCATTCCCTATCATTTATGCCGTGAGCAGTGCATTAAAGCCTTTGGATGAATTGTTTAAATTCCCTCCGAGAATATTTGCACAGCATCCTACAACAGACAACTTCTCTGATCTGTTTGTAACCATGGGCAAATCCTGGGTAACATTTTCCAGGTATCTGTTTAACACGGTGTTTATTACTGCGGTAGGTAC
The DNA here is from genome assembly GCA_017450485.1 of Lachnospiraceae bacterium. GTDB lineage: Bacteria > Bacillota > Clostridia > Lachnospirales > Lachnospiraceae > XBB2008. The sequence goes on from JAFSTN010000033.1 coordinate 33,223, forward strand.
CATAGGTCACCTGCTTGTGGCATCTATGGGTGCATTCGTTCTGGCTAAATATGAATTCCCCGGCAATCAGGCGTTTTTCAAGCTTGTTACCGTGGCTATGATGTTTACCGGATACGTTACCCAGATACCCAACTACCTTATACTTAATAAACTGGGCTGGATCGATACATACTGGTCCATCATAATACCTGCTTTTGCTTCTCCTATGGGATTATTCCTTATGAAACAGTTTATGGAGGGACTTCCTACTTCACTTATAGAAGCTGCCAAGATTGACGGTGCAAGCGAGTGGAAGGTTTTTTACAGCATAGTCATGCCCAATGTTAAACCCGCATGGATGACTCTGATCATCTTTCAGGTTCAGGCATTATGGAACAACAAAGCGTCAACGTATATTTATTCGGAAGAGCGAAAGACTCTTGTGTATGCCCTGCAGCAGATCCAGACCGGCGGTATAGCACGTACGGGTCAGGGCGCGGCAGTGCTGGTTGTGGTAATGATAGTTCCCATATTGATATTTGTATTCTCTGAGAGCCAGATCCTGGAGACGATGGCAAGCTCCGGACTCAAGGATTGATAAAACGATTGGTAAAGGTATGGATATGAAGAAAATACGCGTTTTAGCTTTAATTTTATCCGCTTTCGCAGTAAGTACCCTGATATTTCCTTCTTATGCCTATGCAAGCAGTGATGATCACGGGTATACATACCGTTATGATTACTGGGAGGACGTTCAGGATTCTCCTGATGTCTTTGCGGTAAATGAGAGTTATACCTCAGCAGATCTCGGTCTGGAGATACCGATGAAGAATCCTCAGGGGCTCTATGCCCATGATGACCGCATATATATCTGTGATACAGGTAATAACCGTATAGTCGAGCTTACCCGTGATGATGGCAACCATCTGTCCTTTACCAGATTCATCGATTCATTTTCGGGAGGAGAGGGAGCAAATACATTTGCGTCTCCTACGGACATAGCGATTTCGGATAACGGTAATATATTTATTGCCGATCAGGGCAATGCCAGGATACTTAAGCTGGACAAGGATCTGAATTATATTATGGAATTCGGCAAGCCCGATGATACTGCACTGGATAAGAGCCTGGTTTTCCAGCCTTACAAGATCGTCATAGATACCGCGGAGAGAGTGTATTGTGTCGCAAGAGGTATCAATAAGGGCTTATGTAAATATGAACAGGACGGAACCTTTTCCGGATTTATAGGCGCCCTGCCCGCTACCTATAATCTGTGGGACTATCTCTGGAAGAAGATCGCATCCCAGGAGCAGCTTGCCAAGATGAATGCATTTGTTCCTACGGAGTATGATAATCTCTACATGGATTATGAAGGCTTTATATATGTGGTTACGGGTAATGTCAAGGAGGAGGATCTTGAGTCAGGTCAGGTGAATGCCGTCAGGAAGCTTAACCTTCTGGGTAACGATATCCTTGTCAGAAACGGTGATTACGATAACTACGGAGATCTTTATATGGGAGACGGAGGCGGCCATCAGGGTCCCTCACTGTTTTCCGATGTGACTGTTTTTGATAATGATACATATGTCTGCCTGGATCGTAACCGCGGAAGAGTTTTCGGTTATGACGATCAGGGCAGGATGATGTTCGCATTCGGCGGCAATGGCAACGAGGACGGCTTCTTCAACTGGGCTATCGGTATAGAGCATATAGGTAATGACCTGTATATTCTGGATCAGCAGACAGCAACCATTGTCACCTTTTCTCTTACTGAATTCGGAGAGATGGTTTTCCAGGCTATAGATGAATTCGATCATGGTGATTATAATGCGTCCGGTGAGACCTGGAAGAAAGTTATGGAGTTAAACGGCAATTATGACCTCGCCTACATCGGCATAGGCCGATCCCTTCTCAGACAGGAGAAGTATCAGGAAGCCATGGATTATTTCGAGGTTAAATATGATGATGAGAACTATTCCAAGGCATTTAAGCAATACAGGAAGGAATGGGTAGAAGATAATATCGTTGTCATTGTCATCTGTATTCTGGCTCTGTTCCTGGTGCCTATGTCCATAGGCCGCATCCGGAAGATAAAGCATGATGTTGATACCGCCGATATTTTCTGAAGTCGTTTATTTGATTCGTTAGTATAGGATAGCTGTGGAAGGATATGGAATGAATATATCTGCTATTAAGGACAATATCAAATTACAAAAATATCTGGACTCGCTGAAGTTTGCGTTTTACTGTATGACACATCCCCTTGACGGATTCTGGGATCTGACGCATGAAAAACGCGGTACCTATGCGGCTGCCAATACGATTTTAATCCTTACTCTGATAGTTCGCGTAATGAAGCTCAGATTTACCAGTTTTCTGTTCATTACCGTTTATTGGGAGGAGATCAACATATTCCTCTATCTCGCCAGTGTTCTGTTCCCTCTTGTGCTTTGGGTTTTCGGAAACTGGGGACTCACGACGCTCTTTGACGGAAAAGGAAGACTGGGACAGGTATATATGGCCACCTGCTACGGAATGATCCCCTATCCGGTGATCCAGATCCCGCTGATGCTTCTCTCCAATGTGGTCACCGTGGACGAGGGCAGCTTCTATGTGGTACTCAGCGCCATCAGCCTGATCTACGCCGGGATCCTTATAATATGCGCCATGGGACAGATCCACGAATTTTCCGGTGCAAAAAACATACTGTTTACCGTGGCCTCTCTTTTTGCCATGCTGGTAATGGTATTTTTGCTGTTGATTTTCTTTTCTATGATTACTCAGGGCATTTCCTATATTGTATCCCTTATCAGGGAGATGCTCTTCAGATTATAAATTGCAGTTTGATTCGGAGAAAACATGAGTAAAGAAGCAAAAGAAAAAAAGAATAATCTTTCCGAGAAGCAGGTTGAACGGCTGACTGCCATAAAAAAAGGCCTTATCGACTTTTTCATTCCGTTGGCTTTTATTGGAGTGGTAGCTCTTGCGGTGTTCCTGATCTTTAAGTTCCAGAAGGGCAGCGGTGAGGATCACATCATCGAGATCCGTTCTTATGCCGGAGAAGAAGAGGAGATAGTTCTTGAAAATGATGCTCTGAAGCTGACTATGGATTCCACCACCACTCAGTTTGCACTTGAGGTAAAGGAATCGGGTAAGATATGGTATTCCAACGCGCAGAATACAGACACGGACGGAATCGCCCTTGCCGCAGAGCGGGACAGACTTCAGTCAACGCTCGCCCTTACATATTCGGATTCTGCCGGTGTAGATACCTCACTTAATTCCTTTGGCCATTCCGCTAAAAACGGAACCTATGAGATCGAATCCGATGATTCATCCATTACGGTTAAATACAGCATCGGTGATCTGGAGAAGGAATATGTGGTTCCTCCTGTGATGACCAAGTCGATCTATGATCAGTATGTAGGCTCCATGTCAGCCAGTGAGAAGGAACTGGTGGATCAGTATTTCAAAAAATACGATATCAATAAGCTGGGTAAGAAGGATAACAAGGAGGAGCTGCTGGAGAGATATCCGATCATCGCTTCCGAGGTTATATATACATTCAGAGAGGGAGCAAATGAGACCCAGAAGAAAAAGCTTCAGCGCTACTTCGAAGCAGCCGGTCTGACCTATGAGGATTATTTGGCTACCAAGGAGCTTGATAAATCCAATCAGACCACCGAAAAGCCTGTGTTTAATGTAACCATCAGGTACAGACTCAGTGGTGATGAGCTTATAGTTGAGGTTCCCCTTAATGAGATAGAGTACAAAAAGGATTATCCCATATATACCCTGTCACCCCTTCCGTTTTTCGGAGCCGCAGGCAATGAGGACGAGGGCTATATGTTTGTCCCTGAGGGCGGCGGAGCTCTGATCAACTTCAATAATCAGAAGACTTCACTCAATATGTATTATGCCAATGCCTACGGATGGGATTACGGCATCTCCCGTAAGGATCTGGTGCATGATACCAGGGTGTTCTACAATACCTTCGGTGTATCCGAGGGAGATGATTCCTTCCTGTGTATTATGGAGGATGGACGTGCATACGCGGCTGTCAGAGCGGATATCGCAGGCACGACCAACAGCTATAATTATGTTGATGCCGTATATACCATGCTTGCCCGTGAGCAGTATGATGTGACCGGCCTGTCACAGGGTGAGGTATATTCATATCTTTGGGAACTTCCGGATGAGACCATAACCCAGCGTTATCGTTTCATATCATCAGGCAACTATACGGATATGGCCAAGTCCTACGCCAGCTATCTCAAAGAGACATATCCGGATGCGTTTACATTAAATGATGATACGGCTGCTCCGGTTTCCATCGAGCTGGTGGGCGCCATAGATAAGGTAAAGCAGATAGTGGGAGTTCCTGTGTCTAGGCCTCTGCCTCTGACAACATTTGAGGAAGCCTCCGGCATCGTATCGGAGCTTAGAAGCGGTGGCTTAGACAATATGTCTGTCCGGCTGACCGGCTGGTGTAACGGAGGAGTAAAGCAAAAGATCCTTAAGAACATCAGACCTATTCACAGCCTGGGAGGCAGTTCAGGTCTGCAGCAGTTCATTAATTCGGCGAAATCAAATGATGTTTCGGTTTATCTGGACGGTTATACCATGTATGAACGCGGAAGCAACCTCCTTAACGGATTTTTCTCCTTCCGTGATGCGGCCAGATTCATAACAAAGGAGAGAGCGGTTCAGCATGAATTCAGTCATATTACCTATGCTTTGAGGGAGTTTTCGGATCCTTATTATCTGCTGCACGCCACTGTTGCGGATAAGATGGCGGATAATCTGCAAAGCTATGCGAAAGGCGACGGGGCGGGAGTGTCCTTTGCCGATATCGGACAGGATATTGCGGCCGATTATTACAGGAAATCGATAACCACAAGACAGGCAGAGCTGGAGGATCAGAAGAGCAGGTTTGACGCCCTCTATAAAGAAGGGACACCCTTTATGATCCAGATGGGTAATGAATATGCCGCAGTTTACAGCGATATAGTTACCGGAATGGATCTTAAGGGCAGTTCGTACACAATCCTTGATGAGTATGTACCTTTTTATCAGTTGGCTATCCACGGATATGTGGATTATACCGGTGAACCCATCAATCTGTGCGGCAACGCCGAAGAGGAATTGCTTTTAAGTGCCAGATACGGAGCCGGGTTATGCTATTCGTTTATGAAGGCTGATCCTTTTGTGACACAGAAGACTCTGTATACGGAGCTTTACGGCGCAAGCTACGCATCCTGGAAGGACAGGGCGCTTGAGACATACAAGCGGTATAATTCCGAAATGGGTCATGTTTTCCATATGGAGATGACAGGCTTTGAAAATCTTACAGAGGATGTCTCCGTGACGGAATACGAAGACGGTACAAAGGTATATGTTAACACGGGATACGTTGATTTTGATACAGACGGCGTTAAAGTGCCCGCTCGTGATTATGTGGTAATGAGATAAGGAGTAGCTTCACTATGGCAGCATTCAAGAGAAAAAAATATGTCGGACTGCAGAAAAGAAAGGCTGTTTCGGGATATCTTTTTATTTCGCCCTTTATCATCGGCTTTCTGGTATTTATGATCAGTCCACTGATCCAGTCATTTTATATGAGCTTCTGTGAAGTGACGGTGGGAGCAGGTCAGTTTGATCAGGTTTGGGTAGGACTCAAGAATTACTATTTTGCATTCAGACAGGATGCAAGTTTTCCTCAGCTGCTTACTCAGGGCGCTCTTGATATGTTTGTGTATACGCTGGCTATCATGGTGTTCTCATTCTTTGTTGCCCTTATCCTTAATCAGAATTTCCACGGCAGAGCACTGGTCAGAGCCATATTTTTCCTGCCTGTTATCCTGTCCTCAGGAGTTATGCTGGGGGTTGAGACCGATAATGCCGTTATGAGCAACATGCAGGCTGCCATACAGGCAAGCACCTCAACGGGCACCAGCATCACCGAAACCATTCAGATCGTGCTCAGAACCGCAGGAATAGGCGTGAGAGCCTTTGAGACAGTCTTTGAGATCATAGATAATATATATGATGTGGCTGTTGCCTCGGGAATACAGATCATAATCTTTCTTTCCGGTCTGCAGACCATACCCAAAAGTATGTATGAGGCAGCCCAAATAGAAGGGTGTACGGCATGGGAGAGTCTTTGGAAGATCACTTTTCCTATGATATCCTCCATATTCCTTGTAAACTGGTTCTATACCATTGTCGATTACTGCATGAGAAGTGACAGCGCAATTATGAAAAAGATACAGGGCGTTATGATTCTGCAGCTTAATTACGGACTGACTGCTGCGATGTCATGGATTTATTTTGCGGTTGTTCTTGTTTTTGTGGGCATAACTTCAGCGCTGATCTCAAGGGGGGTATATTATTATGACTAAGTCTGATTCCAGGACCTCGCGCTGGAATGAATTCTTTATAAGGAACAAACGATCCGGCGGATATCTGCTGAAGAAGAATATAATGAGCGTAGGCATATCCTTTATAAGGTTTATCCTTCTTTTCGGTATGTGCTTTATGATACTTCAGCCCATACTTGAAAAAATCTCCGTCAGCTTTATGTCACTGGATGATATATATAATCCCGTGGTTATATCCATACCGTCCAGGTTTATCACCGATAATTATGTGACAGCATATGGTGGACTGCGCTATTCGGACGGTTTTATCAATACTCTGGTTGCATCCATCACCGTTGCCATCGTTCAGGTGGCTATGTGTACCCTTGTAGGTTATGGCTTTGCCAGATTTAATTTCCCGTTTAAGAAGTTCTGGTTTGCCTGTGTTATGGCGATGATACTTGTTCCGCCTCAGACTATTTCCACATCTCTTTATCTGCATTTCAGATTTTTTGATATTCTGGGGATACATAAGCTTCTTACGGGAGAGACGATCAACCTGCGTAATTCCACCTTGCCCTATTATCTGATGAGCCTGGGATGTACCGGACTTAAGAATGGTCTGTATATTTTCCTTATCAGGCAGTTCTTCAGGAATGTACCGGGAGATCTTGAGGAAGCGGCTTATGTTGACGGTCTGGGCACCTTCAAGACCTTTATCAGGATCATGCTGCCCGAGGCAAAGCCCATTATTACCAGCTGCTTCCTGTTTGCATTTGTATGGCAGTGGACAGATGTGTTCTATACCAGAATGTTCCTTGGAGGAAAGGTATTCTTAAGCACATCCTTAAGCGGCTTTGCGGACGGTATAGGCTCCTATGTGGGTAATGCCCAGGGACTTGGCGCTCCGATCCAGCTTCCTCCGGCTCAGGTTGATCAGCTGCTTTCGACAGCCATACTTTTAGTGATCGCCCCGCTGATCATTCTGTATCTGTTTGCACAGAGGGCATTCGTGGAGAGTATAAGCAGTACGGGAATAAAGATGTGATCCCGGTATGTACGGTTTTTTGATTATGTAATATATGTGTGATATAATCGTACACGGTGGAAATCTTCAGCCATCATGCAATTACAGTACGGTTTATGATGCGAGAGATATAAGTCGCATTGATTTGCGGTTTATATAGATAATAGTGATTATCATCACATAAAAAAGGAGGCAAAGATGAAAAAGCTAGCAACCAAAAAAGTTGTTGCCGCCATTACCATGGCATCTATGGTGATGTCTGTAACAGCGTGCGGTTCAGGCTCCGGTGATGCCGGTGACGCCGCACAGACACCTGAAACAACAGAAGAGACAACTCAGGAGGCTTCTGCCGATACAGCAGCCGATACCACAGAAGCTGAGGCTCCTGCCGCTGAAGAGGAAGAAGTATCACCTTATACGGTACTTAACGATCCTCAGACCGGCGCTCCTTACGACCTTGGTGGAATGGAAGTTGTTGTTCGTGACTGGTGGAGCCCTGAGGATGGTTCAGTGAATGAGCCTGCTACCCAGTTCGAAGAGGACAGACAGGCATATCGTGACTGGCTGGAGGAGACCTATAACTTCACATTTAAGTATATGGGTGGTCTCGGCTGGGGCCAGGGTATTACCGATGAATTCCAGAAATATGCTTCATCCGGCGGAGATGATCAGGCTGTTCTGTTCACACTGCCCGACGGATTCCAGGGTCCTTCAATGCTTCAGGGACTTTGCTATGACTGGGCTTCACTTGATACCATCGACCTGAATGATTCCAAGTATACCAAGAATGCTATTTCCGCATATGATACCATTGGCGGTAAGACCTTCGGTATTCTTGCCGGCGATCCCGAGATCGGATCCGGTGTTTATTTCAACCATCGTATACTCGAGGAGTGCGGTATAGATCCTAACAGCATCTACGATATGGTAGAGGGCGGTACATGGACCTGGGATGCATTCGAGGATATGCTTAAGACTGTTGCTGCAGTAGATAAGGACGGCGACGGACAGTCTGATTATTATGCTCTGGGTGCTAACGGCATCGGTCAGACCGCTACCGTAGCAGTTCTCGGCAACGGTGGAGATATTATCGGTAAGGATGCTGACGGACATTTCGTAAACAAAGCAGAGGATGCAGCTTCACTTGAAGCTCTCGAGTTCGCTTACAGAATCATTAACGATTATTACACTCCCTGGCATGATCCTGCAGTATGGGATGAGTATCGTACCAATTACACTGACGGCAAGATCGCTTTCATAGTTGAGGAAGGTTATGCAGGTCAGGCTGGCAGTTTTGTTGGTATGTGCGCAGATGAGAGCGGATTTGTTCCCTTCCCTACCAAGAGCGGTAAGGATTTCGTTTCAACAGTTCACGGCAACATCATAGTTATGCCTGCTTGCTATGCTGAAGAGAAGGCAAGACTGATCGCTTTCGCTTATGATGCATGGGAGACTCTTCCTCCCGGATATGAGGATTACAACTCCAGAGCATCCGAGTTCAATCAGTACAACCTGGACGAGAAGGGTATTCAGACCAACTTCGATCTTCAGGACATCAGCAAGATCAAGCCTACTTACGCAGGCTGGATTCCTGAGCTTGAGGTATCATCTCCTCTTGACGGTGCTACATGGGACAACGTATTCTTCAATATGTTTGATGGTACCGCAACCGTTTCCGAGGTCATGGACAAGGTTCGTGACAAGTGGGCCGGTATTATTGATGAGACTAATGCCAAGCTTGATGCTATGTAATTAATGCAGTAAGCGAAATGTATAATTTCGTTTGGTACATATTTACAGATTAGTATGACGATCCCTGCGGGACTGTAATGTTTCGCAGGGATTTTTAAAGAAATACCGATTATCTTACAGAAAGCAGGGTATTATGTTGCCAGTGAGATTTCATCTGCCGGGGATCAGATATAATTTTCCCCTTAATATGATCTGGGTCAGTCTGCTTAAAGCACATCCTGAATACTTTATTGACGGACTGGAGATAGGGTCTTTTTTCGGCTGCTTTCCCTTTGCATTATGGAACGGAGGAAGGGAGATAGATCCCTCGGATCAGTGTGACGCCGGCTTTATTACAAATACGATCAAAGTCATTAATGCGGCGGGGATTCCCATCAGATATACCTTTACCAATCCGCTGCTTAACGAAGAGGAGTTAAAGGATGAATTCTGTAATTTCTGTCTGAAGGCGGCTTCGGATTATCCTAACGAGGTTCTGGTGTTTTCCCCCTTACTTGAGGAATACATACGGACAAATTATCCATCCTTCGTCATAGATTCGACTACCTGCAAGGAACTGAAAAGCGTGGATGCTCTGAACGAAGAGCTTAATAAGGACTACAGATATGTGGTTCTGGACTATAATCTTAACGGGAACTGGGAATTCATTGAGCAGCTTGAGCATCCGGAGAAAATAGAGGTACTGGTAAATGCTACCTGTACACCCAATTGTCCCAGAAGAGGGGAGCACTATCGGGATATCGCCAGAAGACAGCGTATTATCCTGAAAAACAGAAAGCTTCCTCCCGAGAGAAGGCAGAAGGTGCCCGAATGGAAGTGCAGATACGGTATCGACAATACGGTCTACAGCATACAGGCCTATCCTACGGTGGTAAAGCCCGGTGAGATACTTGAGGAGTATGTGCCCCGGGGCATCAATAATTTCAAGATAGAGGGCAGGACAGCCAATCTGTTCAGTCTGGTGGACACATATTGCTTTTATATGGCCAAACCCGAGTATGCGGATCAGGTAAGGTTTCAGGTTTTGCGCAATCTTGAACAGAATGGAGTTGTCGCAGTCCGCAGACCCAGACCCATGCCCTTTAAATCCTGATCATGCGAATATATTAAGAATTGATATTCAGATCATTTATTAATCATTATGTTTTATTTGAACAACAGTGCGAAAATTAAAAAGATATGCTCAACTGTGATAACGGCTTTGTTTTATACAGCGGCCGTTTTATCTTTGATGTTTTGTCTTTCCTCATGCGGACAGGCGCCTGAGGAGGAGATGGTTCTTCTGGATAAGGAAACCGATACGGTAGCCTACAGCCTTACGGCTGTTACCCGTCAGGATGTGGTTCTGACCAAAATCATGTCGCTTAACTATACTCAGGACCAGGAACAGGAGGTTTCTTTTGATACCGGCGGAAGACGCATCTCCAAGGTCTATGTACACGACGGCGATCCTGTAAAAAAGGGGGATCTGCTGGTAGAGCTGGATACGGACGGCATCGCCGAACAGATCGATGAGCTGGAATACCGGATCAGTAAAAATGAGCTTCAGCTGCAATATCTTGATGCGGCGGAAAAGTTTGAGGAGCAGAGTACCTATAACAACTTTGTATATAATAATCCCAATATTTCAGAGGATGATCTGGCTAAATATGAAAAAAACCACGAATCTATCGTGACTAATTACAGATATAAAAGAGAAGATTACAATGATGAGCTTGAGTTTGATAAAAAGAAGTTAAACCAGCTGAAAAACCGTCTCGCCACATCCAGGATAACCTCTCAGATGGACGGTATCGTATATAAGGTTACAGACGGACTGGAGGGATCCACTGCACTTAAGGATGAGGTGGTTATGACGGTGGTGGATAACGGATCTGGAAAGTTTGTGATGGAGGAGCCTGATTATGCTTCGTATTTTCATGAAGGAGATATTATTGAGTTGGAGATAGTTTACGGCACGGCAGCGGGGCTGTACGAAGTTACTCCCGCCTCAATGGACTCATGGGGTGATACTCAGTTTTTTGAGGTGGTTTCAGGTCCTGAAAACGAAGGCATCGATATAGGCACTTCAGCTTATATAACCATTGAGCTTGACAGAGCCAAAAATGTTCTTTCGCTGCCGTTGGGAGCCATAAGCTACGCAGATGACAAGCCATATGTCTATGTGTTGGATGAGGCGGATTATCGTCAGATAGTCTGGGTCGAGACAGGACTGGCAGGAGATGAGAGGATTGAGATAGTTTCAGGTCTCAATGAAGGTGATCAGGTGGTATTCTGACAGATGGGAATTACAGGGTTTAAGAGAAAAATCCATATAATATGCATAGCCTTATGTGTTTTGATCCTGTGCGGATGCTCCTCCGAAGCGGATAATGCAGAAGCCTCGGATGTGGAGCTTGTGGAGCCTGTGGGCAATGTGCCCCAATATGATATAGCCCGCAGACGGGATCTGTCGAGAGTCTCCGTATATCAGGGCGTCGTCTGCCCGGATACGACGGAATATGCCTATGATTCGGATCTGCCCTTCGGCAATTTCGCCCGTCTTCCCGGAGAAGATGTGGCTGAGGGTGAGCTTCTTTTCTATAGCCTGTCCGAAGATTATGATGATTCCATAGAGGAAATAGAAGAAGCAAATCTGACGCTGCTGACCGGATTTAATGATTATTCAAGTGATTATTATCTGGATGTGGCTAAGGCCAGGAAAGAGGAGTTTGAAGCAGCAAATGCATATCAGGAGGTACTTGCATCAGCGCCTGCGGAGGATTCTCCCGGATATGCGGGGTGGGCAAAGGGCGTCATGCCTCTGGAATCCAGAGCAAAATCCGCCAAAATGGCCCGGGAAAAGATGGAACAGGCATATAAGGAGAGAAGTGAGCTCTTTGAACTTGAATATGAGTATAACCGGACAAGGATAAGCCGTCTGGAAGACGAAAAGAGCAGGTCAGGGTCATACTCTGTTTCGGATGGTGTCGTTGTTGCCATGACACCCTATTTTCAGGGGGACAATATACCCCGGGGGACAAACATTCTGGCAGTGGGAGATACTAAGACCAAAGAGATAAAGTGTGAATTCGTAAGTAAAGCCGCAGTCAGTAAAGCGGTTGAGATATTTGCTCTTATAGACGGGGAAAAATACGAGGTTGCCTATGAGAACATGGATCCTGAGGAATACCGCAGGATCAAGCAAAAGGACGGGGATGTCTACACCACATTCGGGCTGTCCGATCCCAATAACAGTGTTGCCATGGGCAAGTATGCGGTTATAGTGGTGGTTGAAACAGGCATAAAGGACACGCTCTGTGTATCCAAAAATGCCGTCAATAAGGACGAGAGCGGGACATATGTTTATCTGTATGACGGAAATGAAAGCATATATACACCGGTAACAACAGGAGAATCGGACGGCAGCTTCACACAGATCCTGAGCGGACTGGCTGAAGGGGACAGAGTGGTCTGTGATGTCCCTTATTCGCCCGGAGATAAGACATATGATATTTCCAAAGGCAGTGTACATGCGGATTTTTCCGCTGAGGGCTATCTGATATATTCAGCCTCCGAATGGATCACCAATCCGGCTAAGAATGGCGTATGCTACTTTAACGAGCTGTGTGTCGACAGATATGAACAGATAACCGAAGGTCAGGTGCTGGCTAGAGTCGAAGTTACTGCGGATGACACGGAGATCGAAAGGATACGTCGCAAGATCCAGAGACAGAATGAACGCATAGCGGATTTAAATGAAGAACTGAAAACCGTTTATGACAAGGACGGTATAGAATTGATACAGCGCTCTATAAGAGACCGCAACAGAACTGTCGAGAGTCTGAATAAGCAGCTGGAGAAGCTTAATCAGTATTCCGGCATTGTGGAGCTTAAAGCACCTTATAACGGCATAGTGACGGAAATCTCCGAGCTTGAAGAGGGACAGATCATTTCATATAAGGAAAAGCTTGTCCAGATAGCCCGTGATGACTCCTGTTATATCATTGCCGAGGATAAAAACGGTGTGCTTTCCTTCGGAGACAGTGCTACTATCACAGGTCGTGGAATAAACGAAAGTGATCCCGTGGAGGGAATGGTGGTGTCATTGAATCCTTACGGCCTTTCAGGGAAAATGCGGACAGGATATGCCCTGATAAAGGTCGCTCCCGAGGATATGACCAAAATCAGTGCCGCCGGCTCCGATAACAGCAGCGGCTACTGGTCAAGATCCCGATTCACGGTCAAGGCATCATCAAAGGGTATGGATAATGTCCTTCTGATACCAAAGGATAAGGTATATAAAAGCGGTAATGACACCTATGTGATCATTAAAAACGAACAGGGCACATATGAGCTTGTAAAATTCTATGCCGGAGGGTCTGATCTTACCAATTACTGGGTTGCCTACGGAGATATTACGGAGGGAATGACGATATGCTTCGAATAATGCTCCAGAAAATGTGGCAGAAAAAGTGGATGAATTTAAGTCTGCTCCTGGGCTGTATCCTTCTGATCGCCATCGCCGTAAGCTTTCCTCTGTATCAGAAGGCGGCTTATGACCGTATGCTCATGGATGAGTTTGAGAAATATATGGGTGAAAACGGTAACTGGCCCATGGTGATCCATATGACGGCCTACTGTCAGAGGGATAATAAAGGCACCATAGGAAGGATGGAGGATTTTTCACGGGAAATATATGATAGACTGGGAGTTCCGGAGTATGAAACCATATACTATTATTCCATATTAAGAGGCGTACTTACATCCGAGTACAACAGAGAAGATGCCCAGAATATGGCACTTTCATTAAGCGCCATGACCGAGCTTGAGGATCATGCCCGCATCACGGCCGGAGAGATGTACTCCGAATCCGGAATAGGAGAGGACGGGTGTATAGAGGTTATAGTGCCACAGATCACCATGACCACCAAGGAGCTTCTTCTGGGTGAAAAGCTTACCTTTGATTCACTTGTTACCGCGGAGGGCGATCCCATAAGCATCAGGGTAGTGGGAGTATATACAGGCAACAGAACCGAGGATTTTTATTTTCAGGAGAATCCCGAGAATATGTTTGATACCTGTATGATGAAGCCGGAGCTTTTTAAGGAGATGTTTACCGGTGAAAACGCCTCAAAATACAATATCACGGTTAATATCTATAATCTACCCGATTACAGAACGGTTCATGAGGATCAGGTGGGCAGTGTGACGGATGCCACAGTCTATCTGACCGGGGAGAGTCCCTTCAGAAAGGTCATCAAGGCGCCTGATTATAAGGGAATACTGGATGAATATGAATTAAAGATCAACAGGATCTCACAGACGCTCCTTATCCTGCAGATTCCGGTGCTGGTGCTTCTCGCCGCATTCCTTCTCATGATATCCGGTCAGATGTATGAGATGGAGAAAAACGAAATATCCGTCATCAAGAGCCGTGGCAGCTCCAGGGTACAGATACTCAGGTTGTACGTATATCAGGGACTTGCCATCACAGTGGCGGGAGCGCTTGCCGGCGTTCCGTTGGGGGCCTTTTTTGCCAGGCTGCTTGGCTCTACCAGGAATTTCCTGGAATTTGACCTGAATGAGATGCTGGATATCACATATACCTCCAAAGCCCTGTACTTTACCCTCGGCTCCATGCTTATCACTCTTCTTTGTATCTCCATACCGGCAATCGGTCACAGCAGGGTATCCATCGTCAACCTCAAGCAGAATAAGTCCATAGGTAAGAAGAGACTTTGGGAGAAGCTGTTTCTGGATGTAGTTCTCATTACGGTTTCACTTTACGGCTATTACAGCTTCAGAACCAGACTCAGCGATATCTCGCAGGATGTGTTATCGGGTAAGAGTCTGGATCCTCTTTTGTACATAAGCTCTTCTTTTTTCATAGTAGGCTGCGGACTTCTGTTTCTCAGGATCCAGCCCTTCGTCGTCAGTCTGATATATCTGATACTCAGAGGAGTATGCGGCCCCGCCGGCTTTATATCCTTTATGGAGAATATCAAAAACAGCCGCAAGATGCAGCTTATCCAGCTTTTCCTGATCATGACCATATCCCTGGGTATGTTCCATGCCACCGTGGCGCGTACCATTCTGGAAAATGCGGTGGATAATACCGAATATGTGGATGGCGCCGATGTGGTGTTGATGGAACGCTGGAATGAGATACGGGATGAAAACGGAACTCCCACAGGTATTTTTATAGAGCCGGATACGACCAAATATATGGATATGGATTTCGCTAAGGGTTTTACCAGGGTATATTACGATGATGAGGCTTATATCCGCAAAAACAAGAACCAGAGGACACCTATGACCTTAATGGGTATCCATACAAAGGAATTCGGTGAGCTTACCGAGCTTACTCCGGGGCTTAATAATTCATCATATCACGAGCTGTTGAATGAACTGGCCAATACACAGGGTGGAGTTTTACTGTCGCGTAATTTTGAATCCATCGAAGGCATCAAGATAGGAGACAGGATTGATTATTATAACGGTAAGGGAAAAGCTCTAGCAGGCACGGTGGTTGATTTCGTGGATTATTTCCCTACGTATTCTCCCAAGGTTACCGTCATAGGCGCCGACGGAAATGCGACGGAAGCCGATAATTTCCTCATAATTACGCATTTTTCCTATATGAAGAAAATGCTGGGTACAAGACCCTATGAGGTATGGATATCTCTGAAGGAGGGAGCCACAGGCAGCGATGTGTATGGTTTTGTGGAGAACCATAATCTGCTTCTGACCAAATACGTAAACAGGCCGGAGGATATGGAGAAGACCCTTACGGATCCTCTGCTTCAGGGCACCAACGGGGTACTGACCCTGGGCTTCGTGGTCACCATATTGCTCTGCGCTGTGGGCTATCTCATATACTGGATACTCTCCATAAGGGAGAGAGAGCTGATCTTCGGAGTCTTAAGAGCCTGCGGCTTCCACAGATCCGAGATAGTTAAGATGATCATCATCGAGCAGATTTTCTCCGGAGTATTTTCGGTGATGGCGGGCATAGGCATAGGCAGACTTACATCCGATATGTTCGTGCCCATATTACAGGCTTCATATGCCACATCAGAGCAGATCCTGCCAATGAGACTGATCACCGAAGCCTCGGATATGTACAGGCTATATGGCATAGTTGCGCTGGTGATGATAGTCAGCATATGCACGCTCATAGCACTGCTTTTCAGGATGAATGTGACCGGTGCGCTGAAGCTGGGTGAGGAGTGATCATGAGTGAGAATATAATCGAAACAAAAGGAATAAAAAGAGCTTATGATACTCCGGCAGGAAGATTCTGGGCCCTGAAGGGTATAGATGCCACGGTTCCCGCAGGATGCTTTTGCATACTCAAGGGACGTTCCGGATCGGGCAAGACCACATATATGAATATCATCAGCTCCCTGGATGACCCCACGGAGGGTGATGTCTTATTCGAGGGAACCAATCTGAAGGATCTTTCACAGAAAGAGAGAGAAAACCTGAGGCGCAGGAAAATGGGCTTCGTATTCCAGTCCGTTTCACTTATTCCCAGCCTGAACGCCTTTCAGAATGTGGAATTTTCTCTGCGCATGGCCGGAATCAAGATAAACAGAGAGACGGATAAAAGGGTCGAGGAGTGTTTGAAGATCGTGGGACTTGGCAACCGTATCACCCATATGAGCTATGAGATGAGCGGAGGCGAACAGCAGAGAGTAGCCATAGCCAGAGCCCTGGCGCACAGGCCTTCCATCATTTTCGCCGATGAGCCTACCGCAGAGCTGGATTCCGCCATGGCAGCCAGAGTTACTGAGGTTTTCAAGGATATGACACGCAAAGAAGGCGTTACAGTCCTTATGACCACCCATGATACGGGGCTTATGGGAGCTGCAGATATGATCATAGAGCTGGATAACGGCAACAGAGTATATTAGGAGCAGGATATACAGATGAACGGAGCGGAATAACACGGATAATGGACAGCAACAGTATAGATAAAACAAATTCAAATGAATCGGATATAATGGTACAGGCCGACGGTCTGGTGAAGATATATAAGACCAGAGAAACGGAGGTTCTGGCTCTGCAGGGACTTGATCTGACGGTGCATACCGGTGAACTGACCGCCCTCATAGGCAACAGCGGTTCCGGCAAGTCCACCTTCCTCAATATGATCGGAGGGCTGGACAGACCCAGCGCTGGCAAGCTTTTTGTGGACGGCAACAACCTCTTCACCATGACGGAGAAGGAGCTTGTGGCTTATAAAAGGGATACGGTGGGCTTCGTATGGCAGAACAACGGTCGAAATATGCTTCCCTATCTTACGGCTATAGAAAACATCATGCTGCCCATGAACCTCTCAAATACGAAGCATAAAAAGGACAAAGCCAAAGAGCTTCTGGAACTGGTGGGGCTTCCGGAAAAAAAGAATTCCAAGATGAATATGCTGTCCGGAGGTGAGCAGCAGCGCATCGCCATCGCCATAGCTCTGGCCAATTCCCCGAAGCTCTTGCTTGCGGATGAACCTACGGGCTCGGTGGATGCAGGCACCGCGGATTATATATTCGGGATATTTACGGAGCTTAACAAGGGCGGTCAGACGATTCTTATAGTTACGCATGATGTGGCTTTGTCCAAGAAGGTCAAGCGTGTGGTAGCCATTCGTGACGGCAAGATCAGCTCCGAACGTGTGCTTAAGGAACAGTATGCCGATCGTGTCAGGGAATCAAGTATCGACTGGCGCGCTGAGGATACCCAGGATGAATACGTGGTTCTGGACAAAGCTAACCGCCTGCAGATACCGAGAGAATTGATCGATGAGATCGGTCTGGAAGGAAACAAAGTAAAGATCGGATTCAAAGATGATCATATAGTGATTAGTAAACCATAGAATCCATATTTCGTCATATTCAGGAGGTGGTAGATAATGTCCGTGACATCCCAAAACCCCATTCTTTCCGGATTTTATCCTGATCCGTCCATATGTGCCGTGGGAGAAGATTTCTATATAGTGAATTCTTCTTTTGCGTATTTTCCCGGTCTTCCGATCATGCACAGCCGGGATCTGGCTCATTGGGAGCAGATAGGAAATGTGCTTACCCGCGAATCACAGCTGCCTCTTGAGGGAGCCGGTGTTTCCCAGGGGTTGTTTGCCCCTACCATGAGATATCATGACGGGACATATTACGTGATCTGCACGAATGTATCTCACGGAGGAAACTTCGTGGTTACTGCCGATAAACCCGAAGGTCCTTATTCCGATCCGCATTTCATCGAGGGAGCAGACGGGATCGATCCGAGTCTGTTCTTTGATGACGACGGAAAGTGCTATTATATCGGAACTCATCCCAATGTGGACGGTTGCAGGTACAATGGTGATTATTATATATATATCCAGGAGTTTGATACGGAATCCTTCAAACTGGTCGGCGAGCGGGTGGAAGCCTGGAACGGTGCATTGAAGGGTGTACACTGGCCTGAAGGACCTCATCTGTATCATATAGGTGAGTATTATTATATCCTGCATGCCGAGGGCGGAACCGGCCCCGAGCATGCTGTCAGCGTTGCCAGATCAAAGTCCGTGTTCGGTCCTTACGAGAACAATTTCTGCAATCCGATATTCACACACAGACATCTGGGACAGAGATATCCCATCAAGTATGTGGGACACGCCGATCTGGTTCAGACAGTAAAGGGTGACTGGTATATGGTCATGCTGGCTGTAAGACCCATATTCGGCTTTACGATGATGGGACGTGAAACATTTCTGGCCAGAGTGATATGGGAAAATGACTGGCCGGTAGTCAATCCGGGACTGGGTATCCTGTCAGGCAAATTGAACGTCGATCTGGATGAGCAGATACCGGAATGCCGTCCGACTTCTGTGCCCGGTACCAATAAGCTGTATGACTTTACGCATATGGATGAACTCGGATATGAGTTTATGTGTCTGCGCAATCCCAAAGAAGATATGTATGAACTCAAAGAGGGTGAGGGATTGTATCTGAAGTGTGATACAGATCAGCTGTCCGGCAAAGGATCGCCTTCTTATGTGTGTATCAGACAGGATTGCCATTGCTTCGAAGCTGCCGTTACATTGACAGGTGATGAGCTGTATGACGGAGCCAGAGCGGGTATTGCACTGTTCCAGAGTGAGGATTATCAGCTCAGATTCGAGTATTCCGGCGTAAGTGCCAATGTGATCCTTCGAAAGGACGGTACGGATGAGAAGATAGCATCGGTCGTATCACCTCAGAAACTGATCACTCTGGTTATAAATGTGATGGGTACCAAAGCCACATTGTTTACAGTCAGAGAAAAAGAGGCCGAAATACTGGTGCGTGATCTGGACATATCATCTCTGTCCACAGAAGTGGCAGGTGGCTTCGTCGGATGTACGATAGGCATGTTTGCGGAAGACTGTGAGAAGCGTTCCGATGCGGCCAGGGCATGCTTCAGATCCCTGTCATATAAAAGGATACTTCCTGCAGCGAAGCACGCCGGTGATGCGTAACAGGGTCAGTAACATCAGCTCCGTCACACTCACAGTGACAGCGTATTGGAGGGGAAATATATGCTTAGAGAGACTAAAACAGAGAACGGAAAAGTACGGGGAATACCGGGAGCCGATCCCAGAGTCACTATCTACAGGGGAATACCTTTTGCGGCTCCGCCTACGGGTGAGAACAGGTGGAGAGCGCCTCAGCCCGCAGATGACTGGGAAGGCGTGCGTGAATGCTACACATTCGGCCCCATATCAGTGCAGGACCAGCCCGGAGTCGGCAAATGGGAGGAAGATCTCTACATGCGTGAGTTTCATGTAGATAAGGATATCCCGATGTCTGAGGACTGTCTGTATCTGAATGTATGGACACCCGCAAATGCGGCTGACGAAAAACTGCCTGTTCTGATCTGGATATTCGGTGGGGGATTCCAATGGGGCTACACGGCTGAAATGGAATTCGACGGTGAGAGACTTGCCAGAAGAGGGATCGTAGTAGTCAGCGTCAATTACAGGCTGGCCGCGCTTGGATTTCTGTCTCATCCCGATATAACAGCCGAAGCCCCCGATGCTCCCGGTAATTTCGGTCTGCTCGACCAGAAAGCCGGTATAGCCTGGGTAAAGAGGAACATAGCAAACTTCGGAGGTGATCCCGATAGCATAACCATAGCCGGACAGTCGGCCGGTGGCGGAAGTGTTATGGCTCAGATCAATAATGAAGACAATTATGACGTGATCAAGAGGGCCGTTGTATTCAGCGGCATGATAGAGATGGACGATCCCGAACAGGATATATTCAATCCCAATGATCTTGCTACCGCTGAAGGCAAGGGTAAGGCGTTCTTCGATTATCTCGGTGTAAGCGGCCTTGAAGAAGCCAGAAAACTTGATGCTTTTCTGATCAGGGATAAGTATGCGGAGTATGTAAAGGATCATCCCAGGTTTTTCCCCATAGAAGACGGACATATGGTCAAAGAATACGGCTTAAGAAAGTTCAAAGCCGGAAGATCCGCCCATATTCCGATCATCAGCGGATGCACAAGGGATGAATTCATAGTGGATGGAGTGAATTCCGTAGAGAAATCCGTAAAGGAAGCATTTGTGGCAGCTCAGGCAAACGGTGACGATCAGCCGATGTATTACTATATATTCGAGCCCGATATTCCCGGCTGGGATAACCCGGGATGTTTCCATTCATGCGATCTGTGGTTCTTCTTCGAATCTGTCGGAAAATGCTGGAGACCCTATAAGGGGCACCATTACGATCTGGCCAGAGTCATGTGTAATTATTTCGCCGATTTCATCAAGACAGGTGATCCCAACGGTAAGGACGCGGACGGTTCGGATATGCCGCTGTGGAAGCCGTATACCGCAGATGAACCCTATGAAATGCATTTCACATCCGACGGAGCGAAAGGGTCGGTGTGATAAAGGTAACTGTACACCAGTCACTAATATAATGAGGTGAAGGTATGAAAACATTTTATGTAGACATTCAGGCTTCAAAGGATGGCAACGGAACGAAAGATATGCCGTATAAGCATATCAATGATGCCGCAAAAGTGGCAAAACCCGGTGATGAGGTAGTGGTAGCCCCGGGTGTATACAGAGAGTATGTGGATCCGGTATATGCCGGTACTCCCGAAGCCAGGATCACATACAGATCTGAAGAACCTCTGGGTGCTGTGATCTCGGGTTCCGAAGTGCTTACAGGATGGAAAAAGCATAAGGGAAAGGTCTGGACCGCACGTGTGAACAATTCGGTGTTCGGATCATATAACCCTTATACCACTCGTGTGTACGGAGACTGGTATTTTGCTCCCGATGTGCGTCATACCGGTTCTGTGTATCTGAATGATCTGGCCATGTATGAGACCATATCTCTTGAAGAGTGTATCAAGGGGGATGCCGATAAATATGCATGGAACAAAGAGGAATCCCGGTTTAAATGGTATTGTGAGCAGGATGGAGACGAAACTGTTTTCTATGCAAACTTTCAGGGCAAGGATCCCAATAAGGAGACTGTGGAGATCGCAGTGCGCAGAAACTGCTTCATGCCCTCCAAAATGGCCATAGGCTATATAACCGTCAGCGGTTTCGAGATCAAGGATGCCGCAACCACATGGGCACCTCCCGCCGCATATCAGGACGGGATGATCGGACCTCACTGGAGTAAAGGATGGATCATCGAAGACTGTGAGATACATAACAGCAGATGCTGCGGAATATCTCTGGGCAAATATCTGGATCCCGAGAATGACATGTACTTTACTGTCAGACGTATCAAGAGCCCCACTCAGATGGAGAGAGATGCCGTATGCCGCGGTCAGTATCACGGCTGGCTCAAGGAAAAGGTCGGAAGCCATATAGTACGCAGATGTCATATCCATCATTGCGAGCAGACCGGTATAGTCGGCCGTATGGGAGCGGTTTTCTCGACGATCGAAGACTGCCATATCCATCATGTTTGCAATTCTTCTCAGCTGGGCGGAGCCGAGACTGCGGGTATCAAGCTTCATGCCGGTATCGATGTGACCATTCGCAGGAATCATATACATAACTGCATCATCGGTGTATGGCTTGACTGGGAAGCTCAGGGTGCACGTGTATCTCAGAATGTCATGCATGATAATCACAGGCCTGCCGGAACCGAGCAGGGGCCGGGAGCCATGTTTAATTCAGATGTGTTTGTAGAAGTCGGCCACGGACCTACTCTGATCGATAACAATCTCCTGATGAGCAAACAGTCCATAACCATCCCCAGTGAAGGTATCGCCGTACTTCATAACCTGATCCTGGGCGGATTCGGACTTATCAATTCCGGTGTCGACAGTATAGTTAACGGACAGAGAGAGCCGAGATATACGCCTTACCATATCAGACACAGGACCGAAGTCGCCGGATTCATGACCATACTTCACGGAGATGACCGTATCTACAACAACATCTTCATCCAGACATATCCTGCCGAGGATAAAAAGAAAACACCCGCAGATGCGGATTATACGATGGCCGGAACGAAGGCTTTCGATATATTCCCGACATACGAAGAATGGCACAAGCCTTTTGAAAAGGGCGCCGATCCGGATATGGGTGGTCTTGCCGAAGCTCATTTCGGACATCTGCCCGTATGGATCGATGGTAATGCATATTTCAACGGCGCCAATGTATACAAGAAAGAAAAGAATAAGTTTGTTGACAAGACCTCCAAAGTTAAAGCAGAGATCACCGAAAAGAACGGCAAGTATACATTTAAGACCAATGTATATGATCATCTGAAGGATTTCTGCGTGCCCGTGCTTTGTACCGATATGCTGGGTGTGGCGTTCGAACCGGAACAGAGATTTGAGAATCCCGACGGAACCGATATCACGTTTAACAGTGACATAAACGGTTCTCACAGAGGTCTGTCCACCATACCGGGACCTTTGGCAGAGGGGACTTCATCATCGGTTCTGTATACGTACTAAAGGGAGTTACGGATGAATAAACATACTATTTACTGGCATTTACCGGGATTCAGCGTTTTCTTTTATCTGAATCAGGTCATAATCCATATGCTTAATGAACATCCGGAGAAGTTCCGCGACGGATATAAGGTCGGAAGTGTATACGGAACTTTTCCGGGAGCCATATGGAACGGCGGAAGAGCAGTATTCGGCATAACTTCTCATGGTGACATGCAGAAGGTCATAAAGACATACAACGATCTAGGTGTCCCCGTCAGATTTACCTGGACTAACTCGCTGATCGAAGAAAAGCATATATATGATACCTATTGCAATCTGATCATGGAGACAGCAAATAACGGCATGAATCAGGTGCTGGTCAACACATCGGTACTTGAAGACTATCTGCGTGATAAGTATCCGGATTTCAAATATATCTCATCCACAACCAAGCGTCTGATTGCGATTGATGATGTTAAAGCCGAGCTTGATAAGACCGTTGACGGCGATCCAGCTTCAGATAAGGCGTATTATCTGGTTGTGCTTGATTACGATCTGAATCATGATGAGAAGGTACTTGATGAACTATCCGGATACGCAGACAGAATAGAGATCCTGGCCGATGAGATATGCTTCCCGGGATGTCCCAAACGCAAGGCACATTACCGGGATGAGTCCCTGATGCAGCTTAATTATGAGAAAGGTGCTCCATATGACTGTCCGAACAAAAAGACGAAGCCCAGATTCGCCGAATGCATGAAACGGCCGGCATTTATATCCAACGATGAGGTTGGTGAATATGCCGGCAGATGGGGGTATCGCAATTTCAAGCTGGTGGGACGCGGACTGCCACAGGAAATGGTCATTGATTCATATGTTTATTATCTGGTTAAGGAAGAATATCGTGAAGAGATTCTCGAAAAAATAAAAAAACAACTGAACAGACTGACGACTCATACCGGAGGTTCACGATGAAAAAGAAATTGCTTGAAAAAATGATGACGTTGTCCGTCATTGCAGCCATGACCGTAGCTTGCCTTGCCGGGTGCGGAAAAAACAACTCAGTGCCAGCGCCGCCGTACTTCGAAAAGGGTGTATATGCGAATTATACTGAAGGAGCAGAAGATACCGCCAGAACATATTTTTATGTGTTTAGCGATGAGACATACGGTTACACCGCTGACGGGGCAAACAACGGTATAGGTCTTCCTTTTGATATTGAACAGACAAACGGCGCAGTGGAGTTTTGGTTCGGAGGATCCGATGAGGACTCCGAAGATACTCTTGTAATTACAGGTGCGGAAGCCGGAAAGGTAATGGGATATTTCAAGGATACGCCTGACCGTCCTATGATATTTGAACTATTGGAGGGTGAGGATCCCGATAGCTTCAGCGCCGAGAATTATGTGGCAGGCCCCGAAGACAGCGTCTATCATGATGCCAACGGCTGGAGCATCAGATATGATGCCAACAGATTCAGGATCACTCCTCAGGGTCCTCAGGTATATATCGTATATACGGGCGAGTCGGCCGGCACAAATATGATCACCGTGACCTATACGGTGGATAATAATGCCGAGGCAGCGGTCAGAGAACTCGGAGAAAGCTGGGGAGATAATACCGAGTATTACGAAGGTGTTTTTCCGGGAACAGACGATGTTAAAGGTTACTGGGCAAGTCTGAATCCGGAAGAAGGGGGCTCCGGAATGTATGAGACAGCCATAGCAAGAGACTATATGGACGGCGCTATCATCTTTGAACTGACCGGACATATGGGCGAGGATGAAGAGATGAATATGGCGGTTTCGGACAGTATGGCAGGCATCATCGATTCCCTTACATGGGATGAATAGCCTGGATAATAAAGGAGGGATCTTATGCCTGATAATAAACCAAGAAGCAGAGAAAGACATGTTACCGGAAGCGGTACGGGAGGATTTAAGAAAGGAAGCGGACTCGGATCCGGCCCCGTAGGAAGCACGGGCGGACATGCAGGCGGACCGACCGGTGGACAAAGTTCAGGCGGCGGACATGGTCGTGCGGCCAAAGCCGGTGGCGGCAGCATGCTGCTGGTCATTATATTGATCGTTCTGTATATGCTTTTCAGTGGCGATGATTCTGATGATTCATATTATGGCTCTTCCGACGATTACGGATACAGCACGGAGAGTTATGCTACCGATCCCGATACCAGCAACCTGATATCCGGACAGGGCGGCGGCTCATCATTTGTTAATGATTTTGTTTCCGATACTTACGGCGATTCGGATATATACACAGATAATGTATATTCAACCGAACCTGAGATGATCCCCACATCAGGAGGCGGTTCAGTAGATAACAGCGTTTCATCCGGAGCGAGAGACAAGTACACCAGGATACGCGGAGGCGGTCAGGATACCGTGACGCTCATGGTCTACCTGTGCGGTACCGATCTGGAGTCCCGAAGCGGCATGGCTTCGAACGATCTCGCCGAGATGGCCAAGGCGAAGCTGTCAGATAAGGTGAATATCGTTGTATATACAGGCGGCTGCAAGAGCTGGAAGACTAGAGGAATAAGCAATAAAGTCAACCAGATATACCAGATCACTCCCGGCGGGATGAAGAGACTGGTAGAAGATGACGGATCGAAGGCCATGACAGATCCGGCTACGCTGTCCGGGTTCATTAAGTATTGCAGCAAGAACTTCCCGGCCGACAGGAACGAACTGATCCTCTGGGATCACGGCGGCGGAAGTGTATCGGGATACGGTTATGATGAGAAAGAATCATATGCCGGATCGATGGATCTGTCTCAGATCGACAAGGCTCTTACGGACGGTGGTGTGAAGTTTGATTTCATTGGATATGATGCCTGTCTGATGGCTACCGCAGAGAATGCCATCATGCTCGATAAGCATGCGGACTATATGATCGCATCCGAGGAGATCGAGCCAGGTATAGGGTGGTTTTACACTAACTGGCTGACTCAACTGTCGGCAAATACCTCCATGCCCACGCTCGATATCGGCAAGAAGATAATAGATGATTATATGGGTGCATGTGCGGCCCAGGATTGCGGGCAGAAGATCACTCTGTCCATCGTGGATCTGGCTGAGTTTAATTACCTGGTTCCCGATAAGCTCGGTTCCTTCGGTCAGTCCGTATCGGACATGATCAAGAACGAGGGCTATAAGACCGTATCCGATGCACGATACAGCTCCAGGGAATTCGGTCAGTCTACGGATATAGATCAGGTAGACCTTATTGACCTTGCTCAGAATATAAATAATTCTGAAGGCAGAGCATTAACTGATGCTGTTAAGTCCTCTGTTAAATACAGCAGAAATTCATCCAGTATGAATTTTGCTCACGGTGTGGCCATCTTCTTCCCTCAGAATCAGAAGAGCCTGATCAAGAGGGCTAATAACAGCTTTGATCAGATCGGTGTAGACACGCGTTATCTGCAATGCATTACTGATACCGGTGCTTTTGCTACGCAGGCCTCACAGTCATCCGGAGGCGGTCTCAGTCTGCTCGGATGTTTGTTTGATGCATTCGTATCAGACGGCAGAAGCCTGCCCGCCGATACGGTCGCTGACAGCGAAGAACTTGATTATTATGAAGACAATAAATCATTCGCCGATGATGTCGTATCCGATTTTGTATCGCTTAATTCGGTCGAGACTGATGGTCGGTCCTGGTCGATAGACGGCGACGGCAACCCCTATTTTTCCATGACAGATGAACAGTGGGGCCTGATCCACGACATCGATCTGAATATGTTCATAGATGACGGAGAAGGATTTATAGATCTTGGTCTCGACAATGTATTTACTTTTGAAGGGGATGACATGTATGCGGATATGTCCGGTGCATGGCTCGGATTAAACGGACAGATCATGCCGTACTACCACAGTGATACATATGAGAACGGAGATGAATATACCATTACCGGTTATGCACCGTGCCTGTTAAACGGAGTCAGATCCAAGCTCATCATAGTCTTCGATAATGCTCATCCGGAAGGATATGTAGCAGGTGCCGTTGCTGATTATTCGCTTGAGACTTCGGTACCCGAGGGAGCTACGGCGAAGAGTACTTTGGGTCTTAACAAAGGTGATAGGATCCAGTTTGTATGTGATTACTATGATTATGATTACAACTATGATGACAGCTATAAGTTCGGAAATGAGATCACTGTTGATGAGAATCTTAAGGTCAGTGACGTGACCCTGGACAACCTGGATACTGTCATTACCTACAGGTTCACTGATATATATCAGGATGAATTCTGGCTGCCCAAGATAGTACCTTCGGATTTTGAATGATCTCGGGGACGGACACAGATCATGATACCCGATATCTGCGATAAGAGATGTTTTGAAGAAGCCAAGGTCAAAGTGCTGACAGGCAGTCATGATCCGCACGGTTTCGGTACTCTGGCCGAGAAGACCGTACATGCGGTCATGAAACAGTATTA
Source organism: Lachnospiraceae bacterium (assembly GCA_017450485.1). Lineage (GTDB taxonomy): Bacteria > Bacillota > Clostridia > Lachnospirales > Lachnospiraceae > XBB2008. Next base: position 60,716 of record JAFSTN010000033.1, read on the forward strand.
TCTGCCAAATGAAGATTATCACGAGGTTCCGATAGGAAACTATATCGCAGATATTTATACCGGAGATGAGATCATAGAGATCCAGAACGGCAATTTCGGACATATGAGGGATAAACTTGCGGCCTTTCTGCCGGAGTATCAGGTATATCTTGTATACCCTTTTCCTCATAAGAAATGGATCATCTGGATAGATCCCGAGACCGGAGAAACATCGCAGAAACGTAAAACTCCCGTAACCGGAAGCGTATATCATGCGCTTCCGGAGTTCTTTAAGATCAAGCAGTATCTGAATGACCCCAATCTGCATATACGCGTACCTCTCATCGATATGGAGGAATACCGTCTCCTGGATGGGAAACGAAGGAAGAACAATCCGAAGATCGGTTCGCACCGTTATGACCGTGTACCTCTGGAACTGTATGACGAAGTCATTCTGGATGATATCAGGGATTATACGCAGCTGCTTCCTGTGGATCTGCCGGATGAGTTCACAGTGAAGGATATGGCGGAAGCTGCTCATATCGATAAGTATCTTGCACAGGAGACGCTCAAGCTTATGTATGATATTGGGATCCTGACGCGTGTTAAAGTAGGCCGGGTATATGTATATAGAACATTCGAGAGCGAGTGCTGATTATATTTCAAGTATGCTCCTGATATATAATTATCACTCGCGTTCTGTTTTTTATGCAATTCAGGTTCATTTGCTGTAGATTCACATTATGTAAACTATATGTAGTGCATATGCATAAAATAACATACAATATATAGTTGAACTGCCTCCGCACTTAATGTATGATATATAAGGTTAAGTGCGAGTTTTATTATATTCTTACATATAAAGGGGAGAAAACGATGCCAAAGAGAACTGATATCAACAAAGTACTGATAATCGGATCCGGTCCTATCGTGATCGGTCAGGCCTGTGAGTTCGACTACTCGGGTACACAGGCTTGCAAAGCCTTACGTAAGCTGGGATATGAGATAGTCCTGGTCAATTCGAATCCGGCAACTATCATGACGGATACCGAGATGGCGGATGTGACTTACATAGAGCCGCTGAATGTACACAGGCTGGAGCAGATCATAGCTAAGGAGCGGCCTGATGCACTTCTCCCCAATCTTGGCGGCCAGTCAGGACTGAATCTGTGTGCTGAGCTGAATAAAGCCGGTGTTCTGGATAAATATAATGTGAAAGTCATCGGTGTACAGGTCGATGCAATAGAACGTGGCGAAGACAGGATCGAATTCAAGAACACTATGAATGAGCTCGGTATCGAGATGGCTCGTTCGCAGGTTGCTTATTCGGTGGAGGAGGCACTGGGGATCGCCGAAGAGCTCGGATATCCCGTAGTGCTGCGTCCCGCTTATACGATGGGTGGCGCCGGCGGCGGTCTGGTATATAACAAAGAAGAACTGCAGACTGTGTGCGCAAGAGGTCTTCAGGCTTCGCTGGTGGGCCAGGTCCTGGTTGAAGAGTCCATCATCGGCTGGGAAGAACTCGAGCTCGAGGTAGTACGTGACTCCGAAGGCAATATGATTACTGTCTGCTTCATAGAGAATATCGATCCTATGGGCGTTCATACCGGTGATTCATTCTGTGCGGCTCCCATGCTTACGATTTCTCAGGAAGTAATGGACAGGCTTCAGGAGCAGGCATATAAGATCGTAGACAAAGTACAGGTTATAGGCGGTACCAACGTGCAGTTCGCTCATGATCCCGTATCCGACAGGATCATAGTCATAGAGATCAATCCCCGTACATCCCGTTCATCCGCACTTGCCAGCAAGGCTACCGGTTTCCCGATAGCTCTGGTATCCGCATATCTGGCTTGCGGTCTGACTCTTAAGGATATTCCCTGTGGTAAGTACGGTACTCTTGATAAGTATTATCCCGACGGTGACTATGTTGTTATCAAGTTCGCCAGATGGGCATTTGAGAAGTTCAAGGGTGTGGAAGACAAGCTCGGTACTCAGATGAGAGCTGTCGGTGAAGTCATGAGTATCGGTAAGACATATAAGGAAGCATTCCAGAAGGCTATCAGATCGCTGGAGACCGGCAGATACGGACTGGGACATGCGAAGAACTTCGATAAGCTGTCCAAAGTTGATCTGTTGAAGCGTCTGTCTGCGCCTTCCAGCGAGAGACATTTCCTGATGTATGAAGCTCTCAGGCAGGGAGCGACCGTAGATGAACTCTATGAGCTGACTCATGTCAAGAAGTACTTTATCGAGCAGATGAAGGAGCTGGTGGAAGAGGAAGAGGCTCTGATCGCCGGCAAAGGCTCGGTTCCTGCTGATGATAAGCTTATCTCCGCAAAGAAGAACGGTTTCTCCGATAAATACTTAAGCCAGATCCTCGAGGTACCCGAGGCAGATATCAGAAACCGCAGAATGGCACTCGGCATAGAAGAGACCTGGGAGGGTGTACATGTAAGCGGAACCGAGGACAGTGCATATTATTATTCGACATATAACGGAACCGACAAGGATCCCGTATCCGAAAACAAGAAGATCATGATCCTCGGTGGCGGCCCGAACCGTATAGGTCAGGGTATCGAATTCGATTACTGCTGTGTACACGCGGCACTGGCTCTTAAGAAGCTCGGATTTGAGACCATAATTGTCAACTGTAATCCCGAGACTGTATCAACGGATTATGATACTTCCGATAAGCTCTATTTCGAACCCCTGACTCTTGAAGATGTATTGAGCATCTATAACAAAGAGAAACCTCTCGGTGTTATAGCACAGTTCGGCGGACAGACACCTCTGAATCTTGCCGGTGAGCTTGAGGCGAATGGAGTGAAGATCCTCGGAACACCTCCTTCGGTCATCGATCTGGCAGAAGACAGAGACCAGTTCAGAGCCATGATGGATAAGCTCGGCATACCCATGCCTGAGTCAGGGATGGCTACCGATGTTGAGGAAGCGCAGACTATAGCGAATCGTATAGGTTATCCCGTAATGGTTCGCCCCTCATACGTACTCGGCGGACGCGGCATGGAGGTCGTATATGATGATGAGGCTATGGCCGACTACATGCAGGCCGCTGTAGGTGTTACCCCTGACAGGCCGATCCTTATAGACAGATTCCTCAATCATGCGCTTGAGTGTGAATCCGATGCGATCAGTGACGGTACTCATGCATTCGTACCTGCGGTTATGGAGCATATAGAACTGGCAGGTGTGCATTCCGGTGATTCGGCCTGCATCATTCCTTCAGTTCACATCTCTCCCGAAAACGTGGCCACTATCAAAGAGTATACACGGAGGATCGCCGAGGAGATGCATGTTGAAGGTCTTATGAACATGCAGTATGCGATAGAGAACGGCAAGGTATTCGTGCTTGAGGCGAATCCCAGAGCCAGCCGTACGGTACCGCTCGTATCCAAGGTATGTAATGTACGTATGGTTCCGATCGCAACAGATATCATCACATCACATCTTACCGGCAGACCTTCTCCCGTACCTGCGCTTGAAGAAAAGAATATACCGTATTACGGCGTAAAAGAAGCTGCGTTCCCCTTCAATATGTTCCAGGAAGTTGACCCTGTTCTCGGACCTGAGATGAGATCTACAGGAGAGGTCTTGGGACTGAGCCATTCATATGGCGAAGCTTACTTCAAGGCTCAGGAAGGTGTACAGTCACCGCTTCCTACGGAAGGCACGGTGCTTATATCAGTTAACCGCAAGGATAAGGATGAGGTTGTGGAAGTAGCAAAGAGCTTCTATGAGGATGGTTTCTCTCTGGTAGCTACCGCCGGTACCGCTGATCTGATAAGTGAAGCCGGCATTCCCGTAACCAAAGTAAACAAGCTCTATGAAGGACGTCCGAATGTGCTGGATATGATCACTAACGGTGACATTGACCTGATAATCAATTCTCCCGTAGGCAAGGACAGCGTACATGATGACAGCTACCTGCGTAAGGCAGCCATCAAGGGCCGTATTCCTTATATCACAACGATAGCCGCTGCCAAGGCTACAGCTGACGGAATCAGATATGTCAAGACTCATGATGCCGGTGAGATCAAATCTCTTCAGGCTTTCCATGAAGAGATACATTGATCGGAGGATAAATGTCCAAAAAAGAAACATATGACGCGTCGTCCATACATGTCCTGGAAGGTCTTGAAGCTGTACGTGTACGTCCCGGTATGTACATCGGCTCGGTGTCGACCAAAGGTCTCAATCATCTGATATACGAGATAGTCGACAACTCGGTAGATGAGCATCTGGCGGGGCACTGTGACAGGATATGGGTGACGCTCGAGGCTGACGGATCAGCCACTATAGAAGATAACGGGCGAGGCATTCCCGTAGGCATGCATGAGAAAGGCATGTCTGCCGAGCGTCTTGTCTTTACGACTCTTCATGCAGGCGGTAAGTTTGACAACGAAGCTTATAAGACGAGCGGCGGTCTGCACGGTGTCGGTTCATCCGTTGTCAACGCTCTTTCCGAATATCTGACAGTGGAGGTTAAGACCGGCGGATGCATATATCGGGACTCATATGCGAGAGGCATCCCCACTACCGAGCTTGAGAACGGACTTTTGCCTGTGGTGGGCAAGACACGTTCTACCGGTACCAAGGTAAATTTCCTCCCCGACAACACCATATTCGACAAGACCCGGTTCAAGGAAGATGATGTCAAGAGCCGCATGCATGAAACCGCCTACCTAAATCCCGAGCTTACCATCATATTCGAGGACAAGCGCCGGGATGAGATCGAGCATATTGAGTTTCATGAGCCAGACGGCCTTGTAGGATTTGTCAGAGAGATCAATAAGACCGGTGAAGCACTTCATGAACCCGTATATCTTAAGGGCGAGAGCGAAGGCATCGAAGTCGAGGTCGCATTCCAGTATGTGAATGAGTTTCACGAGGATGTCCTCGGATTCTGTAATAATATCTATAACTCCGAGGGTGGTACTCATCTGACCGGATTTAAGCAGGTTTTTACTACTGTTATTAATAATTACGCCAGATCACTCGGTAATCTGAAGGATAAAGATGCCAATTTCACGGGAGCCGATGTCAGGAACGGCATGACAGCCATCGTGTCCATCAAACATCCCGATCCCAGATTTGAAGGACAGACCAAGACAAAGCTGGATAATCAGGATGCTGCGAAAGTCGTATCCAAGGTAGTCGGAGATGAGATAGTCAGATATTTTGACCGTAATCTGGAAGTCTTAAAGTCCGTCATCGCTTGTGCGGAGAAGTCTGCGAAGATACGTAAGACCGAAGAAAAAGCAAAGACGAACATGCTGTCCAAGCAGAAGTTTTCTTTTGATTCGAACGGAAAACTGGCCAATTGCGAATCCAAGGATGCTTCTCAATGCGAGATATTCATAGTCGAGGGAGATTCCGCGGGCGGATCTGCGAAGATGGCGCGTAACCGTATGTATCAGGCCATTCTGCCTATCAGAGGCAAGATACTGAATGTTGAGAAAGCTTCCATTGATAAGGTTCTTGCGAATGCCGAGATCAAGACGATGATCAATTCATTCGGATGCGGTTTTTCCGAAGGGTACGGCAATGATTTCGATATAACGAAGCTTCGTTACGACAAGATCATCATCATGGCCGATGCCGATGTTGACGGTGCACATATCGCTACGCTGTTGCTGACACTTTTCTACAGATTCATGCCCGAACTTATATATGAGGGGCATGTATATGTAGCCATGCCACCGCTCTATAAAGCGATACCATCCAAGGGTCAGGAAGAATACCTGTATGATGATGCTGCTCTTGATAAGTACAGGAAGCAGCACAAAGGTCCTTTTACTCTCCAGCGATATAAAGGTTTGGGTGAGATGGATGCCGAACAGCTGTGGGAGACCACATTGGATCCCGACAGACGTCTTCTCAAGCAGGTTGAGATCGAGGATGCGCGTATGGCTTCTGAGATCACCGGACTTCTTATGGGCAATGATGTTGCTCCCCGTAAACAGTTTATATATGAACATGCGTCTGATGCCGCTTTGGATGTATAGTTCTTTAGAATTGATGGGATGTTATGAATACTTCATTAGACAGGATACTTAAAACGGAATTCTCCGAGATCATGGAGAAGAATTATATAGACTACGCCATGAGCGTTATCATCGCCCGTGCTCTACCTGATGTACGTGACGGGTTGAAACCCGTGCAGCGCAGGACACTCTATGACATGTATGAGCTGGGCATACGCTCCGATAAGCCTTATCGTAAGAGTGCCCGTATAGTCGGCGATACCATGGGTAAGTATCATCCGCATGGTGACAGTTCCATATATGATGCACTTGTAGTCATGAGCCAGGACTTCAAGAAAGGTTTGCCACTCGTCGACGGTCACGGTAACTTCGGCAATATCGAGGGTGACGGTGCCGCCGCGATGCGTTATACCGAAGCGAGACTTGAGAAGATCACCGAAGAAGCTTTTCTCGGAGATCTGGATAAAGACGTCGTGGATTTTGTTCCTAACTTCGATGAGACAGAGAAGGAACCGAGTGTATTGCCTGTACGCATCCCGAATTTTCTGGTGAACGGATCGGAGGGCATCGCTGTAGGTATGGCCACATCCACGCCGCCTCATAATCTGGGTGAAGTGATCGATGTGACCAAAGCTTACATGACCAATCCCGACCTGTCTACCGCTCAGCTGATGAGATATCTGAAAGGACCTGACTTCCCCACAGGCGGTATAGTCATCAATAAAGACGAACTGAAGGAGATATATGAGACCGGAGTTGGAAAGATTCGTATCCGCGGTCGTGTCGAGGAAGAAAAGCTTAAAGGCGGCAAGACCAATCTCGTCATCACCGAGATCCCTTACCCGATGATCGGAATGAATATCGGAAAGTTCCTGCTCGATGTGGCTGATCTGGTTGAAAGCCGCAAAACCACCGATATAGTCGATATATCGAATCAGTCCTCCAAAGAGGGTATCAGGATAGTTCTGGAACTCAAGAAAGATGCTGATATAGAGAATCTCAAGAATCTGTTGTATAAGAAGACACGTCTTGAAGATACATTTGGCGTAAACATGCTCGCCATCTGTAACGGCCGCCCCGAGACCATGGGGCTTAAAGCCATACTTCAGGCCAATGTGGACTTCCAGATAGAAGTTGCTACGCGTAAATACAATACGCTGCTCAATAAAGAACTTGAGAAAAGAGAAATCCAGGAAGGTCTGATCAAAGCCTGCAACGTGATCGACCTGATCATCGAGATATTAAGAGGCTCAAAAGACCGGGCTATGGCTAAAAAATGTCTGGTGGAAGGAGATACTGCCGGTATCAAATTCAAGTCCAGAGAATCTCAGGGTATGGCTTCACAGCTTAAGTTTACAGAGAAACAGGCAAATGCGATCCTTGAAATGCGTCTGTATAAGCTGATCGGTCTGGAAGTCGAGGCTCTTATCAAAGAACATGATGAGACCGTGGCAAATATATATAAGTATGAAGATATACTTGAGAGCAGGAGCTCCATGATGCAGGTGCTCATCAATGATCTGGATGAATTCAAGAAGAAATATGCACGTAAGCGCCGTACAGAGATAACCAATGCCGAAGAAGCCGTATATGTTGAGAAAGAAGCCGAGGAAATGGATGTAATGTTCCTCATGGATCGCTTCGGCTACGCAAGGATCATCGATATACCTACTTTCGAGCGCAACAAGGAGACCGCACTTGAAGAGAACAAGTTCGTATTTAAGTGCAAGAATACGGGCAAGGTTGTCATATTCACAAATAATGGACTCCTTCACAGTATCAAGGTCAAGGATCTGCCTTTCGGAAAGTTCCGAGATAAGGGCATTCCGATCGATAATGTCAGCAATTTCTCCGCTGAGTCCGAGTATATCGTATATGCCGCATCACAGACCGACTTGAATCTCTACAGACTGATATTCGTTACGGCCACAAGTATGTGTAAAGTTGTCAGCGGAGGTGAGTTCGACGTCTCCAAACGTACCGTGGCTGCCACGAATCTGACCGAAGGAGATGAGGTCGTAAGCGTTATCAAGTTTGTTGATCTCAAGAATATAGTTTTCCAGACCGCAGGCGGAGTATTCCTGCGCTTTGACCCCGAGACCATTCCGGAGAAAAAGAAGACCGCCGTAGGTGTACGCGGTATGAAACTGGCTCCCGGTGACAAGGTCGAGAACGTGTATTATACACAGATCGGGCAGGAAGACCTGACCATCGAGTATAACGGCAAGACCGTAGAACTCATGAAACTGAAACTCGGTACCCGTGACACCAAGGGTACGAAGATACGTATATAGGATAAATGAGGATATTCACCTTGCAGCCATGCGCATCGAGGACTTACGGGCCGCAGAAAGCATGGTCTGTCAAGGTGGATAGCCGGATTGGTGGAGTTTATGCGTGTAATAGCAGGCAGCGCGCGCAGCATGCCGCTGAAGGCTCCAAAAGGCATGGATACGCGTCCAACTACAGATCGGATCAAAGAAACCCTGTTTAATATGCTCCAGGCCTACATCCCCGGTGGCATTTTTATCGATGTGTGCAGCGGAACGGGCGGTATAGGTATCGAAGCTTTGAGCCGTGGTGCGGCACATGCATATTTTATCGATCATGATCCCGCATGCATTCAATGCATCAAGGATAATCTGCATTTTACAAAGCTTGAAGACAAAGCAACCGTGCTTAAACAGGATGCATATTCCGCGCTTAATCTGATCCATGAGACAAGTGTCGATGTTGTATTTGCCGATCCTCCTTATGAGGCGGGATTAGAACCGGGGCTGTTATCGGTTTTGTCGCGTATGCCGTATGTGGATGATGATACTGTGATCATAGTGGAGGCTCTTCTTGATACCGATTTTTCTTTTGCCTCCGATTGCGGATTTGATATACTGAAGGAGAAGTGTTATAAGACCAACAAACACGTATGGCTAAGGAGACAATCATGAAATCGGCAATCTATCCCGGCAGCTTTGACCCCGTTACTTACGGACATCTGGATATCATTCATCGTGCAGCTGATATATTCGATGAACTCTATGTCAGTGTGCTTGTCAATTCGACAAAGAGTTCGTTGTTTTCTGTTGATGAACGTGTTAATATGTTAAAGGAAGTGACGTCCGATATTTCCAATGTTCATATTGAAACTTTCAGCGGACTCACTCTTCAGTATGCTCTCGATAAGGATATACATGTCCTGATAAGAGGCCTGAGAGCGGTAACCGATTTTGAATATGAGCTTCAGATCGCTCAGACTAATCGCAAGTTCTCCAATGACATAGTTGATACGATGTTTCTGACCACCAGCCTGCAGTATGCATATCTCAGCAGTTCTGTGGTTAAGGAGATTGCCAGTTACGGCGGTGATATCAGTCTGAGTGTACCTCCCCAGGTTGCCAGGAGAGTATACGAAAAATACGGGATCGAATATAGGAGCCATTAACCAATGAGCAGTAAGATCGAACAGTTAATAGAAGAGATCGAGGACTATATTGACGGCTGCAAGTATCAGCCGCTGTCTAAGATTAATATCATTGTTAACAAAGAGGAGATCGACGAACTCCTTCGAGAGCTTCGTAACAAGACACCCGATGAGATCAAGCAGTATCAGAAAGTCATCTCTCAGAGAGAGGAGATCCTCAATAAGGCGCGTGAGAGAGCTGATAAGCTTATAGAAGATGCAACCGCACAGACTAACCAGCTGATCAATGAACATGAGATCATGCAGCAGGCTTATGCACAGGCACATGAAGTCGTTACTCTGGCGTCTGAGCAGGCACAGCAGATACTTGATAATGCCGCCATAGAGGCTAATAATGTAAAAGATGCTGCCATGCAGTATCTGGATGATATGCTTGAGCATCTGGATAACCTTATGACGGCTACCATGAATACTACAACGGCTCATTACGATCAATTCATTAAATCAATGGCCACACTCCACGATGTGGTCACATCAAATAAAGCGGAGCTGCATCCTGATGCCGATATAATGCAGGATGTGTCGAATGTGAATGCAAGTATACCTTCCGGGAGGAATGTGTTACCGGATGACGAAGATATTTAGTTCAGGTATTGACCGGCTCCTTAAGGGAGCCGGATTTTTTTATACATGGATTAGAGCAGGCATTATCATAGGCATTATAATGCTTTCTGTGTTATGTAAACCTGTTATGCTGTCTGCGGCTTCAATTGATTCGTCGGAGCCCATCAAGGTCGTAATAGATCCCGGTCACGGAGGAGAGAACCTTGGCGCCGACCATAACGGTTATCTTGAAAAAGAAATGACCATGATAGTTGCGGAGTCCATGCGCGACGAACTTGAGAAATATGAAGGCATCGAAGTCTATATGACCAGAACCTCAGATGTGGATATGTCGCTGGAGGAACGTATAGATTACGCTGAAGAAATAGGAGCGGATTTCTTTTTCTGTCTGCATTTCAATATGTCAGCTGATCATGATATGTACGGAGCGGAATGCTGGGTCAGTGCATTTGGCGAGTGTTATGCCCGCGGAATGGACTTCGCCAAGATCGAGATGCGTCAGCTGACCGATCTGGGACTCTATGACAGGGGTATAAAGACCAGACTCGGCAGCAAGGGAAAGAACTATTACGGTGTTCTCAGAATGGGTGATCTCGCCGGTATCCCTGCGGTTATAATAGAACACTGCCACCTGGATAATTACAATGATGAACCTTTCTATGATGCATATGACTGGCCTGTCAGGTACGGTAAACTTGATGCGACTGCTGTTGCCATGTATTACAGGCTTAAATCCGATGAACTCGGAGTGGATTACTCGGATGTTGAATATGATCCCACGCCTGTACCGGTTCATGTAGTACGTCCCGATGATTCGCCTCCCGATAATATGTCCGTTGTTTACGGTGAACCTTATCAGACTGAAGGCGGAAACTGGGTTGATGTTGAACTTACGGCTTCCGATCCCGACAGCAGGATGCTGTATTACAGTTATTCGATCGATGGAGGAGCCACATGGTCGGAGCGATATCGCTGGCAGGATGATCAGGGTCAGCTGATAGGTGATTCCATACTGACCGATACGATACATACAGCTGTTCCCGTGAGTACGGACAGGGATATGTATATAATCTTCAAGGTCTATAACCTGTATAACCTGGATACGGTTTCGGATGTATATTATCTGCCGAAAGTTGTCCCGGACGGTGACATATACAGTGAAGGTTCATCAGACACACAAATGTCCGTAGGAGCAGGTGACGTGGAATATGCGGAGATAGATCGCGGGGAAGCGGATTCGGAGCCTGCAGCTGATGCTCCTTTAAAAAATATGTCGGGCCCGATGCTGTTCGGATTGATCGCGATCCTTTCTCTTGCGATATTACTGGTACTTGTGATTCTCATATATGTGATCGTTGACAACAGACATAGGGATAACCGGCGATCATAGGTACGTTAATAATTGACAAACTACTGCAATACGGATAAAGTTTTGAGTTAGCGGGTATTTACCCCGAAGGAGAAGATTATGGAAATATTCGAAGAATTACGTGAGCGCGGTTTGCTTGCACAGCTGACCGATGAAAAAGAGATAAGAGAACTGATAAACAACGGCAAAGCCACATTTTATATAGGCTTTGACTGTACTGCGGACAGTCTTACCGCCGGGCATTTTATGGCTCTGACTTTGATGAAGAGACTTCAGCTGGCAGGTAACAAGCCTATAGCTCTTATCGGTGGCGGTACTACGATGATAGGTGATCCTTCCGGACGTACCGATATGCGTAAGATGCTTACCAGAGAAGACATCGATCACAATGCGGAATGCTTCAAACGACAGATGGAGAATTTTATTGATTTCTCCGATGATAAGGCATTGATGGTCAATAATGCGGATTGGCTTCTTGAGCTCAATTACGTGGAGCTTTTGCGTGAAGTCGGAGCGTGTTTCTCGGTCAACAATATGCTCAGGGCCGAGTGTTACAAGCAACGCATGGAGAAGGGACTGTCATTCCTGGAGTTCAATTACATGATCATGCAGTCATACGACTTCTACTACATGTTCCGGAAATACAACTGTAATATGCAGTTCGGAGGAGATGATCAGTGGTCTAACATGCTGGGCGGTACAGAGCTCATCCGACGTAAACTTGGCAAGGATGCACATGCGATGACCATCACTTTGCTTACCGATTCACAGGGCAAGAAAATGGGGAAGACGGCAGGCAATGCCGTATGGCTTGATGCCAATAAGACTTCACCCTACGAGTTCTACCAGTATTGGAGAAATGTTGGTGATGCAGATGTTATCAAGTGCATCAAGATGCTCACATTCCTCCCGATGGAGCAGATCAGAGATATAGAGAAGTGGCAGGGAGAGGATCTGAATAAAGCCAAGAAGATCCTTGCACATGAGCTGACCGAGCTTGTTCACGGAAAAGAAGAAGCAGATAAGGCAGAGGAGGCTTCCGCAGCTTTGTTCGGCGGCGGCGCTGATTCCGCAAATATACCTCAGGCTACGATATCTGACGATAAATTCATTGATGGCCGTATAGACATCATGGGAGTGCTTGTTGCCGCCGGCATGGTTACGTCCAGAAGTGAAGCCAGACGTGCCGTGGAACAGGGCGGTGTGTCCGTCAATGACGAGAAGATCACAGATATTTCTGCTTCATATACCAAGGATCAGATCGGCTCAGGTGATTTCCTTGTTAAAAAGGGAAAGAAGAGCTTTAAGAAGATAGTTGTGGAATAAAAAATAAGAGGAGTCGGATATGTCGATCTTAAAAATCAATGAACCCAAAGTCGAAAGAAATCTTATGTCGTTTCTTCCGGAACACAAGGTAGTGGACTGCACACTCAGAGACGGTGGACTGACAAATGATTTCTATTTTACGGATGAATTTGCCGGTGCTCTGTATCAGGCTAACATCAAAGCCGGTGTAGACTATATGGAGTTCGGATACCGTGCATCAAAGGAGATGTTTGATGTCAATAAATTCGGTAAATGGAAGTTTTCATCCGATGACGATATCAGAGAGATCATACAGTCTGATAAAGCCGATAATATCAAGCTTTCGATCATGGCCGATGTCGGAAGATGCGATTATCAGAAGGATATCGCTGACAGAGCGAATTCGCCGGTCGATCTTGTCCGTGTGGCAACATATATCAATACGATACCCGCGGCAGTTGCCATGATAGAAGATGCTCATTCAAAGGGATATGAGACATCCTGTAATATCATGGCGATATCCAAGTCCAATAATGAGGATATCAGAACGGCGGTAGAGCAGGTATGTGCATCAAATGTTGACATGATATATGTAGTTGACAGCTATGGATCATTGTATCCCGAGCAGGCCAATCCTTTATGCCAGATGTATGTTGAGATCGCCGAGAGTTATGGCAAAACAGTAGGAATACATGCTCATAACAATCAGCAGCTTGCTTTTGCAAATACTATAGAAGCAATGAGGACCGGGGTACATTATCTGGATGCAACGGTTTCGAGTCTGGGAAGGGGCGCAGGTAACTGTCCTCTGGAGATATTGCTCGGATTCCTCAAGAATCCCAAGTATCATATAGACCCTATACTTCTGTTCATAGAGAAGCATATCGTGCCCTTACGTGAATCCGGTGTTAAATGGGGATATGATATACCGTATCTTCTTACAGGTATATTGAACCAGCATCCCAGAGCTGCAATCCAGTGCGTAGAGGCCGGCAGAACAGACTATGAAGAATTCTACATCGAGCTTTCCGACAACTTCTAAAAAGGTCATTAAAGGCGCATGCATCGCGGTGGCGGTGTATGCGCTTATATTTATTCTGATCAGATTGTTTTGGAACCCGGATAACGAGTTCTGGTATACGGCTTTTAATATGAGACGTATCAAAGGCTATGATTATACGGCTTTTGATCTGTTCGGACCTTTACATCTTACTGAGCTTGCCATAACGCTTATCGCCTCTGTGATAGCTTATCAACTTTATAAAAGGGCTTCAGAGAATACAAAAGATCGAGTTCTGATCATTTGGGCGTGGGCGATAGCGCTTGAGGAACTGTTTAAAGACACTGTGATGCTTGCCACAGGGCAGTTTCAATGGGATCACCTGCCTTTTCATCTGTGCGGAGTGAATATCTTCATTGCACTGTGGTACGCATATGCCCGCAAGGATTATCTGGCTGAGTTTCTGTATGCATTGGGACTTTCGGGAACCTGGGTAGCACTAATCACGACGTCATGGCAGGCATGTCCTTTACTGAATTTCAGTCATCTTCACTCTGTGTTTTTCCATGCGCTGCTGGCTGTATATATAGTTATGATACTGGCAGGGGGATTCAGACCGCACATATGGAATATATGGAAAGTATTTGCGGTAATGCTTTTGACGATGATCCCGGCTGTCATATTCGACATAGCAGTCGGGACAAACTTCTTTTTCCTGTGCGTAACAGAGAATAACCCGATACTGGAACTGATACATTCTTTATGCGGAAGATTTTATCTCGCAGGACTTTTTGCGCTGGTTGTGGTCTGTGTATTCATCATGTATATCCCGTGGATCATCAGAGATATCGTATTATATGTAAAATCTCGTTAACGAATCCATTCTGGCACTCATATTGGTCATGAGTGCATCGACTATCGTGACGGCACACATGCTTTCGACAACCACTACAGCTCTGGGCACGATGATCGGATCATGGCGTCCGGCTATGTTTATTGTAGTGTCATTTCCGTCTGCGGTAACTGTTTCCTGTGTTTTGTATATGCTGGGAGTCGGCTTGACGTAGCTTCTGATGATTATATCCGAGCCGTCTGACATTCCGCCAAGCAGTCCGCCGCTGTGATTGGTTGCTTTGGTTAACCTTTCGTTATTCATCCGGAAAGCATCGTTGTTTTCGGAACCCTTGGCTTCGGATACGGCGAATCCATCGCCAAACTCCAGCGCTTTAACGGCCCCTATGCTCATTATTGCTTTAGCCAGTCCGGCGCTCAATTTTTCGAAGACCGGATCTCCTATACCCGCGGGCATACCCTTGATAACGGTTTCTATGACTCCGCCTGCGGAATCGTTTTCTTCCCTGACTTTTGACAGATAATCCATGGCCTCGGCATCTGCTTCCTTATCGGGCATGCATGTGGGCAGGACAGTGATCAGCGATCTGTCAAATCTGTCTTTATCGATCGATACGGGGCCTATCTTCAGTGTATATGAATAAACATCTATCCCCAGTTCCTTAAGGATCTTCTGCGCAACGGCACCGGCGGCAACGCGGCAAAGTGTTTCGCGGCCGGATGATCTGCCACCTCCGCGATAGTCACGGATCCCGTATTTGGAGTCAAAAGTATAGTCCGCATGTCCCGGTCTGTATATATCTTTTATGGCAGAGTAGTCGGAGGAGTGCTGGGATGTGTTCCTGACCATAATGGATATGGGACATCCTGTAGTCTTTCCTTCGAAAAGACCGGAGAGTATCTCTGTTTCATCTGATTCTTTGCGCGGAGTGGAGATAGAAGAACGGCCGGGGGCCCGTCTGTCCATATACGGCTGTATATCAGCTTCGGAGAGTTCAAGCCCGGCGGGAACTCCGTCTATTACGACTCCGAGAGCCGGTCCGTGGGACTCGCCCCAGGTTGTGATCCTGAATATATTTCCTATAGATGATCCTGCCATGATTCGCTCCCTTTTTAAGATGTATTGTCATGAGCAATTATACCACAACATGTTGTGGATAAAATAATAATATCAACTATAAATCCCCAACATCTTATTGACGATATATATTTATAAGGATATATTTAAATAGATGTGTTGTAAATTGGGTTTTTTCGATGAATGTGACGTTTAAGGACAAGGTCCTGAGTTTATACAGGCGTACCATACGCAAGCATAAGCTGCTCAAGATACCGATGCTGGTTTTGAGCGTTATTTTGCTGTTCTTAGATCATGTTGCACGCAGGATACAGAGCGGTGCACGAAGATATATAGCTGTTCTTGCTTCAATGACATTCGCATTTGTCAGCTGTTCCTTCAGCTCCGTGATCTGGGGCGAGGGAGAGTATGATTTCACAGCTGATGTAACATCCTATTATTATGAAACCGAAGAATCCGCCGCTGCCTTTGCTGTAGAGGACGAAGTTGATACCGAGCTTATCGATGCTGACGACAGCGACGATGATGATCTGATAGACCCTGAGAATATCAAGGATATTTCCGAGCTGGATACCGTATCCGGTGCCGATATTATCGGATCAATAGATGATATTGATATTTCGGCAGACGAAGAAATGCCGGTTGATGAGGCTCAGGATGATCATCCCGACTTTTCCAGAGATGACTGGCAGCTTGTTCTTGTCAATAAGAATCACCCTATAGCCGAAGATTATTCATTTACCCTGGGCACTATCAAAGGTGCCATGCAGTGCGATGAACGTATTCTTGCAGATCTGTATGCCATGCTGGAAGGCGCTCTGAAGGACGGGGTCAATCTGGTGATTTGTTCACCCTACAGAAACGATGACCGCCAGCAGATGCTTTTTGACCGGAAGGTTGATAAATATACAGCTCAGGGTATGAGCTATATGGAAGCGTACAAGACCGCCGCACAGGCTGTTACGATCCCCGGCTCCAGTGAACATCAGATCGGTCTGGCCATAGATATGGTCAGTGACAGTTATGTATCGCTGAATGAGGGCTTCGGAGATACCACGGCCGGGCAGTGGCTGGCCGCTCATTCATATGAGTATGGATTTGTGATCAGATATCCCGAGGGCAAAGAGGATATCACAGGTATAGAGTATGAACCCTGGCATCTGAGATATGTTGGCAAAAACGCCGCCAAGGTTCTGTATGAAGAGGATTTGACTCTGGAGGAATTCTGGGAGAAATATCTGTAGATGTACAAGATAATCAAAACAGACGGACGTGCCAAACGGGCGGAGTTCACTACGGTACACGGGACCGTACAGACTCCGCTCTTTATGAATGTAGGTACTGTTGCCGCCATTAAAGGAGCGGTAAGTACAGCAGACCTTAAAACCATCGGAACACAGGTAGAACTGTCGAATACATATCATCTTCACGTAAGAACCGGTGACGAGACGATAAAGAAGCTTGGCGGTTTACATAAGTTCATGAACTGGGACAGGCCTATATTGACTGATTCCGGCGGCTTTCAGGTTTTTTCGCTTGCTTCGATCAGAAAGATCAAAGAAGAAGGCGTTACATTCAATTCGCATATTGACGGACATAAGATATTCATGGGGCCTGAGGAAAGCATGCGAATACAGTCCAATCTCGGCTCCACCATAGCCATGGCATTTGATGAGTGCCCTCCGTCCAAGGCGGGGCGTGAGTATGTGAAGCCGTCCGTTGAACGTACTTACAGGTGGCTGCTTCGTTGCATCGATGAGATGAAACGTCTCAATTCGCTGGAGGATACCGTTAATCGGGATCAGTTGCTTTTCGGCATAAATCAGGGAGCTGTATATGATGATTTACGTATCGAGAATGCGCAGATGATCTCTGAGCTTGATCTGCCGGGTTATTCCATAGGCGGATTGGCCGTGGGCGAGACCGCAGAGGAGATGTATCATATCCTGGATGTGACCGTTCCTCATCTGCCGCAGGACAAGCCGACTTATCTGATGGGAGTCGGTACCCCCGAGAATATACTTGAAGCGGTCGATCGCGGGGTGGACTTCTTTGATTGCGTATATCCGTCGAGAAACGGCCGCCACGGGCATGTATATACGCATTTCGGAAAGATCAACCTGTTTAATGCGCAATACGAGCTTGACGAGAGGCCGATTGAAGATGACTGCGGATGTCCGGCCTGTGCGGGCGGATACAGCAGAGCCTATATAAGGCATCTGCTTAAGGCTAAGGAGATGCTCGGATTAAGATTCTGCGTATTGCATAATCTCTACTACTATAATCACCTGATGGAAGAGATCCGTGATGCGATCGATGCAGGCAGATATGCTGAGTTTAAGAAAGAATCCATCGAAAGATTAAGTGCAGGGGACCAATGAACCGGATTTTTGCGTTTTCAGGATGCTTCTGAAAGGGAAGTGTTCGGGACGGGCTGCATTAACGTGTCTTTTCTAAAGTTATGAGGATCGTGGATCAGGTAGCCCTGATCCACGATTCAATTTATACAGATTCCCGGTTCAATAGTGCTTCGAGTTCAGCCACACGCTTTTCAGCTGCTTCAGCGCGTTTACGTTCACGTTCAGCTTCTGCCAGCGCACGCTCAGTATTTGCACGTTCTTCTTCACGCCCGAGGTTACGTTCTTCCTCACGGATCAGACCTTCACGTCTTTCGAATGACATATCGATCGACATCGATTTTTTTAACTCCGCCAGCTCCTTTTCGGCAGCTTCGGCGCGTTTTCGTTCACGTTCGGTATTGGCACGTTCTTCCTCACGCCCGAGGTTACGTTCCTCCTCGCGGATCAGGCCTTCACGTCTTTCAAATGTCATATCTATGCCCATGTTTTTGATCACCTCCGCGCCACGTTCCCGTAGAAATGACTCCAGGATATGGTGTTTAATACAGTATATAATACTGTTCCTGATAGGTTCGTCTATTCCGTCCGCTTTGAATTGTCTGACTGTCTCTACGAACTGTGTATATTCATCGAGAACAGCACATCTGCTCAGCAGTTCCTTTCCCTTATCAGGGTTGATGTTGTATATGGTACAGGTCAGTTCAAGCTCCGGTTCATCAGTAGGCTTTTCATATGATGAAGATAGCTTTATCGTTTCTATGGCAGGTCTGTCGCTTACTCCGTTATAGAATACGGCGAAGTGAGGTACAGGTATCATGATAGGATGCATACTGTACAGGTCCCTGTTCTTAAGTAATGTCTGCAGGGTAGAAGTGTAATATATCAAAAACCTCACTGTCATGTTCGGATTGTAACTTGACTGGTGTTCATAGAAGCTCACATCAGCATTTACAATGAACGAAGCGTCGTTTCGTACAGATATGGATATATCATTTTCAAGTGTTACGATCTCGATTGCTTCGGGATCATCATATGATGATCCGTTTAATGCATTGTATACCTGCAATGCATAGGATTTGTTCTCCATCAGCATGGAGAAGACATCGCTCTTGTATTCCCTGTTTTCATTCATACAGATTCCTCCCCGTGTATCACAGCCTAAACGGGTGTGACAGACTATGGCAGGAACCGCTTTAAGAATCCTGCCTACAACAGATATGAAAAATGTGAGTAAGCATAGATTCTTAGAATATAAACAGAAATGTTCGATATGATATTCTGAACAATAGAACCAGTGGGCGTTGACCGGCCATTGGAATTTATGCTTGAGGAGAGTATAGCAAAGGGAAAATACAAAAACAATCGGCAGAATAGACAGAAAACAGGTGTAAAAAAAGCCGAAAGAGGGGTACCGGATTTCTCCGTGTTGAAAATAAAAAGTGGGGAGAGACCATATCCACACTTTAAAACCATAATCTGATTGCGTAAGATAACGTTTTAAGATACAATACAATTTGTTGTGAAAAACACATTAACGGAGGTTTTATATGTTTTCAGGAATTCTCTTAAGCGCTGAAGGAGCAACCAATCCTTACGGCGGCATCATCATGGTAGTATATGTAGTTCTCATTATCGCTTTTCTGTATTTCTTCATGCTTCGTCCGCAGAAGAACGAGCAGAAGAAAAAGACTGCTATGCTCAGTTCTCTCGAGGTGGGCGACAGCGTACTCACTACAGCAGGTTTCTACGGTGTAGTGATCGATGTGGCTGACGATACGGTTATCGTTGAGTTCGGTAATAACAAGAACTGCCGTATACCGATGCAGAAGTCGGCGATCGTACAGATTGAGAAGCCCGGCCAGGCGACTACTGAAGAAAGCAAGTAAGCAAAGTTACATGCCCGAGTCTCTCGGGCATGTTTGATACAGGTATGAAGATTCTCCGATCGGGAATGAGAGGACAGGTCAATATGAAGAAGAATATCACATGTATACCCGGTGACGGGATTGGGCCCGAGGTTATAGCCGAGGCAAAGAAGGTTCTTGATGCCGTAGCAGACAAATTCGGTCATGAGTTTGTATATAAGGATGTATTGATGGGCGGAGCCAGCATTGATAAATACGGTGTGCCGCTCACGGATGAGACCATAGAGGCGGCCAAAGCCGCCGATGCCGTGCTGATGGGCTCCATCGGCGGTAATACCAGTACATCACCCTGGTATAAGCTTCCTCCCGAGAAACGGCCTGAAGCAGGTCTTCTGGGTATACGTAAGGCTTTGGGGCTTTTTGCAAACTTAAGGCCCGCGATGCTGTATCCGGAGCTTAAAGAAGCATGCCCTCTTAAGGAAGCTGTTGCAGACGCCGGATTTGACATGCTAATCATGCGCGAACTGACCGGCGGCCTGTATTTCGGTGCCCGTTCCACCGAGGAGAAGGGCGGCGAAATGGTTGCGACCGATACGCTTGTATATTCCGAGAGCGAGATCAGACGTGCTGCGATCAAGGCTTTTGAAGTGGCCATGAAACGACGCAAGTCTGTGATCAGTGTTGATAAGGCCAATGTTCTAGACAGTTCCAGACTTTGGCGCAAAGTAGTAAATGAAGTGGCGCAGGATTATCCTGAAATCAGGGTTGAACATATGCTCGTGGATAATGCGGCGATGCAGCTTGTAAAGGATCCTGCACAGTTTGACGTGATGCTCACGGAGAATATGTTCGGAGATATACTGTCCGATGAAGCGAGCATGATCACCGGTTCGATCGGCATGCTTCCTTCTGCTTCCTTAAATGAGACGAAGTTCGGTCTTTATGAACCCAGCGGAGGTTCGGCACCCGATATAGCAGGGCAGGGCATAGCCAATCCCATAGCAACGATACTTTCGGCAGCCATGATGCTCAGATACAGTTTTGATATGGATAAAGAAGCGTATGCTATAGAAGACGCAGTTAAAAAGGTACTAAACGAAGGCTACAGAACAGGCGATATCATGGGACAGGGCGGCACCGGACTTACCCGGGTCGGTACATCCCAAATGGGTGATCTGATCGCGGAAAGGATCTGAAGTATTCCGTGGGAGACTATGAGCAGATGAAAGAGCGTAACGGTCTCAACATAAAAGACAGAATCCGAAAAGATCCCGAAGTGTTAATCTTCGGAATCTTTTTGGCATGTATGTGCGTATATTATTCATACAGGATGTTTGCTTTTGCTCCGTGGTATGACGAACTGTACACATATAATTTTTTTGTGAGCAGAGGCCCCGTATATGCAGGGATCCACTGGCCCGTACCCAACAATCATCTCGGTTATTCGGCGCTTAGCGGCGTACTGTATGTCATCACACACGATCCGTACATATCTCTTCGCGGTATAGCCTGGCTGTCATCGATCGGTAATCTGATCATGCTGTATATGACAGGCCGGTATCTGATGAAACCCGGGATGAGGCTTTTGCTTCCCGCAATATACGCAGGTGCATGGCAGGTCAATAATATAACGGTGCAGGGCAGAGGTTATTCCCTTTCCGTGAATATGATGCTGATCGCTTTTATCTGCCTTCTTCACCTGTGCTTTGATGAGAGTGACGGACCGGACAGTACGAAGGATCCCAAACGCTTAAGGAAATATTATATTCTGTGGGCTATAGCACTGATACTTGGTTTCTATACTGTTATTACTACATTGTACTGGGTAGTGACGCTGTGTTTATCTGCTTTATTCTGCCTTTTGAGTGTCAAACGTGCTGACAGGCTTATCCGCCTGATCATTTCTTCGGTATGCGGTGCGGTCGGAACATTGACAGTTTATTCCGCAGTATGGCTTGCCATCGGGTCCAATCTGCTGATCAAGGATAAATCCGGTTTATATTCACAGCTGTCGCATTTAGCACTTATCAGATCGCATCCTGTACTTTCACTTAAGACAGGCGCTGAGTATATGCTTGCAACTCCGTATATCCAGAGTGTCGACAAGACCGGATATCCGAAAGCATTCTTCGATCATTGGATCGATATCCTGAATCATATGTATTCATTCGGCGTGGTCATACTTGTGATCATGCTTATAGGCGTTATCCTTGCTGCTGTTACACTGATCGCCCGTCATAAGTATCTGTCAGACCCGCAAAATGCGGAAACAGGTGATAAACAGATGAATGAAGGCCTGTGTATCTTTTCGTGGCTGGTGATCTGTTTTGCATTTGCGGCTCCCATTACGGTATTTGTTCAGATCAAGCTTCCTTATATACGTGTGTTTACATTCTATGCTGTCGCTGTGAGTCTGGGAGTTACCTATGTCATATATGTTCTGTTTGGTGCCCTTAAAGGTTATTTTACTTATGGTATCGGAGTGATCGTGACATTACTTGTAATTGCGCAAATACTCAGCTCAGATTATAATATCCCTTATGGGGAAAGGGAGGAGGCCGTATCGGATCTGATGAAACAGGCGGATCTGAGCAGCCTGGCTGCAGACGGTGCCCATATATGCCTCACGGATGTTAATCAGGAATACATGTACAGATTCCTGTATGATGAATATCCCGAGATGGCCGATATATCGGAGGCCGACGTGATCGTTATAGATAAAGATATGCTGGATCCCGAAGCAGAGTTTCATTGGGAATTCTATTATGATCATGATTCGGTCGATATGGACCGGTTAAGCGGCATGAAACAGCTCCTCAGGAATACATATTACGAGGTTTATATTACGGATGAGATATCGGATAAGATATCTGTCGTACGATGATCTGATACGGAGGAAAGACCATGAAAAGTGATAATGTCAAAAAAGGTATGCAACAGGCACCTCACAGGTCTCTGTTCAATGCTCTCGGTTTTACCGAAGAGGAAATGAACAAGCCTATGATAGGTATAGTCAGCTCGTATAATGAGATCGTTCCCGGTCATATGAACCTGGACAAGATAGTCGCAGCCGTTAAACAGGGTGTAGCCGAAGCGGGCGGTGTTCCTGTCGTATTCCCGGCGATAGCGGTCTGTGACGGTATTGCCATGGGACATATCGGTATGAAGTATTCGCTGGTGACACGCGATCTGATAGCCGATTCCACTGAGTGCATGGCACTTGCTCATCAATTTGATGCCCTTGTCATGGTTCCCAATTGCGATAAAAACGTTCCCGGCCTTCTGATGGCCGCAGCCCGTATCAATGTACCTACGGTATTTGTATCCGGCGGCCCCATGCTTGCCGGCCATGTGAAAGGAAAGAAGAGAAGCCTTTCCAGTATGTTTGAAGCGGTAGGTTCGTATTCCGCCGGCACCATGACGGAAGAGGATGTGAAGGAATATGAGGCTAAAGTATGTCCTACCTGCGGCTCCTGTTCGGGTATGTATACGGCAAATTCAATGAACTGCCTGACCGAGGCTCTGGGTATGGGACTTGGCGGAAACGGCACGATCCCCGCTGTTTATTCCGAGCGTATCAAGCTGGCTAAGCGTGCGGGTTATGCGGTTATGGATATGCTCAAAAAAGACATAAAGCCCCGAGATATCATGACTAAAGAAGCTATAATCAATGCTCTGACCGTAGATATGGCTCTCGGGTGTTCGACAAACTCCATGCTTCATCTGCCTGCCATAGCTCATGAGATAGGCTTTGACTTCGATATAGCATATGCAAACGACATATCCGAGAAGACTCCTAACCTGTGCCATCTGGCACCTGCAGGTCCCACATATATGGAAGACCTGAACGAAGCCGGCGGTGTATATGCCGTTATGAAGCAGTTGCTTGATGCAGGCCTCTTAAATGGTGACTGTATGACAGTTACCGGAAAGACCGTGAAAGAAAATGTGGCGAATGCACGCAATCTTGATCCGGAGGTCATCAGACCCATGGATAATCCTTATTCGACTACGGGCGGCCTTGCTGTCCTCAAGGGAAATCTTGCCCCTGACGGATCAGTGGTCAAGAGGAGCGCCGTTGTACCCGAGATGATGGTACATGAAGGCCCTGCCAGAGTATTTGACTGTGAAGAGGATGCTATAGATGCCATCAAGTCCGGCAAGATCGTAGCCGGTGATGTAGTCGTGATAAGATATGAAGGCCCTAAGGGCGGTCCGGGTATGAGAGAGATGCTTAACCCCACGTCTGCCATTGCAGGCATGGGACTCGGTTCCACCGTAGCCCTTATCACAGACGGACGTTTCTCCGGTGCCAGCCGCGGTGCATCCATAGGCCATGTATCACCCGAGGCGGCTGTCGGCGGCCCTATAGCGCTGGTACATGAGGGGGATACCATCGCGATCGATATACCGAACATGAAGCTGGAGCTCAAGGTGTCCGATGAAGAGCTTGCCAAGCGTAAAGCCGAGTGGACTCCCAGAGAACCCAAGGTTACTACAGGATATCTGGCCAGATACGAGAAGATGGTCACCAGCGGTAACCGCGGAGCGATTCTGGAATTGAAATAAGGAGAAGAAAATGCAGCTTACAGGAGCGGAAATAGTTGTAGAGTGCTTGAAGGAACAGGGTGTTGATACCGTATTCGGTTATCCCGGCGGTACCATCCTTAATGTATATGACGCTTTGTATAATCACAGCAGTGAGATCAGACACATCCTGACCAGCCATGAGCAGGGTGCTGCACACGCTGCCGACGGTTATGCCAGAGCAACCGGCAAGGTCGGCGTTTGTATGGCTACATCCGGCCCCGGAGCAACGAATCTGGTTACCGGTATAGCTACCGCATATATGGATTCCGTTCCTCTGGTTGCCATTACCTGTAATGTGAATCTGCCTGCACTTGGCAAGGATTCGTTTCAGGAGGTCGATATAGCCGGTGTGACCATGCCCATTACCAAGCATGGATATATCGTGAAGGATGTTAATATCCTTGCTGATACCATCAGAAAAGCTTTTCAGATAGCAGAAAGCGGAAGACCGGGACCGGTTTTGGTTGACATAACAAAAGATGTTACTGCCAATAAATGTGAGTATGAGCCAGTTAAGATTGAGAAGCCCCAACCTGTTGCGAATATTGATGAAAACGATGTCGACAGGATAGTTGAGCTCATCAATAATTCCCAAAAGCCTTTTGTATATGTGGGGGGCGGTGCCGTTATTTCCGGTGCTTCGGAAGAAGTGAGAGAGTTTGCCAAACTCATTGATGCTCCTGTTTGTGATACTTTGATGGGCAAAGGCGCTTTCGACGGTCATGATCCGAAGTATACCGGTATGATCGGTATGCATGGTACGAAGGCGTCCAATTTCGGTGTGAGCCAGTGTGATCTTCTGATCGCTCTCGGCGCAAGATTTTCCGACAGAGTTATCGGTAATCCCAAGACCTTTGCGGGAGATGCCAAGATCATCCATATAGATGTTGATGCTGCAGAGATTCACAAGAATATCCATGCGGATGCTTATATGGTCGGAGATCTGAAGCTGATCCTTACAGAGATCAATAAGAGGCTTAAGCAGGCTGATCATTTTGAGTGGCTTGGTACCGTTGCGGATCTAAAGACCAGATATCCCCTTTCATATGATGATTCCCGGCTCAGTTGTCCGTACATTATCGAGAAACTCGATGAACTGACAGGCGGTCAGGCTATCATCACTACGGATGTCGGGCAGCATCAGATGTGGGCCGCCCAGTATTATACATATTCCGAACCCCGTACATTCCTTTCGTCGGGCGGTCTGGGAACCATGGGATACGGACTCGGTGCCTGCATCGGCGCCAAAGTGGCCAGACCTGATAAGGTATGTATCAATATTGCCGGTGACGGCTGCTTCCGCATGAATATGAACGAGCTGGCAACGGCAAGCAGATATAACATCCCGATCATCGAAGTTGTTATCAATAATCACGTGCTCGGGATGGTTCGTCAGTGGCAGACTTTGTTCTACGGCAAGAGATATTCACAGACAGTTCTCAATGATTCGGTTGATTTCTGCAAGGTCGCCGAAGCGCTCGGATGCGAAGCGATTCTGGTAGACTCAATGGATGCTGTTGAGCCGGCTATACGTAAGGCTCTTGATTGCGGCAGACCGGTATTGCTCAATTGCATTATTCCCGAAGATGATAAGGTATTCCCGATGTCATCTCCCGGAGCTTCACTGACGCAGACATTTGATGCATCTGATATGGAGTCATGAACCGGCATTTACGGAATATACTGAAGATCATCTATATATTCGTTTTTGTTTCACTTATAATCCTGGGCCTGATCTATTTGGGCCTGGGATATTATTATAGTGATTCGTTCAGCTACGGGACCCGTATCAACGGCATATATTGTACCGGACATACTCCCGCCGAAGTGGATGCCCTTTTAAATGAAAAATATGACTATGAAGGGCTGACCGTTACATCGGACGGTGTATCCATGCATATTAAACCTTCCGATATTGATTTTACATATGATTTCAATGCCGCTCTGGGCATATATCTCCATAATCAGAATCCCTGGGCTTGGCCGTCCAATCTTATTTCCGACAGAGACAGAACTCTGCATCCCATAGTCGCTTTTGATCTTGCTAAACTGAATAAGATACTTGATACATATGACATTTTTTCCTATGATACGGATCCTGATGTAAGCATCATAACCGGGGACGGTGTTTATGAGCTGGTTGATACCACAAGGCACAGGCCGGACAGCATCGCCATGCGAAAAGCGGTGATCGATTCCATTTACGAATCTACCGAGACTCTGGTACTTGACGGATCCTATTATGAAGACGTTGATTATACTCCGGCACAGTTGGCAACCATCAGCGAATACGATTCGGTGAAAGATATGCTGGGCGCACATATTACATATGTGATGGGAGAGGACAGACTGGAACTGACAGATGATATACTGGTCGGATTTCTTTCACGTGATGATAACGGTGAGCTGATCCGTTCCGAAGATGAAAGCGAAGATGCTCCCCGATATGTCTGGAGTTCAGAAGCCATTGAAACATGGGTCGATGTACTGGCTGATCGTTATGATACTCTGGGGTCCACGCGTCATTTTAACGCTACCGGAGGGTTTACGGTTGATGTCAGCGGAGGCATATACGGTAATCAGATCGACAGAGATACGGAAAAAGCGTATCTGAAAAAAGCGATCAGCGATAAGGTGACGGAAGAACATGAGCCGTCGTATAAACAGGAAGCTCTGTATAAGGGACTTGATGATATAGGCCCTACATATATCGAGGTTAATATGACCGATCAGAAGCTGTATTACTATGTTGACGGTGAACTGATCATTGATACACCGGTCGTCACGGGTAATATGGGAAGAAAAATGAATACACCGAGCGGTACCAATTATGTTTACTATAAGCAGCGTAACCGTACTCTGATAGGGCCCAATTATCAGACCTTCGTTAATTACTGGATGGCCGTGAACGGTCATATAGGCATACATGATGCAACCTGGCGTAACGAATTCGGAGGAGATATCTACCTGACACAGGGATCACACGGATGCATCAATACCCCAATGGAAGCAGTCAGCCGGCTTTATGATATGGTTGAACTCGGTACTCCGGTAATAATGTATTATACAGAGTGACTACATTCTTATTTACTATACTGTGAGTGGTGTGATACAATAATTCACAATGGTGTTTAATGATCCAACACATTAATTTTTGAATGGAGGGCTTAGATAAATGAGTAGTACCACACAAGCAAGAGCCAGGATCGACTCCTTGCTCGATGCCAACAGTTTCGTTGAAATCGGTGCGCGCATTAAAGCAAGAGCAACGGATTTCAATCTGAAACAGACAGATACTCCCTCTGACGGTGTAGTTACCGGCTATGGAGTTGTGAACGGTCATCTTGTTTATGTATATGCACAGGATCCCGGAGTCCTGGGCGGAAGCATAGGTGAGATGCATGCCAAGAAGATTGCCGGATTATATGATCTTGCACTCAAGACAGGTGCTCCGATAATCGGACTTATTGATTCTACCGGGCTCAGGCTCGAGGAATCCACCGATGCACTCAACGCATTGGGAGAGATCTATTTCAAGCAGGCTCAGGCGAGCGGAGTGATTCCGCAGATCACCGCCGTATTTGGTAATTGCGGTGGAGGACTTGCCGTAGCAGGGGCAATGAGCGATTTCGTGTTCGTTGAATCTTCTAACGGGAAGTTATTTGTAAATTCACCCAACGCTATAGAAGGGAATAATGCAGGCAAGTGCGATACTTCATCCGCAGACTTCCAGACGGAAGCCGGAAATGTTGACGTATGTACCGATGAAGCCGGCATTTATGCTGGCATTCGCGACCTCGTTGATATCCTTCCCTCCAATAATTCCGATATAGCTTTCGTTGATTGCACGGATGATATGAATCGCGCAACCGACGCTTCCGGTGATGTTGCTTCATTGGTAGTCTCACTGGCTGACAATGGCAGCGTATTTGAAACACGCAAAGGTTTCAGCGAAGATATCTACACCGCCCTTATCCGTCTCGGCGGTGCTACAGTCGGTGTCGTTGCCAATATCGAGCAGAAGATGACTGCCGATGGTGCCAAGAAAGCCGCTGATTTCGTTGATTTCTGTGATGCTTTTGAAATCCCGGTTCTTTCGCTTACCGATGTGACCGGCTTCAAGGCATGCAAATGCTGTGAGAAGAGAGTTGCATCCAATGCGGCTAAACTTGCATATGCTTTTGCAAACGCTACCGTTCCCAAGGTTAACGTATATATAGGTAAAGCTTACGGCAGTTTATATTCCGCAATGAATTCCAAAGCCGTCGGAGCAGATATCTGCTTTGCATGGCCGGATGCCGAGATCGGCTGTATGGAAGCGGATGCTGCCGCCAAGATCATAGCTAACGACAAGTCGGCTGATGAGATTTCCAAAACTGCTTCGGATTATGCCGCATTACAGAATAATGTTGAATCTGCCGCAGCTCGCGGATATGTTGACAATATTATCGAAGCCGTTTACACGAGAAAATATGTTATAGGCGCTTTCGAGATGCTTGCCAATAAAGCAGTAGAAGGACCCGCTAAAAAGCATGGAACGGTTTAAGGAAAGGATGAACACTATGAAAAAGAGTCTGGCAATATTAGGTATGCTTGCCTGCATGTTCGGGTTGGTTGCCTGCGGCTCTGAGAGTACCGGTGTTGAAAAACCCCTGTGCACCCCTGAAGAGGCTGCCAGTATCGGCGTTCAGACTGTGGATAATATGGACTTCATAGTCAGATCAGATAAGATCGAGCAGTATGCATCAGAGGAAGTCAGCTATAACGGTTTGATCAGCTGGCAGAATGCACTTAAGGAAATGGGCGAATTCACAGAAGTGAAAGATGTCCAGTCCGATATCGGTTCCGATCAGGTGGTCATCAATGTAACCGCCGGCGGAACTCTCAGAGATTCTATAGTTGAGATCATTGTAAATAAGGACGGAGCTGCAACCAGTATTTCCGCAACCGTACAGTATACGTTGGGAGAAATGATGGAGAAGGCAGGTCTTAATACTCTGATCGGTATGGGAACTGTGTTCGCCGTACTTATCCTGATCTGTCTGATCATCAGCTGCTTTGGATTCATTCCCAAGATACAGGGATTATTCTCCGGCAAAAACAAAAAAGCCGAGAAGACCACTGCAGAAGTAGCTGTTGACAATACGATAGCTCAGATCATTAAAAAAGAAGATGATCAGGAACTTATTGCTGTTATAGCAGCCGCTATCGCCGCAAGCGAAGGCGCTGCAAGCACTGACGGATATGTAGTTAGAAGCATACGCAGACGATAAGCGTATTCAATGAATTAAGAAAGGCATGGTATTAAGATGAAAAATTACACCATAACGGTAAACGGAAACGTATATGATGTCACTGTGGAAGAAGGCGCAGGCGGTGCAACCGTTGCAGCTCCCGCAGCTCCCAAGGCAGCAGCTCCTGCAGCAGCTCCCGCTCCCAAGCCCGCATCTGCAGGTGCCGGTTCCATCAAGGTAGAAGCCGGTGCTGCAGGTAAGGTATTTAAGATCGAGGCAAACGTAGGACAGAACGTCAAGAAGGGTGATACCGTAGTCGTAGTGGAAGCTATGAAGATGGAGATCCCTGTTGTAGCCCCCGAAGACGGAACTGTAGCCAGCATAGATGTTAATGTCGGTGACGCAGTAGAGGCAGGAACTGTACTCGCGACCCTTAACTGATCAATTCCAAGTAACCCGTTTTCACAGGAGGTACAAAATGTCATATATAGCAAATACGCTCGACAATCTTGTGCACCAGACAGCCTTCTTTAATCTGTCTGTGGGCAATTACCTTATGATAGTCGTTGCGTTGGTGTTCTTATATCTGGCTATCGCAAAAGGATTTGAACCTCTGTTATTAGTTCCTATCGCTTTTGGTATGCTGCTCGTCAATATCTATCCGGATATCATGCATCCGGTTTCTGAGGGCGGCGCAGGCGGCGGACTTTTGTATTACTTCTATCTGCTTGATGAGTGGTCAATACTTCCGTCACTGATATTCATGGGCGTTGGCGCTATGACAGACTTCGGTCCGCTGATCGCCAATCCGACGAGTTTCCTGCTCGGCGCAGCTGCTCAGTTCGGTATTTTTGCCGCATATTTCGGCGCAATCTGGATGGGATTCAACGATAAGGCTGCTGCCGCCATCTCGATCATCGGCGGTGCAGACGGTCCTACATCCATTTTCCTGGCAGGTAAGCTGGGACAGACGGCTCTTCTCGGTCCCATAGCAGTGGCAGCATATTCATATATGTCACTGGTTCCGATCATCCAGCCGCCTATTATGAAACTGTTTACGACGGAGAAAGAGCGTAAGATCAAGATGGCTCAGCTTCGTCCCGTTACCAAGCTGGAGAAGATCCTTTTCCCCATCATCGTTACCATAGTTGTATGTCTTATCCTTCCTACGACTGCTCCTCTGGTAGGTATGCTTATGCTCGGTAACCTCTTCAGAGAGTCCGGAGTTGTCCGTCAGCTGCAGGAGACCGCTTCAAATGCTTTGATGTACATCGTAGTTATCGTTCTCGGTACATCCGTTGGAGCTACAACTTCTGCCGAGGCATTCCTTAACCTGGACACACTCAAGATCGTAGCACTTGGACTTATAGCGTTTGCATTCGGTACACTGGCCGGCGTTCTGTTCGGTAAACTGATGTGTCTGGTCACGAAGGGCAAAGTCAATCCTCTGATCGGTTCTGCAGGCGTGTCTGCCGTACCTATGGCAGCCAGAGTTTCACAGAAGGTAGGTGCGGAAGCAGATCCCACCAATTTCCTGCTGATGCATGCTATGGGACCTAACGTGGCCGGAGTTATCGGTACTGCGGTAGCAGCCGGTACATTCATGGCAGTATTTGGTGTATTTTGATCAGATAAATATATAGAAAGGAAATCAATCTTATGTCAGAACAGGTTAAAAAACCGGTCGGAATCATGGAAACAGTGCTTCGTGATGCTCATCAGTCCCTGATAGCCACACGTATGCCTACCGAGGTTATGCTTCCGATCGTTGAAACTATGGATAAAGTCGGATACGCTGCTGTTGAATGCTGGGGAGGTGCTACTTTCGATGCATCACTCAGATTCCTGAAGGAAGATCCCTGGGAGAGACTTCGTAAGCTGCGTGACGGATTTAAGAATACAAAACTCCAGATGCTTTTCCGCGGACAGAACATTCTTGGTTATCGCCCGTATGCGGATGACGTGGTATATGCTTTCGTTGAGAGATCCATCGCAAACGGTATCGATGTCATCAGAATATTTGACTGCTTAAACGATCTGCGTAACCTGCAGGCAGCTGTAGATGCCACGAACAAGATCAAGAAGCAGGAGGGCAGAGGCGAGTCTCAGATAGCTCTGTCATATACACTCGGTGATGCGTATACTCTTGAGTATTGGGCAGATACCGCAAAGAAGATCGAGGAGATGGGCGCGGATTCCATCTGTATCAAGGATATGGCCGGTCTGCTCGTTCCTTACAAAGCTGCAGAGCTTGTTAAGACTCTTAAAGAGAATACCAAGCTTCCTATCCAGCTTCATACTCACTATACTTCAGGTGTTGCTTCCATGACCTACCTGAAGGCAGTTGAAGCCGGCGTGGATATAATTGACTGTGCAATATCACCTTTTGCATTGGGTACATCTCAGCCTGCAACGGAAGTTATGGTTGAGACCTTCAAGGGTACCGAATATGATACCGGCTATGATCAGAAGATCCTTGCGGAAATCGCTGATTACTTTACTCCTTACAGAGAGGAATGCTTGAAGAGCGGTCTGATGAGCACCAAGGTCCTGGGTGTTAACATCAAAACTCTGCTTTATCAGGTTCCCGGCGGCATGCTCAGTAACATGGTCAGCCAGCTGAAAGAGCAGAATGCCGAGGATAAGTACAGAGAAGTGCTTGAAGAGATCCCGAGAGTCCGTAAGGACTGCGGTGAGCCTCCGCTTGTTACACCTTCATCACAGATCGTGGGTACACAGGCTATCTTTAATGTATTGATGGGTGAGAGATATAAGATGGCTACCGGTGAGTTTAAGGATCTGCTTCGCGGTAACTACGGACAGACCATTAAGCCCATGAATCAGGAAGTTATTGATAAGGTAATCCCGGGAGAGCCTCGTTCTACAGCACGTTCCGCTGAAGCTACCGGACGTACGGAGCCCGAGCTTGCTTCGATTGAAGCAGAAATGAAGCAGTATAAGCAGCAGGAAGAGGATGTGCTTTCTTATGCATTGTTCCCTCAGGTCGCAAAGGACTTCTTCGAGTATCGTGAAGCCCAGCAGACCGGCATAGACGGTGCGTCTGCCGATAAGGCTAACGGAGCTTATCCCGTATAATTATCGATAATGTTTCGGAAACCTCTGTCAGGATAACTTGACAGAGGTTTTTTTATTGATTATAATAACATACGTTATAAGTTAACATAATCTAACACTCGAAATGGGGGATACAATATGCCAAGAACAATTACGATCACCAGAGAAAACCTGATAGATGCAGCTGTTTCTCTGCTCAAGAGAGAAGGGATGAATGCACTGACAGCCCGTAAACTGGCAAAGGAAGCAGGTTGCTCTACCCAGCCGATCTTCCGTGCATATCAGAATATGGATGAACTGTATGCGGATGTATTCGGCGTGTGCGCAGGCATGTTCAACGATCATTGTGCTTCTTTCCAGTCAAACAGCAACGTTCCGTTTGTTAATCTGGGCTTAGCCTATATCAGTTTTGCCCAGAACAATAAAGAAATCTTCAGATTGCTGTTTCTTTCCGACAACAGATACGGCAGAAGCCTCGTTGAGCTCTTGAACGGTGAGACCGGATTCCTGAAAGAGCAGATCTCATCCGCAAAAGCACAGGGCTCATCTGATCCTCAGGGATTGTTCATGAAAATGTGGATGCTCATTCACGGAAGCGCATGCATGTGTCTGACCGATGATTATGATCTGGATATGGAATCCACACGCAGACTGCTTGAAGATGCTGAGAAGGTATTCGCATAAATGAATATCAAAAAGGACTTCATAACCCGCATAAATGAGAATTTCGCCAGAATGAGCAAGGGTCAGAAGGCCATTGCATCCTATATCTACGATAATTTTGAGCAGGCTGCTTTCATGACTGCGGCGAAGATAGGTGAAGCAGTTCATGTTTCGGAGTCTACCGTTGTAAGATTTGCGACCTTTCTCGGATATGACGGTTATCCTGAGTTCCAGCGTGATCTTGAGGCTTTTATTCAGGATAAGCTGTCTGCAGTCTCCAAGATGGATGTCAGATACGGCAAAAGCAGCCAGTCCGATATCCTTAATATGGTTCTCGGGGCAGATATAGAGAAGATCCAGCATACGATCGAAAATCTGGATCCGGTTGCTTTTGAGACGGCAGTTGATTATATGCTGTCGGCAAAGCATGTTTACATTATCGGATTGCGAAGCTGTGAGCCCCTTGCCAGGTTTCTTCATTTCTACCTGAGCATGGTGCGTCCTGATGTCATACTGATCTCCACAACATCCGTCACCGAGACTTTTGAACAGATGATACGGGTCTCAGAAGAGGATTGTGTCGTCGGTATCAGCTTCCCGAGATATTCGATGCGTACGCTTAAAGCGCTTGAATTTGCCAGCGACCGTAATGCTAAGGTTATTACCATAACCGATTCCGTATACAGCCCTCTTAATCTTTACAGTTCATGTAATCTTCTCGCCAGAAGCGATATGGTTTCCATCGTTGATTCGCTTGTGGCACCTCTCAGCGTGATTAATGCGCTCGTTGTGGCATTTGTTTTGAAATCGCCCGATTCCACGAGAGAGAATCTCAAGAATCTTGAATTTGCATGGAATAATTATCAGGTATATTTGAATGATGAGATCAATTTCATAGGCGATGAACCGATGCTGAATGTTCCCTTATGGAAAACCGATGTGTCCTCCGGTGAGGATGCGAACGATCAATGAAAACAGTTATCGTCGGAGGAGGCGCTGCCGGAATGCTGGCAGCTATAGGTGCGGCGGAAACAGGCTCGGAAGTGCTGATCCTCGAACGTAATGAGAAACTCGGCAAAAAAATATATATAACCGGCAAGGGAAGATGCAATCTGACCAATGACGCTCCGGTAGATGTCATTATGAAGAATGTGGTGCGAAACCCCAAGTTCCTTTATTCTGCGTTTAATTCCTTTGATAACCGGGATATAGTTACACTCATGCATCAGCAGGGGTGTGAGACCAAGGTCGAACGCGGAGGAAGGGTGTTTCCGGTATCCGATCACGCTTCTGATGTGATCAAAGCGCTCAGATCCAGGCTCGACCTGCTCGGTGTCACGGTCAGGCTCAGGTGCAGAGTTACCGAATTGATGCTTGAATCCGGACGTATCACGGGTGTGAAAACGGATTCCGGTGACACGGTATCGGCAGACCGTGTGATTCTGGCATGTGGCGGAGCCGGTTATCCGACCACAGGTTCCGACGGTTCGATGTTTGTTTTGCTGCGCAGGGCCGGTCATCATATCATTGAACCCAGACCGGCTCTTTGTTCACTCATCAGCCCTGAAGAGTGGATACCGGATCTGCAGGGACTTTCTCTTAAAAATGTTTCCCTCAGACTGCTTCGCAACGGTAAGAAAGTATATGAAGAGCTTGGTGAGATGCTGTTTACTCATAACGGGATCAGCGGGCCCCTGGCTTTGTCCGCGAGCTCATATTATGAACCCGGAGACAGTGTCGCGGTCGATCTGAAGCCCGGACTCAACGAGGATAAGCTTGATGAAAGGGTGCAGAGAGATTTCAGGGAATATTCAAATAAGTTTTTTTCCAATTCGTTAAGTGATCTGTTACCCAAAAGTCTGATTCCGGTAATTGTTGGATTATCAGGCATAGATCCCGCAAAGAAGGTTCATCAGATCACGGGAGAAGAACGCAAACAGCTGTGTTTCCTGCTGAAAAATATGAGTATAAGAATAGACTCCACAGCGAGTTTTGATGAAGCTGTTATAACACGCGGAGGCGTGGACGTGAAGGAGATAGATCCATCCACTATGCAATCCCGCCTGATAGAAGGATTGTCTTTTGCGGGTGAGATGATAGATACAGACGCATTGACCGGCGGCTATAATCTGCAGATAGCCTGGTCTACGGGTTATCTCGCAGGAACATGCGCCGCCTGGTAGTTAAATCACTGTGCAGTAATAAATCTTATCTTTAGACGGAGGAATGAGATGAACATTGCGATCGACGGACCGGCCGGAGCCGGGAAAAGCACTATAGCCAAACTTGTATCGGCCAAACTGGGATATATCTATGTTGATACCGGTGCCATGTTCAGGGCTGTGGCTTATAATTGCACAAAGAACGGTATTGATAAAGATGATACTGCCGCGATTTCGGAAAGCTTATCCAAAGCTGATATCTCCATCAAATATGTGGGGAACGT
This sequence comes from Lachnospiraceae bacterium, assembly GCA_017450485.1. GTDB lineage: Bacteria > Bacillota > Clostridia > Lachnospirales > Lachnospiraceae > XBB2008. The sequence goes on from JAFSTN010000033.1 coordinate 96,579, forward strand.
ACAAAGGGTTTTCCTGAATGATGAAGATGTGACTGATCACCTGAGAGATGAGTCTGTAGGAAATATGGCTTCAGTGGTAGCCAGGATCCCGGCTGTAAGAAGCAAGCTGCTCGAGCTGCAGCGTAAGCTGGCTCGTGAAAATGACGTCGTAATGGACGGAAGGGATATAGGCACCTGTGTTTTACCCGATGCGGAACTCAAAGTATACCTTACCGCCTCAAGTGCTGTCAGGGCTAAACGCAGATATGATGAGCTTGTTGCAAAGGGCGAGACACCGGATATTGATGTGATAGAAAAGGATATCATAGAGCGTGATGAACGCGACATGAATCGTGAGATAGCTCCTCTTAAGCAGGCGGATGATGCTGTTCTGGTAGATTCGTCCTATATGACAATAGATGAGGTCGCTGCCAAGATCATTTCTCTGGCAGAAGAAGCGGGAGCGGGGGTCTGACCTGATATGGAAGTGATCACAGCCAGATCGGCCGGATTCTGTTTCGGTGTACGCCGGGCGGTCGATACGGTTTACGAACTAAGCGAGGGCAATAAAAAAATATATACTTTCGGTCCTATCATTCATAACGAAACTGTGGTTAACGATCTGTCCGAACGTGGCGTGGGTATTGTTGACAGCCTTGATGAGATACGCGGTCTTGATCCGGCGGATACGGTTATAGTCATACGTTCACATGGTGTCAGCGAAGAAATCTATGATGCCGTATCCGGGATGGGATTTGAGATAGTCGATACTACATGCCCGTTTGTCAAAAGGATACATGAAGCCGTAAGAAACGCATCGGAAGACGGTCAGGAGATCCTGATCCTCGGTTCCCCCGATCATCCCGAAGTCCAGGGGATAATGGGGTGGTGCCACGGTCCGGTACAGATCATTGAAAATGTGGAAAGCGCGAGATCATACAAACCGCTTACCGGCAGGCCCATAACACTGGTTTCTCAAACCACCTTCAATCACAAGAAATTTGAAGATATAGTTGAAATACTGATATCGGGAGAGTATAATGTTAATGTTATGAATACTATCTGTAACGCTACTCTCACGCGTCAGAACGAGGCTGAGGAACTCGCATCGAGAGCTGATGTTATGATAGTCATAGGTGGCAAGCATTCCTCGAACACACGCAAATTATACGATATTTGCGCTGCCAGATGTGAGCACACCTATTTCATAGAAACACTGGATGACTTGAATTTAGAAGTACCTAAATCTGTTCGACTGGTGGGTATTACAGCGGGGGCGTCTACTCCGCAAAATCTTATTGAGGAGGTTCAAAAAGAATGGAAGAATTAACTTTTGAACAAATGTTAGACGAATCTTTTAAAACAATACACACAGGAGAGGTAGTTGAAGGTACTGTTATCGATGTTAAGCCTGAAGAAATGGTTCTCAACATAGGATACAAGTCTGACGGTATTCTTACACAGAACGAATATAGCAACGAACGTACCGACCTGACTACGGTCGCTAAAGTCGGCGACACGATGGAAGTCAAGATCATCAAAGTCAATGACGGCGAAGGTCAGGTATTGCTTTCATACAAGAGACTTGCTGCCGATCGCGGCAACAAGCGTATCGAAGAAGCTTTCAACAATCAGGAAGTTCTTACCGCTACTGTCAATCAGGTTTTGGAAGGCGGCTTAAGTGTAGTTGTGGATGAGGTTCGCATCTTTATCCCTGCAAGCCTTGTTTCCGATACTTATGAGAGAGATCTCAGCAAATATAAGGATCAGGAGATTCAGTTCGTTATTACCGAGTATAATCCCCGCAGACGCAGATATATCGGTGACCGCAGACAGCTTATAGCAGCCGAGAAGGCAGAGCTTCAGAAGAAGCTGTTTGAGACACTGAGCGTAGGCGATATCATCGAGGGTACAGTCAAGAATGTTACCGATTTCGGCGCTTTCGTAGATCTCGGCGGAGCAGACGGTCTGCTTCATATTTCCGAGATGAGCTGGGGCCGTATCGAGAATCCGAAGAAGGTATTCAAATCCGGCGATAAGGTCAAAGTTCTGGTTAAAGAGATCAATGGTTCCAAGATCGCTCTTTCACGTAAGTTTGATGACGAGAATCCCTGGAAGGGCGCCGAAGACAAATATGCCATCGGTACCATCGTCACCGGTAAAGTTGCCCGCATGACTGAGTTCGGCGCTTTTATCGAACTTGAAAGCGGTATTGATGCTTTGCTTCATGTATCGCAGATATCCAGAGATCGTGTCGAGAAGCCCAGCGATGTTCTTAAGCTCGGTGAAGAGATCACAGCTAAGGTTGTTGATTTCAGTGCGGAGTCACATAAGATCTCTCTGAGCGTTAGAGCTCTGACAGCTCCTCAGACTGCCGACGAAGAAGCAGAAGAAGACAGCAGCGATGCAGAGGTTGTATCTGTTGATATAGATGCCGAGATTGCAAAGCAGGCAGAAGAAGGGGACGCTGTCGAAGAGACGGAGGAAGCTCCTGCCGATGAAGCTCCCGCGGAAGATACTGCTGAATAATTTTACTACATCTCAAAGGAGACGTTGAGCATTATGCCTGCATTTGATTATGAGTGGCTCAAAAAATCAGTATATGAACTGACCAAGATCGATCTAAACGCTTATAAAGAGCGTCAGATGAAGCGTCGTATCGATACATTGATCGATAGGAACGGGATCGTAGGTTATGATAAATACATCCAGTTACTCAAGACAAACAGAGAGAAATTCGAAGAATTCGTCAATTATCTGACCATCAATGTATCTGAGTTTTATCGCAATCCGGATCAGTGGAAGATCCTTGAGGAACAGGTTTTTCCTCAGTTGATCGATAAGTTCGGCAAGAATCTTAAGATCTGGAGTGCAGCATGCTCAACTGGTGATGAGCCGTATTCTTTGGCCATGTGTCTGAGCAAGTTCATTCCGCTTAACCAGATACATATCACGGCTACGGATATCGATAAGCAGGTTATGGCTCAGGCCAAGACCGGTCTGTATGATGAGAAGAGTATTGCAGGTGTTCCCGCAGAGTATAAGAAGAAATACTTCACTCAGATAGGCAAGTCTTATCAGATATCGGATGAGATCAAGAGATGTGTTACATTCCAGCAGCATAATCTTCTGAAGGATAAGTATTTCGATAATTATCATCTGATCGTTTGCCGCAATGTGGTCATTTACTTTACGGAGGATGCCAAAGCAGAGATATACAAGAAGTTTGCGGGTTCTCTTGTAAAGGGCGGAATGCTTTTCATAGGATCTACAGAACAGATAGTTCAATACAGGCAGTGCGGATTCGAAAGATTGAATTCATTCTTCTACCAAGTACCCGAGGCATAAAAAGACAGTTAATACTGATATTTAAAGGACTCCTTTACGGAGTCCTTTTTTATGATTTCTTGCAGATGAACAATCATACCGTTATGATATACGATCATATCAATGTACTTATATAGCCGAGTACATGTGATGCGTAATCCGAGAAAAATGCACGATCGCGTTTACGCTCCGGAGTAATCTCCAGGAAGATTTCCTTGCTCTGATATTCCGACTTGAAAAACGGTGTAAAGCGAAGATCCCATTCGGGAAGGAAAAGTGACCTGACTCTGGTATAGCATGTAGCGGCAGTGGCCTGCTTACGATGTTCTTTATCGACAAAACCGGCAACGGATTTATGCATAGCTTCATCTTCGATAGGCAGGTAGTAATAATCTCTGTAATTAGCATAGAAATATTTTAACTCACCTTCGTAAACAGGTACCTTGAGTATTCCTTCATCATTTGAACCGATAAATACGCAGTCACATGCCGTGTGCGATATCGGAACGGGAAAACTCACCGGAAGTTTTATCTTCATGACCAGTTCGACCTTTTCTTCACCGTTTATATCAGTCACACGATCCATGCTGACCTTGGTAACTGTCAACGTGGAATTGAACAGTTCGGAATAGGAGAGAACAGGACATATCTCGATCATTCCCTGTATATCCTCTTCGTTATGTATGAGAAGCTTGGAGAGGGAATCCACATCAAAATGAGTAACGTATCTCTGGTATACATTGATGAGCTCTGCGCCGCTCATAACATCGCGGCGGTCTATGCCCAGATATAGTTCAACTGTTTTCTGCTTGCAGTTGGGTATCTTGAGGAAGTTCTTATAAGGAGCGATCCTCTTATACAGATCAATGCCAACCATATTGCTGAGAGGGCATTTGATTCCGTAATGCTCACATTTATTCTCAATATACGGTATATCGAAATTGTTACCGTTGAAATGGATAAGAACCCTGTATTTGCGAACTGATTCAAGAAAAGTCTTGAGTATTTCGGATTCTTCTTCGGGTTTCTCGGCAAAATACTGCTTACATGTAAAAGTAATGCCATCCCAATAAGCGCATCCGATCATATACAATACACTGGATGCGGGTGAGAATCCTGTCGTCTCGATATCAAGAAACAGGATATCCTCCAGAGGGGCTATCCTGGACAGATCGTATTTGATTTCAAGGTCAGTAAATTGCTTGGTAATAATGTTCATAATTAAGATAAATATAACATATTATGCCTATTTATGGTAGAATGAAAAATGATCGTTATCGTGTGCTTCAGCAGTGGTGCATACGATAACGAAAACTATGAAAGGGTAAAATGTTTATGGCCAGATATACATTTACAGGCGGTATTCATCCCAATGACGGCAAAGCTCTGTCAAAGGATAAACCTATACGCGATTATCTGCCTCAGGGCGATCTGGTTTATCCGTGCAGCCAGCATATAGGTGCGCCTGCCAAACCCGTGGTTGCTAAAGGCGATCATGTGCTCAGAGGACAGATGATAGCTGAAGCAGGCGGGTTTGTATCAGCTTCCATGTTTTCCAGTGTATCCGGTACTGTCAAAGCTATCGAGCCCAGACGTGTGGTTACCGGAGACCTGATCCAGAGCATCATTATCGAAAATGATAATGAATATAAAGAAGTGGAGTATTCTGATCCCGTGCCTCTGGAAGACATGACAAAGCAGGAAATAATCGACTGTGTACGTAACGCCGGAGTTGTCGGTATGGGTGGCGCCGGATTTCCTACGCATGTAAAGCTCTCACCGAAAGATCCGGACAAGATCGATTATTGCATCGTAAACGGAGCTGAGTGTGAGCCTTATCTGACGAGTGATTACAGGCGTATGCTGGAAGAGCCCGAAAAGGTTGTGAGCGGCCTTAAATGTATGCTTGCACTGTTTGATAATGCCAGAGGAATCATAGCGATAGAAGATAATAAGAAGGATTGCATCAGTCTGATCAAGTCCATTGTCAAGGATGATCCAAGGATATTTGTCAAAGCACTTAAGACCAAATATCCCCAGGGCGCTGAACGTCAGATGATATATGCAACTACCGGGCGTGCTATCAATTCATCGATGCTGCCTGCCGATGCCGGTTGTATCGTGGATAATGTCGATACGGTTGTGGCTATTCATAATGCGGTAATCAACAGACAGCCTCTGATGGAAAGGATAGTCACCGTAACAGGTGATGCCATAGCAGATCCCTGTAATTTCAGGGTGCATATCGGTACCAATTATCATGAACTCATAGATGCTGCGGGCGGTTTCAAAGAAGATCCCGTAAAGATCATTTCCGGCGGTCCCATGATGGGATTCGGCATATTCGAACTGGATCTGCCTACGACCAAAACTGCATCCGCGCTTTTGTGTCTGACCAGGGATGATGTAACGGCATTCAAGTCTTCCGCCTGCATCAACTGCGGCAGATGTGTAGAAGTATGTCCCGGCCGAGTTATGCCCAAGGTACTTGCCGAATGCGCCGAGCATTATGATAATGAGAGATTTGTTGAGCTGGGAGGAATGGAATGCTGTGAATGCGGTTGCTGCAGTTTCGTATGTCCTTCCAAGAGACCGCTTACCCAGTCGATCAAATCAATGCGTAAGATAGAACTGGCTGAACAAAAGAAGCGCGCAGCCATGGCTGCCGCATCGGGGGAGGAGAAGAAATGAGTGATCTGAGACTTAAAGTTTCATCGAACCCCCATGTCAGGAGCTCCGTGACTACCAGCCAGATAATGGCGGCTGTGGTCATCGCGCTGCTTCCTGCGGCCGGATTCGGTATATACAATTTCGGGATATGGGCTCTTATACATATCCTTATCTGCGTTGCAACCACCGTTTTAACTGAACTGCTGTACGAGCTTATGCTTAAGAAGCCCATTACGATCGGGGATATGAGCGCTGTTGTAACAGGACTGTTGCTTGCACTTAATCTGCCTGCCTCCGCACCCTGGTGGATCGGAATCATCGGCGGTGTCTTTGCTATTCTTATAGTGAAGATGCTTTTCGGCGGTATCGGACAGAACTTCATGAATCCCGCATTGGGAGCCAGATGTTTCCTGATACTCAGCTTTACGCGTATCATGACCGATTTTCCCGATATAGGGGACGGATTGTCCGGTGCAACACCTCTGGGGCAGATCAAAGCCGGATTGCCCGTGAACATCATGAATATGATCATAGGGCGGACCTCCGGAACCATAGGTGAGACCAGCATGATAGCTATCGTTATAGGTGCTTGTTTCCTTATTCTTCTCGGAGTTATCGATCTGAGGATACCCGGAAGTTATATAGTTTCTTTTGTCCTGTTTATCATCATTTTCAGCGGACACGGTTTTGACGGAGCTTATATATCCGCCCAGCTGGCCGGTGGCGGACTTATGCTCGGAGCTTTCTTCATGGCAACCGATTATACTACGCGTCCCATAACCAAGATCGGACAGTATCTGTTCGGCATATTCCTCGGTATCATGACAGGTATATTCAGGATTTTCGGACCATCCGCAGAGGGTGTCAGCTATGCGATCATTCTTGGTAATCTTATCGTTCCGCTTATCGAGAAGATCACTTATCCCAAAGCATTCGGAAGAGGAGGAGAGCGCATATGAAATCCATGATAAAAGATGCTCTGATCCTTTTTGCGATTACTGTTATAGCCGGACTTCTTTTGGGTGGAGTATATCAGATAACCAAGGAGCCGATAGCTGTTCAGGAAGCTTTGGCTGCTTCCGATGCATGCAAAGAGGTTTTTCCCGATGCTTCAGCTTTTGAACAGGATCCGGCATTTGCATCGGATGGACCGACATCCGTCTATAATATACAGTATCCCGATGAGTCGGTTGATGATGTTTTAAAGGCACTTGATCCTGACGGCAAGACGCTCGGCTATGTACTCACTGTAACTACTCGTGAAGGTTATGGCGGAGATATCAGATTTATGATGGGGATCAGGAACGACGGTACATTGAACGGAATATCGATCCTGTCAATATCGGAGACAGCCGGTCTGGGTATGCAGGCTGAGGATGTTCTGGTTCCCCAGTTTGCCGGTAAGAAGGCTGATCAGTTCAAGTATACAAAGGATGGGGCCATGTCAGATTCGGAAATAGATGCCATTAGCGGTGCTACTATTACTACCAATGCGGTGACCAACGGTGTTAATGCCGGTCTGAGTTACTTTTATTCCGCGCTGAGTCCCGTAGAAGGAGGTGAGTGATATGTCCGAGATCAAGGACAGACTTGTAAACGGTATAGTCAAAGAAAACCCTACCTTCGTATTGGCACTGGGTATGTGTCCGACTCTGGCTGTTACCACTTCCGCGGTTAACGGACTTGGTATGGGCCTTACGACTATGGTAGTTCTTGCTCTGAGTAATGCCATCATATCGGCATTGCGAAAGGTTATTCCGGACAGAGTCAGAATACCTGCTTTTATAGTAGTTATAGCCAGTTTTGTGACTATAATGCAGTTTATACTTCAGGGATTCATTCCCTCTCTGTACGCAGCATTGGGTATATATATACCGCTTATTGTCGTTAACTGTATCATACTCGGACGTGCGGAGAGCTATGCATCCAAGAGTCCGGTCATCCCTTCGCTTTTTGACGGTATAGGCATGGGGCTCGGTTTCACGGCAGCTCTTACTATCATAGGTGGCGTAAGGGAGCTTCTCGGAGCAGGTGAAGTGTTCGGTATCCGCGTTATGCCTGCTTCTTTTGAACCGATACGTATTTTCATCATGGCTCCCGGAGCGTTCTTTGTATTGGCGATGCTGACAGCCGGACAGAATAAATTAAAGGCTGTTCTTTCAGCCAGAGGCAGAGATGTCTCAAAGATCGGATCCGGATGCTCCTCCGATGTGGATTGTGCGAATTGTGCCGAGAATGCATCCTGTGCGCATAAGTTTATAGATACTGATGCAGTTCCGGGCGAGAGCCTTGAAGAAGGTGCCAAACGCCGAGAGGCTGAAGATAAGGAGGGTGAATGATCATGGTTAAGGAATTACTCATCCTTCTGATAGGATCATCTCTTGTAAGTAATGTTGTACTAAGCCAGTTCCTCGGACTGTGTCCTTTCCTCGGTGTATCCAGGAATACCAAGACCGCAGCAGGTATGGGTGTAGCGGTTATATTTGTTATTACACTTGCTTCTTTGGTAGCAGGGGCGATATATACCTATATACTTACTCCGCTGGATGTCACTTACATGCAGACGATAGTATTCATACTGGTCATAGCCGCTCTGGTTCAGTTTGTTGAAATGGTGCTTAAGAAGTTCATACCTTCATTGTATAAAGCTTTGGGAGTATATCTGCCTCTGATCACTACCAACTGTGCCGTTTTGGGGGTAGCGCTTACGAATGTTCAGAAGTCATACGGCATATTGACCGGAGTTGTCAACGGATTTGCTACAGCTGTAGGATTTACCGTTTCGATCGTAGTATTGGCCGGCCTGAGAGAAAAGATGGAATACAATGATATCCCCGAGTCGTTCAAGGGGATGCCGATCGTGTTACTTACAGCCGGACTTATGGCAATTGCATTCTGCGGGTTTTCCGGACTGCTCTAAAGGAGATACATACATATGGCTACAGGTATTATAACTGCTGTTGTTCTGGTAGGAATGACAGGATTGATCATAGGATTACTGCTCGGAGTAGCATCTATCAAGTTCAAAGTCGAGGTTGATGAGAAAGAGGAAGCAGTATTGGCCGCATTGCCCGGAAATAACTGCGGAGGATGCGGATATCCCGGTTGTTCGGGACTGGCTCATGCCATAGCCCAGGGCGAGGCAAAGGTTAATCAATGTCCCGTGGGCGGCGAAGCCGTAGGAGCTAAGATTGCCGAGATAATGGGAGTAGAAGCTGAGAGCTCTGAGAGACAGGTTGCTTTTGTCCGTTGCCAGGGAGATTGCGATAAGACACGCACCGATTATGATTACAGCGGGGTGGAAGACTGCCGTATGCTTTCGTTCGTACCGAACGGCGGTCCCAAATCCTGCAATCACGGATGCCTGGGTTACGGCTCCTGTGCTGAAGTATGTCCGTTTGATGCCATACATGTCGTAAACGGAGTTGCGCAGGTTGATAAGGACAAATGTAAGGCATGCGGTAAATGCGTCGAAGTATGTCCCAAGAATCTGATAACACTTATACCTTACGACTCGAAGTATATGGTATCATGCTCATCAAAGGACAAGGGGCCTGTGGTCATCAAGGCCTGCGATGTCGGATGTGTGGGGTGCATGATGTGCATGAAGAACTGTCCGAGTGATGCGATCACGATGGACGGCACTCTGGCAGTTATTGATCCGGTCAAATGTACCGGATGCGGGACCTGTATTGAGAAATGTCCAAAGAAGGCGATCGTAGAAGTGTAACTCTCTGCGGTTTACGATCCTGTAAGCAAGGAAAGCTTATTCTTATATCTCTTGCGGACGCATGAAGTAAATGATATGATGTTCATTGTGTGTTAAACACGCAGGCCGGCGTGTCGGAATTGGCAGACGAGGCAGACTCAAAATCTGTTGGCGGTAACGTCGTGCGGGTTCAAGTCCCGCCGCCGGCATTTAAAATACATGAATCTCTGGTGTAAGGGACTTGAACCGTAGTTCAACGTCCCGCCGCCGGCATTTTCCCCGTTTTTCAAAGAAAGGAAAAGAATATGATTTGTCCTAAATGTGGTGCGGAATTAGCTGATGGTGTAAAATTCTGCGGCAATTGCGGTAATCCGGTTTCTCAACCCGATGCACAGAATACATATGTACCTCAGCCTGAGACCGCATCTTATCAGTTGCCTCCCCAGGCATCACAGCCGGTTGCCTACACGCAGGCTCCCCGGGAAAAGTCTAAAACCGGTCTGATCATAGCGATCATTGTAATTGCCGTAGTTCTCATTATCGGTGGCGCAATAGCATGGTTTGTTCATACTGTCAGAAAGACAGGTCTGGATGATGCCATAGATTCCATGGAATCACCTGATTTTTCCGACCCTTTTGACGATGATAACGGAGCTGCAGATCCCGCGCCGATCACGGATAATGATACATCCGATGCGGAGAATTACGCTTACGGCTATGCCGATGTTACACTTGCGGGAAATGATATAACGATTATTCCGAACGGTGACTTGAATGGTTCCACCGTATTATATGGCGGAAAAGATCTAAATGGTTTTCTCGATTACGTCGATGACACAGTTCTGGAAGAGGGCAGAGTCATAAACAGGGAGTTCTTCTATGATCTGTTGTCAACCATGCTCGTGGATGCATCCATGTATCCGGATTTCGAGGATGTCGAAAGCAACATGATCATGTGTCTGGCTATGGCTAATAACTTCCATAATATTGATGTACGCGTAAAAGAAGCTGATCTGGATGCAAATAATGCAGCTGAATACCATTATCAGGTCAAGGCTGAAAACAGGGATGATACCTGGATCGTAAACTACGCAGACAGAACCGTTTACTTTAATAATGGTTCCACAGAGTACTCATCCGACATGTTCAAAGATGAATATCTCGCATATTGGATGATGGCAATAGAAGATTACTACGGCTATTCAAGCTTTTGATCTGATTCGTCACCGGCATCATCGGTATTTACGGATTCTATGATCATTGCAGCCATATCCTGCATTTCGGGAGACATATATTCGATGAAGGGAACATCACGTAATTCCATTATGTGATGTTCTTTTAAATATATGATTTCTCTGCTGTGTTCGGCCAGGAATGATTTGGGGGCATTTTGCAGGAAGTGCGAAGCCGCATCCTGATCCTTGCACATCCAGTTCCAATGTCCGCTTTCGCTGATATTGTCATAGTACTTCATGGCTCGTCTGAACCACATATCCGGATTGGATTCATGATAGTATCTGACAGTACTGCCGTGAGTGATCTGATCTATGATATTTATAACATTGTCGTAGTAAAAGTTCTCATAGTTCGATATTGAACCTGTGTCCGTGTTATCCGCAAAATAATCCCCTGATATATCTATAACTATCGGGTCTGTATAAACGATAAACAGATCTTCAAGCCACTCGATCCTGTCGTTCAGACTGTTGAACATTTTGTTTACATGCTTCAGCGTATTGCCATTGGCGGATATTTCGGGGATACGAGAACGAAGAAGAATTATATTCTTGTGATCATATGCCTGAAGTATCATGTTCGACATCGTCTCGATATAAGCGGTACATATGTCTGTAGCGTCAGGCTGTTCTATCTCTGTAAATTCGTCTTTGTGATCCTTATAGAATTCCGACAGATAGAAGGCATCGTTAGCGGTATAATATGTATCCCGTAGTTTCAGGAGCTTAAGAGAAGCCGCAGCATAGAAATCCAGCATACAGTATTCATTGGGATTATAAGATCTCGTGAGTACCGGCTCTTTGGAAATATCGGTATTTACCCGTCTGTATTTTGTGTTGGCATATTCGGGATGTCCTTCACCGGTTATAGAAGCGGGAGATAGAAGTATGTGATCCATATCCACATCATATCTGTCGACACCGTCAAACAATGTACGCAGTATGACAGATCCGAAGCATTGTATGCGCGGTTTAAGCATAGGTATGGACATACTGCCCATTATATAGTTGATCCGTGCTTTGGCTTCTATCTCTTCATAAGAAAACGGGAAGTAAACGGGCTCAACCGAAATGTCATTCTTAAGGATCCTGGAATAAAACGGAATAAACGAAACGAATGAAACGATGGCGTCGTCAGACCGTTTGATATCAACCACAAGGGCAGCAGTATCCCTGTTACCGGTCATTTCTTTCATGGATGTCAGGAAATTACCCAGAGAGTATGCAACCGGAACTTTTTTACCCATCACGGATGTAAGTGTTTCGGTCTTCTGGAGCAGGTGCGGATGAGAACCAACGATCAGATCGGCACCGCAGTCAGCTATGAACTGAGCTGCTTTTCGCTGATCATCCGAAACAGAGAACGAGTTCATCATGCCCCAATGCATGTATACGACTATATATTCAGCCCCGGAATCCCCGGCTTCCTTGATCAGAGACTTACAATATTCTTCGCTGTATACTCCGGCAGTCTGACCGCCTGTATCGATATGCTCACCCATATCCATGCCATTGGTGATCATGGTCAGTGAGATGAGAGCCACCTTGATCCCGGCAGCATACACAAATACCGGATTATCATAGCATGTTCCGGAATTGATCATTCCCTTGCGCTTGATCAGAGATACCGTTTCGGCTAACCCCTCCGCACCGCAATCACAGTTATGATTATTGGCGGTGACCAGAATATTGAATCCGGCGATTTTTAATGCATCCAGAAATCTGGAAGGAGAGTTGCAGTTAGAACCTCCCTCCTTTGTACGTAATTGTTCCCATTCGTAAGGCGCACTGTCGAATGTAACTGTTTCAAGGTTGCCTATAACATAATCCGCAGTTTTGAATATATCTTTGGCCACATTCAGGGATGAAGAGAAATCATATCCGTATAATGCTGCCTTGCGTTGATGCCAGGCAGTACACATCAGATCCCCGGTGAATATCAATCGGCCGGACGGAAGAGTGAAGTAGTTACGACCTACCGATACGGATATCTCTGCCGAAACATTCCCGGGAAAAGACAGGGTTATATCGGCTTCACCGTTAGCCACGGCAAAAAGATCTCCATTATCGTTTACCGTAACAACACTTGGATTATTTGATGAAAAGACAGGATAAGAGGTTGTGTTATTCTTGTATGAATAATCAATATGTTGCTTTTCACCCTTTTTCATGCAGATCTTACGGGTGACCTTGAGATCCGGGCATACGGTTGTAAATCCGATACGTTCTGATTCCTCACCGTATATCTCATCAAAATCCTCGTCACGCACGAAAGCGGCTATAGAGACATAGTATTCCACATCATTCCTGAATCCTCTTACCAGCTTGCCCGCTTTCTCTGTGTATCGGACACGGAAAGGAGAAACACTGTCGGGATTCTTGAAGAAAGATAATCTGTAACCCGCAGCTCCTTCAAGCGTATCAAAGTAAAACTTTGCATATTCATCATGGACTTCCGCACGCAGGTTCGTAGGCGCAGTCAAAACATTCATATGAACACCCCATTGTGATACAATAATACTATATGTATCATAACAAATTCACTGTTATAATGCTATATTTCCACTTTATTTTGTGGTGTGATTTTGATAGAATACAAGATGATGAATTGTAAGAAAGCCGTATCGATGATACCTGCATATCTCGAGGATTCTCTGGATGCCAAAGATCTGCAGGCTTTTCTTGAGCATATAGATAATTGTGATGATTGCAGTGAGGAACTGTCTATCCAGTTTTTGATCACTGAGGGCTTAAGTACGCTCAGTACCGGGGACAGCTATGATCTGCAAACGGCAATGACGGATAAGGTCAGGGAATCACATCATGATATTGACGTGCATAACAGATTGTTTTTGTTGCGCAATATAGGTGTGGTACTCGTTATTCTTATGACTGTTGCAGCGTTTATCGGCGCTTATATGGTCTTTTTGAGATGATCCATGAGTAAAATTGTACTGATTGACGGTCACAGTATATTAAACAGAGCATTCTACGGAGTTCCGGATCTGACCAACTCCGAAGGCACCCATGTAAATGCGATATATGGATTCCTGAATATCATGTTTATGATACTCGAAGAAGAGAAACCCGAGTATCTGACAGTTGCTTTCGATGTTCATGCACCCACCTTCAGACATGAGATTTATACTGAATACAAAGGAACGAGATCCCCTATGGCACCCGAACTGCGCGAGCAGGTCCCGCTGATCCAGGATGTTCTCAGATCCATGAATATATGCGTAAAGACTTTGCCCGGATATGAAGCTGATGATGTACTCGGCACCATTGCGAAGAAATGTCAGGCCGAAGGGATGGATGTCTGCCTCGTTTCCGGAGACAGGGATCTGCTGCAGATATCCGATGAACATATCAGGATACGCATTCCCAAGACAAAAGGCGGTAAAACCACCATAGAGAGTTATTATCCTGCAGATGTTGAGAAAGAATACGGCGTCACACCGCTTGTATTCATCGACATGAAAGCTCTGATGGGTGATACTTCGGATAACATACACGGTGTATCGGGTGTAGGCCCCAAATCCGCAGCCAAGCTTCTTACAGAATACGGCAGTATTGATGGTATATATGCTCACGTGGATGAGATGAAAGCATCCGCGCAGAAGGAGAACCTCATCCGTGACAGAGAGCAGGCTTATCTGGCACGTAAGCTCGTTACGATAAATATCGATTCTCCCGTGGATTTCAGCATTGAAGACGCTTTGATAGGAGATTTTTTCAATCCGAATTCTTATGAGTATTTCAAGAAGCTTGAGTTCAAGAATTACTTAAACAGGTTCGATTCCGATTCATCCGGCGATGCAGGGGAGGCCGAAAAGGGTTTTGTGACCATCAACGATCTTGTTAAGGCGGAGATATTTTTCAATGAGCTTAAGAATATTCTGACTCAAACCAAAGGGACATCAGGATATGCCCCGGATGAAGACGGGCTTATCCCGGTATCGATGTTTATACCCGTTGATAAAGGCTCATCCGACATCCATGTGGTATCCGTATGTATTGCAGCATCCGAAGTTACCACCATTGCCTGCGAAGGCATGATCACGTCAGACTATCTTCGGGGAAGGATCAGGGATATCCTGGATATCTCCGGAGTCAGATTTCTGACATTTGGATCAAAGAGCGTATTTGAACTGCTTGATATCGATTTGCTTGAGGATAAGACTTTTGACATACATATCGCATCTTATCTGCTTGATCCACTCAGATCTCACTATGAAGCCGAATATATAGCTTCCAGATATCTGGGGCGAATGATCCCTCAGGCAGAGCAACTACTTGGAAAAACACACAGCTATAAGGATGCCGCATCCGCTGATCCCGATGGGCTTGTCCGTTATTCTGCATATGTGGCCGAAATCACATATGAAGCTTATCCCGTAGTAGCTTCACAGCTTCGTGACGAAGGTATGTACCGACTGTTTACGGATATAGAAATGCCACTTGCCAGAGTTCTTGCATCCATGGAGCATACAGGAGTCAGAGTACACAGAGATACTCTGAAAGAGTACTCCGAGACTCTCGGCATCCGAATGAAGGAGCTTGAGAAAGCCATATATGAAAAGGCCGGTGAGGAGTTCAACATTCTGTCCCCCAAGCAGCTCGGTGTTATTCTTTTCGAGAAGATGAATCTTCCCGGCGGTAAAAAGACAAAGACCGGATACTCAACTGCGGCGGATGTACTTGAGAAGATGTCCGACCAGCCGATCGTAGCTGACATATTGGAATACAGGGCCGTCAGCAAGCTCAAGAGCACATATGCCGACGGACTGACCGAGTATATAGATGAGGATGATCGTATCAGATCTACTTTCCATCAGACCATTACCGCTACCGGACGTATATCCTCATCGGATCCCAATCTGCAGAACATCCCGACCAGAACCGAACTGGGCAGAGGCCTCAGACGCGCTTTTATTCCGTCGGAGGGATGTGTTTTCGCCGATGCCGATTACAGCCAGATCGAGCTGAGGATACTTGCACATATGGCCGGTGATGAGGAGCTTATCGCCGCATACTCCGAAGGCGCGGATATACACCGGATCACTGCGTCAAAGGTATTCGGAGTGCCCGCCGATCAAGTGACCGATCTTCTCAGGCGCCGAGCCAAGGCTGTTAATTTCGGTATAGTTTACGGCATTTCTTCTTACGGACTGTCCGAAGATATCGGAGTAAGCCGTAAGGAAGCGGAAGAGTATATCCGCAATTACTTTGAGACTTTTCCCGGGATACATGCATATCTGAACGACGCTGTTGAACAGGCCAGGAATAAAGGATATGTATCTACCTTATATGGTCGTAAACGTCCCATACCTGAGCTTAAGAACTCAAATTTCATGCAGAGACAGTTCGGAGAGCGTGTGGCAATGAACTCGCCTATACAGGGTACAGCTGCCGATATCATGAAGATTGCAATGATCGCCGTATGGCGTAAGTTACGTACCGAGGGGCTCAGATCCCGTATAGTTCTTCAGGTTCACGATGAATTGCTGATAGATACATATCCAGATGAGATTGAACGGGTAAGCGATATCCTGAAAACCGAAATGGAAAATGCGGCGGAATTGAAGGTCGAGCTGATCGCAGACCTTCACACAGGCAAAGACTGGTACGAGGCAAAATAATGAAGACTATCGGAATCACCGGTGGTGTCGGGAGCGGCAAATCGGCTGTACTCGAATATATTGCCGAAAAAAACAATGCTCTTATCATATACGCTGATAAGCTGGCTTATGAACTCGAAAGTCCCGGACATATATGCTATGACAGGATAGTGGATGTTCTCGGCCGTGATATACTTGATAGTGATGGCTTTATCAACAAAAATGCCATGGCTGCCAGGATTTTTGCCGACAGTGATCTGCTTCGCGCGGTGAACGGTATAATACATCCGGCAGTAAAGGATTACATTAATGACAGGATAAATCGTGAACGCGAATATGGCAAATATGATTATTTTGTCCTGGAAGCCGCTCTTTTGATAGAGGAAAAGTATTACGAGATCCTGGATGAATTGTGGTATGTCCGTGCTGATGAAGCTGTGCGCAGGCAGCGACTTAAAGCAAGCCGGGGATACTCCGATGAGAAAATAGATTCGATCATGGATTCACAACTCGATGATCAGACATATATGAAGTATTGTAAATATGTCATCGATAACAGCGAAAGTTTGACAGCTACTTATGCGCAGGTGGATGCGCTTATGGATTAAGGAATGGAGGCTCAGATGAATTATCCTGAAAGCTTGGTTTTCGGTCTGGATATAGGTACGAGAAGCATCGTCGGAACCGTCGGATATAAGCAGGGTGATCTGTTCTATGTTGTAGCACAGAGAGCGAAAGAGCACGAGACCAGAGCCATGCTCGATGGCCAGATCCATGATATAGCCAAGGTTGGCGAGACAATCAGGTATGTAAAGGAAGAACTTGAGGAAGCCATCGGACAGAAGCTTACAGATGTATGTATAGCTGCCGCAGGTCGTGTTCTCCGTACGATACAGGTTCATGTTGAGGAAGAGTTCAGCGCAGAGAGATCCGTAACCGATGAGGATATTTTTTCGCTGAACACACAGGGTATCGAATCGGCATATAACGAGATCAGCAATGATGAAGATGATTCGATGCGGGATATGCATTTCTACTGTGTCGGCTATTCCGTAGTCAGATATTATCTGAACGGCTATCAAATGGGTAATCTGGAAGGGCATAATGCCCGTAAGATAGGCTGTGACCTGATTGCTACATTTCTTCCGGATGACGTAGTTGATGGTCTCTATAAAGCAGTGTCCATTGCAGATCTGAATGTTGCGAACATTACTCTGGAGCCTATTGCAGCCATATCACTGGCCATTCCCGAAATGTACAGGATGCTGAATATCGCACTCGTAGACGTTGGTGCGGGTACCAGTGATATTTCCATTACCAAGGACGGTACAATTGTTGCTTTCGGCATGATCCCCAAAGCCGGAGATGCTATCACCGAAGCCGTATGCCAGCATTGCCTGGTTGATTTCAATACGGCGGATCAGATCAAAAAAGATGCCGAAAATGCTGATAAAGTCGTATATAAAGACATTATTGGCCTGGAGCAGACCATAACCACCGACGACCTGTCCAAAGCAACCGAGCCCGTCATCAATGAAATGGCGGATCTTGTTGCTGCCAAGATCAAAGAGCTTAACGGTGACAAATCCGTCAGTGCCGTATTCGTTGTAGGTGGCGGCGGCCGCATGAAAGGCTACACGGAGGCTCTGGCTGAACGTCTGGGCTTGTTGCCCGAGCGCGTGGCGATCAGAGGCCGTGAAGTGATGAGCAAGGTCATATTCCAGCATGAAGATCTGACCATTGATTCTCTGCTTGTAACTCCTATCGGTATCTGCTTAAGCTATTATGATCAGAGCAATAACTTTATCTATGTAAGCTTTAACGGCCGCAGCGTGAAGCTGTATGACAACGGCAAATCAACGGTTATAGATGCGGCTATGCAGGCTCAGTTCTCCAATGAGGATCTTTTCCCGAAGAGGGGTACTCCTCTGCATTATTCTGTAAACGGTGTGGCACGTATGCAGCGCGGCGAACCTGGAGAAAGCGCTCAGGTATTTGTCAACGGAGCCGCTGCCGATATCCATACCGAGATCAAGGATAAGGATCAGATCAAAGTCATCGAATCAACTGCCGGTAATCCTGCACATCTTGAGATCGGTCAAATACCCGAATACGGTTCAACCATGGATATCGTTATCAACGGACAGACCATTTCACTTCCGAAGTTTGCATCCGTCAACGGTGAGCTTCAATCCGAGTTTTATGAGATAAAGTCGGGTGATGATATCCATATGGTTGATTTCTATACCGTCGCCCAGGTCATTGAATTTATGGATGTTGTGCTCAATCCCCAGATGAATGTCTATGTAAACAACAAAAAAGCGGATATGGATACCCCAATATATGCGAATTTTGATGTGGTATGGACACTTGAAGAGCTCAAGCTGGATGATTATGAGAACGACAGCGAATTCGATAAGCTACCTGACGGCGATGAAGATATAGAATATAAACGTCCCGAAGAAAGCGAAGCATATGAGACTACTTTTGCCGACAGACACGAAGGCAATGCAACATATGAAGAAGAAGCCGATTCCGATGACAGTAAAGCTGGAGGATCGGAAACCAATACCTCCAAGAGTCTCGCAGATGCCGGTATAGTACATGACATCACCGTTGAAGTAAACGGAGAACCGGTCATTCTTTCAGGTAAAGCCGAATATGTATTTGTAGATGTATTTGCATTTATAGATTTCGACCTTTCGACTCCGCAGGGCAGTGCGGTCGTTACCACGCTAAACGGTCACGATGCCCAGTATATGGAGAATATCGATGAGGGCGACAAGATAGAAGTATACTGGCAGAAATAACGGTGATATGACATGAGAATCTGCCCTATAGCAAGCGGATCCAGCGGAAACTGCATATATGTCGGTTCGCAAAACACTCATTTGATAGTGGATTGCGGTATATCCGGCAAAAAAACAACAGCCGGGATCAATTCACTTGATCTGTCCATGGATGATATATCCGGCATACTTATAACCCATGAGCACAGCGATCATATAGGCGGACTCGGAGTATTGGCCCGTAAGTACGGTATTCCGATATACACAACATCGCTCACTGCCGATGCGATTCTTAATTCATCCTGGGTAGGCAGGATCGATCATACATTGTTTAATGACGTATCTCCCGATAAGCCTTTTATAATAGGCGATATAGAGATCAATCCCATGCGTGTATCGCATGATGCTATCGATCCCGTCGCCTACAGATTCAAGTGCGGCCAAAAGAAGAGTGCCATAGTCACCGATCTCGGTTTCTATAATGATTATATCGTCGACGGGCTTCAGGGGCTCGATGTATTGATGATAGAATCCAATCACGATGTAAATATGCTTCAGGTAGGACCGTATCCTTATCCTCTCAAGCAACGTATACTCGGCGACAGAGGCCATCTTTCCAATGAAAACGCAGGCAAGCTTTTAAGCCGTGTTCTCCATGACAATATGAAGCATATTATCCTCGGCCATCTGAGCCATGAGAATAATATACCCGAATTGGCTTTTGAATCAGTCCGTATGGAAATAACTGCAAGCGATACCCCCTATAAGGGAGGTGATTTTCCCCTGACAGTCGCCAAACGAAGCGAACCCACATTATGTGTTAACTTTTAAATGTAATACTTAGCGAACAATAAAGAAACACCATAAGGAGTACATAAATGGAAAAAGTAATAATCACCGTAGTCGGAAAAGATACTGTCGGAATCATAGCCAGAGTATGTACATATCTGGCCGATAATCATATCAATATCCTTGATATATCTCAGACTATAGTTTCGGGATATTTCAACATGATGATGGTTGTCGATATGGGCACGAGTGATAAGCAGTTTGCGGATCTGGCCGACAATCTGGATGCTATAGGAGAAGAAATAGGAGTGGTCATACACGCTCAGAAAGAAGAGATCTTTGATATGATGCATCGCATCTAATGTACATGAAATTATAAACCGGAGCGTATTATGATCAACTTATTTGAAGTAAACGAAACAAACAACATGATAGAAAAGGATAATCTGGATGTGCGTACGATTACGCTCGGATTATCTTTGCTTGACTGTGCGGACAGTGATATAGACAGAGTATGCGGTAAAGTCTATGACAAGATCACGCATAAAGCAGAACACCTGGTAGAAACAGGAGAAGAGATATCAAGAGAGTTCGGTATCCCGATCGTAAACAAAAGGATAAGCGTTACCCCGATCAGCCTTATCGGAGGCGGTGCCGCCAAAAGTACCGATGATTTTGTGAAGATCGCCAAAACTCTTGATAAGGCGGCCGGAACCGTAGGAGTTAATTTCCTTGGCGGATACTCTGCTCTGGTCAACCAGGGTATGACACCTGCCGATGAACTTCTGATCCGGTCGATCCCCGACGCTTTATCGCAGACCGAGCTGGTATGCAGTTCCGTAAATCTCGGATCAACCCGCGATGGCATCAACATGGATGCCGTGCGTCTGATGGGCGAGATCATATTGGATACAGCACGTAAAACCGCCGACAGAGATTGTCTCGGTTGCGCCAAGCTTGTGGTATTTACGAATGCTCCCGATAATAATCCTTTCATGGCGGGTGCCTTCCATGGTGTGACTCAGCCTGATGCGGTGATAAATGTCGGTGTCAGCGGCCCCGGAGTTGTGAAATATGCCCTGTCAAAGGTCAGAGGAGCCGATTTCGAGACTCTGTGTGAAACTATCAAGAAGACTGCATTTAAGGTAACCAGAGTAGGACAGCTGGTAGCCAAAGAAGCATCACGTATGCTGGATGTACCGTTCGGAATAGTAGATCTGTCTCTGGCGCCCACACCGGCCATAGGCGATTCCGTTGCCGATATACTGTGTGAAATGGGACTTGAATATGCCGGTGCTCCCGGTACTACAGCCGCTCTTGCGATGCTCAATGACCAGGTCAAGAAGGGCGGTGTAATGGCCAGCTCATATGTTGGAGGATTATCGGGCGCCTTCATACCGGTCTCTGAAGATCAGGGCATGATCGATGCCGTAGAAGCAGGAGCTCTGACAGTTGAAAAACTCGAAGCCATGACCTGTGTATGTTCAGTAGGTCTGGATATGATCGCTATCCCCGGAGACACCAAGGCTGCTACCATTTCAGGCATCATAGCCGATGAGATGGCTATAGGCATGATCAATCAGAAGACCACTGCCGTACGTGTGATTCCTGTAATAGGAAAAGGTGTGGGAGATAAGGTTGAATTCGGCGGGCTGCTCGGATATGCGCCCATCATGCCCGTAAATCAGTTCTCATGTGATGCATTTATAAACAGAACGGGACGGATACCCGCCCCGGTTCACAGTTTTAAGAATTAAGCAGCTCCTTAATGAGATTTTCGAGAACTGTATAATAGTTTTCAAATGTTTTGGAACAGCAGCCGGGGTTGTCGATCACGATGCCGGGACTTCTCAGACCTATCAATGTGAAGCCCATGGCCATACGGTGATCGTCATAAGTCCGGATGGTCGCCGGTTGGGGCTCCGAAGGATAGATGGTTATGGAATCATCTGTCATATCGGTATGTATACCCATACGTCCGAGTTCGGTCGCGATACCGCTCAGACGATCGGATTCCTGCTTACGTATATGTCCCACACCTCTGATAGTCGTGGGAGAGTCGGCAAAGACGGCTACACATGCCAGAGTGATGGCCTGGTCGGAAAAAGCTGACATATCTATATCGATACCATGGATCACACCATCCGGTGGAGGTCCGACCAGCATTCCTTTTTCGGTTTCTGTCCCCGTACACCCCATATCGATCAATGCACGGACGAATTGGAGATCGCCCTGTATAGAGTCACGGTGTATACCTTTGACACCTATTTCAATGCCCAGAACAGGTGCCATCGCATAGAAATATGCAGCTGCGGAAGCATCCGGCTCAATATCAAAGGTTCTGCCTGTATATTTCTGCCCGGATCTAATGCTGTAGAAATGACCGGGGGCATATACCGATACACCGAAGCCGGACATCATGGCACATGTCATCTCAACATAGGACATACCGTGTGATCCTGTCACATCAATACGGATATCATGATCCGACAATACCGAGGATATAAGCAATGCACTTAAGAATTGCGAACTGTCACTGATATCGATATTGATACGGTCTTTGCCAAAACCGACGGAAGACAGCGTAAAAGGAAAATGGCCGGTTTCCGCATCAAACTCTATGTCACATCCAAGCTCCGTGAGAGCATTGAGCAGGGGTTCCATAGGACGCTTACGCATCTGATCGGAGGAATCGATATGATATGTACCATGTGACACTCCCAGAGCAGCTGTCAGGAATCTGGCAGCCGTACCGGCGCTTCCGACATTTAGATCGGCTGAAGCGGGCAGTCTTCCCGCACATCCTTTTACTTTTAAGTCTACATTTCCCGTAAGATCGACTTCTGCATAACCATCCTGATCGCCTGTGTTATCCGGAATGGCAGTCTCGCTGATATCTATACCCAGCCGACGCATGCACTCGATGAAAACCCTTGAATCTCCGGACAGCAGGGCTCCTTTTAAGGTTGATTCCCCATTCGCAAGTGCAGCAATAAGCATTGCCCGGTTGGTTATGCTTTTGGAACCGGGCACGGATACAAAGACGGGAAAGTCAGGTTTGTCATGTTGAATCTTGTCCGCTATACATGGGACGGTATATGTGTCAGTTGTCATCTTTTGAATGAATAGAATAACCGTGATCCTTCATTATGCGTATGGCACTATCGGTATGTTCTTTTTTATAGAACTCTATACGCAGAGCACCTTCGGCAAACTCACGGTTATGATTGATGCCTATGTTCTTGATGTTTATGTCATGTTCGCTTAGAAGACCGGCAATGGCTGCTATGGAGCCGGGTTCATCGGCGATATCGACTGTGATCACGTACTGGGTCTTAATAGGGCCGGCATTTACACTGGTAAACGATTCACGGTAATCACGGGCATGTTCAAAGAAATCATGGATATTCGCTTCCGAATCATTATCTATCTGGCCCCGGATGCTCTTAAGAGATTCGATATACTTATCAAGAAGCACAACTATATTCGTTTTGTTGGTCATGCATATCTGCTGCCATATATCCGGTGAAGAAGAAGATATACGGGTAATATCCTTAAAACCGCCTGCAGCCACTGTTTTCATAATGGCATCGGGACTGTCTTCGTCATGGACCAGATTCACCAGAGCGGCACTTATAACGTGGGGCAGATGGGAGATGGCACCGGTAACATAGTCGTGTGAAGCCGCATCCAGGATAAGAGGGATTGCACCTATTGCCTCAACGATACCGTGTAACTCATCCACGCGGTCCCGAGCCACCGTATCGGTCGGCGCAAGTATGTAATACGCATTTTCGAGAATTGACGGATCTGAATTGGCATAGCCGTATCTTTCCGAACCTGCCATGGGATGACCGCCGATAAACCGCGATTCAAGTCCAAGCTTGATAACCTCCGCAAGAATCGGACTCTTGACGCTCCCCACATCGGAAATAACGGTCTTATCCCCTATATAAGGGACAATTTCGGAAAGCAGGGCATTATTATTCTCGACGGGTGCACACAGGAACAGATAATCGCATTCGGCGAGAGCTGCATCGTTCAAACCAATTGCCTTATCAGCGGTATGATCGCTGACTGCCGCATCGGATGTGGCCTGACTGCGTGTATTTACATATATTCTGCAGTCCGGGTATACAGCCCGCAATGCTTTAGCGATAGATCCGCCGATAAGTCCCAGTCCTATAAAACCAAATGTGATCCCCGACATGTTTGTTGATACCTCATAAACTATATATTGTATGGACTTTCTCATAATATCATATTTGCTTAAAAAACTTGTATAAGCAGTCCGATTTTAGTAAAATATATCCAATGGGGTTATGATAAATTATCATTTTTTAGATAATTTGACCACAAATCAAATAAGGGTACACAGTGCCCGAGAACGGAGGGTTTCATGAATATCTACACAACTGACAAGATTCGTAATGTGGTTCTTTTGGGACATGGCGGATGCGGAAAGACAACGTTGACCGAAGCTATGGCCTATCTTGCAGGTCTTACTTCACGTATGGGTAAAGTTGAAGACGGCAACACCATAAGCGATTACGGTAAGGAGGAACAGAAACGCGGCTTCTCTATCACCACATCCGTAGTACCGCTTGAGTGGCAGGATACGAAGATCAACATTCTTGATACTCCCGGATTCTTTGATTTCGTTGGTGAAGTAGAAGAAGCTGTATCCGCTGCCGATGCCGCTATCATCGTTGTATCCGGCAAAGCAGGTATTGAAGTAGGTACCGAGAAAGCATGGGAGCTGTGCGAGAAGTATAAGCTTCCCAGATTCGTATTCGTTACCGATATGGATATAGACAATGCATCTTATAAGGATGTTGTTGAAGCTCTGACCGCCAAATACGGCAAGAAGATAGCTCCTTTCCATCTTCCTATCAGAGAGAGCGAGAAGTTCGTCGGATATGTAAATGTCATTGCCGAGCAGGCATACAGATGGGAAGGCAAGGAAGTAGTTCCCTGCGATACCCCCGACTACAACAAGCCCTATCTTGAGGAATACAGAGAGACTCTGATGGAGTCTGTGGCAGAGACCAGCGAAGATATGATGGAGCGTTATTTCGGCGGAGAGACCTTCTCGGAGGCCGAGATAAGAGCCGCTCTCAGACAGAATGTAGGTGACTGCTCCATAGTTCCCGTTTCCATGGGTTCATCCATCCTTTGCCAGGGTATATATACTCTGCTTGACGATATCGTTAAGTATATGCCCAGTCCCGAGATGCATTCGCTTGCAGGCGTTAATCTTAAGACTAACGAAGTATTCGAAGCAAACTATGATTTCTCGAAGCCGAAGAGCGCATATATCTTCAAGACCATCGTTGATCCCTTCATCGGTAAGTATTCCCTGATCAAAGTATGCTCTGGTGTTATCAAGTCTGATGATACTCTGTACAACGATGACAAGGAAGTTGAAGAGAAGATAAACAAGCTCTATATCATGAGAGGCTCCAAGCCTGAAGAGATTTCCGAGCTTCACGCAGGCGATATAGGCGCCATCGCCAAGCTGACAGCCGCTCGTACCGGTGATACGCTTTCAACCAAAGCCACTACCATCAGATACGGCAAGGCCGAGATATCCAAGCCTTATACCGTTAAGAGATATTTCGTTCCCAACAAGAATGATATCGACAAGGTAGCCCAGTCACTTCAGAAGATGAGTCACGAAGATCAGACCTTAAAGGTTGTATCCGATGCAGAGAACAGGCAGACTCTGATCTATGGTATCGGCGATATGCAGCTTGATGTCATTTCCTCCAGACTTGCCAACGAATACAAGGTGCAGATAGAGCTTATGGATCCCAAAATCGCATACAGAGAGACTATCCGTAAGACTTCTGATGTTGAATACAAGTATAAGAAGCAGTCCGGCGGTCACGGTCAGTACGGTCATGTAAAGATGAGGTTCTCACCTGCAGCTGATACAGAAAAGCAGTATGAGTTTGAACAGGAAGTTGTCGGCGGTGCAGTACCGAAGAATTACTTCCCTGCAGTTGAAAAGGGTATTGCCGAAGGTGTTACCAGAGGTCCTCTGGCCGCATATCCCGTTGTAGGCGTAAAAGCCGTTCTCTACGACGGATCTTATCATCCGGTTGATTCATCGGAGATGGCATTCAAGACTGCCGCACTCCAGGCATTTAAGAAAGGATTTATGGAGGCAGGTCCTGTTCTTCTTGAGCCCATCTACACACTCAAGGTCACCGTACCCGATACATATACCGGTGATGTAATGGGTGATCTGAATAAGAGACGCGGACGTGTCCTCGGTATGAATCCTGCCGGAGATGGTAAGACATGCGTAGAGGCCGAGATTCCCAGTGCAAGCCTGAACGGTTACTGTACGGTTCTTCGTTCCATGACCGGCGGAAGCGGCGTATATGAATATGAATTCACGCGCTATGAGCAGGCTCCTTCGGATGTTCAGGAGAAGGAAGTTGCTGCAAGAGCTGCTAAGGTAGCAGAGAATAGTGAGGAATAATAAGCCCTCAAAACTTGATATCAAGCTTATTGATCTCATCGACAGGGATATTTTGCAGAATTTTCAGGATTCCTTTTCGGATATGACCGGTATGGCCGCTCTGACAACAGAGGCAGACGGAAAACCCATTACCGAAGGATCCAATTTCACCGATTACTGTATGAAATATACCCGCTGTTCTGAGCTTGGCAGAAGCATGTGTGAAGAATGCGACAGGTACGGTGCTGAGATAACCATGCGTACCGGCAAGTTCACAACATATGTATGCCATTCGGGTCTTATTGATTTCTCCTCGCCCGTCATAATAGACGGTTCAATGGTAGGTTGCTTCATCGGCGGTCAGGTATTATCCGAGCCGCCGGATGAAGCTTTTATACGTGATATCGCCAGAGATCTGGGCATAAACGAGGACGAGTATTGGGATGCCATTCAGAAGGTTCCGATCTTACCGAAGGAGCAGATAGATAAAGCTGCACAGTATCTTTATCGGATATCAAGCGTTCTTTCGGATATGGCTTATGGTAAATATCTGACGATCAAAGCTAACGAGGAACTTGAAAGAGCGGCTAAGATGCAAAGCGATTTCCTCGCAAATATGAGCCACGAGATCCGCACTCCGATGAATGCGGTCATCGGATTTGCCGAGATGGCATTACGTGAAGATCTTTCCGAGACAGCAGCCGATTACATCAGACAGATCAAGAATTCGGGAAATTCACTTCTGGCTATCATTAACGATATCCTTGATTATTCCAAGATCGAAGCGGGTAAGATGGACTTGATACCCGTTGAATATGAGCCGTTAAGTCTTATCGATGATGTCGCAAACATCATCATGACTCGACTGGTTGATAAAGATGTCGAGCTTATTCTTGATATCAATCCCAATATCCCGACAGCTCTATATGGTGATACTGTACGTTTGAGACAGATTCTCATCAATCTGTGCAATAATGCCACCAAATTCACAAATGAAGGCTATGTTCGACTTTCGGTAGATTACGAATGGGCAGGTTATGAAAGTGTTTTACTCAAGTGCTCTGTTATCGATACCGGCATAGGTATCAAAGAAGTAGACCTTGACAAGATTTTTCATTCATTCCAGCAGGTTGATTCCAAACGAAACAGAAATATAGAAGGTACCGGTCTGGGGTTGAGCATATGTAAGATGCTGCTCGATATTATGGACGGAAATCTCTCTGTTGAGAGTGTATACGGGGAGGGATCCACGTTTTCCTTTGAGGTGCCCCAAAAAGTTGTGGTATCACTGCCTTCCGTTACAATAGATGATCCCGAAAATGTTTATCTCGGTGCCGCATTGGACGGTGCGAATGTACAGCAGTCATTCGTAAGTGATGCCGAAAAGCTCGGAGTCAATGTCAGGATTTTCAATGATTACGATAACAGGGAAAGAGACCTGAAAGAATGGGCCAAGCAGGCCGGAGATGGCAGTCAGCTTTTTTTCTTCCTGGATCAGAAATACTTCGATCCCGACACACTTACAGGGATCAACGATGAATTGAATATAACTCCGGTAGTGATCTCCGATACCTTTGCCGATACCAGAGAACTGTCCGAATACACTCAGCTCAGATTCATCAGAAAGCCTATATCCGTACTTAATCTCGGGAATCTGATAAATGACAGTGATATTACTCATGTAAACTTTGAGGCAGGTCCTGAAGAAATATACAATTTTACAGCCGAAGATGCGAATATGCTTGTTGTTGACGATAATATCGTGAACCTGACAGTAGCACAGGGGCTGCTTGAACCTCTCAAAGCAAAAGTTGATATTGCTACCGGCGGAGAAGAAGCCATACACATGATGGAACATAAGCAGTATGATATTGTGTTTATGGATCATATGATGCCGGAACTGGACGGTGTGGATACTACCAGGATAATCCGCCGCACCATGCCTCAGTATAAGGACGTTCCGATCATAGCCCTTACCGCAAATGCCGTAAGTGAAGCCAGAGAACTGTTTAAACAGGAGGGAATGGACGGATTTATAGCCAAGCCCGTAGAGGTCAGAGTCCTGGTAGACACGGTCAGAAAGTTTCTTCCGCCCGAGAAGATCCGGCGAGGCCGAAGACCGGGAGAGGAAGCAGCGAACACCAATACTGTATCATCCGAAGATAAGTATCCTGTCATTGCGGAACTCGATACCCACACCGCGATCGATATGCTCGGTTCCAAAGAGCTGTATATGAATATACTCAGGTCTTATTATTCTGTGATCGATACAAAAGCGAATGCTATAAGGGAATACTATGAAAAGGCTGACTGGTCTCAATATGCGATAGAAGTCCACGCGCTGAAGAGTTCCTCGAGACAGATAGGTGCAATGGAGCTGGGCGAGCTTGCTTATAAGCTTGAGATAGCAGGCAAGGAACTCGATATCGCTACCATCGCAGGTAATAACGCCCAACTGTTGAATACTTATCTTGCTCTCAAAGATAAGTTATCCTATCTGTTTGAAGAAAACGCCGGATCTGATACGGAGAGTAATGCAACCAAACCCGAAGCCCGTATGGAAGATCTTCGAAGCCTGTTCGGGAAAATGCGCGTAGCGATAGATGATCTGGATATGGATATGATGGAAGATGTCATAGCCGAGATGGATAAGTTCAGCTACAGTGAATTCTGGCAGACCAAATTTGACAGTCTGAAAGCAGCTGTTGATCGTCTGGATGTCGATTCGTGTATAGAGATACTTGATAACTGGGGATAGATCTTATTTCGAAGACCTGAAAGAATAAATGAATGTGAGCCGGATAGCGTAACTTTTTTGTAGGACAAAGAAAGAAAAGGGAACACCTTCGTGATATAGTTTATATTTGGTGCTCAAGCCAATATAAACTCACAGGAGGTGTTCCCTAATGATTAACAGTATACAACAGTTTATTGAGTACGG
>JAFSTN010000034.1 GCA_017450485.1 Lachnospiraceae bacterium
TCTCATATTTTCAGGCTCACGCAAGAATAACAGAAGACTATTATGTGCCTTGTCTTGAATTGATCCATTCTCATATCGGCAGATAGTTTTATCTCCCCAATTCAGGAGTTTTGCAAAACTTCTCTGGCTAAGCCCATACTGCTCTCTGATCTTTTTAATCTCTTCAGGCAATAAGAGCTTATGTCTTCTTCGGTACTCATTATATGCCCGAATCAGAGTGGCATTATCAAGCTCTTCACAATAAAACTCTTCACCACACTCTGCACAAACTAATATCTGCGCATCCACTTCAATAGATTCGCCACAAACGTCATATGATTCTTTCTTTGTAATGACTTTTGTTTCAACTTCTCTTCCACATTCCTCGCAATACTTTCTCATTGACGCCACCTCCTTTCCTAAGCGAAATCGTCCTCATGGAATGCAAGACATTTCAAGATATCCTCTCCGTTTTCCTGTACAATTTTTACCTTTACGTAAAACTGCATTCCATCAATGTGCTTCTTGAATTCCCATATGTCGCCAGGACGATTTGGATCGAAATCCTGCTTAGGGCCTTTGTAGTAATCACCGACAACAAGCCCTAAAATCTCATTCTTTGCATCTGCGATTGTAAGACCATGTTGCGCCAATGCTTGCATATTTTTTCTTCTTGGAACAAAATCATATTTTCCTGCGGACAGCAGTCTCTTAACTTCTGTAAGATAACTGGCGATGTCCGACGTGCTCGCTTGATTACTCACTCGGTCACCTCCGTGTACTTTATATTATACTCAAGGATCCTAAAAAGTCAAGAAAATGCGGTCATATGACCGCATTTTCTTGACATAGAACACATTCAGAATTCCACTATCGTAAATCGGCTTATTTTGTATTGGTTCCACAGTAAAATCACTCGGTATTTAATACTTAGTTCTGTGCATCGTATTCCTGACGTTATACAAAAGTATCTTGGGAAGCGCCTTGGGATGTATACCGTCTCTCGGAGGATCAAGGACAATTTCGACTCCTACGACCTCAGACGGAGTCTGGGCGTCCTCAGACGTATCTCCCTCCGGATCTGCCGTTCTTTTGCCCGCCAGTATCGGATCCGGCGATGCGTCATCTGAGCCGTGCGATCAGTTCCTCGCATGTATCGATATCTATGCTATCTATAGCCTTATACAGTGCGCCTATATCATCCCGCTTCTCTGCCGGATACGAATAACCCTTAAGTTCATCCCTGACAGACTCCATGGCATCCATATCCAGATCCTCACAGGCACTCTTAAGCCTGTCAAGGGCGGCCGCAAGCATATCATCATCCGCCAAAGGCAGATCGGCATCGCCTTCATCACCGTCTTCAGCGAAATAAGGCGCAAGTCCGTCAAGCAGCTCCTTAAACATCCTGAGAGCTTCAGCGTGATTATCATGTATAATATCCAGATCCATAGCTTTACCGGCATTCTCAAGCTTCTCGGCTATATTGCCGAGAGCCGAGGCACCTATCTGGCGCGAGCTGCTCTTTAGCGCATGCACCTTGATGGTGTAACCGGTCCAGTCTTCGGCCTCATATGCTCGTTGTATGTCGGCATGCTTGGATTCTCCGGTGCGGTAATACTCTTCTACTATCTTGTTATATAGTTCAGGCAGACCGATGGCTTTGATGGCCGCGCCGGTATCAAGTCCCGGATAATCTATCCGGGGGATCGTATTTCCGGATGCCGCACCCGGATCATCTGCCGGAATCATCTTATTCTCCGGCAGCCAGCGTTTAAGCACCGTGACAAGATTCTTGATCTCTATCGGCTTGGCTATGAAGTCATTCATTCCGGCGTTAAGGAACATATCCCTGGCGCCCTCCATAGCGTTAGCGGTAAGCGCGATGATTGGAGTGTCCTTAGCCCCGGGTATATTCTCCCTGATAAACTGCGTTGTCTCTATTCCGTCCATCTCGGGCATCATGTGATCCATAAGTATGATGTCAAAGTCATTATTTCTGATCATATTTATCGCTGCCATACCGCCTAATGCCGAGTGGCACTGCGCATGTATCGGCTGCATGAGTCCTTCCGCGATGGTAATATTGATCGCGTTGTCATCGACAATCAGTATTTTAGCCTCCGGTGCGGCAAAATCTATCTCAAAGCCGTCGGAATCATCCGACTGTCTTACATGAAGTTCACTGCCGTTTAACGTCATGACCATGTTAAGAGTTGTTTCGGGGCGTCTCATCACGTGCAGATTGTTTCTGTCCGGAACAAACGCGGAATCAAAGCCTGTAAGTATGACTCCCGTAATATCAGGATATTTATCAAGCAGTTCGCGAGCCCGATCGTTGTATCCTTCCTCAGCGAAGAATACATAATCCTTTTCACCGGTAGGGATATATTCATCGGGAGAAGAAATCGCATAACCGTCCACACCAAGCTTCTCCATCTCTTTTAAAAACATACCGTACATCTTGGGATCATCGTTTACGACATAGGCATGCTTATGCGTGGCGTCGGTCACGGTAAGTTCCCTCGTCCAATCAAGTACCTTCTGAGGAATACTGAAATAAAAATCAGATCCCTCTCCATACACGCTCGTAACACCTATAGTGCCGCCCATGGCTTCAACCAGTCGTTTGGAGATTGCAAGTCCTAAACCTGTACCCTCTACGGAACGATTTCGCTTGGAATCCACCTGCTGGAAGCTTACAAACAGCTTCTTAAAGTCATCCTCCTTGATGCCCATACCCGTATCCTTGATATGATATGTCATCATGACCTCATCATCGGATATGTTCTCGCACGACATAAGTATGGCGACAACACCCTCATGTGTGAACTTTACCGCGTTATTGGCCAGATTTATGATGACCTGACGTATACGCATTGAATCCCCTTCAAGAGCATGCGGTATATCCGGGTCGGATAGGACGAATATCTCCAGTTCCTTGTCTCCAACTCTCGTCATCATGATATTGGCTATATCATTTATTTCGGACAGAGGCTCATAACGTTCGGGTATTATCTCCATTCGTCCCGCTTCGATCTTGGAGAAATCGAGGATATCGTTGATTATCGCAAGCAGGTTACGACCCGAGTTCTTGATCTGGGCAAGATAATCAGCCACGTTGGCAGGAAGTTCCTCTCTAAGCGCTATCTCCGCCATGCCTATGACAGCGTTCATGGGGGTACGTATCTCATGACTCATATTCGCAAGGAAGTCCGACTTCATCCTGGCGGCGCGTTCAAGCTCTGTATTGGCTTCCTCCATGGCGCGTATCCTGAGCAGTGTGTCCGTGGTATCGTGGAGAATGTATATGAAACCGATATGTGATCCATGATCACCCAGATCCCTTGTCCTTACGCGGAAATATGTCTCCTGCCTGACATCACGGCATACAACCACCTCCATACCGTCTATCTCTGTGGTGTGGGACAGCCATTCGTCAAGTCTTGCTCTGTCGTCGAAGCTCTCTGTCAATTCATCCGGCAGTTTGCTTCTTAACAGATCGTTCATATGGATAAGATCATCATACTCATCATACAATATGAAGCCGTCACTCATCTCATTGGCAAACTCTGTAAGCGACCAGTCCTTAAGAGTCCTTGAAGGATAATAATTAACAATGTATACGCCCGCTATGCATATGGGATTCATCACGATGCATGTGATCCAAACCGGCCAGCCGTTTATCGTAGATACCATTTCTAGCGCAAAAAAGGCAATCTGAACAGCCATAAGCACAAAGAACCTGTTGCGGAACAATTTGGCTGAGTTTACACATGCCGCTACCATGATCACCATGATGATGATTGTATTGGTAAAGCTTAGATCCCTGTAAAAAGGAAAACTGAAAAAAACGGATGGCGCCTGAGACTTCTCAGCCACCCACCACGAACGCCCAAGCAGAATATGCTTTGAAAAAACCATGAGTTTAGTTCCCAGCGCATTGCTCGCTATAAGAACGGTCTGATATATACATATCAGTAGTACCGGAACGGAATACAGCTTGCAATATCTGTGCCGGTCCATGGCCGATATCATCCACAGCACACCAAAATAAAGCCAGGCATGGCATATATAATATTCAGTCAGAGTCCGTTTTGCTTCGATGACACTCTTGGCATTAAGAAGAGCAAAGCATACGATATCACAGGCGATCACAAATATTATGGACAATATGAGCCCGCTGTTTCGTCTCTTGGATCTGGCTGCCATATAGAGGCAGATAAGTGACAAAAGCGCAAGTATGAGAAATACTGAATTAAATACCATCTCACCTTATCTCATTAAGAAGCTCGGCATCATACGAATCCGCGAAGTAGTCCACAGCGGATGATGTCGCTTCCTTAAACTCCGCAAGATCGGGATACGTAACATTCATTCCCGCTTCCTCCAGCTTCTGGATATATTCCTCGGTCTGACTCTTTATCAGTTCCCTGTCCTTAGCCTGCGCCTTGGCAGCGGCAGCCATTATGATCTCCTGATCCCCTGCGGAGAGCTTATCCCATATATCCTGCCTGATCACAAAAAGCATTACATCATAACTGTGATTGGTTATCGCAAGGTTGGACTGTACCTCGTACAGGTTGTTATTATATATAACGGGGATAGGGTTTTCCTGAGCATCAAATTCTCCCTTTTTAAGCGCTTCATACAACTCGGCAAAGCCCAGAACCTTAGGCTCCGCTCCCAGAAGCAGCATTGTCTGCATGACTATCTGATTCTCCGGCGTACGTATGATGAGTCCGTCCATATCGGACACGGATTCAACGGGGCCTGCGGACTCCGATGTGGTTACGCATCTGAAACCGTTATCGTAATGAGCAAGAACCTTGACGTTGTAATCCGACAACTCAGCCTCAGCGTGCGTCTCTGTATCGCCGTCCACAAACTTCCATGCCTGTTCAAAATCATCAAATAAAAAAGGGAACGCCGAAATGCCGACGTTCGGCGCGTAGCTTGCGAAGTTACCCGCACTTGACGCGGTAATGTCAATCTCGCCGTTTACTACCCCGCTGATCAGTTCGGAATCCGAGCCCAGTTCACCGTCTGTATGTATCTCGACCGAGATACGTCCGTCTGTAGCTGCCTCTACCTCTGACTTGAAAAGCTCGGTCGCAACAACTCTCGGATCGGATGCGCCCGTGGAAAATCCTGCCTTTAGAACCACGGACTCCCCTTCCGGGCTTCCCGAAGCTCCGCAGCCTGCAAGCATCACGGTCGTAACGGTCACAGCACAAAACATTATAATTGATTTTTTGATTGTTCGATTCATCCCATACACTCTCCTTGATATAGATGTATGCACAATATGTACGATATATGCCGTATCATCAAGTATGTAATAAGTATACTTGATATCACTGCTTCTTTCTACCTGTTTTAATAAATCCCAAACCTTGTATCATATCGATACCATCCGTTTTTTGCTTAATTACCATGACGGTTGCCATAGTCCGGGAATTCTGCCTTCTTATCTGAAATTTGGATTAATTCACCAATTGCAGTTATCACATTAGCCTTTGCCTTCTCATTTGCACCTCTAATAGCTTTTGTATATTTTGAATGTGTAAA
>JAFSTN010000035.1 GCA_017450485.1 Lachnospiraceae bacterium
ATGAAGTTGATACATAGAGAGGTGATCGGGAAGGAACGTTTCGATATCCGTTTTGATAACGGCGAAGATTCCCTGTTTATGTTTGCCATCTCCTGCCGCTGTCGGTATATACAGTTTACGGACACAAACGCTATTTACTACCGGCGTTTCCGTTCCGGCAGTGCCAGTTTGGGTCAAACCCGCTCTGCCTCTGTCAGGAACCGGTTGCAGCTGATGAAAGCCTACTCCACTCTCTATTGGAGCAAGCCTCGTCAGTATCGGTTGCATTTTTATCTAACACGTTTATTAGGATCCATCTATGCCATTATCGCCGGAAAATAGGTACATACCACAAACGAGCATTATCATGCCCGCTTACAACAGTGGTCGGTGGATAGAAGCTTCTATCCGCAGCGTTCTGGCACAGAGTGATGCGAATTGGGAATTGCTGATAGTGGATGACGGTTCGACGGATAATACGGCAGAGATAATTGCGACGTTGGAGGACCCGAGGATACATTATTTCCGTCATGCCCGCAATATGGGTGCCGCTGTGGCGCGTAATGAGGCCTTGAGGAGGGCAAGAGGAAAATATATCGCCTTCTTGGACTCCGATGACGTATGGGCTCCGAATAAGTTGGAGAAGCAGATAGCCTTCATGGAGCAACACGGATACGCATTTACATATGCGGATTATAAGATCATGCATGAGGACAGCACATTAACCGGTAAGATCCTGCATATGCCAGCTTCGCTGAACTATCATCAGTACCTGCGTAATACGGCAATAGGTTGCCTAACGGTTGTGATTGACAGATCCCAAACCGGTGACTTCTTGATGCCGAACATTAAAAGCAGCCACGACATGGCGTTATGGTTACTGATCATGAAAAGGGGATTCCAAGCCTATGCGATACCCGAATGTCTGGCTTCCTATCGGCTCGTCAGCACCTCCAACACGGCCAAGAAATACAAAGCCGCAAAAGATGTGTGGCGCGTCTATAGAAACGTAGAACATCTGTCTGTGTGTTACTCCGCTTTCTGTTTTTGCGGATATGCCATCCATGCTATATTAAAACGATTATAAGAACATGAAAAGTATCTTAACACATATCTATCTGAAAAGGCATCCGAATGCTACGGAAAACGATATTCCCTATTGGTACAGACGCACCATCATCGGAGAAATCTGGCACATGATTCGCAAGAAGATTTGCGTTGTTTGGGCGCCTAACTGCGCTATCACTCCTCTTCGTATCGCCTTATACCGTCTTTGCGGATTCAAAATCGGTAAAGGAACATTCATCGGAATGAAATGTTACCTCGACGATTTAGGTGTGGATAAGGTGATTATCGGTAATAACGTCACCATCTCATATGGTGTCTATTTTGCCTGTCACGGTGTGAACCAACCTCATAATAAGATCATTATCCGTGATAACGCATACATCGGAATGAGAGCATCTATCATCGCTCCCAAGGACATTGAGATCGGTGAAGGTGCTATAGTCGGTGCTCAGACTTTGGTCAACAAATCCATTCCGGCTCAACAGACAGCGGTAGGCGTACCATGCAGAATCATTGAAAAGAAATGAAGACTGTTAAATACATATTCGATCGCCTGATGGCTTTGTTCGGACTGATGATTCTGTGGCCGGTATTGCTGGTTGTGGCCCTACTGGTTCGAGTGAAGATGCCGGACGGACCGGTTTTGTTCAAGCAACAACGTGTCGGCAAAGACGGAAGGCTGTTCACTATCTATAAG
>JAFSTN010000036.1 GCA_017450485.1 Lachnospiraceae bacterium
ATACGGATCGATCCTCACTGCGATATACAATCCGATCAGTAAAAGCACGATGGGAAAAATGGCGATCATCTCGGTATATTGAGAGTTTATAAACTGATATAGTGCTTCTCTCATTTCCTCATCTCCTCATTTATATCCTAAATTGGAGTATATCATAAAGACGTTTCGACTATGACGATCATAGTGAGATTGTTATAGGAGAACCGAAAAACCGCAAGCATCGTCATATTCCTATCACGGAAGACATAAGAGCCTTACTTGATCAGATCCGTTCATTGAATATGGATGGTGATGGATGGGTTTTCGTCAACAAGGATGGTAAGCGTCACACAGGACATGATATATCTTGTGCTGTTGACAGACGTGCAAAGGAATCCGGGCTAAAAAAATGTTCTACTCATGAGATCAGAAGAACTGTGTCATCATATTTGAACACTGTGCTTGACAGAAGAACTGTCGCCAACCTTCTGGGGCATTTACCTGAAACCAACGAGAAGTATTATGATTATGATATTTCTTCGACGCAGGATAAGCTTAGTGCCTTATCGAAATTGGCAAAGTCACAGAATGTCACGGATTTTGAAGCTTAATAGGCAAAAATGAAAATCGCAGAAACCCAGTAAAATCAAGGGTTTCCGCAACTTTTAAAAGCATATCGAGAGGGGGATTTGAACCCAACTCGCAACCAAAAAACACAGTAAATACGTACTTTAGAGGTGCGCTATATCATCAAAGTCATAAAAAGTCATAAATTAGCTAACCCACGGAAATCGAACAATTGGTAGCTTTATGCATGCCTTCTCCGATTACGTTGTATGACCGCACTCTGAAAAGCCTTCATCATTTCCGGTGAAAGTTCTTCACAGTCCTCATCAAACACGATCGGTTTCTTCTTTGCTTCCTCAACCTCTCTGAGCTGTTCTTCAGTAGGTTTTTGTCCGGGTTCAATAACTAATGTTCTGATCATAATACAAATCCCTCTCACTCTTTGTTGCCAGTCTCGCTGAAATCAGACGCACAAATTCTTCTCTTTCCGTAAAAACCACAAAAATAATGTCTCCGACTTTTCCAATGGCAATATACCGGTTCTCTTCGATACTATGCCTAAAATCGTACATTTCTATGTAATCAGGATCATCAAAAACATGTGCTGCCGTATCAAAAGAAATCCCATGCTTTTCAATGTTACTTATGTTTTTGTCTTCATCCCATTCAAATTTCACAGAAATACACCTCAAGCCTGTTTGGATAGTCTTATTATACGCTGATTGCACTTTCCTTTCAACGGATGCAAAAAACACCCCGAATGTATCTATCATCCGGGGCGGTACTATTCTTCAATGATGTTCTTTCTTATTCAACTAAAGGTGTCGCACCAATTGTCGCCGCGGTGTCTCGTGTTACACATTCACACTCGAGCTGATTGCAAAAAAAGAGAATCCTTTCGGATTCTCCTTTTTTTGCAATAGCGAGAGGGGGATTTGAACCCTCGACACCGCGGGTATGAACCGCGTGCTCTAGCCAACTGAGCTATCTCGCCACGTCGAAGCTCGCTACGCTGATGTCGCCACTCGTAACCTCGTGGCTCCCGGCGCTTCGCGGCTTCTCCTTTTCCCCACAAAGCAGGCTTTGTGGGGACCCTAGTGGGGCCTATAGGGCTCGAACCTATGACCCTCTGCTTGTAAGGCAGATGCTCTCCCAGCTGAGCTAAGACCCCATATTCGCTTAAGCAAGCGACTAAAATAGGATACTTCTTTTTATTATCCTTGTCAAGACCTTATTCCGCGTACGCGAATATCAGTGATTATGGATGCGGTTCGCGGTATGATGGCCGTGGCCGGTACGCGAATATCAGCGATGATGGCTCCTGTTCGCGGTATGATGGCCGTGGCCGGTACGCGAATATCAGCGATTATGGCTGCGGTTCGCGGTATGGGGGCCGGGACTGGTACGCGAATATCGGCGATTATGGCCACGGTTCGCGGTATTGCAGCCGGGACTGGTACGCGAATATCAGCGATTATGGCCACGGTTCGCGGTATTGCAGCCGGGGTTGGTACGCGAATATCAGCGATTATGGCTGCGGTTCGCGGTATGATGGCCGTGGCCGGTACGCGAATATCGGCGATTATGGCTGCGGTTCGCGGTATGATGGCCGTGGCCGGTACGCGAATATCGGCGATTATGGCTCCTGTTCGCGGTATGGGGCCGTGGTCGGTACGCGAATATCGGCGATTATGGCTCCCGTTCGCGGCGAGGAGCGCTGTATATAAAAGAACCCGGGCGGATCGCCCGGGTCTACTTACATCAATGTATCCCGATCAGGATCTATGGTCTTCTTGTGAGTTTTGTACTGAGTCCACACACCATCACCAAGAAATGTAATGATGGCTGCGAAAGGTATAGCCAGCAAGATACCTACAACACCCATCAGACGTCCGCCGATGATGATGCTGATGAGTATCAGCAGCGGGGATACGCCAAAGGAATCGCCGAAGATACGGGGCTTCAGGATATATCCGTCTATAGTCTGGATCACTACCGTGAAGATCAGGAAGATGAGAGCATTCACGGGATTATCAAGCAACAGCAGTATCGCTCCGATAGCCGCACCCACGATAGGGCCGAATGTAGGTGCCAGGTTGGTCACGCCTACCACGATGGAGATCAGCAGCACATAGGGCATACCGAATATAGCCATCAGTATACCGTTTACGACACCGACTATGAACCCCTCGAGGAGGTTGCCCTTGATATAGTTCAGAAGAATGGCATCAATCCTGGTGACGATCTCACGTGCCCTGACGAAGCGTCTCTCCTTCAGTATAAGCAGGAAGAATCTGCGAGCCATCTCCTGCAGTCTCGCCTTATCCATCAGGTAGTATATAGCCAGTATGAATGCGATCAGCACATCTACAACACCCGTGCCGACAGATGCCGATGATTCGGCTACTCCGCTGAGCATATCGGTGAAGAAATCGGTTATCTTGGAGAGTGCCGTCGGTCCCAGGCTCACTCCGCTGAACATACCTGAAACAGCAGGAGGAAGTATGGTAGAGATATCGCCCGAACTTGCATTAAGCGAAGAAAGCACATCGGCGATAGTCGATACCAGACCGGCGATACTCTTTACAAGAGGTGGAAAGACGGCCACGATCAGCAGTGCAAAAACGATCAGAACAGTGATAACAGCCAGGACTACGCTGATCTTGCGTGCAATCCCCTGTTTCTTCATCTTGCCGAAAAGCTTCGTATTGTAGAATCTGGCGATCGGATCCATCAGATATGCGATGATGAGACCGTACAGAAGAGGTTTGACTATCGCCCAGACTCCGGCAAAGAAACTTCCGAATATAGAGATATGTGACAACAGCATATAGAACAGGATGCCGATGCATATCGCCACTGCCATAGAAAACCAACTCTGTTTCTTCCAGTTGTCCCACCATTTCATAGTTATGTCAACCCCTTGTCATGTGTCAAAAAATACTGTTATGTAAACCTTTTGTCGCGATAAAAAGTTGTTATGTAAACCATCTACATTCTCTCCGGGATCTCGAATCCGAGCATATCCGTACAGGTCTTCAATATTTTGCCTGTAAGATCGAGCAGGGCCAGGAACGAGCCCTTAGTCTGCGCATCCTCTTCCGTCAGTATATGATTCTCGTGATAGAAGCTGTTGAATGCATTGCTGAGTCCATATATGTATCCGCAGATCCTGTGCGGAGCGTACTCCTCGTATGCGGAAGTGATCTCTGCAGAAAATCCGCTGACAGCCTGCATGAGTGCCTTATGGGACGCGTTCACCGGTGCCTGTATCCTGCAGGCTGATACGTCCGTTCCCTGCTCTGCCGCCTTGCGCAGAATCGAGTTGATGCGTACGCAGGTGTAGAGGATGTACGGGCCGGTATCTCCTTCAAAAGATGTAAATCTGTCCACATCGAAAATATAATCCTTGGATGCCTGATTGGACAGATCGCCGTACTTGATCGCAGCCAGTCCGACCTTGCGGGCTCTGTCGCGGGCTTCTTCATCGGAGATGTTCTCACCCTTGGCTGCCGTGTTTTCCTTGATCTTGATGAGCATGGCATCTTCGATCTCATCTATCAGGTCAGACAGCTTCGGGACCCCGCCCGAACGCGTTTTGTACGGAGATCCGTCAGCTCCGTTAACGGTACCGAAACTTAGGTGTATCAGTTCACAGCCGTCATCGACCAGCCCTGTCTTACGTGCACATCTGAACACCTGCTCGAAGTACAGATCCTGACGTTTATCGGTCAGATAGACTATCTTGGACGGATCATACCTGGCCACGCGGTCCTTGATAGT
This sequence comes from Lachnospiraceae bacterium, assembly GCA_017450485.1. Lineage (GTDB taxonomy): Bacteria > Bacillota > Clostridia > Lachnospirales > Lachnospiraceae > XBB2008. The sequence goes on from JAFSTN010000036.1 coordinate 4,330, forward strand.
AGCCAGGTCAGTCGTATTATAGAGTGATGCCCCATCGGACTTGATGATGATGCAGGGAGGCATTTCCTTCGTGTCGGTCTCCTCCTTCACATCTACGACCAGGGCGCCGTCGGACTCATATGCGTAACCGCCGTCCTTCATATCCCGAACCATGCCGGGGATCAGCTCCTGCACGGTACTCTCCCCGTTCCAGAGGTCGAATTCCACATCAAGTCTGCTGTAATTACGCTTCATATCGGCAATGGATATGTTCATCATATGATTCCATAACGCACGATATCCTCTGTGCCCCTCCTGAAGCTTCACGGTCGTCTCCATCGCATGAGCCTTGTAGTCGGCATCGGTCTTGGATTTATTCGAGGCAGCCGGATATATCTCCTCGAGATCGGCCACGGTAAAAGGTGCTTCCGACGGGTACTCACCGGTATAGTCGTCATCGAAATACGGCAGGTCCGGCATGCGCAGACTCGTCTCATATATAACGAGTCCCATCTGCAATCCCCAGTCACCCATGTGGATATCTCCGTATACGGTATTGCCCATGTACCTGAGGATACGTTTGATACTCTCTCCTATGACCGCACTGCGCAGGTGCCCGACATGGAGGGGCTTGGCTACATTGGGGCCGCCATAGTCTACCACCATAGTAGTGGGTGTGGGCATCTCAAGTCCGAACTTTTCATCTCCTGCCATCCGGTTTACATAATCTGCTACAAATTCATTAGTTAAATCCAGATTTAAGAATCCGGGGGCTACAGCTTCAACTTTGCCGAATACTTTACTGCCTTCAAGCTTCGCGGCTACGTCCTGGGCTATCATCAAAGGAGCCTTATGATACTGCTTGGCTCCGGCCATGGCACCGTTACACTGGTATTCGCACAGATCCGGCCTGTTAGATACGGACACGCGCCCGAGCGCCTCGTCATACCCTGCTTCCGCAAAAGCGGCCTTCACATATTCAGATATTTCTTCAAGGAATCTCTTCATAATAGTAATAGTCTCCCACGTCTTCTCTTGTCAGTTTACCACATTCCGGTCTTCACCGTTCATAAATGCCTGAAGGTTCTTATATACCTCGCTGACACAGCGGGTTCGCGCCTCCACACTCGCCCATGCCAGATGAGGTGTGATGATCAGCTTAGTGCTGTCCTTGATACGGCCCAGCGGATCATCAGCGGCTATAGGCTCTTTCTCGAGCACATCCAGACCGGCTCCTGCTATGATACCCTGCTCCAGTGCATCTGCAAGTGCGGCACTGTCCACTACCGGACCTCTGGCCACATTTACGAGTATGGCTGTGGATTTCATCTGCTTGAATGCCTCGGCATCTATGAAGTATCTGCTCAGATCACTCAGCGGGCAGTGCAGAGAGATATAATCGCTCTCTCGGAGCAATGTCTCCTTGTCCACCTGCTCATATCCGCAATCATGCTTCGTCCCGGTGATGGAATGGATGATCACACGGCATCCGAAGCTCTCAGCGATCCGCGCAACACGCGATCCTATATTGCCGAAGCCGACCACGCCCCAGGTCTTGCCGTCCAGCTCCGTAAAAGGGATATCGAAATTGGAGAAACGTTTCTGTCCCGCATATTGTCCAGACTTAACGTAATTATCATAATGAACGAGCTTCTGCGATACGGCAAGTGCCAGTGCCAATGTATGCTGTGCCACCATGGCTGTGGAGTAATCCCTGACATTGACGACCTTGATGCCGCGGCTCTTACAGTATGCTATATCCACATTATCGTAGCCGGTCGCAAGCTCGGCGATGATCTTTACATTGGGAGCGTTACGCAGTGTCTGCTCATTCAGGCGGGATTTGTTCGCTATGACCGCATCAGCATCACCGATACGTTCAATGATCTCCTCAGCAGTGACTGTATTATCATAAGCCGTGAAATCTCCCAGTTCACTCAGATACGATACATCCACATCCTCGCCTACACTGAGCCTCTCAAGCATAACTATCTTCATATTCTACCTTCCTTTTCTCTGACCGGGATCACTCTCCGGCCGCAGCTGCCGGCCTGCTGAACACGCAACCGCAATAGTTCTGTCTGTATAATCCGTAGAGGTTAGACAGCTCAGTCGACCTTTTGAAACCTTCTTTTTTCTTAAAATCGGACGGAAGCCAGCGAACAGGTGCGTAAGCCTCCTCCAATCTCATACCGATCCCGTTGATCCGTGCCGCATTCTTGAGCGGACTGATGGTAAGTGTGGTGGTTACATAGTCGTCACCCCGCTCCCGGGCTACACGATATGCCTCAGCGATCCTCAGTTCATAACAGATGAAGCACCTGTCTCCGCCCTCCGGACAGCTCTCATATCCGCGAACTGCCTCATAGAAGCACTCCGGCTCGTAATCCCCGCGGATTATATTTATATAACCAGTGTTATCTGTCACGACCATCGGGCGGATACCGGTACCTGAAGTCCTGTCTCCACTCAGATCCCCTGCAATGCCGCTTCCGGCCGAACCAAATGTGATCGCATCCGGCTGTTCGCCGCGTTCCCGGTATGCCGTCACCTGGTCGTTATATATCCCGATCAGCCTGACCTCTTCTTCGAGCCTCTTGCGATACTCGGGCTCCGAAGATATATTCGGATTGTAGTACAGGACCGTGATATCGAAATACTCGCGCAGATACTCCATACAATAGCTCGAGCAAGGGGCACAGCAGGAGTGAAGTAGCAGAGACGGGCGCTGTCTCTGATTGATAGCGCCCGTGATTTTATCTAATTCTTTCTGGAAATGAACCACTGACTCCGTCCCCATGGGTCATTTGAAGTATGATACGCCGGACTCGAAGATCTTCAGATCCTGCTCGCCGTATATGTTGATAGCCACATGATCACCCCGCCTCTCGGCATGAGCCATCTTGCCGTATATACGTCCGTCGGGACTCGTGATACCCTCGATGGATCTGTATGAGCCGTTGATGTTGTACTCCTCATCCATCGATACATCTCCGTCAGGCGATGCATATACCGTAGCCACCTGACCGTTCGCGATCAGCTTGTCGATCCATTCGTCAGTAGCTACGAATCTGCCCTCTCCGTGTGAAGCCGGGCTTACGTATGTAGCTCCAAGCTCCGCCCCGGCCAGCCAGGGAGACTTGTCCGATACGACTTTGGTATAGACCATCTTGGATATATGACGGCCTATGGTATTGAATGTCAGAGTAGGTGAATCGGCATCCTGAGCAGTCCTGATCTCACCGTAAGGCACCAGTCCCAGCTTGATCAATGCCTGGAATCCGTTACAGATACCCAGTACCAGTCCGTCCCTGTTGTTGATCAGGTCCATGACAGCCTCTTTGATATGCTCGTTTCTGAAGGCTGCGGCGAAGAACTTGGCTGATCCGTCAGGCTCGTCACCGGCTGAGAAACCGCCGGGGAACATGATGATCTGTGCCTGTCTGATCGACTGTTCAAATACATTTACGCTCTCTCTGATATCGTCGGGAGTGCGGTTCTTGAATACCCGGACATCAACATTCGCACCGGCACGTTCAAATGCCCTGGAGGAATCATACTCACAGTTGGTTCCGGGGAATACGGGAATAAAGACCGTGGGCTTAGCGACCTTTTCTTTGCATATATATATATCGGATGCATGGAATGGTGTTATGTCAACCTTGCTCTTATCATCTTTTGCCGTATAAGGGAATACCTCATCGAGAGGCTTCTTCCAAGCTTCGATGGCTTCATCAAGAGTGATTCGCGTTCTGCCGATCACGAATGCCTGCTCACTGTTCACTGTACCGATGGTTGTGTACTCCATCTCCCGGGCATCCATTACAGCCAGCGCCGATGCGGGTACTTCGCAGATGATGTTTCCAAGGCCGTTCCTGAACAAATCCTCTGCATCCACATCCGCTGCGATCGTCACACCCAGCCTGTTGCCGAATGCCATATGTGACAGGGCCGAAGCCACACCGTAAGAATCCACGGCATAAGCCGCACGTACATTCCCCTCATGTATCAGTGCGGTGATTGCCTGATACAGCTCAAGTACCGACTCGTATACGGGGATATCGTACTCATCACGCTCTATCTCAAACAGTACTATCTGATCTCCGACGGACTTAAGCTCCGGAGTGATGATATCATCCCCGAGCCCCGTATCCACTGCAAAAGAAACCAGTGTCGGAGGTACATCTATATGCTCAAAGGTGCCGGACATCGAATCCTTGCCGCCGATGGACGGTAACCCGTATCCTATCTGTGCATCATAAGCACCCAGCAGAGCGGCGAAAGGCTGGCTCCATCTGTGGGGCTCGGATGTCATCCTGCGGAAGTACTCCTGGAATGTGAATCTGATCCTGCTCACATCTCCGCCTGCAGCCACGATCTTGGCCATGGATTCGGTCACTGCGTATACGGCTCCGTGATATGGACTCCATGCCGACAGATAGGGATCAAATCCGTAGCTCATCATGGTCACGGCATCCGTCGTACCCTTGAGAACAGGCAGCTTCGCAACCATGGCCTGTGTCTCGGTGAGCTGAGTCTTGCCGCCGTAAGGCATATATACACTGCCTGCGCCGATGGATGCGTCGAACATCTCGACCAGACCCTTCTGCGAGCAGACATTCAGGTCGGAAAGCAGATTGATCCATGCTTTGTGTACGTCTCCCGCCTCAAGGGCTTCGCCTGTGCCTGCCACGGCATACTGATTCAGATAGTTGGCGTCTTCATCAGGCACATCGACTACTACGTCGGTCTCCTGATGAGCGCCGTTGGTATTGAGGAAAGCACGACTCAAGTTAACTATGGGAGTACCTCTCCAGCTAAGTACCAGCCTGGGCTCCTCGGTCACTACTGCGACCTCTACGGCTTCCAGATTCTCCTCATCCACATAGCCCATGAACTTCTCTACGTTCTCGGGTGCTATGACGACTGCCATACGTTCCTGTGATTCCGATATGGCCAGCTCGGTACCGTCGAGTCCCGCGTACTTCTTCGGAACCTTGTCCAGATCCACCTTAAGCCCGTCGGCCAGCTCGCCGATGGCCACAGAAACACCGCCTGCACCGAAGTCATTACACTTCTTGATGATACGGCTCACCTCCGGACGCCTGAACAGTCTCTGTATCTTGCGTTCGGTAGGAGCGTTACCTTTCTGAACCTCTGCGCCGCAGGTCTCGATGGACTCCTCGGTATGTACCTTGGATGAGCCGGTAGCACCGCCGCAACCGTCACGGCCGGTACGTCCGCCCAGCAGTATGATGATATCGCCGGGATCGGATGTGGCTCTGATGACATTCCTTCGGGGAGCGGCACCCATAACGGCACCTATCTCCATACGCTTGGCCACATAGTCCGGATGGTATATCTCTTTTACATATCCGGTCGCCAGACCTATCTGGTTACCATAGGATGAATATCCGTCAGCTGCGCCTCTGACGAGCTTCTGCTGAGGGAGCTTGCCATGCAGCGTCTCGGATACGGGAACAGTCGGATCGGCCGCCCCCGTGATACACATAGCCTGATATACATACCCTCTGCCAGAGAGCGGATCGCGGATAGCACCGCCCAGACATGTGGCGGCACCGCCGAAAGGCTCTATCTCGGTAGGATGGTTATGAGTCTCGTTCTTGAAGAATACCAGCCATTCCTCACGCTCGGGTCCCTGGCCGTAATCCACGTCCACGGGAACCACGATGGAGCAGGCATTGATCTCATCGGACACTTCCATATCCTCGAGCTTCCCCTCGGCACGGAGCTTCTTCATGGCCATGAGTGCGAGATCCATCAGACAGGGGAACTTATCATCCCTGCCGTCATATATCTCTGCTCTGGTATCAAGGTAACTCTGGTATGTGGTCTCGATGGGCGTACGATAATATCCGTCCTCAAACTCCACATTCTTAAGCTCGGTAGAGAAAGTGGTATGTCTGCAGTGATCCGACCAGTAGGTATCGAGCACCCTGATCTCGGTCATCGTAGGATCGCGATGCTCCTCATCCTCGAAGTATCTCCTGATATGCAGGAAATCCTTGAATGTCATCGCCAGCCCCAGCGACTCGTAGAGACTGCGCATATCCTCCTCGGACATCGATATGAATCCGTCGAATACCTTCACATCCTCGGGTTCATCATAATCGGTTTCAAGAGTATCCGGCTTCTCGAATCCGGTCTCGCGCGAATCCACGGGATTAATGCAATATGATCTGATCCTGGAGAATTCTTCGTCCGTGATGTCACCCATGATCATATAGGTGACGGCGGTCCTGATGATAGGTGTCTCGTCCTCATTGATGAACTGGACACACTGTACGGCTGAATCAGCTCTCTGATCGAACTGACCGGGCAGATACTCGACTGAGAATGCCCTGGCGCCTGACGGTAAATCTATATCTTCGTGATACAGGATATCAACCGGGGGCTCCGCAAAAACCATCTTGCATGCCCTCTCAAATGTCTCGTCGGATATACCTTCCACATCATAACGGATGAATACCCTGATCTTAGTGATCGAGTGAATGCCGAGGTAGCTTGCACACTCCTCTTCAAGCTGCCTGGCGCTGACCGCGTAGGGGTCCTGCTTTTCCACGTAGATACGTTTGACTTTACCCATTTTAGTTCCTTTCCGATGCCGCTTTCTGCGGTTTACATAAAATATTCAATGAATGGGAACATCCCAGAATTCAACATTTTTCTTAAGCTGGACGATGGCTTCATAGAAGATGCCGCTCGTCACGCCCTCTGTCCACATCGAGCCCTTATGCATGCCCTCGAGGACATATTTGCTCATGACCGCACCGATGTTCGCGGTATCCTTGAGCTCGCTGTTGCGGATCAGTCTTATCTCGTCCTCGTGAGTCCTCAGACGGTTACGGGAGTACACATACACGTAGTTCCTGTCTATGAGAGGTGTACTGTTGAGCAGCTTGACCAGTGCCAGCACGGTGGAATCATATACCGGAAAAGGCATCGAATGCTCCGCTATCCCCTCACCGGTGAAGCTGTCACTCACCATGCCGCCCTTCTTCGACTCGAGCCAGGGCAGATATGTGACCAGTTTCTCAACTACAGGGCGGTACTTGTCCACCAGTTCACGGCGGTATGCCAGATCATCTCTGTTATCGGAACTCATAGCTCTCCCTCCTGATAATCATCCTATATGATACCACATAAACAGGGACTACTCCAAATAATCGTTGACAATATTCGGAAACTCGCTCACTCCGGCTGCGGACCATACGCATACGGCCACACTTAAGATGATCACGATCGCGTACCATATGTACTTATGCCTGCCAAAGAACTCCGCACATTTCCGGACCATATATTTCTCATAGAACCAGACGGTCACAGTAGTACAGATAAATATGATCAGAGCAGTCAAATAGCACTTGGCCGGAGAGTTAATCTCTATCCCCAGTGCCAGTCCGAGCACACCCGCGGCTATATAGACGAATACGGAATGCACGCAGTAGTATCTGTTGATATTACGCGATACAAATCTGACAGGTTCCATCGCTTTATCGGATAGTCCGGACGTAACGAGAAACCATATGCAGAGCACCAGTGTATTGATAAAGAACATGGCGAGCGCATCCGGCAGTCTCATGTAGCAGAAGCTCTTCCACTCCCTGATGGCGGTAAATACCGGCTGATCGTAACCGATAGCTATATAGTAGTAGATCACGGACACTATCAAACACGGGATGGCCGTGAGAGCATAGAATTTCTTTTTGTCCGTAACATGTGTCATAAGTTCGCCCAGAAGCATGCCGAAAGCCGGGAATATGAACCAGTTAAACAGAGGGAAATAGCTCTCCGAATTCGTAAAAATGAACATGCCGAGGAGCTGGTCAAGGGCATAGCTGCCTGTGTGTATCCGGCCGGCGAGTCCCATGCCTATGATATTTAATACGACTGAGAGTGCGAATACGTGACCCGGCTTAAGCTTCAGCTGCATGATCAGCCCCGAAAGGATCAGGAAAAGTCCCGCAAACTGCAGGATATCACTGGAGAATACCAGGAAAGAGTACGCCCTGGCCAGAGGATCTCCGGATATCGCATAGGATACACAGAAGATGAGTCCGTATCTGATGAGGTTGAGCAGCTGGCCAATGATCAGGATGTTGACACCCCTGTGAACATAGGACTTGGGTTCGGCGTGCCTAGAGTAGATCATTCCTATGCCCATACATATCATGAATCCCTGCGCTCCGATGGTCTGGGCCAGATAGTCATTGATCAGATATGACAGAAAATGATTCTCATAACCCGGATAAAGATCATCTATGCAGTGGGTTATGATCATCATTATGATCGAAAAAGCCTTAAGGGCGTCAACTTCACGTTGACGCCCCGTATTAACCTTATCTTTGGAGATTATTTTATTTATGTCCATGTTTTCTCGCTTTTACATATTTCCTCTGGTGAGCCAGCAGGATCAGGAAGCATGTTATAGCCACACCGAATGCAAGTGCCGCTCCCGCTACAAGCCATGCTACCAGGTTATTGGCCGAAGCCACCTGCTTCGCTATGGCATATGTCGAGAATCTGTCTGTACGGAAGGTGATGGTCTTCGGATTTTCGTCCAGATCAGGCAGAACACTGAGTTCACCGTTATGGATCCTGAGTACCGAGTATGTCTTGCCTGCTTCATATACCTTATCGGGTATCTCGATCACTACCTCCATTGTGGTAGGCAGTTCTGTCACCCTTTCCGTATAGCCGTCCGCACTCTTGAGCATGGTCAGGTCGAAGTACTGTACCGGCTTCTGCCCTACCGCATTCTTCATGATGCGCTCACTGACTGCGTCTGCCTTCTCAATGCCTGACAGACTGACCGCTACGTCCACGTGTCCGCCCTTAGCGAGCTTCATGACGTCGTCTGTGCTGAGCATTCTCTGAACCACCACATCGAGATCGGGCAGACTCGGATTAATGGTATCATCTGTAGCCAGCATCAGTTCCTCTGGCGACATATTCTGATAATCCACGGAGATCATGTTCTGAGGCTCATATGCGTTCTCTACATATGCACCCAGGCCACCTGTGTAGAATGCCGCATCCAGTACGGGCATCGTATTGCCGCTGGTGATCATTGCGCTCACTTCATCCATGGACATACCCATCATCTGAGTCACAGCGGACGAAGGTGCTGCTACCTCCTCTACAATGCCAAGCTGCTCATCGGTAGGGATCTCGATATCGGTCAGATCCATTTCCTCAACGTATTCATCACCCGCATTACCTGCTGCCGCCTCATCGATATTCACTGTCGACTGTGCGGGAGCGGTATTGGCTTCGGTCTTGGTCACTGTCTCGACCTTGCTGGTCTGTACCGGCTTGCCTGAAGAAGCCGCTGCCTTCTGGCCTGCATCCGTCTGTACGAAGGCTGCCGATATGGTATGAGGTCCCTGTACGTTGGTAAATGTATAGGAGCCTACCGCACCTACCTGGACGCCGTCAACCGCTACGGCCAGGACAGCGAATCCAGCCTTGGGAGTGATGGTATATGTCAGGTTGGTTCCCTGGGCAACATTGGATTTGCCGGATGGAGATATGGAACCTCCCGTGGTTGCCACACCTGAGGATATCTCATATACAGGTGCGTTCTTCTTGATAAATACGGCTGTAAAGTTGTAATCCTGTGTGATCTTCTCTATCTTGTATTCCGCATTGTAGCTTACGAACTGGTCATTGACCTTCCAGCCCTGGAACTCCCATCCGTCATAGGCCGATGCCTTGATGGTTGCTCCTTTGCCGAGATCATACGTTCCGCCCCCCTCAACCTTACCGGTATCCTTGGGATATACAGCCAGTGTCACTGTACGTGAAGTCTTCTCGAATACAGCGGTGAGCTTGCGGTCTACCGTAAGGTTCGTGAGCTTGATCGATGCGTCACGGCTGACTACCGAATTGCCCTCTACCCATCCGGTAAACACATATCCGTTGTATGCCTTGGCGGAAAGAGTGGTGCTTCCGCCATAGCTGACGGTGCCGCCGCCCACTACATTACCGTAGTTGCCGTTATTGGCTACGGCTGTTACCGTGACTGACTTCTGTGCGAACTTCGCTGTCACGCCCATGTTGGACTGGACATTGGATACGGTATAGTTGGTAGCCGTGGACACGGTCTGTCCGTTCACTACCCATCCTGCGAAATAGAAATTCTTATTGGGCACAGCCGAAAGTGTAACGCTACCTCCCTGGGATACGGCTCCGCCTCCTGTGGTATAACCGCCGTTCGACGGATCACAGGATGCACTCACCGTGAAGCTGTTCCTCTGAGGGGTTGCCGATGCATATGCCGCGATGCTTCTGTTGACCACGCTGTTGGCCATGATCGAGATATTGGTGGAAGTCTCGTCAGAGCCTATCGTGAGAGTACACTTATTACCATCCTGCTTAATGGTGGTTGCATTCGATCTGTTGCCGGACATGCTGAAGAGCACACCGTCATCGTAGTCACCGGTACCGTATACGACCGCATTATAGTCATAGCTGCTGCCTACAGCCACGGAGGCATTGGCGGGATTTATGGCTATGGATGTAACCTTGGCCTCCTTGCCGGCCACAACGCCCTTGACCGTAAGTGCCGTAGCCCTCTCAAACGACGGATCTATGCTGGATGCAAATAGGTACTTGGCAGTATATGTACCCACAGGCAGATCCGAGCGCATGGTGATGGTGTACCCGGAAGATGCACCGGGCCACAGGGGCACGTCGCTCTGTGTGATCAAAGTCAGGTTAAATGCGCCGTCTGCATCGCCAATCTCGGTAGTGATGATCTTAACGTCTCCCTCACCGGTGTTGACCACATATATCTCTTTAGGATCGCGCTGCGCACCTACTTCGTTGCTGCCGAAATCAACAGACGTGATCGTCGTGGTCACATTGGTCACAGTCAGCGAATAGTTGTAGTCCGCCTCTTCCTGCTTACGCTTCCTCTCTGCCTCTTCGGCTTCCTCCTGGGCCTTCCTGGCCTCCTCTTCTTCCTTTTCCTTCTGCTCTCTGGCCTTCCTGGCAGCCTCATCATCTTCCTGCTGTTGCTGCTGTTCATTGGCATCCTGAGCCTGCTCATCGAGCCAGCGCTGATATTCCTCCTGAGCCTCCGGATTACTGTTGATCGGATCACCGCTCTGACCGTCTGCCTCGGGATCCTCATACGATTCCTCGTCCGCCACGGTCTCTTCGGCCCTGACTATCATACGTATCTGCATAACGTCAGCAACGAATATCGTCATGGACAGTATGAAGGCCAGAAGTAAAGATAAACCTTTTTTCATAAAACACTTCTCCTCTCTGAATAATATCAATTACTAGCGCATTGTTGAAATTGATAATACAACATCTTGTATTATAACGCAATCATTCCAACAAACTTCCAACAAGTTACAGATATATGATATAAAAAACCGTGTCACACAAGTGTCACACGGTTTTGATCTGAAAACAATGAAAAACATCCGAAATCCCGTCACGTATCCGGGGACATCAGGCAGTCTCGGGACGCTGCAGACCGGGCATGAACAGGATCGCTCCACACAGGAGCGCACTGATGATAGCTACCGCGAAAAGCCATATCCTCACGGAAGCGCGGCTACCGACCGCATCATTCATAGAGAATGTACTGTATGCGACATCCAGTGCTGACGGATCTGCTCCCGTAAGTGCGGCTGCATCGGCTGCCTGTATATCGGCGTCGGGTGCCGCTCCGCCAGTCATCATCTCATCTGCCCTTAACACTATCGTATAATCGGAAGCATGATCAAAATCAAACTCCGCATATCCTGCCGCATCAACCCTGGCTGACTGCATGAGCACCATCTCTGATGCCTCTGTATCATAATAATAGAGGTAAGCGTACATATTGCTGTTGGACTCACCGAGAGGTACACGAAGCTTGCCGGTGAATCCCAGAGGGCCGGTGTGCTTAAGCTCGATCTCGATATGGGGATATGAACCGGTAACGGCATCCAGCATATCGAGCGGTATGTTGCGTGCGCCTATCACGACACCCAGATCCAGATCAGTATCTGAAACAGCCTCTATATCACGGCCGTTGACCTCCCACTCCACGCCCTGAGGCAGCTTGAATCTGACGCTTATGTCACGTCCGCGGATAGCTCCGAGTACACTGTCAGGCACTACACTCAGGCCCGCCATATCGACTTCTATACCTGTCTCCTCCTGAGCCTCAGTCACTTCATGTGTGATCTTGTCCCAGCCGCCGGTAGCCTCTAAACCTATCTTCGTATCACCTGTTGCATCCGATATGTACGGCTTACGGTTGATCTCCCGATCCAGTGCCGAACCGGAGCCTGAGCCTGCGATGCCGTTCGCTGCGGGGGTAAGCCCGCTCTTGCCGGACTGCGCAGCCGTCCCGCCTGCGGGGGTGTTTCCGCCTCCCGATCCGGCGATACCGTTCGGTGCGGGTGCAAGCCCGCTGCCGCCGCTTCCGTTGTCTATACTGTTACCCGATACATCCTTGGATGACGCGCCCTTTCCTTGGGTGGTGATAGTCTTGATCAGGCTCTTGTTACCGAGCTTATCCACGGCCACGATGTGGAAGTTATACGTCTTATCGGAGTACAGTCCCGACAGGGGGAATGAAGCCGCAGCATTCTCTCCGTCTCTGACCTCAACTTCGGCCACTGCCCCCTTCTCGATGACTTCATCAACAGAGGGAACCTTTGAATCACTGGTCTTCTCCTCATATACCATATAGAACTTATCAATGCCGACCAGGGTATCCTTGCCGGTGACCACGAGCAGATGCTCGGTGTTTTTGTTCTTATTCCTGTTCGACCCCGACTTATTCGCAGTGGTCAGAGTCGCCGTGGTACCCGAATTCGATGTATCAGCTGTCTGAGTGTTATCCTGCGGTTTCTCCGTAAGCATAGCATCGGTGATGACCGGAGCCAGATTATCGTGGATCACCTTGCCTGTGGAGAGGTAGGTGTGGTCGCCGTTTGCATCGGTGATGCGTGCATAGATATATGATGCCTTATTGGCAGGGATCCTGGGCTTGCTCGCTTCGCTGTAGTTCTTCCATTTGATCTTGCCGTCTGTTACCGCGCCCTCTAGATCCGACGTCGAATAATATGCATCGTCCGCCGTGGCATATTCGATCTTGCTGATGCCGACCTTTTTGTTCTCGGCCGTGATCACTATTTCCTCGAGCTCGCGGCTCATAAATGCGGTATCGGTGGTTCCGGCTATCCCGTTGGACTTATATTCGCCCACTGCGATCGTGCCGGTGGATGTGCCGGTGGGCTTTTCGCCCTCCACTATGGTAATATCGGTGATGAGCCTCTTCTCAGGTGTCCCCGCGAGATTATTCTTGTCGAGGAAATACAGATAAAAGCTCTGGTCAGCACCGACCTTGGTGTGAGTATACGTGTCGTCAAACGGACCGTCCACAGATGTTCCGATCAAATAACCGTCAGCTGATATGTCAACCTTATTTGTATAACTGAGTTCCTTCTTTTCTTTGCCGTCATACTTGATAGGAAAACCTGTTATGGTAATACCGGTAAGGGTCTTCGTAATCACAACACCATCTTTATCTCTGAAGAATAGATTTATCTCCTGATTGGCTCCCACGTAATCATATATGACAGAGCTCTTAAACCCTCTCTCCGGGTTCAGGCTCACGGTATATCCCTCGGTAGCGGGCGCCAATGTCACGCTTTCTTTAAATGTTTTGTCCCATTCGGTTCCATTGTTTGCTGCCTCGCTTACATATGCTGATTCCGTTTTCCCGTTATACTTAACGTCTACCGAGGCCGTCTGAATACCAATTGTTGTGCTTCCCGTGAAATTACCTTTTCCGTTTAATTTGACCTGATATGTTTTCCCGGATTCGGGAAAAGCCGAATACTCCCCGTCAATGTATTCTATAGTATAGTCCTTGTCCTTAACCAGGTTATAATCATTAAGCTTAAGAACAGTTACATTAGGATTCTCCAGAGCGGTAATTGCTGACGGCCCGCCGGTGGTCACCTGAGTACAGGTGTTTATATCTGCGGGCACAATTTCAACAGTATAATAAACGCCAAACTCCTGTGAAGTTGCATCTAGAGGAATCTGCTTACGCTCATATGACATTACCTGTTCCTGAATATATTTCAGATAAACAGCAATGTTGTATGTACCCACATCCTTGTTCAGAGAAACATTCCCCAGATTTTGACCCGAGACAGTGAAATCAGTTATTTCCGCTATTTTGTTTGCCGTGGTATCATTATCAAGATAGAACCTCACCGTTTCAAATTTAATTAATCTTTTAGAAGTGGTACCGGAACTAATATCCGTTCCACCCATTTGCGTCGTTCCGCCATACATAACCTCAATCGGTTTACCTGTATATGTAAATGATTCGGCAAGCACGCGTGGGGCTATTGAAAAAAGGTGCTTTTCATAATAACTCCATGTCCCCCACTCACCCGATCCGGAATTTCCAAGTAAGACTATATTTTTAGCAATACGACGAAGAGAAACTGTGTCATCCGTCATTGCGTCCGCATCAGCCTGATCATATCCGCATGCCGTACACACACCATTTATGTCGTAGGTACATTCCTCACGGTCAACTGTCCGGGATTCACCGCATGCGCAGGTATATGCAGCCTGATGTGTGCCGTCTCCGTTGCTGACACAGCCGGTAAGTACCCAATTATGATCCTCGGGTATTGTCGCGCCGCACGCTTCAACCTCGCATACACGGTAATGCTGACTCTCATTATAAGGCGCATATCCAGTATATCTGCATGACGCATATTCCGTTTTTTTATCTCCGCAGACAGAGCATTCATAATACACCGCATGCTGGCCGTCTCCGTCGTAGGAACCGTATCCGGTGATCACATAATTATGGTCACCGCCGTTTGTGCACAGTCCCTGCCCGGTCACAACGTCTCCGGTCGTATCACCGCCTCCGGTCGTATCACCGCCTCCGGTCGTATCACCGGTTCCCGTGCCTGTCTGATCCTCCGGGGCTGGGGTACCCGATCCTTCGGTAATCTCATCTTCCGGCTCCGCATATGCGATAAGCGATGCCACTCCCGTACTTGTAAAGATTATGCACACGGTCATAAGGGCTACAAACACCGTTTTAGCCCATTTCTTCAATCCCTTATAATTCTTGACGATCTTCATGTTCATTCTCCATACCGGCCTATGCACCGGATCAAGGATACAACAACACCATTATAATTTATTCTACTATATCAGCCCGCTTCCAACAAACTTCCAACATCGAATGCCGGCGGCAACGAGCCAAAATGAACCACTGACTCCGTCCCCGTGGGTCACGCAAGTCCCACCTCTTCGGCGTAGGGTTCGAAGTCCGACTTGGTGAAGACCTTGCCGACCTTGACGAACTCGTACTTGATGGCATTTAAGTAATGTCTCATATGCACCTCACCGTTGGCTGTCGGATCGGCGGCTGCGAGGAAGGCGGCATTCAGGATACAGTTCTTGATATTACCACCCGCAAACTCATACTTCTCGGCAAGGAATCTGATATCCACATCCTCGGCCAGCGGAGTATCCTTCGGTATGGTCGTCTTCCAGAGCATCTCTCTGGTATCGACATCGGGGAACTGGAACTCCACGATGTACTTCATACGTCTGAAGAATGCGGGGTCTATGTTGTGCTTGTAGTTGGTGGCCAGTACGCAGACACCGTCATATGCCTCCATCTCCTGAAGGAGCAGCGCTGTCTTGTTGTTGGCTGAGGCCTGGTTGGAGCCGCCGTCATCGGAACGCTTGGCGAATATGGTATCGCACTCGTCGAAGAAGAGGACGACATTACATTTCTTCGCTTCCCTGAATATCATCGACAGTGATTTCTCGGTCTCACCGACGTATTTATCCACAACCTTGGATATATCCACTCTGTACAGCTCCAGATTCAGCTCATGCGCGAGAACCTGTGCCATCATGGATTTACCGGTACCGGGAGCACCGAAGAGGAGTACCGTAAGTCCGCGTCCGTAAGGATACTTCCTCGTATAGTTCCATGATTCGTAGACCTGCTTCCTGTAGGTCATCTGCTCTATCGCATGCTCTATGGTCTCACGCTGGGTCGGATTCATGACGATATCGTCGAATCCGAACTTGGCCTCAACTCTGGTGGCCTTCTGTGAGAGCTCGGAGCTCATCTGGGCATAGCAGCCCTTGAAGAGACAGGCTCTGGATATCTTATCCTCCTTCTCCATATTGGAGAGTGACTTGGCCTTGACCAGAGCATCATGTATCTTGCCCGATGTAAAGAGGAACTTGGTGGACATCTCCAGCAGATCCACGTCGTCGGCCAGCTCAAAGCCCTTGGAGAAATACTCCCAGCAGGTCAGACGCTCACCGGTGTCGGGTGTAGGCAGCTCAAGATCCGTAAACTCACTCTTGGTGACCTCACGGAAGTCAATATAGAGCTTACTCATGGCGAACACCAGCACACCCTTCTCGGTAAGCTTGGAGAAAGCCAGATCCATGTAGCCGAAGAATTTCTCCTTCTCCTCATCATGGTAGGTAAGCTCTGTCAGACAGCAGCATGACTTGGTGAGAATACACTCTCTGGTAACCGACCACAGTGCTTTCTCAACAAAGCCGTAATCATATATGAACAGCTTCTTACAGTTAATGGCAACCGCGCGAAGGCCGTTCTCACGGCAGAAATGCTTCACGAAGAACCTTCGTCCGCTGCCGTCGTCGCCGTAGTAATAGAAGATGCGGACACCGTCATCATACGATATCTTCATGGCTTCAAGACGGCTTTCATTGGCCATGACGGGATCAAGCTCCTTATCGTCGGTCAGCATGTATATGAAGCGGTCGTAGTTCGCATCCAGTGCCAGGGGATTACGTCCGAAGAGGAAGTCGATCATACGCTTATCCGGTGATACGACAGTGCTGAAGGGCATGCTGTCATATACCTGCAGCGGCAGTACCGGGAGAAGCTGCTCGAGACATGCGGACATATCTCCGTACGCTCCGTTGATGGAGAAACCCGCCCCATAGAAAACCTTGGCTGCAGACTCTATGGTAGGTGCGGAGAGATTGGCATTCTCATTGATGATATGGAACACACCCGCGTAGTCTGTCTGTGTCGATGAGAGGATACCGCAGGCGAAGCAGAACTGGGTGAAGTACTCGAACTCCAGCCTCTTGCACAGCTCATAGAAGGGAAGTTCTATACCCTGCTCCACGGTGATCGCCGCACGACGGTTGATAGTCTCAAGACGCTCCACGATAGGCAGTCCGGCATCCTTGCGTATCTCATTCCATATCTCGCTGTCATCATCACCCGGCTCATCGTCGGTCGCAGCGAAGCCGGAACCGTTGCTGGCGGCGAAGTCCCCGAGCAGACCAAGGAGATCGTCGTCTATATCGTCATCATCATCTTCACCGAGTTCATCGGAGATACCCGTATCGGTATCTTCATCGGTATCATCATCCGCAGCATCATCCTCACCCGGACCTGCTGACTCATCCTCTGCCGTATCTGACGGCATCTTGTTCTTATACGACTCGGTCAGTCTCGAGTGGCAGGTAGCCTCAGCCAGCTCGATATCCGGATACATTATGTTCTTGTATCCGCCGTCGCCGTTCGCATATATGACCTTCAGGTGAGCGATATAGCTGTCGATGCTGGAGTTCACGCAGTCGAATACATACTGCATATACTCGCTGTAATCCTTAAAGGGCTGATTGTTTAATTCTTCATTGAAATTTGCCATATCCGTTTCCTGCTATCGCAAAACACTCATGAACCTGTATTGAACACCGCTCCGCGGTCGAACACGCTCTTGGCCGTATTGATCCCGGTCTGGTTCTTTATATCAAAAACCCCCGCCTCGGTGTCGTTTATGAAAGGCTGGCGTTTGCGGACATCATACATGTAGGTTTCTTCCTCTTCGTCGTAATATCCGCTGCCGATCTTTATATCCTTCTCGTTCTTCTCTTTATTCTTACGTATCAGTTCATCATTGATCATTGTGCGGCAGTCTCCGTGTCTGCAGTCCCGTCCCCAGCGGCGGACGGCTCCGTGAGTGCGTCACCCTCGGCCGGTTCCGTCTCCGATCCATCCTTTAGGAGAGTGGTGAACTGGGGCGCCGTCAGTTCCTCGGTGGGAGCTTCCACCATATCGATGAAATCCACGGGGAACGTCTCCTCTGTAAGCTCTGTGACCGCCAGATACCGGGTGGATAGATAGCCCTCCCTGCCCGAGTTCGATACGACCTTGCACCACTCGTTGCCGGGTTCGGTGATATACCCTCCGGTGCCGGGGAAAAGCTTCGTGATGACTGAAGCGTCTTCACTCGGTCCGGTACGGAATCTCAAGTCAGGCTGTGTATTGGTCGTCCTGAATGAGAAATATCTGATTTCGAACACCTCGGGTTCGGGTTCGGGTTCCGGTTCCGGTTCAGGCTCAGGGGCAGGTTCGGCCGGCTCGGGCTCAGCCTGCTCAGGTTCGGATTCGGCCGGCTCGGGTTCCTGAACTGTCGTTGTGACATCTGTCACATCACCGGTGGGCTCTGTCGCCGCCGGTTCAGCCACCTCTGCGGACTCTCCTATCACTGTCTGTGTCAGGGCGGCCGGCTTGGCGCCGTAGGATTTACGGTCCCGGTTAAATACCGAGCTTTTGCCTCCCAGCAGTATCAGCGCAAACAGCGCCACTATTATGTAGAATACAGCTAATGCTATGAATATCCTTAAGTTCCTTTTCATTATACTTATCTCAACCTATACCGATCTGATCAATTCAAAACACAGCCCGCACATCATGACGTGGGCAGCTGTATGTATATCCCCATGCCGCTTCCCTCGGGACTTCTTGCATAGATCGTACCGCCGTAATGCTCTACGATGGCCTTGGCCTGTGTAAGTCCCAGACCGTTTCCGCTGATACGGTTCGATCCCTGGTAATTGAGCTCAAATATATGCTTGGTTTCGTTTTCGGGCAGACCCTTGCCGGTATCCTTGAGCACGATGAATATATCATCCTCTATGGCGGATATGGTCACCACGAGAGTACCCTCGGTCTGCA
Organism: Lachnospiraceae bacterium; assembly: GCA_017450485.1. GTDB lineage: Bacteria > Bacillota > Clostridia > Lachnospirales > Lachnospiraceae > XBB2008. The sequence goes on from JAFSTN010000036.1 coordinate 23,354, forward strand.
TATACTTGATGGAATTATCTATGATATTGCGGAACATGATGAGCAGACGCTTGGCACTCGCATGTACCATCAGTTTATCGGATGCAGTAGAGATATTGACTCTGAGCCCTGCCTCTCTGGCCGCATCTGCGAGCTCGGCTATCGCACGTCTGGCCACATCTATGATATCGACCGTGACGGCCGGATCCTCATCATCCGGAGGAAGCAGGCCCTCGACAGAGGCATCGGAGGGAGTGACCGCTGCGGCCTCCTCCGCTGCACGTACCTGCTGTTCTTCGGCAGCCTGAAGTGCAGCCTCGGTGGTACCGAGCTTGGATACCAGATCATCTATCTGCAGCTGCATCCTGCGTATGTCGGAGTTCTTCTCCTCGATGGACCGGTCACACTCAGCCCGCAGCTGCTCTTTCTCAGCCTTGAGCATACCTATCTCCTGCTGCAGATGCTCGGCTCCGGTATAGTCGTTGTGCGTCGCATAACACATATATGCAAAGGCAACCATAGAGAGTGTGAAGAGAAGAAAGAATACCAGCACATACGGCAGCGGCATCGTAAACCCTGCCAATATGGTCAGTACATAGAATATGCTCGCTGCTATTATCGCCATTTTCTGCGAATTTCTCATTTTATGTAAACCTCCGAGTCATTTATTTTTCCCTGCTGCCTGTAAGCTCATCGAGATCTATCCTGCGTCTGTGAGCGGCTTCCGCTGCCGACAGATCGTGTGTAGCCATGATGATCGTGATCTTCTGCCTGTGTATGATATCCAGAAGTCTCAGGATCTCCGCAGTCGATACGGGATCCAGATTACCGGTGGGCTCATCGACCAGCAGAAGCTTGGGATGATTGATCACCGCTCTCGCCAGGCACACCTTCTGCTGCTCTCCTCCTGACATCTGGCGCGGATATCTCTTATGCAGATGGTCGATCCCGAGCATGGTGAGCACATGGGTGATCTTGGTCTCGGCATCCCTGCCGCTGCCTCCGGTAGCAAGTATCGCCGCCGCGAGATTATCATACACGTTCACATCGGGGATGAGTCTGAAATCCTGAAACAGCACACCTATATCCCTGCGGTAGAAGGGGATCCTCCTCCGGGGTATGCTGCGCAGGTTTACGCCGTCCACGATGATATCTCCCGATGTCGGCTCTATCTCCTTGAGCAGCATCTTGAGAAGTGTCGTCTTGCCGCTGCCGCTCGCTCCGGTCAGTACGACGAACTCATCATCCGCTATCTCGGCGGAGAAGTCATCGTATACCACCGGTGCCCCGTCTTCATCCTCATATGAATGACTGATATGGGAAAAGGTGATCATTGGATCGCCAGTGCCTTATCAAGTCCCGTCACACGCAGGATGTCCTTCACGGGCTCGGTCACGTTGATCACGGTGAATCGGCCGCCCTTGCTCGCCGCCGTCTTCTGCCCGATCATCAGACCTCTTAAGCCTGCGCTGGAGACGTACTGGACTCCTTCCATATTCAGGATCACATTGCCTGATTTCTGAAATCCCTTGAGTATGGCATTCTGGAATTCAGTGGCGGCTATGGCATCGATCTTGCCGCTCACATTGAGCTGGACCATGCCCTCTCCTTTTATTTCTTCTACGTTCATACTCGCTCCTCTGTACTTATGTCAGAACAAACGCTCCGTCATATAATGCTTCTTCATCCAGGATCATCTGCTTGTCGGCGGGGATGGCGGCATTCATATCCAGATATGAGTTGCCGTCCATGACTGCCTCGTGCTCCATCTGCAGTATCCTGAGTTTCGTACGCAGGGGTTTGAACTGATCCACCATGAATGTCAGCTGGTGTCTGAGTTCCTCGGTCAGCTTGCGGTTCACGAGTATCGTGATGTCAAACACTCCGCCTCCCTGCATTCTGTTCTCCAGTATCACGGGCTCCTCACCCAGTATTATCGTCAGTATCATCTCGATACCCTTGCGCGTGCCTTTGAGCTTGTTCAGCGTATAGGCTTCCCTGACTATCCTGCGCAGTACATCCTCTTCGAGGAATCCGCCCTTTAAGTCTATACCGAACCAGGAACCGTACATCTCGAGCAGCTCGGGGGAGCAGGTATTTAAGTCAAGCATCTCATAGAGATGTTCGTTCTGCTCCGAGATATCATTATATATGCTCGAAAACACCGACAGGTACCTGTGGAAGAAGCTGTTCCTCTCCTGATATACCTGCGGAAACGTATCCATGAAGTTATCACCCACGGCGCTTACTCTGATCCTGTCTATGGAAGCTCCTCCGTATCCCATCATCTCTATGGCGATGTAGAGGTATCTCCCCTGCAGGTCATACAGTACCGCGTCCTCACAGTTGACCAGACGCTTCGCTCCGTGCCCGGTCATAAATCCTATCTTATCATACGGACTGATATCGGGTGCGCACAGCATATCCGCTATGGAGATGAGCCCGTGCTCATCGGTACGAACCTCCGTATGATCCGTGGCCAGGAGATATATATAGCATACCATCTCCTCGGATATATCAAGTCCGGCGCTGATGCGTCCCCACTCGGATCCGTCGTTCACACCGTCCAGCGGGCGGAAGAAGATATGATGCTCGTGCTCACTCTCATCCAGAGTGATACGCCCGTCAGTGTCGTACGTAAATCCCTGCACATATGCGCTCTTTATTCTGTTGCTTTTGATCGAATACCATATACCGTTAGCCATTTATCTCTCCGGTGTCATCTCATTTATCGGATGTAACTATCTGTATCTGAATACTGCCGGGATAGATCAGGCAGTCATAGCGCGGTATGATGTCATACTCCTTAAGCTGGGCCAGCTTGGAGTTCTCCGTATGGAGCGACAGTTCATACACATACTCCACGCATGGCAGCTCCTCTATCGCATGGAAGACATCCTCGAACCTGAGTGTCTCGCCTATGTTATGATCCGAATTCATATAATCGAGTCTGCTGTATATGCGTTCCTCGATCTGCTCTCTGCAGTCCGCGAAATGTCTCTTGACATACACCGTCGCCTTAACCCCTACCGGAGCATAAACGGGCTGGAGTATCCTGAACTTGGCGGTGATGAGTCTCCTCTCTTCAAGCCTCGATGATATCCTCTGTCTGTATATCTCACTGAGCTTCGGAAATCTCTCATCCGTGTCAGGCAGCACCACCACGCTCACGAGATTCTCTCTTTCATCCATCACGGCGCGTGTCTTACGGATACACAGTCCCGGTGTGGTACTTACTATCGACTCATAATCCCCGGCAGTGACTGCGGTATACGGTGTACGCATATCCCTGATGAATCTGCCTCTGACATCCTGAAGTGTCTCTCTGTAGACGCCGCCCGTGCCTTCACCCGGATTATAGAATGTCACGGGTATATCCCCGTCATCCATGCTCACGTTATTTCCGGCGGAGATATTTCCTCTGGGACCGGATGTAACGGCCGCGCTGCCCATATACAGATCCGCCCCTATGAAGTCGCCCGCATCCTCTATGACTATACGTCCCTCGTTCTCGAGGAGGTGATAGTACAGTGCACCGGGGGATTTCTTCTCCGGTCTGACGAAGTCATATGTATACCCCTCCTCATCCTGCCTCCTGGCTATGAGGAAGAAGCTCTCGCTCACGATATGTTCCAGAGGAAGTGCGATCTCCTGATCGTCATATCCTATAACCGTACCGACATTGTAGCGTCTCATGATCTGCTCGTTATACAGGATGACTCTGACGCACTCCTTGCCCTTCGACGGTGCATATCCGTACTCGCGTCCGTCGAATATGAAGGTCATGCCGTCCTCTGTCTCCCTGTATCTGCAGAAGCGGCCGCGCATGCCGCCACCGGTCACCAGTTCATACCTGCGGTACGGCTCACCGCGTCCGTCACGTCCGAAGACGAGATAGTACACATCGTGCCCTATGGGCGATCTGACCGTTACGCGATCGGCTCTCGAGAAAGCCTGTGAATATGCGTATGTATCCTTTTGCCACACCTCAAACAGGAATCCGTAGAGATTGGTCATCTTCGGCACGATATCATAGTCCGCACGCTTAAGGACCGCCCTGAGGCAATAACCGGTTACCGGAGTATCGCTGTATACCGTGGGCTCAGTATCGGGCAGGGATATGCGTATCTCCCCGCTGCCGCTGAATGCGCCCGTAAAATCGCGCACGCATAAGGTCTCCCAGCCGTCTGCCGTATGTATCTGCCATTCCACATCCGCGAAGATGTGCTCGGTCCGGTTCTCGGTCTGATTGCGTCTGCTGTTTATCACCATCCTGATATACATGATGATCTCATGCAGTCCGCTCAGGTCGGCATCGAATATGATATAGAGAGCATTGTCCGCTTCCGGATGCTCACCGAATATACGTGCGGGTACGGCCAGTTCACGGTCCAGCACGAAGCTGATATCCTTATACCCGTCTTTATCCCCGGCATAGACCGCGGTTACGCGTCCGGCGCCTGCCGTCGTCTCCCTGTTGGTCTCAAAGCAGATGTCACCCAGATGGAATCTCTGTCCGGACATAAGCGTAAGCGGTGTTTCGAGTTCATCGGCCGACAGCAGAACCCTCGAGCACTTGCCTCTGGCAGGAGTGAATCCGGCCATCTTGAGCAGCGCCATACGCGCACGATAGCTTAGAGCCACGATCTCAGCACCCTGCAGGGCCGAGAAAGCGGTCAGGTTCTCCAGGATGGTGATACCGGGGTCCGAGGGATTATAATTGGTCCACTCCGAGCTTCTTAAGGGTAGTTCCCTAAGAATGTCGTCCATCCTCTCTTCATATGTTCTGCCTTGAAGCTGTTCAACTCTGAGCATTATTCAGTGCCTCTGTTTTCCTCCGTGACATACCCGTATGTCACTTGTTGGTTATGATCACTTTATGTGAGCCGCTCCGTGTTACCATGAACGGGGTGATCTCTATGTCTTTGGTGTCAAGCTCGTGTGAGCCCGTCGTGTCCGTGTAGGTGCCTATCACGGTGATCCTCTGGATGATGGCCCGGCTTCTCAACACACTCAGTCTCATCAGGATCTGTGATTCCTTGGGCAGCACACCTATGGCCCAGCCGGAATTGTTCTCATCGGACACGGGATTCAAGTATGAACTGAGTACGCTCTTTAACTCATTCTGAACCTCGAAGCTGTCATCCATATCCATGACAGTGGCCCATACGGTGACCGAGATATCCACGAATACAGGCTCCACGATGTGCAGATTGTCATCCGACACGGTCAGCTCGCAGTGCCTGAGCAGATCCTTCTTGAGCAGCGCCGATATCCTGTGGAAGGAAAAGGATCCGTCGGCGAAGTCCTTCATGAGAAGAACGATCGAGATATCCGAAGCATCGCCACCGCCGTCTATGGTCTCGCCTACCACCACACCGGTTCTCTCGATGCTGTCACTGTACTCCATGATGTAGCGTATGTAATCACCCTCGCTGACCAGCTTGCCTCTGGCATGCATGATACCCGCTCCGCGCATAAGCGCATGGTCAAGGGTCTCCAGGTTGCTGCCTCCGTGAGCACGTATCGGATTATACAGGCTGTCTATATACGGAGCATCTCCGGCAAAGGATGTGATGGCTCCCTCGGGCAGGTTGCCGTCCTCACCGTCCGTCGACCTGATGCGTGCCATAAACGCCACATTATCCGTAACTCTGGGCATATCACAGAGATTGCCGTCAGAGAACATCACTTCTCCCGTAAGCCTGTCTATGCGGTAGCATCTTCTGTCGGGAGCGTTGTAGAAATCATCCGTCTCTCTCCAGAGAACATAGAACGCGGATATACGCCCCAGCAGATCATACTCGGCCCGGACACGCTCGGGAGTCTGTGAAAGCATCTCCTCCATTTCGTCCTTACGCAGCGATCCTGCCTCGTTGACCCATATCTCGGCATCCAGTATATTGGCCGACCCGAGTGTAAACCGCATGTTGGGCATCACTTCGTCTATGTAATAGTCGGTCTCATCACCTGTCTGAACATTGGTCACGGTGACTGCATTCAGACACATCCTGACGATATGGGGTAGGAACACATCGCTGCCTTCATTCTTCTGTGCGGTGCTTCTGACTATACGTATCCAGTACAGGCGGTTGCCCTCCAGAGTCATCTCCGTCATATCGGCCGGAGGCAGGAACATGATGGTGCCGGACCGTGTAAACTCCTCCGTCAGATCGGTGAATCTCATCTCCTTGAATCCGGTGGGGGATGAATACTCGAGCCTGAACCGCACACCGTTCTGGTTACTGATCTCCGAGAGCTGGAAGTACAGACTGATCGGTCCTTCCTCAAGCTTGCGGTCGAGACCTATGTATAAAGTATCCTCGGCATATTCACTGCCGGATAATATCGTAAACGGTTTGCCCGTGCCTATCTGCTCGCTGATATCGGACTTGACCGTACCGGCTATCCTCTCGAGCTTGACCGGAGGCACATACCTGCCCTCATAGGAGTAGGTTATCTTCAGCCCCTCTATGATCGGATATGTGTGGATGGCCGGCCGCATATAGCAGTTATCGGATCTGGTGACACGCATGCGCAGCGTGCGTCCGCTGTACGGGCCGCTCTCCGAGCTCACCCAGTCCTCCGGACATGTGAAGCTCAGAGAATACCTGCCGTTCTCGGCATTGGCGAAAAGTCCCGCATATTCGGTATCACAGTTTAGTTTCTTCCAGCCTATGCCGTTGTAGTACTCTATCGTGATCTCATCCGCCTTGACGAGTGACGGATTGTCGTAGGGTATCTTCCTGGGCTTACGTTTGATGACCGTAAGCTCCGCATCCTCCTGCTCCGCGGTCAGTCTGATCTGGTTATCCTGATAGGTGACATTGAAGTCCAGGGTTATGTGGGCGCCTCTCTTGGAGAAGCAGGGATCGTGTCCTATATAGCACTCATTGTACTGTGCGAGAGTATCGGAGAAGGGTATGAATCTGCCCGGCTCCAGTTCCATCTGTCCGTCACCGACATACTCGGGTGACCTGGATGCACCGCCGGCAGAAATGCTCACATCCTCCACCTTGAGAGACTCCGTCATCGGTTCATGTGCCTCAAGGATCACCACGGACATCTCACGTCCGCCCATGGATACATGCGCACATTCCCCTGACTTCATGAGTTCAAAGGTGATACCGTCGTCTAAGAGCTTCACGCTGTCGAAATCCGCAAATCCGCTCTGAGTCAGATACCGGAAGTCAAACTCCCGTCCGCTTATCCTGTCGGCTATATCCTCGCCGCCCGCCAGTCTGATATATATGGGTTCATTCACTCCGTCAAACAGTCTGTCGTGATATATGATGAGCACGCTCTGTCCCAGATTACTCTGCTCACCGAAGAGCACAAAAGGCGGGATAGTCTGTATCATCTCCTCGTCCAGGATATCGGAGAGTAATACGGGGATCTCAGGCTCAGCGGCCGATTCATCGTTCTCTTCGATGACAGGCTGTATGACTGCCGACTCGGGTACGATGGAGGGAACAGCGAAGTCGCCGAATACCGGAGATATGGTACCGCGCTCCATATCGGTCAGGAACACGGCCCTGATCTGTGCTTCAGTCACATAGATGTTGCGGTCGGTCTCATATATGATATAGCCGGTTTCCGATTGCGAGGATTCCGCACTGAGTCTGGTTCCCTTCGGAAGCCTGGCTCCGGGCAGTATCCCGCCGTAGAGGTTGAATATGACGAGACTGCCTGCGGGCTGTGCCGGATTCAATGTGAAGTCCAGCATGTTCACGAACTCCAGATGATACCGCTCGGGCATCAGACTCATGAGGTGGTAGTTCTCCTCGGTCTGCCTGGCAAAAACCTGCGCAATGACAGAACCTATATCCGGGTTGTCGCGGTCAAAATGCCACTCCGGAATATAGGATGCCGCCAGCTTCTCTATTTGATCTTCTATCTCCCCCGCTGTGAGGGGTTTCCAGATATTACTCATCCGTCTTAACCTTCACCGTACTCGTCTATATCTATGATCTCAGGCTCGTAGTACTCCTCTTCCTCCTCGGGTACAGGCTCCGCATTCAGATAAAAGGGAAATACGAGATTGCCGAACTGATTCGTCTCCGCAACCGTATAATCTATATTGATCATGATATATCCCTGCTGTGCCTGCATATCGGTCGTGATATCCACATCGGAAACCCTGGGTTCCTGACGCAGGATGCTCTCGGTCAGATCACGCTTCATGATGGTAAGCTCAGTGAGATTCACATCCATGAAGACATACGACGCGCTGTCCGTACCGAATGACGGTCGTGTCAGACGTTCGGTGACCTGAGTCATAAGTATCAGATATATGGATTCCCTGACGCTCTGCATACCGCTGCTGGTTACGAATCTCCCCGTGGCGGGATCTATACGCGGCGGAAACGCCATGCCTGTTCCTAAATGATCTTTTGCCATAATACTTTCCTATAGTTGTGTTATGTTAACCGAGTTTGATCGGAGTTCCTTCCACCGATACCGGGCCGCTGCTCTTGAGTTTCAGCATCGAGTTGCCCGATGCGTTGACATTGCCGCCCTCTAAATTCAGTCTGCTGTTTGCCTTGATCTCCGTGCTGTCCGAAGAAGTGATCTTGACCTTGCTCGCATCTATCGATACGGTTCCGTTGGACCCGTTCATGAACACCTTGATATTGTCGCCGCACTTGATCGTAAGCTTCTGATCCGCATTGATCTCCATCTGGCCGTTCTCGGTCTTCATCTCGATCTTGTTCTTGCCTTCCTTGTCGGAGATCAGCAGCTTCTTTTTATCGTTATCCATCTCGATCTTGAAGGCATCCTTGCCTGTCTTGATGACGATATGATCCTTCTCACCCTCGCCCTCCTTGTTATCCATGATCTCGATGAGATTACCGTTACGGGTCTGTATCCTCTTATACTGGTTGTCCTCATCAAATGCCTTCTGGACGAAGTTTGAATTGAGCTTCGGTACGGCACCTATGATGAACGGCTTGTCGATGTTGCCCTGCTCGAATACCACGAGCACCTGGTCTCCCACCTCGGGAACGAAGTATTCGCCCCATTTCTGACCTCCGTAGGGAAATGCGATCCTCGCCCAGACAAGCTTGTTCTCCTGATAGTCTCTGGTCGTTATGTTAACCAGAACCTGCCCCTGATGATCCTTGTCATAGTTTTTGACCACCTGACATACCAATACTCCCATCAGACGGTTGTCACCCATATCCGTTTTGTCTATCTGATGTCTGGCGACATCATCCATTATATCGAAAAAGGGCATTGAAACCTCCTAAACATAAGCACCTACGGCAGCGTGGACGCCTTGCCGATGATGGTCGTATAGTATCCCGACGAATCGCTCTCATGTATCACATCGGTCAGGTAGTATTTATTGGATACACCGTCGCCGAATCCCGTCAGGGTAATGAATCTCCCGGGCACCAGCTCAGGCATTCCGGACAGCGTCATACTCAGGCTTCCGAACCTGTATGACATGTCCTCCATGATATATGTGGCACGGAGGTCTGCGTCGGTCTGGGTCTCCACGGACGAATCCGTATATACATATGTCTGTTTTGATACCAGAGCCTTGGCTTTGCCGGACAGTGAGAATTTGCCGGTGTTCTTTTTTTTGACCTCTATCTTCTGGGCCTTGGCTATATCTATGGTGCGGACCTTGACCTCACCTACCAGACCGGTTATGTCATAGCCTATGTCAAAGCTCTGTATGATGACCGCGGGTATGATATCTATCAGATCCTTGGTATTACCCTTAGCCGGACGGAAGGTGATGTTCCCGCCTATACTGAAGAATTCATAATTGAACTTCTTCGCCGCCCTGATCACGAAATCATAGTCACTCTCGGCAACCATTTCTATACGGTTATCGGGTGTCTCTCCCGGTGCACCGCCCGAGACTCCTCCGGGCCCGGAGGGCTTGTCCGGAGTATCACTGACAGCCAGATCGGTGATGACCTGTCTGTTGACCAGATCCTTGTAGGCTGCTCCCTCGAATATCTCCTTGACAGCATCGGAGTAGTAGTTGGCCTCCAGTCTCCTGGAGCTGTTATTGGACATCATGATGCCCTTTACATCCATAGCGGTGATACGTACCGCACCCAGCAGATCCTCATAAGGCTGATATATGAACTCAACTCTGGCTATATATCCCCTGAAGACCTCGGTAATGCTGGCGGCATGTCCCAGCAGGATCCTGACGTCATTGCCCAGACCGATGTATTTCTTGAGTGCATCCATGTCATAGACTCCACCGGACTCATCGAAGGCTCCGGTGATATTGAATGTCGCTATGCTTGCCTTGAAATCACTGGTCAGTTCAATGGTGTAGTCTGATACACCCAGCCTGGCTTTTTTGTCTTCCTCGGGATTCTTGCCGCCCAGATAGACTCTGCTGACCGGATGTGTGAAACCTTCATATTTTTCAAACAGTTTACTTAAATCGAACTCTGCCATATCGTCTTAATGAACGTTCATGCTTGCGATGTTTTTTACCAGCTGCTTCTGATCGGTCATTCCGGTATTGTTCTTGAACTTCTGTATCCAGATCCTCTTCTGATCCTCGAAGTCACTGTCCAGAAGCACCAGCCTCAGGGTGACCGTGGCTCTGCAGGGCTCACCGTTTACGTTGAACATCGTATACTCGGCATTAACACCGTTTAATATGCCCTGATAGGACATATCGCCCCAGGTGAAACTCATCAGGTGCATGTTCTTGTTACGCATTATATAGGTAAAGGCCTCCACCTCGTTCTGAACGGAATAATTACTCTCACCTTTGACCGTGTCCTTAACCAGCTTGCCCACTCCTCTGGCTATATTGGTGGCACCCAGAGTGAACTTATCCGAGTAGAACGCATCCTGGTTATTGGTCTTGTCAAATTGGAGCGGGATGCTCAGCTCTATATGCGAGGTCACGGCACTGATCCGGTTTGCCGGTCTACCCTTGCGTTTTCCTTCTTCTCCCTGCTGGCCTTCACCCTTCTTGTCATTTTCGGCATCCTTGTTTGTGAAGCTCTGGACCATCATCTCCTCGCCGCCGTAACCTGTCATCGTAAGCTCGGACGGATTAAACGGCACTTCGAATCTGAATTTATGGAAGTCCTTGTTTATGTCAAAAAAAGTACCGTCGGCATTCAGCATATCCGCAGCATTATCGGCTGCCGCCTTGAGAACCCCCATGGTAGCTCCGTAGCTGGCGGCCAGGCCTTCATCGAAACCACCGAGCCCCTTCATACCTGCGCTGTGTCCCCCTCCGGGTTTGGGGGCTTCGTTTTCGCCGATTTTACGCCCGGAGAAGTCAGCTATCTCTATGACAGCCTTCTCCACATTTCCCATTGTCTGGGCTGCCATCTGGCCCAGAGTACTATTGGCTACCGATGAGGCCGCCCCTTTTACAAAGCCGGCTGCTTTACTTGCTCCGTTCCACAGAGTCGATCCAAAACCCATATCCGCCTATCCTCTCATATATTCAGGATATTATTATTGAAGACCTTGCTGGCCATGGATGTACCGCCACCCTTGCCTTCTTTGAATGTCTTATTGAAAGAATCCTTCCACTGCTTGTTCTGATAACTGAAGTTATCGCCCTGTTTGTCGGGATCCTTCTGGTTCTCCTTGCGGTCATCCTGAGTGATCTCCAGACGCATCGTACCGCGGATTGGATTACCGCTGGTGTTAAACATATTATATGTGTTGCTGACACCGGTCACCTGACCGCGGAATACCATTTTGCCCCAGTGAAAGATCACGTGCTGGGTGATCGATGATACCAGCAGTGTCATGAATGTCTCCATGCGCGCCCTGACGCTGAAAACGTTCTGGCCGTGAGACCATACATTGGCAACCTTGCCTACAACCTTGCTCGCGTTTAAGTCAAACACTTCCTGAAGCATGAAGGCGTCCGACAGATCCACATCATCGAATATCAGTTCAAATGACAGCTTGGTCCTGCCCGAATACTCCTGCTCATTCAACAGCTTCGCGGTATTATTCCCCGTGTTGTTCATACTCTTGATCTTACCGTTTACGGAGTCCATCCTCATGGATGCGGGATTGAACTGCACCGGAATCCTTAAGAAATTATCGTTTTCCTTGGCTACTTCACCGACCTTATACGGATCTTTGCCGCCACCGGCCAGAGCATCTCCGATAGCTCCCTTCGCGCTCTTGGCCGCAGCAACGAAATTAGCCTTTGAACTCAACGCATTCTTAACAGCGGACCCGGCACCTTTCAGTCCCGAACCCACAGCACTCATGGAATCCTTGAATCCCATGCCCTCCGAGCTTTTTTGAATCAGTTCGTTTTCAAACTCCTGCGCGATATCGTTGAATGCCGCCAGCTTGTTCGGATCAGTCTTTCCTCTCTCATCAGGCAGATATTTATCGGGATTGGGTATAAAGATGACTGCCTTCGCGCCGGCGCCGTCGGTAAACATACCCTTGGCACTGGAGCCTAAGTTACTCATCATATTTGAAAATGCCATCTCTATCCCTCCTTTCCCTCAAGTCGATCAACAGCCGCATTATATCCCGCGTCTGACCTTTTCATTACGCATCTGGGTCTCGAGCTTACGGAATACCTGATTGCTGATCGCGGAGACCTGACTCTTCACGCCCTCGTCGATCATCCTGCGCAGCTGTCGCTCATCATAGTTTTTGACGGTCTCGGTGTTGTTGATGACTGTGGACTGCCTGGTGGTATTCAGCTGAGTCTCCGTATCATGGACCGTCTCATTACGGATCTGTCTGCTGATATCCCGGTGCATCATATCGAGATGCTCTTCAAGCTCTTCCTGAGAGAGCGACTCAGTCCTCTTATGTATCGTGGGTACCGCCTCGTATGTATGCATGACGGGTCTGCTGTGTACCGGGGCGGCTGCCTTCGACTTCTCTATCGATTCGATCAGCTCGGCTGCATCGGCGGCAGCCCTGCGGGCTTTCTCCTCCGCCGCTTCTTCGACCTCCCGCTCTGTCTGTCTGATATCGTATATAAGCTCGCCTTCGTCGGCGGGTCTTAATATATCGCTCTGAAGTACCGCCAGAGGATTCTGCTCATATTCACCCAGCACCTCATATATCCTGACTGCCTCCTCCGGGAATATGAGTGCCATCTCACGCAGGATTTCTTTCTCACGTCCCGCCCTGACCTCTTCCTCGGCTGTGAGTTTGTTCTTAAGTTCTTCAGGTGACATCAGTGCCAGCCTGCCGTCCTTAAGGGTCTGCTGTAATCCGCCCTCTCCGGCCTGAGCTCTCTCTCTTCGTCTGAATCTCTCGAGCATGCGTGAGTATTCCTGCCTGCGCTGCTCATTCCGGACGTTCATCTCGTTGACCGTCTGAGTGATCCTTATCAGTTCCTCCTCAGATATGCGGCCTTCGGTATCTCCCGACAGAAGTTCGATCTCACTGGAGGTCAGATAATTGTTCTCGGTGAGCATCTGCTCGCTCTCGAGTACCTGGAGACTCAGGTCGCCCTGATACTGCGTGAGCCTCTGCAGAGTACTCAATGATGCCCCGAAGAACACGTCCTCGAATCTGTAGTACTGATTGTCATTTAAATAGAATCTGTCAAAAGCGGTATGGTACAGATTCTGCAGCATATCCATGAGGACGGCTCCGTTTACCTCGTTCCTGACCCGGTTGACGGCCACATCGGTGGTCTCGAGGCTCTCCTCATAGGTGTTGGTATTCAGATATACAAGGTTCTCGTCGGCTATGCCGGCCTGCTCTCTGAGCATCGAGAGCAGTATGTGCTGTGCCGTATAGCTCTGGCTGGCTATGGAATATTCGTTTTTCTCTACTCCCGTCTCCTCCACGGAGCGGTTGAAGTTGCTCACTATCTGATATACCGCACCGGTCTTGAGACGATCCATGATCCTCTCGTAGAGGAAGTTTTCCCTCTCGGTGACGGTCTCGGTGTTCTCTCCGGACATGGCGGTCACAAGCTCGGTCTCCATTGACTCCACCATCTCCTTGAGTTCCATACCCTTCTCCAGATACAGGTTGATCAGAGTGTTGGTGTTCCTGGTCTCCTCAGCCATACGGTAGAAGGCCTGCATGAAGCGTCTGTCATCACGTATGCCCAGCTTATACAGCGCATCCGTGATGAAGACCCTGTCCTGATAGGTCACATGAGCATCCGCCGAAAGGACTATGCGGTTAAGCACATTGTTTAAGATCTCGACCTTCTGCAGATTGGTCTCATTACGGGTGTTGGACGTAATAACACTCGTCATCCCGCCGCCTTCCTGAACATATATCTCAGGAGGGGTCGTGCTTAAATGAAGAAGGTCTTCGGACGTGACCGGAGTCTCCATCAGGGAGTAGTTGCCGGTTATGCGCCGGTAAAACGCTTCGGGAGCTGACAGATATGTGGTTCGTGCCTTTATTTCTATAGGAGCTTTGACAGTCAGCATTTTTATTTCTTCGAAAGTGACTCAGCCATAAGGGCACGTCTGGTCGGCGGCCATGTGACAGGTGTCTGCTTCACATCCCCGTTGGGGGCGGGCTTGGCATAGGTCGGCTTCGGGTTCTCTTTATTGGCTTTGATATCCCACGGTGTCTTCGCAGGCTGCAAGCCGTCTCCGTTTACGGCAGGCTTGGCATAGGTCGGTTTGGGATCTTTTTTATTTGCTCTTATATCCCAGGGCTTCATCACCGTCGGAGGAGTATCCCCGTTAAAGGCCGGTATGGCATTCTCGGGTTTGGGGTCAGTCTTGTTGGCTTTGATATCCCATCTGGGTTTGGCCGTGCCGTCTGACATCTCCCAGCCACCTTCCTTGGGCTTGGGTGTATAATGGTCATCACTAACCGCATTGGTGCTATCGGCATAAGTGGGTTTGGAGCCGTCATACTTCTCCTGCCTCTTCTTGGCGGTTATATCCGTGCTCTCCCAGCCTCCCTCTCCGGGTCCCAATGGCGTATAATGATCTGATGAAGTTTCATTACTTTGATTGGCATACTTGACCTTATCTCCGGCCTTGATTTCTTCGGCTCTGGGCTTGGCTGAAGAATCGGTCATCTTCCAGCTGCCGTCATCCTGTCTGGAATAATGCTCGGAGGCGTTCATATTGGTGCCGTTGCCCCATTTTATTTCGCCATCTTTCTTATATGAATCCTGTCTCTGTTTGGCTTCAGAGTCTACACGGGTGGTATAGCCGTCCTCACCCGTTTCATACGTGCCCATTGACCAAAGGGCTGACGTCTGATCTGCATATTGTTCGGAATGACCTTCAATACCCCGGATGGACCAAAACGGTTTATTGGTAGACTCGGAATTAGTATCAAAACTCCATGCATCATCATTGCGTTGCCATACAGGCTTGCCGTCAAGTGCAGCATCTTCCTTCTTAACATAGATATTCTTATCGTTTGACAATGAGCCGGTATTAGCGTATTTATTCTCCGGGAAGATATGCTTCGACTTATCATGCGGGAACTCCCATGCAGGCAGTTCCTGTGAGCCCTCGAAGGGATTCGTGACTACCATCAGCTCACGATATGCTATGGTGGTGGTTTCCGTGAGGATTGCACTCTTCTCGGAATTCAGCTCTCCGTATTCCTTGGCTGTAACCACACACCCGGTGAAGGTGTATATACGCGCAGGACTTGCAGGCGCGGCATCGATGATCTCGGATCTGGCTTTGTGTCTGTATACATAGAGCATGACGGGCAGCATAAGCTCCGTTCCGTTGGCCAGAGGATCAAGGAATCTCTCCGTGCCCACGTATCTCTCGACCTGGAATGTAAAAGGCTTCGATATGGGCTTGCGTCTCATATGAACATAGTCATTTACACCACCCTCACGGATGTATTCGTATTCATTCTCTTTGTTGAATACCTTTACACTCTTGAGCGCCAGGAAATATACTCCTTCAACCTCGAGCACGAAATTAAAGGACGTTATGGGATTGTTGACCGGGGCATTGCGATCGGTTATGTCATCATTGCCCCATGCACTCCAGCCACTGCTCATATACTCTACCTGATTCCTGCTTTGCCGGCGGATCCTATCCTCTCGTCGGCTTCATATCCAAAATGCTCTTTTCCTTCTTCTCCGAGGGATTAAGGCTCTTGTTGATCCCCGATATCTCACTGCACCATCTGCGCCTCTCCACGTGCGGGAGACTCATCACTTCCGCTTCGCTCCAGTGGAAGTAGTATGAGATGAATGACATCTCCCGGTACAGGTCATCACTGGGATAGAGTCTCAACCCTCCTGCGTAAAATTTAGCGGTACCTCAAACACCTTGCCGCAATCCGGGCATACACATTCCATCGTCGGAGGCTCTATGTCGTTGATACGCTGGTACATATCCTGCAGATATGCGAGATCAGCGGTAAAAAGCTGCTCTATCGTAGTTGCTGTGACCGACTCAATGCCCTCTAATTCAGTAATAACCTTGCTTAATATGACAATTGTCAGATACGAGGGATTGGAGAGCACTCTGGGATCACGTGTAGCGGAGATCTCATCTCCGGCCGTAGCCAGACGCATCCGGCCTCTGCGGTGCAGTTCTCCTGCCGAATCCATATATCCCTTCGGTAGTGTGAAGTCATATAAGGTATCCATCTTCTATATCCTCCCGATATCAATCAGTGTGTACATACCGTCCTGTAACGGTTTTGTCCGCTTACTCTGAGGCTCATCAAGCGATGAGCCCCATATATGCAGACAAAAAATCAGTTGGGAATAATAAGTTCCTCGTACGCGATCTCCACTGACTCTATCGCTACATCAGAGTTCTTAGCGTCTAAGTCGGGAGCATTGTACTTGGTTACCCATGCATTGGTAAGTGTCCACTGTCTGGTACCTACAGGTGACTCTACCAGTGATGAAGGTGCACCGGAGTTGATGTCGATCAGCTCGATCGTAACATTGTTACGGGGCATCTGACCTCTGGACTCACTCACACACTCCATGATCCATGTCTTGAACGGGCTGGAAATGATATAGCCCATCTTCAGTGTTACATTGCCGTGCTTAACGAGTCCGGGAACCTTAACAGGTGCAAGTGAACCTGAGTTACCCTGTCTGAACTCGATAACATCGACTGTGGCTTCTATGCCGGTTACTTCGCTGAAAGCTGCTGTTCCCGCTACGGTATCAACAGTCACCAGGAAGTTCATTTTGGTCAACGGATATGCTGACCGTTTGTCATTTTCATATGCTCCAGTAGCCATAATTCATGACTCCTTTCTGTAAGTTAAACTCTACGACTGTTCTCCGAAGCTTATTCAGAAGCTTCCTCACCGCCGCCTGCTTCCGAAGTATGCTGTGTTACTCTGAAGATCACGAACTCAGCAGGACGGGACGGTGCGATACCTACGTTACATATCAGTCTTCCGTTCATGATATCGTCTCTGGTCATGGTAGAAGTACCGATCTCTACGAAATAGCTCTCCGAAGCGGATCCGCCTGCGAGCATTCCGTTTCTGAACAGTCCGTCCAGGAAGTTGGCGATCGTCTGGTGAACTCTCTGCCAGAGAGCGGGATCGTTGGGCTCAAATACAACCCAGTTGGTATTGGCCTTGATGCTCTCTTCGACATAGATGAACAACCTGCGGACGTTGACATACTTGAACGCGCTGTTGCTGGATGCGGTACGTGCACCCCAGATCCTGATACCCTGTCCGGGCAGATTACGGATGAGGTTGATCCCCTCGGGA
The DNA here is from genome assembly GCA_017450485.1 of Lachnospiraceae bacterium. Lineage (GTDB taxonomy): Bacteria > Bacillota > Clostridia > Lachnospirales > Lachnospiraceae > XBB2008. The sequence continues at coordinate 40,976 of JAFSTN010000036.1, forward strand.
TTCAGGATATCCTGCTCATCCTTGGTGTAGTTAACCGACAGACCGGTACAGAAGATGACCTCATTGGCAGGTGCCTTGTGTACGCCTCTGGCGATATCGGTTCTGGAGTATACACCCATGACTGCTCCCGACGGAGGAATGTAGTCGGACTTGTTGCTGGATCTGTCAAATACCTGGATCCAGGGATGATACATAGCACAGTAAGTGGAATCCACTATCTGCCTGTAACCGATCAGATCGGCTGTCTTGTACATCTCCTTGGGCATATCGAGTACCGCGAATCTGCTGCGGAGTCTCTCACAGTGTGCAACCAGTGCTACGACTACTTCGGGCATCGTGATGCCGGGGATAGCGAGCATGCTTATCAGTGAGTTCTCCTCAAATGCTGCAAGTCCTGTACGCTTGCCGGGGCCGTTATCCTCGCCGATATATGTTGCGGCATTGATCTTGGCTACGGAACCGTCGGTACCTCCCTCGAGGAAGAATACGCCGTCGGTGATGTCCTTGCCGAGGATCTCGGATACGGGATTGCCGGGTGCCTTGGGCTGAGTAACCTCAACCTTGATCAGATCGCTGCCTGCGAGTTTGCTGCCGATGTATCTGGGTGATGCTGTATTGAAGCTGAGTTCAGCATAATTCTCCACATCGTCGCCGTAACGGATGGACATATCCATGGTTACGAGATACAGCAGTGACTTGGGTACGATATCCGCATCAACGGCATTCTTGGGTAATTCGCTCTCGAATGTTACCTCGTTGTCAACGATGGTCTTGATCCTGGTGTAGGTCTTCTCGAATACCACAAGGTCTCCCTCTCTGAAGCCGTCCAGAGTCTTTGCCTTATAACCCGTAGCCGTCTTCTCCACCAGCTGAAGCTTACGCTTCTTATTGGTGGCCAGGATGATCTGTACCTTGTTGCCCCAGGTACCGGGGGAAGTTGCCTGTACGGTCAATATACCTTTCTTGGCCTCGGCAGTTTTGGCATCAGCGGGTGCCACACGCATTACGAAGCATCTGGTTCCGCCGTTATCAAAGAACTGCTCAACGCTGTTGGCCAGAAAACGGTATTCACCGTAGCCGAACTCCGATAAGAATCCGCCGAACTGCTGACGGAATGAACGCATACTTGTTACGAGAAGGGGAGCGCCCGTAAGGGGGCCTTTCTCCGCAAGTCCGATAAAGCCTGCCGTACTGGTACCGACACCTTCGATACTACGCGGCGAATTATCATATTCCTCGACGTATACGCCCGGTGATAAATACTCTGCCATATACTTTACCTCTTTTCATTAAACTTCAGTTTGCTGTTACCTTAACCTGTCCCGGAAACGTGATGGATACCGAGCCTGCGTAAGCACACATCATCTTACAGTCACCTGTAAGACAGGGCTTGCCGCCTATGATCACCTTCGGTTTGGTAGGGATCCAGGTGCCGGCCGGCATGGGCATGCACGGTTGTGGTGTAAGCACTCCCATTGCTGCCGTGGTTGCTGCCGCAACTGCCGGATTGGCCATGGATGTACACAATCCGAAGGGGCCTATATTGGCTCCTCCCTGTGAATCCGCGATGGTTGCTGCGGGCTTGCCCTGCGCCATGACCTTAGCCTGTGATGTCACTTTGACAGGTGCGGGTGCCGTGCCCATTGTGCACATTGCGGTTCCTCCCGCTGCTACCAGTTCACTCATGATCCGTAGTTTCCTTTCCGGTATAAGGCAATACCTTGATTGCGTTGTCCATCAAGTCGATCTCTCCGGACTCCTGGTGAAAATCGATCGGTCTGAAGTACTCATTACCGCCTGCGGTGAATCGTATCAAGTGCGGCAGTGTGCTGCCGTCATCCCTCACTTTCAGCGTGTAATCTCCTTCGGGGCCCGCTCTGCCGTATATGATACGGCATACTCTTTCACCAGGTTTGTGTTCTCCTTTGAGCGGTTCTTCAAGGACAACACGTGTCGGATTATCGCTTTCCGCGATACCGAACACTTCATAGCGCGATCCATCTTCCGATACCAATGCGTAACGCATATTATCGATCACTACTCTTCCTCCGGATGTCAGCGGCATAAGGTTCATGTAATATACATCTCTCCTTGCCGAGGCTTCGTGGAAGACGCAGATCGGCCGTGTAACAGCTACGGCTTCGATGGATTCCAGTTTGGAAAGGTTCCCGTGGATCTCTATTACGGATCCTGCTGTGCGATTCTTCTCTGACGGCATCAGGAATACATCGCATATAGGGAGTTTGGGATCAAGCTTTTCGTAACGGACATCCAGATCCAGTTCGTCGTATCCCCGGGCCTTGATATGCATAGAAAAGTCTTCCCTGCTTTCGCCCGTGAATACCCAGAAGCCGTCGCCCTTAAACATGGGCCTGAGCACTTCCGCGCCGGAATCAAAGTGTATATCCGTTTCTGTCAGTTCTCTCCCTGTGGTGGTATCGATCAGGCGAAGCGCTAAAGACAGGCGTGCTCTGATCACTACACTCAATTCTTCTCCTACCTCCTTTCCTCTCCGGTTACACTGATCTCAAAACCGGCATCGGTTACACGAGGTGTATCGATGATCTCACCGCTTGACAGGTATACGGGTGCCGCCCGGTAGAACAGGCTGATCTGATAAGGCTTGTTGATCGCCTGCCATACCCGCACTTTTTCCTCCAGACTTATCTTCGCCTGAGACAGTACTATCGGAGGCTCCTGCGTGTCGAGCCAGTTTTGGAGTTCATTGGGCCTGACGGAACTGTTATCGTTCACTATCTGCGCTATGCGCCCAATGATTTTCTGTATATCGGGATCCTTGAGGCCCATCTGGCCGGATCCGTTGATAAAGACCATATAGTATAATGCATATGGTCTGGGCGGTTTGGATATCTGAGCCCGGCCTGCCTGTACATATCTGGGACCGGTCACTTCCACGTCCTCTCTGATATCATACAGATACAGACCTACGATATAGTCCACGTCCTGAGACATGGGGGACGATATCTCTATATTGTTGGGAGAAGGGATGGGCTCGGGACACATCTTCTCCCTGAGCGTCTTGATTATATATGCGCTTACATCTGATATTATCGGATAATCTGCCATCTGTTATTCTCCCTTGACAAATTCGGTAAGTGCTTCCGTATATTCCTGAACCTTGGCCTGCATGGGGCCTGTCAGGCATATGGCGTAATCGGTACCGTAAGCATACTCCGCACTGCAACCGAAATACGTGCTGCCGTCATTCTCGCCTATCATGAGTGCACCCTGTGACACCACAGCAGTGTTCATCTGCTCGGGTTTCTCGTCGGTGCTGCTCCTGTACATCAGGTCGCTGCCACGCTTAAAGATATACACCTTCGATCCCGATGTGACTGTGGCGGTAGCCTTCGTTTCATCATAGAAATATCTGTACGAGGTCACAGCGGATATGACTCTTAAGTCAATGTATTCTATGGATTTATTATCACTGTACTGTCTGTATAAGTATTTATTGCCTCCGGATATCAGCCTGTTGACCAGCTTGGAAGTAAGACTCTCCGCCGGTGCTATACCGGATCTGGCCAGTCTCGACATGACCGCCGAAGCTATGGCAAGCTCCCTGTCATTCATCTCATCGAGGCTCTTGCCGAAGAGGGATTCAAGCTGCGCCAGAAGCTCATCCTCCGAGGCCGTACTGTCGGTACTATTCGATGAATCTATCGCATTCTGTATGCCACGCAGGGTAGCTGCGCTTGCCCCGCTCGCGGCTGCCTTATCCTTGAGCTTATCAAGTGCATCATCGGCCCCCGCTGCTGCGAGTGCATCGGCTATGCCGCTCAAATCCGCATTCGCATCATCCGCCAGTTTATTCATGGCCTTGTCCGTAAGGGAATCAGCCATGGAGGCTCCTCCTCCGGCTCCTGCGATATCCTGATCCACTGCAGCTATCAATGCATCATATGCCTTGACACCGGCCAGATCATTATTATCAAGTGCTTCATCACGCTTTTTTAACAGCTCAGACTTTCTGTCCTTCAGACGGTCAGCATCCGATTGGAGGCTCTTATCGGAATCAATGATCTTCTGGGCCTCTTCCTTGAGCCACACTATATGTGCTTCCACGGATGATTTCGCATAAGGCTTGAAATCACTGTCCGGCAGAGAGTCATTGAGTTTCTCCGCCAGATCCAGCCGCTGGTATACATACGCCAGTGCATTTGCTGCCGTATCACGCTGTCTGACACCGTCTATGAGAAACTGAAGCATCGACCGGTCGGCTTCAAGCGAGGTCTTCTGATCATCGAGGAAGGCAGTGCGTGCATTCTCACCGGTCAGCGTCGAATAGTCGGGATCGGGGCCTGACTGTGCATGCTGTGTATATGCCGAGTCGGCCTGAGGTATCAGGCTGCTCATGAGCATATCAAGCTCGCCCGCTTTATCACTGACCTTATTATTCTTGATATTGACCACATGCTTCAGATATGTGACCGGTCCTCCGGTGCCGGATGCGGATGACGAATCTATGACCTGGATCGAGTAGTCGTACTCGGAATGCCCGAGGATGTCCTTGGTATCCTCCAGGCTCTTGGACAGATGCTTGGTATAACTGTCGGAGCAGTTGGACATGCATTTACCGATAGCTTCGGTCAGTGCCGAATCCGCTGCAAATGTATTCTCCTTCGGAGTTTCATCATATACATAATCCTCATTTTCGGAATTGGCTTCCTCATGACGCTTCTTGTCATTCTCCACGCTTTCCTCGAGTATGGTCCACCATCCGTCAGAGTTACCCTTGATGCCCATCCAGCTGAACCAGGCCGACAGCCACGGAGCCTTAATTGCCAGGCTGGATGCGGAGAAATCATGCTTGGTGGCATCCTCGAGCTCATTGATATAGTCAGGATTGGTCGCATTGTTGGCATCATTGGATGAATCCTTGAAATTACCGTATGGCGTATAATTGGATCCTGTGGCCAGAGTATTGAGCGTATTGAGCAGGTTCGGATCCATCACCACGAGTCTGTCCATGACAAGCATACGGCGCTTGGCATCCACCTTTTCCATCAGGCCGTATACGATGGCCGCCTCTTCATCGGCCCCCTGTGCCTTGAGGTTGATATAGCAGCTGTTAAGCTTCTGCAGATCCTCGTCACACTTATTGGTCTCTGCATCCCGGATATCAAGTGCGAAGAACGTGCTCAGCAGCTGGAAATAATATACGTCAGTCCTTAAGTTGCCCGTCTGTTCGGAATTCCTGTTCTTGATGAAGTCGTCACGGGATATATCCTGTGCCTCCTCCGAATATGTATACTGCAGCCACAGAGGCTGTAGCTCCGGAAGCTTGGACAGATCGTAAGGATCGGGGATGTCAAACGTATTGACCGGAGTCATGGTCTTGGCATCACGCAGGATACCGTCGGATCCGGCATAGTATGATACATACAGAGGATCGAGCACCGCTTCATCCACGGGTACACCGTCTTTCGAAATGCCTGCCAGTCCGTTATCCACGTTGTCTGTTTCATACCACTGCCCGTTGGTGAATTCCGATTTATAGTAGATATTGTTCTGCCCGCTGTCTGCAGCGGAAGCAGCGGCCTTTTCCTGCAAAGGGCCGGTAAGTGCCTTGATATGGATGATATATGTACCGATGAAGAGCACGGAATCATCCACAGTGGTCTTGCTCTTGAACTCCGAATACGTGACTGCCGTGCTTGTATCGAAGATCGCATCGGCTATTATGTCTCTGCTCATGAATACAGCCACACCGGATCCTGCGATCAGGACCGCCATCAGGAAGCTCAGTATTCTTTTGTATGTCTTGGATAGTTTCTTCAATGCTTTTCTCTCTCGTCCGTCAAACTTACTCCGGAAGTTTCTTTATAAGCCCGTTCAGCGCATCAAATCTGCCTGTGTAGAGCACACCGCCGGCTTCATCATACAACTCTATCTTCAGATCATCCATTGACTGCTGGAGCAGTGGCAGATAGGTAAATGTCTTATCGATCTCAACCTTTGTATTTCCGCCCACATAAGTGCCGTCCTTGTACAGGATACAGAAGCTCTTCACTTCTTTATCTTCGGGCATGATCTGAAGCTGTATCAGATTGGTGTCATCGAGCTCTATCGTAAATGTACCGAGGACATCTCCCTCGTTCTTCTTGATATCGAAGCCGGATGTGATGCTCAAGGGACCTGACTCCTCACTCGGATCTATGACACAATCGTCCACAAACTCATCCCCGTTATACAGTCTGATCTTGACCTCATCCAGCTTCTCCAGATCCAGACCCAGATGCCTTAAGGGCTTGTCCTTGGCGGTACGCTCCCCTACCAATGTATTATTGATCCAGAGCTCATAATCGGTAATATCCACAGCGAAATCATCCGGTATAGTTATGTTAACCTCGAATGCCATATCCTGGATGATCCGTTCGATGGAATAGAATGCACCGTCGGCTGTGTTCTTCTCAACATAACTGGTACCCACTACCGCTGTCTGCATATCCGCATCCGTGCCTGAGAGTATAGCGCTGATACCGCCGCAGGTCAGTCTGTCAAAAGAGTACAGTGTCTGGGAGTAGAGCTTCATTGCATCCAGGAGACCGTTCTGGAGTTCCTCGTAGCTTTCCAGCTGGGAATCATACTCCTCGAAGGTCAACTGTCCCAGGCGGTTTTTGAGCTCGGCTGCGGCCAGCTCCTCTTTTGCCTTGTCCAGATCACTGATGCTCTGCTTATATGAGTTCTTCACCGATATATAGTTGTTAAAGGTATCCGTGACAGTCTGGTCGAGTGTCTCCTTCGCGGCGTCCTTTTCCTTGGCGGCTGCCGCATAATCGAGAACATTCTGGAACAGCACATACGGATCATCATCTATATAGCGGGTACCGTCCATGTTGCCCTTGAACCAGAGCCTCGGGATCTTCACGAAGAGGAATATCCTGATCTTCCCCTCCCAGTAGCTGTCTATCTTGGTCAGGAAATCCTTGTAATCCTTTTTGAAGGACTTCTTGTTGATGCTGTTGCCGTTCAGTGCTGCGCTCACATATGACGCGATCATATTGGCGTCCCTGCCGTATTTGTTCTTGACCAGCCCCCAGTTCGTATTGAGTTCGGCTCTCGCCGTGGTCTCCGCTATGCATGCCTCATAATAGGTCTCGTCACGGTCCTCGGTATATTGTATCAGAGCGTCGAGCTGGTCTCTGGATACCTCGGATTCCAGATACGGCTTCTCAAATGTGTACTGAGTGGTCACATCTATGCCAATCATCTTGGTCAGCTTCTGCAGATCCGCCTCCAGAGTACGTCTGTCCGATGTGATCTTGTCATTGGTGCTGTCCAGTTTCTTCTGTATCTTATCCACGTCAGCCTGCGTGGCCTGACCGGTACGGAGTCTCGCCTGATTTCTGGCCAGACCGTCCTTAAGGCTCTCGGCTCTGCGCTCGTTAAATTCAATGGTCTCCTGCAATACCACGATCTCAACGTAGAGATTGTTGACAGTCTCGCTGATCTCATAGGTCTTATCCTGCAGGTTGTGCTGGGCGACCTTGATGTCATACTGTATCGCCACGGGCTTGAACTGGAACTCCGACGCCTCCGCCATATTGGGGCTCGTGGGAAACTGGAAGTTAAGCAGCGGTGACCATCTGAACTGGCTCATGGATTCCTGCTTCAGCTTGATGGCTTTGACCGCACTCTCATATTCAGCCTGTTTGGATGCAATGGCGTCCTCTGCGTTCTCATACTCAAGTGAGTTCTGTATGGCCAGCAGGCGACAGGCCTTGAGTGTGATCTTCTGTTCTGCGGCTGCTTCGGCTTCGATGGAACCGGTGCAGGCGATGTCAAGGACATCCCCGACGGGTGTACATATGAGTATCGCGCATGCCAGAAGTATGGCCGTTATTCTGTTTAGGATGCCGGTCAGCTGCTTCATATACTACGCTGTCTCCTCTTCGTCCTGCGAGACATAATAGAACTCGAAGTATCCCGCCCTGTTCGGGCACACGAATGAATACAACACATCTCCTCTGCGGAATGTATATATATAGACCTCATAATCTCTGTCATAAGCTTCCACCGTCGATACATCGGAGAAGCTGTCCGTAGTGACCAGATCAGCCACTCCGTCAAATGCGTTCCTGCCGGAATTGATGATGTCTATGGCTATCGCCTCGGGCAGAACGATATCACTGAAACCCTCGTAAACGGGCGATCCCAGTACATCCTCTATATCGGGGATGGTATCCACGACTTCTCCGCCATAGGTGAAGTAATCGTGGAGGACATAAACCTCCGTGACCTTCTCTTCGTCATCGAGAGCCTCGGCATCCCTGACTCCGTGATAGAGTGCGCCGATACCGGTCATGTACACGACCGACTCATCATCGGTCATGTAGAGATCTCTGGCTCCCTTGTAGCAGTCGGCAACTTCGGATGCGGTCTTGCCCAGCATCTCACTGTAGACGATATTATCGCTTGAAAATGATCCGATGTAGAGTTCATTCTCGCCGGAATCATACAGGATGCCCGCCCCGTTCTTCATGCCGCGGGCGAAGCTTCCCTCATACTCCTTGGTACCGTTCTCACGATAGAGAGTACCGTTGCCCTCGAACCGGTTATCATGGAACGTGCCCTGGTACATCATATTCCCGGCGGGATAGTTCAATGTGCCCTGACCCTCGTATTTATTCTGGTCAAAGGTACCGGTATATACGACATTGCCGACCGGATTGTACAGAGTACCCTCTCCGGTCACATATCCTTCCTCTACATTACCGTCGAATGCCCGGTATCCCGACTTGCCCAGGATCCTCACATGGCCCTTGGCGGTCCTGAGTCTCAATGAATTGTAGTCGTATGTCTTGACCCCGTCCTCATCGAAATGCTTAAAAAGCGATGTCTCGGTACTGATGTACCAGATGCTCACGACGCCTATGATGAGCACCAGCGCATAGACCAGGCGTCTGGATATCATCCATCGTCCTACAGTGAAGTAGTCTTCATTGTTGCGGGGCTTAAAGCCCAGCAGATTGGAGAAGAACTCCCTGATCTTGACTACGACACGCGTCTTGATGAAGCTCCAGCTGGTGTACATGCGGAACTTCGTCACGAATCCGGTCATCTTGGACTTGACGGTCTGTATGAGAATATTTAACAGGTTGTTACCGCCCACTTACCGTTTCCTCCGGTCATACATGGAGATTTCTGAAGGTTTCTTCGTCCACGCTCTCGTTCAGGTATCTGTCGCTCTCGAATACATACCATTTCACCAGATCATCATCCGGTGTCTCCTTGAGGATATCCGAGAATAAAGTACGGGATATATAGAAGTCTTTCTCATAGAAAGAACCGAGTGCCTCATTGAACTTGTCTGTCACAGCCAGTCTGGCCGCTCTGACTCTGGCGGGATATGCGTCAAGCACCTCGTATAGCTTGATACCGCCGTATCTGCTGCCGCATCCTATGTATCCTATGAATCTCAGGGCGCCCGTAACGCTTTCACGCTCCTTGATATCCTCGCTGATCACCAGCCCCAGATGAAGTCCGGTCACGATGCGGTTGGCTGCCGATATGAGCTTTTTGCGCTCCGCATCGGCATACGTGGTAGTCTCCTCTTCGGTTCCCGCCACGCCGAAAGAACATTTGTCATAGAACAGGGATGCCGACAGGCTTCCTCCGTTGCCATGATTATATGTGGCAAACACTTCAGTCAGGAATGAGGTAACGTTCTTCTCATAATCCTGCATGAACATCTGGATGACACTCATATCGGGAGACTTGCCGACGAGCATGCAGCCGTGAGTCTTCTGGAATGCGCCTATGCTTCCTATGATCCTGTCATATCCGCGCACATCCCTGATCCCGCCCGGAGGCATATTGATGGTAGCCACGGTTCCCCTGAGTGAGATATGATCTCCGTTTCTGACATCGATTATCGAGTCCTTCTGCAGGAATTTCTCGATATTCTTGGGGGCAAATCTGTAATAAGCCTCCAGGATACGAAGCTTGCTGTACTGAAGTTCCTCCACTCTCTTGCTTATCTCGGTCATGGAATCCCACATATCCTTAACGTCACGTCCCATCACCACGGGTCTGTCAGGCAGTTCCTTGCCGAGAGCCGTGTCGGACAGAGCCGACTCAAGTATCAGCATATCGCGTGAAAGCAGATACCATATGCCCAGGATCAGGACCGATCCGAATGCGAACGACAGGATAAAGAGTATGATCGCGCCTCTGTTGTCCACCCACACCCCGGCTGTATCCGAAGTGTCATTGATAATGCCCACGATAGCATAGTCGGGAACGGTATCATCATCTGCGACAGCTATGGCACGGCTTCTCTGGTTATCTATCACCATATCCTCATATGAAAATCTGTTGCCCTTGAAGAGTGATGTGCTGATCCCGTCCACCGCGTTACCGAATATCGAAGTGAGGCTCTGGAGATTGCGTCCGCTGGCGCTGGCCACTGTCACCGAGTCATGAAGCCTCACGATGAGTACATCATAGAAAATATCCGAGTTGCCCTCACGCCTGACAAAGTCCGTCAATGCATGTCTGATGGACTGATACTGCTCCGAATCATAGAATCCCTGCGAACTGTAATCCACATAATCGGTGATGCCCGCTTCGTCCGCAAGGCTCAGCATCGATATGACGGCGAACCGTGAATGTTCGGATTTGCGTGCCTCCGAGGTTCTGGCTGTCACGGTATATACTCCCACCCCGACGATCACCAGGAGCACCGCCTCGGCGATAGCCACGAAGTAGAACATACGGTTACGGTTGATGAACATTCTGACAAGCAGGAAAAGGATCACAAACCAGATCAGGAGTATAGCGATATATGCGAGTATGTAATTACCGTAAAGAGAGAATATCTGTCCGGGTGACAGTCTCATGTGGTTCACGGCATACGCTACGTTTTCATCCGGTCTGAAATATCCGAAAGGCGCATCCGCATCGGTTCTGGCGAGCATCTCGCCGTTGCCGTATCTGGCCTGAGAGAAGAATCTCCCCTCGGGAGCCACCTTCTTACGAAGGCTCTCGACAATGACCTGTGATCCTGTCAGGGAATCCGGTTCCTTAAGCTCGCTGTTATTGATGCCGTATACGCTCGCATACGACCCGTCCCCGGCCAGTGTGGTCAGATACAGCCCACCGGACTCGGCGGAGAATCCGCTTAGGATCTCATCGCCCAGCAGAAACGTCTCAGTCTCGGAGAGGAGCCTAAGCTTGTGATCCATGAATATGATGCGGTAGAAAACGGATGACTCCGTGCCGTCATCGGTATCGGCCTGCTGGATCGTGGATAATACGGCGTACACGCCCTCATTATTCACGTCTATGAGCTCGACCCTCTCCTCGTCAGCTTCCCGTGACGAGAACATTGCTCTCACGTCTCCGTCCGCATCCATACGGAATATACGCCCGCATCCGGCCACGTTGGCGGCAAGGAATATCTTGTCCCCGCTGTATGCACCCTGAGTGTACGCGGTATACTCAACGGTGGCACTTCTACCGTTCATAAATGACGCAAAAACGAATATCGACACGGTAAAACTGATGATGTATAAGATTATGATGATCCTGTTACGTAATTTCATCTGATCCTGTCTTTCATACGATTAAATCAACACCGTCTACTGGAGCAGGCTCTCTGTACCTATCTGTTTGAAAGTGTTAAACAGAAGTCTGAGCCACGAATTGCCTCCAAGGAATAACCTCGACAGCAATATGCTGAGCGCCGCGATACCGAGTATCACACTGATCCAGAAAAGTATGCCGAGTATATTGTCCGTATTGCGGGTAAGCCATAATCTGAAGCGTCTGTACGGTGTCAGCTTCTCCGTGCTGACCGCGGCGATGGTGACGTCCCTGTACAGATCGGTAAATCTGTCATAGCTTCCGTTCGAGGTTTTCTTTTCCAGCAGATAATAGCTTGTAGCCTTCTGACCTGCTTTGGGTTCGAGCATCTTAAGCAGGAGCTTCGCACACACACCCGTGCACTCGCTCTCACCTATCTCGGGATCGAGATCGGCCAGATCCATCTCATATCCGAAGTATACCGACCTGTCATTCGCCATCTGAAGCTGATCACCGGTAAGCAGCAGATACAGTATCGGATAAGGCAGATTACAGGTGATACATGCAAGTATCGTGCTGATACACACCTCTTCGCACTGTGCGAGAGTCAGCGTTTCGCCGTTATAGAACTCCGAAAGAGGTCTTTCACGGTGATACGGAAATACCAGGATCTCCTGATCGCCGTATGCGAACTCCTCTATCAGCACCCCGTCTCCGGTGCGGTCTGACATATTAAACAGCTCGAGAATCTGGCGTACCCTCGTGTGATTGTGCACAACGATCACCGTGTACATAATGCTCCCGCCGGAGTTTAAGTCCTTGCATATATAGCAGTCACTGACCTCACCGACACTTTTGGTGCTCACGGTCAGAAGACGCATTTTGCCGGATTCATATATCATCCGATGGGCTCCTTACAGATCGAGTTTCGGTATATCAACCATGGGTTCCGGCTTCTGCTCGGGTGTTCCGCCCGGATCCGACTCCTTGGCATCGTTCTTGACTATCGCATATGCATAGGTGCATACCATGGGCATATCGGAGCAATATATCCTGATCTCGTATACACCCTCCTTGGCCGGTGCGGTATATACTCCGTCAGTGGACACTTCACCGCTGCCGGATGCTGTCAGCTCATAGGTGATGCTGACGGGATCCATATTGTTGAACTGTACGCCGAAGTAATAATTCTCACGAGGTCTCATGACAACAGTGGGGGTCTTGGCCGTGATGGTCTTGCCGTAATAATCCGCAGTATCGAGGTCGTCACCCGAAGGGAACCTGATGGCTACCCATCTGTATGTCAGCACAAGGAAATCAACGTCATGCAAAAGCTTGGCTGCCACAACGAAGCTGCCCTTGTCATTGAGCACCCTGACCGCGGTCTCCGCATCAACCAGCTGCTGTGACTGTCTGGAGAAAAGCTCGGGATTACCGTATACGGTACTCTTGGCATTGGCCCCGAGTGCCTGATCGGCGGAGAGGTACTCATATCCTATCGATACATATACATTGCCGCTGCCGAGCCCGTGCGTGATCTCTCCGGAATAGCGTATATCTCCGGCTCTGGCGTCCTTGCCCAGAGGGATCTCCAGTACGCCCGTAGCCACATTCTTAAGCTCGGAACCGGTGATCAGAGCGGGGGCAGTATCCGATGAAGAATTCGCATCCGCTGTTTCGGGGACGGATATATCCGCTTCCTTGACGTAATACTCCATGTATTCGGTGCGGATCGAATTCTGTGCAGGCAGATCTATATAAGCATCGGTTGCGGGATCAATTACATCCTCGATCACATAGGCGCTGTCGGTGCGCATCAGTTTGATATCGGCCAGGCGGATCGAATCCGTACCCATACCCTGTCTCATCTCGAGGTTGAGTCTGCCGAGCTCGCGTCCGACAAGTGCTGAGGGAGAATCCTCCGAAAGTCTGACTCTTATGGCTATGCTGCTCTCGGCACCTATAGCCTTATCATCCTCAAATGCCGTCGCGGATCCGCTCCTCAGGATCACATTGGATTCTATACCGGGCTGGCTCATGGTCTTCACCCAGTAATCCCTGTACATCACACCGCCCTCCGGCAGTTCTATATCATCCACGCAGATCTCTATCTGCTGTGTACCATCCGGTGCCGTAAATGCCGGTATATCCAGAATCCCCTTGAACGAAAGCTTCACGTCCGCATCGGTCTTTTTGTGTATCTCAAGCCTGATCTTTACATTGCGGTCCTTGCATACGGTCGTTGGCATCACAATAAATCCGGTAAAGTTCGCTCCCGAGAACACCTGCTCCTTCGTCAGGAACTCGGACTCCAGCTCCAGCCCTTCCTCATAATCCTCGCGATCGCAGAGGAATAACTCGAAGCCCTCACTGATACGGTTGAATTCATAATCCTGGTCCGTATCCTTGTGGCTCACGGCATATACGGAATGTATCTCATTCTCCTTGTATCTCACGCAGAGACTTGCCAGATCGGTATGAAGAGAATCAAATCCCGATATCGTGGACAGCTTCTTGACGATGGATGAGTCAATGATAATCTCACGCCCGGTACCGTCAATGACCACACCGCTTTCAACCAGTATCGACAGATCGTCCAGATTAAACACGCCGCACCCGCATACGATACCTGATCCGTACATGAGGCTGTTCATAAACCTGAGCTTGTCAATGTGGTAGTTCTGCTCCGCCTGGAAATCAGCCGTGGTAAGCATCTTACCCGGATAATAGCGGTTCCTTTCAAACGGATATAACTGACTGTTTGGCATTAACTTTTACCCCCGAAATAAAGTATATATAAAACGTTTGCATGCCACCTGAAGGCATAGTTACATACAGATAACATTATAGCATAAATATATGCTAACAAATGCATTCCAACAAACTTCCAACAAATAAACTCACGGCATATGAACCTTGCAGAGCTCCTGCTTACAGGTATACAGATACTCGGAAGTTTGACAGTTCATCCTTGATCAAGTGAATAGTAAAGCAATGCTTAGCCCTTGTAAAGACTGGATTCCCGGTCTTTTATTTTTGTCAAATTTTATGCATTTTGTTGTAGCAT
>JAFSTN010000037.1 GCA_017450485.1 Lachnospiraceae bacterium
ACACATTCCCGATGATTATCTACACGCTGTTTGACAAATATGATTTCAGTGGAAAAGAGGTCGTGCCTTTTAACACACATATGGGTTCAAGAGATGGCGGGACATATCAGACAATTCGTGAACTGGAACCGAATGCAAAAGTGCGCGAGGGTCTCCCGGTGGAGATGAGCGATGCGGAAAAAGGTGTGCCGGAAGCGATAGCAAGTTGGCTTGCCAGCCTGAAATAATAACGCCTGGAACACCGAGGAATAAGGATACCCGTCAGAGGGTGCAGGCATCTTCTGACGGATATTTGCTAATTGGAAAGGAGCTTTTATCACATGAAAAGAATAATAGGATTGCTTTTGGCTGCTGTCTTGGTTTTCTCTCTTGCTGCATGTGGGTCGCAAACCGCTTCTAATGATTCATCAGTAAACGGTTCGGAAAGCGGTGTTGCTGCAGACGAGTCAGAAAGCAAGACTGAGATAACACAGGGGCAGGATGAAGAGGCGCAGGATGAAGCCGTACCGACTGCAGATGAGGAGAACACTTCGGGCAATAAAACATTGATAGCCTACTTCTCCCCTGCTAATTCCGATACGGTTGATGCAATATCTAACGCGACACCGAGAGTAGGCAATATCTCAACGGTTGAGTATGTCGCACAAAAGATACACGAACAAGTCGATGCGGATGTTGTGAAGATAATGCCCATTGATCCGTATCCGACAGATTATGATGAGGCAAGAGACCGTGTACATTCGGAAGCGGATAATAATGAAAGACCAGAGTTCACACTGGATGTGGATGTAAATCCAGAAGATTACGATGTGGTGTTTGTAGGGTATCCAATATGGTATTTTCAAATGCCTACGATCATGAATACCTTCTTTGAGACCTACGATTTCAGCGGAAAGACAATCATCCCGTTCAACAGTCATGCAGGTTCGAGTGATGGCGGCACCTACACGGCAATTTCTGAGTTTGAGCCTGACGCTACAGTATTAGATGGCCTTCCCACCGAAGGTGAAAGTGCAGCAGAATCAGATGAATCCATAAAAGAATGGCTCTCAGGACTCGGCTACTGATATTGGAGGTGACGAAGTTATGGATAAGACAAAAAGACCCTATGTGATCTGCCACATGATTGCTTCCGTTGACGGAAAGATCGATGGTGATTATTTCAAAATGCCTGAGCTTACACCGGTACTTGCGGCTTCCCATGAGATCCGTGCGGAATACGGTTGTAAGGCGGTGCTGAACGGAGCCGTTACAGCGGCAGAGATCTACGCGGACGGATACAGGGAGCAGCCGGAGGAGACCGCCGAGCATTTTCCAAGAGAGGATATGGCAGTAAAAACGGACCTTGATGCATTCGCCGTAGCGGTAGATATCGAAGGGAGGCTTAATTGGAACAAAGGGTATGTTGAACGGAGAGGATCGAGATCCCACGTCATCGTTGTTCTGACAGAGAACGTGTCGGATGATTATATTGCACAGCTGCGAAAGCATCAGATTTCCTATTTGTTTGCGGGGAAAGAAG
>JAFSTN010000038.1 GCA_017450485.1 Lachnospiraceae bacterium
CTTATGGATAAAATCAGATGCCCCGAGCTTCAGACCTTTATGCTCGGTCTCAGTGTCCTTATCGCCTGTCAGAAAAATTACCGGTATCTCATTTCTTTCATTCTGTTCCTCAAATATTCGAAGCCTGCGGTATGTCTCAAAGCCGTCCATTTCAGGCATGATCACGTCCAGAAGAATTACATCCGGCTCGCTTTTTTGTATGAACCTAAGGAGTTCCCCGCCGGATCTAAGACATGTAACGCGGTTTTTCTCACCTGCAAGTATGCTCCGTATATGCGTGAGGTTTAAGGGTTCGTCATCAACTACCACAACCCATCCTTCCATCCTACAATATCGCCTCCCGATTATAGGAAATTATTCATTTCCCTAATATAAAAAGCCTTGGAAATCTTCATTTATACCGTGCATTTCCAAGGCTTTCCCAAACTATTATGTGCTACAAAAAAGACAGTATTAACCGTCTTGTCTTGTCAAAAATCGTCATATGTTTCACTCCATATGTCAAGCATACTTCGCATTGATCATAAGCTCTTCTCGCGGTTCCTATGCATCATAATGTTAGCCGGCGCAAAGAATTGTATATTTATAGTTTTTATAAAAGCTCCCTTCGTGTGTTCGACTAATCAATTCGTATACACACAATAAACAATAGTAAACATACAGCAAAAGCCAGCCTCTGTCAATTACTTTCCTGTCATTAAGCAGCATTAATCGGCACTGAACGATACCAGACAATGCTGCACATCACTTTCTGTAGCGCCACAAGCCGCAGTAGCCATAACCATGCTTACTGCTAGAATAATTCCGATCAACTTTTTCATATACAATCTTCCTCCGTGATACGTTAATTTTCCCACATTCTCCATATATAGAAATGCATCACGGATATGGTATCCCCACTTTTTATTGTCAACACGGAGAAATCCGGTACCCCTCTTTCGGCTTTTTTGACATACTTTTTCTGTCTATTCTGCCGATTGTTTTCGTATTTTCCCTTTGCTATACTCTCTTCAAGCATAAATTCCAATGGCCGGTCAACGCCCACTGGTTCTATTGTTCAGAATATCATATCGAACATTTCTGTTTATATTCTAAGAATCTATGCTTACTCACATTTTTCATATCTGTTGTAGGCAGGATTCTTAATACGGTTCCTGCCATAGTCTGTCACACCCTGATAAGGCTGTGATCCAAAGGGAGGAATCTGTATGAATGAAAACAGGGAATACAAGAGCGATGTCTTCTCCATGCTGATGGAGGACAAATCCTATGCATTGCAGGTATACAATGCATTAAACGGATCATCATATGATGATCCCGAAGCAATCGAGATCGTAACACTCGAAAGCGATATATACATATCTGTCCGGAACGATGCATCGTTCATAGTAGATGCTGACATAAGCTTCTATGAACATCAGTCAAGTTATAATCCGAACATGTCCGTGAGGTTCCTGATATACTACACCTCTACCCTGCAGGATTTGCTTAAGAACAGGGACCTGTATAGCACACATCGGATCCTGATACCTGTTCCGCACTTCGCTGTATTCTATAACGGGGTAAGTGACAGGCCTGCCATAGAAACGATAAAGCTCTCATCATCGTACGAGAAGCCCACGGACGAACCTGAACTTGAGCTGACTTGTACCATATACAATATTAACCCTGATAAGGGAAAAGAACTGCTGGACAGATGCGCTGTCCTTGATGAATACACCCGGTTCGTCGAGACGGTCAGAAGATTCAAGGCAGAGAAAAACAAAGAGCCTATCAAGAGTGCAATAAAATACTGTATAGATCACCATATCCTGGAGTCATTTCTTCGGGAGCGTGGCGCGGAGGTAATCAAAAACATGGGCATCGATATGTCATTCGAAAGACGTGAAGGTCTGATCCGTGAGGAAGAACGTAACCTCGGGCGTGAAGAAGAACGTGCAAATACTGAACGTGAGCGTAAACGTGCCGAAGCAGCTGAAAAGGAGCTTGCAGAGTTGAAAAAAACAATGTTCATCGATATGTCATTCGAGAGACGTGAAGGTCTGATCCGGGAAGAGGAACGTAACCTCGGGCGCGAAGAAGGACTCCGTGAAGAACGCGCCAATACTGAGCGTGAACGTAAACGTGCCGAAGCTGCCGAAAAGCGTGTCGCCGAACTCGAAGCACTGTTAAAACAGAAATCTGAATGATTGAATCGAGGATCCTGCAACTTCAGATTCTTCCTTAGATGCCTCTGTTTCAGGTTCTGAAACCTCAGATGTAGGAGCTTCTACAGTTTCAGATTCTACTGTGGGTACAGGTTCCGTCTGTACATCATCTCCGGCAGAACCGCATGCTACAACGACCATTACCATGCTTATTGCTAAGACTATACCTATCAACTTTTTCATATGCACTTCTCCTCCGTGATACGTCCGTTTTCTCAGGCTAGTTATTCCTAAGATGTATCACGGATATGGTACCCCCCCCCACTTTTCTTGTCAGCATCAGGGAGTACAGTGTGGATATAAATGGCCCGGCCCGCATATATCTGCACAAAACAATTAGCGATGAGCACTTAGCAAGTCGGTTTTTCGAATGGGCTCTGGCGAGGACTGTCTGAGGAGCGCAGCGACGAGTTCCGCAGACAGGGCCCACGTAATGAGAAAGGCCGACGAGCTTAGTACTCATCAGCCGTTTTGAGCAGATTTATGCGGGCCGGGCCGTAGAGACCGGACCATGTTTTCAGAATACGGTCTTCACCTTGATCGTCAGCTCTTCGAGGACATCAAGCAGCACTCGGACTGTATCAAGAGACGTGAATATCGTCACATTATTCTCGATCGCACATCTGCGCAATGCCACTCCGTCTTCATAATGAACTCCGGACAGGATCGCGCGTGTATTGACCACATAGCTGACATATCCCGAGCGTATGGAGTCAAGCATCTCCTGCGAACCCTCGGAAAGTTTGTGGAGAAGCCTGGTCTTCACACCATGATCCTTGAAGTACTGTGCAGTGACTGTAGTAGCTTCGATATTGAATCCCAGATCGTAGAATCTCTTGACGAGGGGCAGTCCTTCAGCCTTATCCTCATCGGCCAGAGTAAACAGCACCGTACCGTAGTTGGGCATATTTACACCGGATGCGATGAGTGCTTTATACATAGCCCTGTGAAGTGTCTCATCATATCCTATGGCTTCACCTGTGGACTTCATCTCGGGACTAAGGTACGCATCCATTCCCTTAAGCTTGGAGAAAGAAAATGCCGGTGCCTTGACGTACCACATCTTCCGCTCCTCAGGATAGAGTTCGAATATCCCCTGCTCTTTCAGAGTTATGCCCAGCATAACTCTGGTCGCGATATCAGCCAGCTGATAACCTGTCGCCTTTGACAGAAAAGGAACCGTTCTCGAGGATCTCGGATTCACCTCTATGATATATACGTTCTCATCATCATCCACGATAAACTGTATGTTGAACAGGCCTTTTATTCCGATACCGATCCCGAGTTTCCGGGCGTATGTCAGTATGGTTCCCTTTACACGATCGGATATGCTGTACGGCGGGTACACACTGATGGAATCTCCGGAATGAACGCCGGTCCTCTCGACCAGTTCCATGATGCCCGGAACGAATACGTCTGAGCCGTCGCATACGGCATCAACCTCTACCTCACGTCCGCGTATATATTTATCTACCAGAACGGGCTTATCTACATCCACTTCCACGGCTGTCTTTAGGTAGTGACGCATATCCGCTTCCTTGGATACTATCTGCATGGCTCTGCCGCCGAGCACGAATGACGGTCTGACCAGCACGGGATAGCCTATCTCGGCTGCCACTCTCACACCGTCTTCTATGTTTGTTACTGCCTGTCCTTTGGGCTGGGGGATGTTTAATTTGATCAGGAGTTTCTCAAACAGTTCCCTGTCCTCTGCCCTGTCTATCGCATCACAGTCAGTACCTATGATGGGAACATTGTATTCTTTCAATGCATCTGCCAGATTGACCGCGGTCTGCCCGCCCAGGGTTACGATCACTCCACGGGGTTTCTCATGATCGATCACGTTCATGACATCCTCTATGCACAGAGGTTCGAAATACAGTTTATCGGACGTCGTATAGTCGGTAGAAACTGTTTCGGGATTATTGTTGATGATGATCGCCTGATAGCCGGATTCCCTGATGGTCATCACTGCATGTACGGTCGAGTAGTCAAACTCAACACCCTGCCCGATCCTGATCGGACCCGAGCCGAGAACAATTATCTTCTCTTTATCATCGCATCTGGATTCGTTCTCGCCTTCATATGTCGAATAAAAGTATGGAACATAACTCTCAAACTCCGATGCACAGGTATCGATCATCTTATACGTGGGCACGATTCCGGATGATTGTCTCATGTCGTAGACCTCATGCGGATCAATGCCCCACAGTCGTGCTATCTCACGATCCGAGAAACCCATCTTCTTTGCTTCGGCAAGTATATCCGCGGACTTATCGTCACGATGAGCTGCTACTATCTGCTCCATATCCACTATATGCTTGAACACGTTCACGAACAATCTGTCTATTCCCGTAATATCATGTATCACATCAACACCCGTACCACGCCTTATGAGTTCCGCTATCGCATAGATCCTGTCATCGCGACCTTCCTCGATATATCTGAGGAGTTCATCCGTGGAAGTTTCATCGAACGCGGGGCTGTATAAATGATATACTCCAGTCTCCAGAGATCTGATGCCTTTGAGTAAGCTTTCCTCCATGGTCCGCCCGACACTCATGACTTCACCGGTAGCCTTCATCTGGGTGCCGAGAGTATTGCTCGCATCAGTAAATTTGTCAAAAGGAAATCTCGGCAGTTTGGATACTACATAATCGAGTGAGGGTTCAAAAGATGCCGGTGTATTTGCCAGCATAATCTCTTCGAGGCGGAAACCCACGGCGATCTTGGCTGAGACTCTCGCGATCGGATAGCCCGATGCTTTGGATGCAAGTGCCGACGAACGCGACACTCTGGGATTCACTTCGATCAGATAGTAATCAAAAGACTTCGGATCAAGCGCAAACTGAACATTACATCCCCCCTCGATCTTAAGTGCGCGTATGATCTTAAGCGCCGAGTCACGGAGCATGTGATATTCTCTGTTGGTCAGAGTCTGAGAAGGACATACGACTATCGAGTCACCCGTATGTATTCCGACCGGATCTATATTCTCCATGTTGCAGACAGTGATCGCGGTATCGTTGGCATCACGTATGACTTCATACTCTATCTCTTTGTATCCGCGTACGGATTTCTCTATCAGGACCTGACTCACGGGTGAGAGATCCAGACCGTTACGGAGCAGTTCCTTAAGTTCCGTCTCGTTATCCGCAAATCCGCCTCCCGTTCCTCCGAGTGTAAATGCCGGTCTGACCACGACCGGATATCCGATCTGCTCAGCTGCATCCAGACCATCGGCGATCGTTTCCACCGTTACCGACGGAAGCACAGGTTCACCCAGGGATATACACAGTTCCTTGAAAAGTTCCCTGTCTTCGGCCCTGTCTATACTCTCGAAGTTCGTCCCCAGCAACTCGGTACGACACTCATCCAGAATCCCTTTCGATGCCAGTTTCATGGCAAGATTGAGTCCGGTCTGTCCGCCTATACCCGGAAGTATGGCATCGGGTCTCTCAGTCCTTATGATACGCGCCAGATACTCGAGTGTAAGCGGCTCCATATATACCTTATCCGCTACAGCCGGATCAGTCATGATCGTAGCGGGATTTGAGTTGCAGAGTATTACCTCGTATCCTTCTTCCTTTAACGCAAGACAGGCCTGTGTGCCGGCATAGTCAAACTCGGCTGCCTGACCGATAACGATAGGACCGGAACCGATCACCATTATCTTCTTCAGATCATCTCTTCTCGGCATCTCTCAGTCCTCCTTCATCATCCGTATAAATCTGTCAAACAGGTGGATACTGTCATTTGGCCCCGGAGCACTCTCCGGATGATACTGTATCCCGAATGAATGATCCGATGTATGTGCGATCCCTTCCACGGTATTGTCAAGCAGATTGATATGCGTAACTACCAGACCCGTCCCCGTCAGGCTGTCGGTATCGACCGCATAAGAATGGTTTTGCGATGTTATGTCAACCTTACCTGACTCCAGATCTTTTACGGGATGATTACCCCCTCTGTGTCCGAACTTGAGTTTATAGGTAGATGCTCCGTAGGACAGGGACAGTATCTGATGTCCCAGGCATATGCCGAATATCGGATATCTCCCGTGTAATGTCTTGACCGTCCTTATCGTTGCCTTTACGTCGGTCGGGTCTCCGGGACCGTTTGAGATAAATACTCCGTCGGGTTTCATTTCCTCTATCGTGCCGGCACCCGTATCATATGGCACCAGCGTCACCCTGCATCCCAGAGAATTGAGGCTACGTATGATATTTGACTTGATACCGCAGTCTATCGCCACCACATGATAGAGTTCATCGGACACTGCCGGGAACTCTCTGATCTGCGGGGTGCTGACCCGGCTTACCTGATCTGTGGCGTAAGTCCACTGCCGAAGCTCATCCACACATTTCTCATCGTCATCGTCTGCATCCGTGATCATGACCTTACAGCTCCCATAGTCCCTGATCCTGCGGGTGATCTCCCTGGTATCGACACCGTATACGCCGGCTATTCCACGTTCGGCCATATGCTTGGACAGTGTCATCCCGCATCTGAAATTGGACGGCACATCCGTATAATCCCTGACTATGAGCGCGCCGGGGCCTGCGATACCGGAGACGTCTCCGCTCCCCTGTATCCCGGATTCATAATCATCCCGGTTGATCCCGTAGTTGCCTATCACCGGATAGGTCATCACTATCGCCTGATCCGTATATGACGGGTCCGATATGATCTCCTGATATCCTACCATCGATGTATTAAAAACAAGTTCAAGCATACGCTTCCCGTCACTTCCGAATCCGAATCCGCGATATGCGGTTCCGTCCTCCAGAATGATCTTACGCGATGGAATACTCCTGCCTGATCCCACGGTTTCACTCATATTTATCTCCTTTCCGGCCGGTATTCTCTTCATCACCGCTTAACACCTGCGTCGGATAATGCCCGTCAAAGCATGCCCTGCACAGCCCCAGCTCTCCGGTCATCGAGCTTAAGTCCTCCAGCCTCATATATGCCAGAGAGTCCGCACCTATCTGCTGTCTGATTTCCTCGACCGAATGCCGGTTTGCAATCAGCTGCGAATTGTCCGGGACATCCGTACCATAATAACACGGATACAGAAAAGGCGGCGAACTGATCCTGACATGGACCTCACGCGCGCCTGCCTCCCTGAGCATCATTATGAGATTGGAAATGGTCGTGCCCCTGACTATCGAATCATCGATGAGCACGACTCTCTTCCCGGTAACCGTCCCCGGTATGACACCGAGCTTCATGCTGACAGCCGATCTTCTCTCACTGTCCGTGGGCTTGATGAAAGTCCGGCCGATATAACTGTTCTTATGAAAAACTCTTACAAAAGGAAGCCCCAGCCGGGACGCGTATCCTTCAGCAGCGGTAAGCCCCGACTCGGGAACTCCCGTCACTATATCCGCATCTGCAGGATGAGCCGCAGCCAGCGCACGGCCACCGCGATGTCTGGATTCATATATACCCACTCCGTCCATCACGGAATCGAGACGTGCGAAGTAAATATATTCAAAAATACAGTGCGCATGCCGGGCTGTGTCCGTGCATGATCCCGTATCTGATCCAAGTCCGTGTCCGGATACGGTCACTATCTCTCCCGGAGCTACATCTCTCATATACCGGGCTCCGACCGCAGACAGCGCACAGCTCTCCGATGATATCACATATCCGTCATCCAGCTGTCCTATACACAACGGTTTGAGCCCCAGAGGATCACGTACCGCAATGATCTTGCGCGGACTCATGATGATGATCGCATACCCGCCGTTAAGAAGCGGTACGGCTTCTCTAACGGCCTCTTCGATCGATCCGGTACGGGCTCTGATCTTGGCTATAAGTGTTGCTATCACTTCGGAGTCCGACGTTGCATGAAACACACTGCCCTCCTTTAGGAGATCATGTTTGACCGCACCGGCATTTACTATGTTGCCGTTATGTACGAGAGCCAGAGTTCCCTTCATATATTGAAAAGCTATCGGCTGTGCATTGCGTACGGTACTGTCACCTGTCGTGGAATACCTGACATGACCCACACCGATATTGCCGTTAAGCGCACTGAGAGTAGCCTCATCGAACACCTCGGATACCAGTCCCATATCCTTGTGCAGAGACATATTCCCGCGCTCTCCGGCAGTATCACATACAGCTATTCCGGCGGACTCCTGTCCTCTGTGCTGCAGTGAGAGCAGTCCGTGATATATGTCTGTCGCACATTCCGCTCCGGGTTCTCTCCACACTCCGAAGACACCGCATTCTTCTCTGACTTCATCCATAAGCTATCCTCTGTTATGATCGGGACAGACTTCTTACGCAGTCCCATCTATATGCATAAAAAACGGCGCTCCAACCTAACGGTCGAAGCGCCTTTGCCTCTACTGAATAATAATATATGCCCGCCTCACGGGATTGTCAATCTAAGCTTATCACCTTTATACACCTGATATAAGGACCTGAAACGGAATTAAAGTATAACTCCGTCTTTGAAGATAGAAATCTCACGGAAGCCTGCTTCTTCCTGCCTGGTTTTTTTGCCGCTTGCGACATCAAGTACCAGATCAAGAAGCCTGTCTCCGGCTTCGTCAAGTGTTTCTTTTCCTTCAGCAACCGTTCCTGCGTTAAAGTCGATCCAATTTCCCTTTTTCTCATAAAGCGCAGTATTGGTCGAAATCTTGACGGTAGGTGCGGGTGCCCCGAAAGGAGTTCCTCTTCCTGTGGTAAAGAGGATCATATGCGCTCCCGCTGCCGTAAGATCGGTGGTTGAAACCATATCATTGCCCGGCCCCGACAGCAGAGACAGACCCTTCATCGTAACAGGCTCCGCGTATTCAAGTACATCAACCACGGGAGCGCTTCCGCCCTTTTGGACACAACCGCATGATTTGTCCTCGAGAGTGGTTATTCCGCCTGCTTTATTTCCGGGACTGGGATTCTCATAAACCACCTGTCCGTGTGAAGTAAAATACCTCTTGAAATTGTCCACCATCGAAACCGCTTTGTTAAACGTATCTGTGTCCTTGCAGCGATTAAACAATATGGATTCGGCGCCGAACATCTCCGGGACCTCTGTAAGCACAGTAGAGCCGCCAAGTGCAATCAGTCTGTCGGAGAATCTTCCGACAGCAGGGTTTGCCGTAATACCGGAAAGTCCGTCCGACCCGCCGCATTTCAAGCCGACGATCAGCTCTGACGCATCTATCTCTTCACGCTCAAATCCATTCACATATCCGGCAAGCTTTTCAAGAAGTTCTCTGCCGTCTGCCAGCTCATCCTCCGAATTCTGGCATGTAAGAAATTTGACCCTGTCGCTGTTCCATTCACGCAGTTCTCCCTTAAACTGATCTTCTGTGAGATTCTCACATCCAAGTGATAAAACAAGTACACCACCTGCATTCGGATGCTGGACCAGCGCCGCCAGAACCTTTCTGGTATTGGCATGATCGTCACCCATCTGCGAACAGCCAAAGGGATGGGTAAAAGCATACAAGCCTTCGACATTGCCTTGTACCAGATCCTGGTTGTCTTTTACAAGCTTTTCGGCTATAGAGTTAACACAACCGACTGTGGGAATTATCCATATCTCATTGCGGATACCGACCTTTCCCTTGGCTCTGCGATACCCCATAAAAGTACGTCCGGACAGCTCCGGAAGAGGATATGTTACCGGCTGGTATTCGTATTTACCGCCCTCTGAAAGCGCGGTCTGCACATTCTGGACATGAACATGCGAACCGGCGGGGATATCAGCGGTGGCAAGCCCGATCCGATTACCGTATTTGATGATGGGATCACCTTTTTTGATATCGATAAGCGCTATCTTATGACCGCGGCTGATATCATCAAGTGCGATTTCGCTGATGCCTTCCGCGCTTACCTGCCCGCCCTTTTTTATATCCTCAAGAGCGACCGCTACATTATCATTCGGATGTATTTTGATACATTTCATTTTTGAATCTCTTTCATTGCTTCGTACATACCCTTTTCTCCGATAAGCTTAAGGTCAGCTTTGACCGCTTCCGCAAATCCGGGCAGTTCTTTTAAAGACTTATCCCACATCTTCTCATTTTTGATGATCTCATCTGCGAGTTTTTCATCATCGGCATCTTTAAGCGCGAGGAAATCTTCGAGAACCCATGCATCATCTTTTATAAGAAATTCGCTATCTCCTCTTTTGGCAGCAAGCGCACCGTCCTTCATCTCCGTACCCATATGATAGAAGCATAAGAATGCCGCAAAAGAGAATGTCAGAACAGGCGGAAGCTCCTTTTTCTGCTCATAATATTCAAGCACTGTAGGCATAACTCTGGCCTTCCACTTGGAAGCGGAATTAAGGGATATCGACAGAAGCTCGTGGTCGATGAACGGATTGGAGAATCTGTCGGTAACCGCAGCGGCAAACTCCAGCTTGTCACTGTCTTCAAGGCCTGTAAGTACCGGAATGATCTCATCATACAACGCTTTGTTCATGAAGCCTCTTATCACATCATCCTTCATGCAGTCTCTGACGATATCCTGTCCCGAGAGGTATGCTGCCATGATCATTGATGTATGCGCGCCGTTAAGGATCCTTACCTTGCGTTTCTTATAAGGATCGACATTATCTACTACAAGTATGGGAAGACCGGCTTTGTCCACGGGTAATTCCTTTTTGATGCTCTGAGGGCCCTCTATGACCCATGCTCCGAATACTTCTGCGGTGTCGATGATATTATCCTGATATCCGAGTTCTTCGCATATGGAAGCGGCTTCCGCTCTGGGATAACCGGGGACGATACGGTCAACAAGCGTTGAGCAGAAGATGTTTTCCGATGATACCCAATTCTTAAAATCCTCCGAAAGACCCCAGAGCTCTATATACTGGTCAACGCACTTCCTAAGCTCGTCGCCGTTCCTGTCTATCAGCTCACAGGAAAGAATGATAAATCCGGGCAGTCCGTTGTTGTACCTGGCATACAAAAACTGAGTCAGTTTGCCGGGGAAGCTTGATGCGGGCTTATCGTCTGCTTTGCATTCGGGATCAAACGCTATACCCGCTTCCGTCGTATTGCTCACGATAAAACGAAGATCCGGATTAGCGGCACATGCAGTGTACGCGTCAAAATCATTGTACGGATTGATGCATCTTGATACGCAGGAGATAACCCTCTTACGGTTTACCTTCTCGCCGTTCTCCTGTCCTCTTAAGAAAAGCGTATACAGCCCCTCCTGATCGTTTATCATATCGGCAAGTCCGGTAGCGATCGGCTGGCAGAGCACGACCTTGGAATCAAAGCCTGCCTTCTCGTTCATCAGATCAATAAAATAATCCACAAATGCGCGTAAGAAGTTGCCTTCACCAAACTGCAGCACGCGCTCCGGTGCTTCCTTTAACAGATATCCGTCATACCCTTTATCTTCCAGGGTTTTATAACTTAATTTTTCCATTTGCTTATCCTCCGACGGGCAGATTATAACCCGAAATACCTTTTAGCGTTATAGTATGAGATACCCTCAACTATTCTCTTAAGTGCAGCGTCATCATTCGGATATTCGCCGTTTTCGACCCATTCTCCTATGACATTGCACATGATCCGTCTGAAATAATCGTGTCTTGTATATGACAAAAACGACCTCGAATCCGTAAGCATACCTATAAAGTTCCCGAGAAGTCCGAGGTTTGCAAGTGACTTCATCTGGTTCTCCATACCGGACTTCGTATCATTAAACCACCATGCGGGACCATGCTGGATCTTACCGGGGACCTCGGATGACTGGAAACAACCCAGAATAGTTCCGATCTGCTCGTTATCCGCAGGATTAAGCGAAAAGATAATGGTCTTCGGAAGCTCGTTTGTCTTATCCAGTTCGGATAACAGCTCGGCAATGCTTCCGCCGCATGAATTGTTGGCTATCATATCAAATCCGGTATCGGGGCCTTCAGCCTTAAACATTCTCTCGTTCATATTTCGAAGACATGAATAATGAAGCTCCATGGCAATACCGTACTTATGATATGCCTTACCTATAGCTATAAGAAGTGCCGTCTGGTATCCTTCTGCTTCCTCTGTGGTTACGGCTTCGCCCTTCATTGCTTTGGCAAATGCAGCATCGCAGACCTCCATGGGAAGCTTCCTGAAGGGTATATAATCAAGTCCGTGATCGGAAGCAACACATCCGTGAGCAGCAAAAAAACCTATCCTGTTAACAAGCGCATCGATCACATCCTGCGTTGAATCAAGGCTGTCCCTGCCTACAGCGTGGGCAAGTGACTGTATGTATTCCTTAAAGCCGGCTTTGGTGATATTGATCGCTTTATCCGGTCTGAAGGAAGGTCTTACCGTAAAATCTATGGTGGGATCAGCTGCGATCTTCTCATGCCATTCAAGAGAATCAACCGGATCATCGGTTGTGCCCACATATGCTACATTGCTCTGCTTTATAAGTCCGCGCACAGTCATGTCAGAGCCGTTTTCAAGCAGGTCATTGCACTTATTCCAGATCTCTTCCGCATTAGCTTCCGTCAAGGGCTCTTTTATCCCGAAATACTTCTTAAGCTCAAGGTTGCACCAATGATACATGGGATTGCCTATTGCAAGTGAAAGCGCGTCGACAAATCCCTTAAAGCGTCCGAGTTCATCGTCGCGTCCGGTAACCTTATCCTCAGGCATACCGTTGGAACGCATAAGCCTCCATTTATAGTGATCTCCGAAGAAGGTTCCGTCAGGCTGCTTCCCGCCGAACCATACATCCCCGAGACTGTCAAACCTTTTATCTTCGTATATCTCTTTCGGAGAGATATGACAGTGGTAATCGATTATCGGAAGGCTCTCGGCATAGTCATGGAAAAGGTGCTTCGCGGTGTCATTGCCAAGTAAAAAATCGTCATCCATAAAATTCTTCATGATCATTCTCCCGTTATCTCTGAACCCTGCCTGATGCATCGCCGCCCACCAGCTTCTTGACCTCATCTACGGTCACACGGTTAAAGTCACCCTCAACCGAATGCTTGAGAGCAGAAGCCGCTACCGCAAACTCAATCGCATCCTGTGTGGAATAATTATTTACAAGCGAATATATAAGTCCGCCTCCGAAGCTGTCTCCGCCTCCGACTCTGTCAACTATGTGAAGGTGATACTGCTTGGAGAAACAATAATCGGTTCCGTCATAAAGCATTCCCTGCCAGTCATTGTCATTAGCCGAGATGGAAGTACGTAGGGTTATAGCCACCTTTTCAAATCCGAATCTGTCCGCAAGCTGCTTTGCCACCGACTTATATCCGTCTGTATTTAACTTGCCGCCGGTGATATCGGTACCCTCGGCCGCGATGCCGAATACATCCTTGGCATCCTCTTCGTTCGAGATACATACATCAACATATTCACAAAGCTTTGTCATAGCTTCTCTTGCCTGATCTCTGGTCCAAAGCTTGCCTCTGTAGTTTAAGTCACAGCTTATCTTGACGCCCTTGCTCTTGGCTGCTTTGCAGGCTTCCAGGCAGATCTCAACGAGATTTTCTCCCAGAGCGGGCGTGATGCCCGTAAAGTGGAACCACTCAGCTCCGTCAAATATCTTATCCCAGTCAAAGTCAGATGCGGATGCCTCCTGAATAGCGGAATGAGCACGATCATAGATGCATACGCTGCCTCTCTGTGAAGCGCCCTTTTCAAGGAAATAAATGCCTATACGATCTCCGCCTCTTGCAATGAAGCTTGTATCAACACCGAAATATCTTAAACTGTTTACGGCCGCCTGTCCTATCGCATGCTTGGGGAGTTTGGTAACAAAAGCGGTATCGAGTCCGTAATTGGCAAGCGAAACACTTACATTTGCCTCTCCGCCGCCGAATGTAGCCTGTAACTGGTCATCCTGAAAAAATCTGTAATAGCCGTTAGGCGCAAGCCTTAACATTATCTCTCCGAAAGTAACTATTCTGCCCATATATACCTCCTTAATATGTTGGAATGATTGGTTTTGGATCTATTTTCTTATCAGGTGGATCGCAAATCCGCCGAATTCTCCGTTCAAATAGATGAATTTCGTACCCTTTTCATCGGTCGTTCTGGTGCTCTCATCAAATGTCGCTCCGGCCCGCCCGATATGGAAGATCGCACGATCCACGTCATTAACCGCAAGTGCGATGTGTCCGTGGGTTCCCTTTCCGCCGGGCTTCATCACTTCAAAGGGCTTGCCCGCAAATATTGAACTGTTACCGGGCTTATATTCAAGATCGAAAAGTGTGCAAAGACATTTTGCTATGCTTGTCGTTTCCTCCTCTGAACCGGTATTGATACCGATATGGCGGAGCTCAAGTCCCAGCATATTCTTAACCGCTGCCTTGCATATCGCGGTTATCTCATCCCACTTCTCACCTTCTATAAGCTCCTTCTTCACCATCCATGTACCGCCGCAGGCAAGTATCTGATGGAAGCTCATATAGTTGGCAAGATTATCCGTGTTAACTCCGCCTGTAGGCATCCATTTAAGGTTCCTGTAAGGACCTGCCAGCGCTTTGAGTTTTGCTATTCCTCCGTTTTGTTCAGCCGGAAAGAACTTGACCGCTTCAAGGCCGAGTGCCATTGCCTGCTCCATTTCGCCTGCCGTAGCGGTACCGGGAAGCATACACACTCCCTTGTCAAGCACATATTTGGTTATCTCGGGATTAAAACCGGGACTTACTACGAAACTGACTCCGGCGGCTATGGCGCGGTCTGCCTGATCCTTGGTCAGCACGGTTCCGGCACCGACGATCATATCGGGTACTTCTTTAACTATAGCTTTGATCGCATCCTCGGCAGCCGCTGTACGAAAGGTTACTTCGGCAGCGGGAAGTCCCCCCGCAACGAGTGCTTTGGCGAGCGGAACAGCTTTGGAAGCATCATCTATCGCGATAACGGGCACTATTCCTATGTCATGGATCTTTTGTAGAAGTTCGTTCATTTTTACCTCCTCGTAAAGAAACAGTGTATGCATGAAAACGCAGTCTGATACCTAAAAATAATGTACCCCTTTTGCAGTAAAATAACTACAAAAGGGGCATCGAATTGCAAATAATACAACAAGTAGAACAAGATTTGCAAGATGTTACATGAAGTCCTTCATTGCCACATCATCCATGTCATCAAAATCCTGATTTTCACCGACCATTCCCCAGATAAAGGTATATGCCTGTGTTCCGGCTCCTGAGTGGATCGACCAGCTGGGACTGATGACAGCCTGTTCGTTTCTCATGATGATATGTCTCGTCTCCTGAGGCTCTCCCATAAAATGACACACAAACGCATCCTCGGGAATATCGAAATAAAGATATACCTCCATTCTCCGGTCATGTGTATGACAGGGCATCGTGTTCCATACGCTTCCGGGCTTAAGCTCGGTCATACCCATTTCAAGCTGGCAGGTTTCAACCTGTCCGGGCAGAATGTATTTGTTGATAACTCTGTGATTGGAGCCTTCAAGGGAACCCAGTTCCTTCTTGTTCTCCTCCTTGATAATGACTACATCCTCAGAGGGGGTTCCTTCTCTCTTTATAAGGACCGTGGGATAAGTCTTGTGTGCCGGTGCCGAATTCATATAGAATTTTGCAGGCTTGTTTTTATCTGCGGAGGCAAAGGAAATATCCTTTTTGCCCATACCTATGTACATACCCTCTTTATAGCCCACTTCATAGTCACGGCCGTCTACTGTGATCACACCTGCTCCGCCTATATTGATTACACCAAGCTCACGACGCTCAAGGAAATAATCCGCCCGTAATTCCTCGCCTGCGGTGAGGATCAGTTTTTCCTTTACGGGAACGGCTGAGCCGGTGATTATCCTGTCTATATGACTGTATACAAGTTTGATCTCGTCAGGATGAAAAAGATCATCGATCAGGAATTCCTCCCTGAGTCTCTTGGTGTCATAATACTTCTCGTCTTTGGGTGAACATGCTGTACGTAATTCCATTGTTTTGTCTCCTTTTCTTATAAATCCTGTGTGTTTAATGCCGGGATCACATCAGATCCGGTCATACATATCCTGTATATATTCCCTCGTTCTTACCGCGTTCTCCGGACTTGTATTCTCAAGCGTACATTGAATATACGGTTTGGATTCCTTGATATGTGACAGAAGCAGCCCGTAATTAAGACCTCCCGTTCCCGCAGGTATGGATTTAAGGTCTCCGCTTTCTTCGACAAAATCCTTCATATGAACAACTGCGATATCATCCTTAAGAAGCTTAAAGGTTGTATTGATTATCTCATCCTGTCTGTCGATATTGCCGGGATACAGCATATTTACCGGGTCAAATATGATCTGCAGATTGGGGCTTGCCACTTCATCGAGGACATATCTGGCCTGCTCCGGTCCGTAAACTATATGCTTCCAGACCGGCTCGATCGCAAGTATCACTCCAAACTTCTCCGCTGCGGCAACTACGGGGCGGACACGGCTCACAAACAGATCGAGAGCTTCTCTTTCATGGTTCGCGGGCTCGTACTTGTATTCCGCATTAACCGCGCCTGTCTCAGTTCCTACTACTCCGGGCTTGAGGATAGATGCAAATCTCATATGCGCCACATATTTCTCCGTGATCTCCTTAAGCTTGACCGGATCGGGATGTGCAAGGTTTAAATAATTACCAAGCACAGCGATATCAATATGGTTCTCGTAACACAACCTCTTAATATACATGGCAAAACCCGGAGTCATTGAAGAAACACCCGGTGTAAACTCTTTTACGGACTTGCTCAAAGCAAGGTGCATACAGGTAAAACCCTGTTGCCTGATCCTGGGTATCAGAATATCAAGCGGCCCGTATTCCACATCATGGGCACGTATTCCAAGCTGCATGTTAGTCCTCCTCTGAATTCATTGATCGGCGAAAGCAGTCAAGATCAGGCAGTTCATCTTCACCAAGCAGTCTGACCCAGGGATTCCTCCCGGATATATCTATCGGAGTACCGCTCATATCCATCGGTGAGTACTCTGCCATATATGCTTCATCTTCAGGCTCATCGACACCTTTCCAGCCGCTGAATCTTTTATTGTTTATGCAGCCGTCATACCTGCACTCGATGAAAGTTGCTTTTCCGGAATCGCGCCACGGACGCCCAAGAAAAACAGTTCCGTCCATATCGGACATCTCGCCTCTTATCACGCACCTTCTGAACACGAATCCCATTCCTCCCGGGCATTCACACGGTGCCGCAACATATCCGTTTACATCACGGCCGCGATCACAGATTATGATCTCACATCCGTCAAAAAGTGCATCGGCTCCGCCGAATATAAAATCCACATCACCGCGTATGATACAGTTTTTGTAATACTGTTTGGTTGGTCTTCTGCTGTTTAACATGCCCGGACCCATAAAGCCTCCGGGATGTCTTTCCTTAACAGGCAGCGGTGCCAGAAACAATGTATCCTGGTGTGACGACAGCTCTGTGTTTTCCATGATCACTTCCGCCGCATCCGCATATACGGCAAGTGCTTGTCCTGCTGTGTCCCCGTCACCGGCAGTGTTTCTGACCGTCATGTCTTTAAGGGTTATCCTGCCACCGCCCAGATAAACGGTCTGCGACCTGAACGTTCCGCGTCTTGAGCCGTCGGGCATAGTCTCATTTGCGCCGTCACCGTATTCAATCACCGTACGTCTTCTTCCCGCGCCGATCAGAGTGATATTTCCTTTTTCGATAAAAAGCTTTTCCCTGTAGGTTCCGGCGGAGATCCTGACAGTTACCTCCTCGTCATATCTGGCTGCTTCCACAGCTTCACCTATTGTGGTGTAATCGCCATCCGGTCCTACATTTATCGTCATCATCCTCGTACCGCCTTTCACCGCATACGTCTGTCTACATGATTCCGGTTATCATATCAACCCCGTCAACATCGGGTCCCTTATCTGTTATTCCGTGAATTATGATATTATTCATTCTAAGCTCGCTGACATTTCTTGCATATATCCCGACACCGCTCATCGGATCCATCCCGTCCATCATAACGGGGACCGCCGGAATCCTTTCACTTTCAGGTCTGAAATCGGCATTGATATTCTCAAGGGATACCAGCCCCACTTTTCTTTCCGGCAATCCGTATACCGTAAGCAGTGTAACATCCACACCGGTACATCTTATATTTTTGGCCTCGATGCTTCTTATCTCGGGAGTCAGTTCATCGACGGGAAGTGGCTCCTTGCACTGGCAGTACTCACTGTGCCCGTCCGGGTCGCAGAAATAAAACATATTTACGGTAAAGGGCATACGAACGTCCTTCATATAGATATTGTCAAACACGATATTGTCCAGTATCGAGCCCGATCCTCTGCCTCTTCTTGATTTGATCCTCAAGCCCCTGTCCGTACTGTCAAAAATACATTTTGTAACCAGCACATCCCTGACGCCGCAGGCGCATTCACTGCCGATCGTCACGCTTCCGTGTCCGTGATTCAGTACACAGTTTCTTACTGTCACTCCGGATGTCTGTTTATAATGTTTTCTGGCCATATAATACTTGCCCGATTTGATGGCTATACAGTCATCGCCTACGGATATATCCGCACCCACGATATTCACATGCGAACAGCTTTCCGGATCTATACCGTCAGTATTCGGCGAGTTGTCGGGATTTCTTATGGTAACGTCTATAACGCTTATATGATCGCTGTAATACGGGTGAATACTCCAGCATGGGGAATTGACTGCCCTTATGCCTGACAGTGTCACATTTTTGCAGTTGCACAGATACACCAGCCGCGGACGCCAGGCTCCCCTTCTGACCTTGGGATTGTCCCACCAGTCCGATTTATCGGCATTTCCGTCTATACATCCCCTGCCGTATACGGATATATTTTCGACGTTTATACCTGTTATAAGGGAAGCAAAGCAATCAAGAGGATTTCCTTCCCATGTACCCAGATTATATTCACCGGTTTCATCAGTGGTACAGGTCATACCCGGCAGCACCGGATATTCATCCCTGGATACGGCGCCCAATATGACCGCACCCTCATCCAGATGTATCCTTATGTTGCTTTTCAGAAAAAGAGGATCGCATAAATATGTTCCTTTTCCCACATATACGGTTCCGTCGGCCGGACATGAATATATGGCGGCCTGAACGGCTGCGGTATCATTCCTGACACCGTCACCGGCCGCACCGAAGCTTCGGATATCCAGCAGCACGGATTCATACCTCGTTCTGAAATCCACGGAGCTTTCGGCTCCCGTTTCCGTATCCGTAACCCTGAGACTGTGTAGAGAATCCGGAACCATGCCGTCAACCGTTATCACATTGACATCAAATTCTCCGATCCCTTCCCCGTCAAGAAATAACCTTACCGGTGCCGCAGGCTTATAGGGGGTGTCATTATCCAGTTCTATTGTGATCTGGGTAGGCTGTATATCTATGATCTTAAAATCCATTTTGTTCATCCTTCGTCAGTCGGCAAGTCCCGGAAGCTCGGTATAGGCAAGCAGTAAGGGTGCAGTTCCTTTGGCATCATTCTCAACTACCGGCTCACTGAAATAGTATTCAAGGCTTCCGTCCCTGTGCTGTTCACCGCCAAGTCCTGCCACCAGACATATCCCTCCCAGCTTCGGAGTCCCGTCCTCGTTTTTTGACAGATACCTGTCCGTAATCCCGTAAAATATCTCCTCCGCAATATCCGCATATCTCTTCGGAAGATATCCGAGTCTGACGCCTTTAAGAAGGGCATATGCTATAAGCGCCGAACCGGAAGTCTCAAGATAGTTTCCCTGCGCGTCCTTTTTGTCTATTACCTGATAAAACATATGGCTTTCTTTGTCCATATATTTTAATAGAGAATCCGCAAGCTCCTTAAGCATATCCTGAAGCGTACGGTATTCGTTATACAGCTGTTCACCCATTGCTTCGGCGGTATCGACAAGTGATGCCATAAACCAGCCTGTTGCCCGAAGCCAGAAGTTCGGACTGCATCCGGTCTCCTTATCCGCCCAGTACATTTCACGGGATTCGTCGTAGCCGTGGTAATACAGTCCGGTCTCTTCATCACGCATAAGCCTTCTCACATTTTGAAACTGTTTATATGAATCTATGCAACCCGACATCTTGTTGAACCGCTTTTCGTATTCCACATAGAACGGCTGTGCCATGTACATGCCATCCAGCCAGACCTGATAAGGATATATCTTTTTGTGCCAGAAATTCCCTTCATTTGTACGCGGCATCGTATCAAGCTGACTTCTTACGGTGTCCATGGCCTTTCGGTATTTCTCCTTGCCGGTCAGATCATACAGTGTAAACAGATTGCATGCAGGTCTGACATTATCAAGGTTATATTCATCAACCGAGTAAGTCCCGACAGTCCCGTCCTCATTCACAAATGCGGACACGAACCCGTCGGAAAAATCAAGATACTTGCGTATACCGGTTATCTCATACATTCTCAGCAATGCTGTGATCATACAGCCGTCAATATAATTCCATTTATTGGGTTTCCCGCTTCTGATCTTCTCAATATTCCACATAGGATGAGCCGCATCCGAATTATCTATCAGATATGAAACATACTCATCAATAACCTGTCTGGTTTCTTCTCTGGTCATACTCATGCGTTTCTTCCCCTGTTACATGCTTAAAATGGTGTCAAACCTTGTTGTGATCTCGGCAATCGGTTCATCATGGAAATGATGCCCGCCCTGTCTTATATCGTGCACCAGATTCTCCTCTTTTCCATAGAGTTCATATGCCTTTTTGATGATATCCATCTGTTCGTAAACATTGGTCATTCCCCCGGGGCCGTTTAAATGATCCTCCGAACACGACTGTATGAACAGCGGTCTCGGCGCTATCATGCAGGCTATATCTCCCATATCGAAATGCTCCCAGAGCCCGGGGACATAATTGCAGCTGCAGTTGTTATTTAAGATCAAAAGAGAGTCCCTGAAGCCGTACATATAACCGCTGATATATGCCTGTCTGATCCTTTCATCCAACGCAGCCAGATACAGTGTCTGCATACCTCCGCCGGAAAAACCAAGACACCCGAGTTTACTTATATCAAATCGGCCGGACTGCTCTAAGTGATCGATAAGCCTGATGCAGTCATATGTCAGCAGTCCTATGACTGACAGTCCCAGGGATATAGCCATATTGCTCACATTACGGCAGCTACCCAGAATAAACTTATCATCTTCATCGCCCTGAAGTACACTGTCTCTTCTTTCACCGAAACCTCTGGGGTCCGGACAGATCACCGTATATCCGAGCTTGCAGAGTTTATAACCGTAATCGTAATTAAAGAAGCCGATCCTGTCAGCCACAATCCCTATATCTTTTACCCCGGCAACGGAATACTTGCCTCCACCCTGGTGACCTGCCAAGGCCAGGAATGTTCCTTTGGACTCACAGTCCGGAGTGAGCAAATAAAGGGGCATAATGGTATGATCATCAACCCTGAAAAGACAATGAGTACGTCTTATTCCGTCTTCAAGCAATTCCTCATTCGTTTCGGAAAGATCTGTCTTCTGACCTTCGGAGTACGCGGCAAGCTTATCAAGACCGATCAATCTCTCAAGCAATGCTCTCTTTTCTGTCTGCCATTCAGTCAGGCTCTCTGCAGACTCACCCTCAAATCTGTCTGCAGCCGCTGTCTTTCCATACATATCAAGCATTTCTTCAAGTGAGTCATAATACCTGTCTATGTGTTTACCGGTTTTTTTCTGATTCTTTATCCCAGTTCCTCCTCCATGCTGTAGAAGTATCCTTTCCGGTCCATAAGTTCGTCATAAGTTCCGCTCTCAACCACTTTGCCGTCTCTCATGACCATGATGATATCCGCTTTTCTTACAGTCGCAAGTTTATGCGCAACTATAAAAGTAGTGCGTGATTCAGACATATTGTCGAGCGCTCCCGACACCTCTCTCTCAGAGATCGAATCAAGTGCGGAAGTAGCCTCATCGAGGATTATGACTTTAGGATCCCTGATAAGTGCCCGTGCGATGGAGATCCTTTGCTTTTGACCACCGGATAGTTTATCTCCGTGTTCACCCACGAAGGTATCTATACCGTCAGGCAGTTTTTCCAGAACACGAAACAGACCCGATTCACTGATCACCCTGTTCAGGGTTTCATCCGAAACATCACTGGTTCCGTATAGTATATTATCCCTGATCGAACCGGAGAACA
The DNA here is from genome assembly GCA_017450485.1 of Lachnospiraceae bacterium. Classification (GTDB taxonomy): domain Bacteria; phylum Bacillota; class Clostridia; order Lachnospirales; family Lachnospiraceae; genus XBB2008. The sequence goes on from JAFSTN010000038.1 coordinate 22,320, forward strand.
GCGCTGTCGTTTGAGGGACCACAGCCAGATTCCTGCGGTAGCTTCTGAGATCGATCGACTCTACCGGCATCCCGTCTATGTTCAGTCTTCCGGATGTCGGCATGATAAACCCTATCAGCATATTCATGATCGTAGTCTTACCCGCACCGGACTCTCCTACAAAGGCAACCGTCTGCCCGGGAGTGACCTTGAATGACAGCTCATGCAGGATCAGTTTATCCGTTTTCGGATAAGCATATGATACATGATCAAACTCATATTCACCGCGCAGATCAATGATCTCGGTCTTGCCCTCGTTGTCCTCCACATCATCTACTTCAAGAACCTCACCGATACTGTTTACGGATTCCAGGCCCTTGGATATAGTAGGCAGGAGATTAAGCATACTCGATACCTGACCGACTATGGTCGTAAAATAGCTCTGGTAAAGAACGACATCACCGGTCTTTATAACGCTCCTCAAAGCAAGAAAAGCTGTAAAAACCAGACATATGACCTGGAATATCTGGAAACACGCCCAGCTTACCGCGCCGAAATTGGTCTGGATCATATCCAGATGATATCCCTCGACCGCGATCTGTCTGACCTGTTCGTTCATTCGGTTGATCTCTTCCTCTTCCAGCGCGTGAGCTCTCGTCACGGGAACCAGTTCCACCATCTCTGATACCTTGGCACTGGTCGCTTCCACTTCCTTACGGAATCGCTGGTTATGAGCCTTGATCGGTTTCTTGAACATATACACGAGCGTCGCCGCCAGAGGCACCATCAGAAGAAAGAACAAAAAAACGACCTTGCTCTTGGATACCGTGACCGCAAGCGCAACTGCCACATTTATGATGATATTCATGAAATTGACAAAAATCTGGTCGGACAGAGTCTCTATCGACTCGACATCCCTGATTATCTTGGATTGAAGTCTGCCCGACTGAATATCCTTCTCGGACAGGATCGACATCGTCTGTATCTTATGCACGAGAGTGCTTCTAAGGCCCGCTTCCACATCCCTGACCGCCGATGCCCGAAAATGCATGTGCAGATAATTCATCGGGATATTAAGCAATAGCAGTATCACAAGAACGGCTGCATTCAACAGGATCAGTCTTTTGGCATCCGCCACGGAATCCGTCACATAGTTAATGATATTGGCTGTAGCTATAGGCAATACCCAGGTCGGAGAATGCTTGATGATATAAAAAAACGTGGATAAAAAGAAATTATGATAATATCCTTTATAAAACCCTATAAGCGTCATTAAAGGGTTTCCGCGATGAAGCTTATAGCTGTTCTCAAATATCTCTATATCAGGTATATTCCTTTTATATAATCTCATACTCATATTTGATTTCCTATATGCCTGCCGTGTATACGAATTCTTCGAATCTACGGCAGATTGTATCGGACACATCTCTGCTTCTTACGGCATAAACTCCAATCATTGCACCCGTGAACCGTTTCCCCCGCTCAAGTCCCTCATCACACAGATAATAGACGTTTTTAAGAGTATATATAAGCTTATCCCGTAGATACAGATCTCTCTCAAGACAGTCCGTCCTCATGCTTATACGGATGTCCGTTTCACCCTGTTCTATCCGATCCAGCAAATAAGCCGTATCCGTATCACCTATGTGCTCTTTTACACATAATCTGACGGATCCGTCCATACATATGATCCCATATGTACAGTAGGTGTTCTCGTCATAATATCCTGTGATTCCTATCTCCTCACCCTCCGACATATCTTCCGGAATCATGACCGAAACCTCCGCCGTAAACGCAAAATCCGTCTGTCTTCTTAAGACCACGCTTCTGCATCTTACGTCGGATAAAGGATAAGCGGATGGTTTTAATCCGATGTTATGGCCTCCGTCTTCTGCCGGATCACACTCTATGTCGCCGGCGGCAAAGGTCCTGGGGGTCATGAACTCCAACGGAAGTCCGCATTCCGACAGGGTTTGTTTTTTGTAAGATGTTGTAGCAAATATCTCCGGATGGGGCTTTTTATTCAGTACCGACGGTCCTTTAAGCCCGTTTACGACAGGCCATCCGTCAGCGGTCCATGTTACCGGATCAAGCGCGGTCTCCCGTCCGAGAATACTGTATTTACCCTCAAGCATCCTCCCGCACAGGTAGACCATAAACCATCTTCCGTCAGAGGTTTCCACAAGATCGCCGTGACCGCATCTTTGTATAGCCGCCTGCATATCCGTCTGTCGCATAATGGGATTATACGGGCAGGCTTCATAATCACCCATCAGACTCTTTGATCTGAATGCCGTCACTCTGTGGCCTGTTCCCGTTCCACCCTCTGCAAGCAGCAGGTAATAATATCCGTCCTTTTTATATAAATGCGGACCTTCCGGTGCGCGCTTCATATCGCCGTACATGAGGAGCTTTGCTTCGGATATCTGTCTTGTGCCGCTCTTATCAAGCTCCAGTATTCTTGCGCCCCGGTTCAAAAGCATATACCTGCGGCCGTCATCATCATTGAAGATGCTCGGGTCTATTCCGTCCTCCTCTATATAGGCCGGCTCTGTGTACGGACCCTCCGGTCTGTCCGATGAAACGACGATCTGTCTTCTGTATTGCCCGGTGCCGTCAGCGGCCATATGCGGTGTATCGTCGTTATATCTCAGGGTCGCGGTGATATAAAACCTGTCCTCATAAAAAGAAATGTCCGCAGCCCAATACCCGCGCCCGCCGTCAAGCCCGTCTATTCCGGTCCATTCCCTGTTAGTGATCGCGTGTCCTATGATCTCCCAATGGATCAGATCCGTTGAATGTGATACGGGAATGCAGGGATAAAATATGAAGGATGAGTTGACCATATAATAGTCATCGCCCACTCTTACTATAGACGGGTCCGGATACATCCCAGTCCGCACCGGGTTCTTGTAGTAGTCCGATATATGTCCGTATTTTGCCTCCATATAGGCGGTTATTTCCGTGCTGCTGCACTGTACTGCCAATTCCCACGGTGTTGTCCCGTCTTTATCCCCGGCAAAGGGATCCATTCCGCATCTTCTGATCAGATAATCCCACAACCCGACATTGTCCGACAATGCACAGTGATGCAGTACATCCCTGCCTTGATCGTCAAGCTCGTTCAAACTTATACGTGAATATTCGACCAGATATTTTACGATTGCATAATGTCCGGCTCTTGCCGCGCAGAACAGATGCCGCCCTTCTATCAGTGCCGGTTCGTCACCGAGTATCCTCTTTACGCTGTCTATGTCCGCGCTTGATATGTATCTGTACAGAATATCTTTATCACACATGGTTTCTGTCACACTTACCGGCCTGCGGGATCACTCCCATACATATCCTTCCACTATCACGTATCCGCCCCTTGAGGCTTTGGATATGGCGTATATGCCAAGTTTTGCACCGGTCCATGTGTGATCGGACGGAGCAAAGGACTCACCTGCTGCGGAAATATCCGACGTTTTGTATATGCCGTTTTCATCCGGCCGGTCCGTACGGAAACCGAAAGATACAACCGGTCTGCACTGATTTACGTTATCCGATACACCGTTATCTGTTTGCCGGATCTTAACGGTAAACACGGATTCAGCTGCGGATACCGTACACACCTGTGCTTTTTTCTCTTCCATGCCGTTTCCGGAGTCCCTGCCTGTCCCATAATTGATCCTGTAATTATCACTACCCGGCTCTATAGATATCCGCTCACATTCAACGAATGCATATTCACCGCCGATAACGGTGACCCCGGCTCTGTCTCCGGTATTTAAGCCCGATACATCCAGCGTGACGCTGACCGTATAATTTCTCGCATCTACCTTGCGTGTAAGGACATTCGGACTCTTCCATATGATCGGCATGATCCCCTGCATATTAAGCGCCTGAAGCTTTAGCCTGTTTTGTCCTCCCCCGTATACGCTCTTTCCGTAATACAGGTCCGTCATATCCTTTGATACGACTATATCCCTGTTAAGTACAACTTCAAAAAATTCAGTGGAATAATCCCCCATCCACTGCAGATCCGTATCTGAGGGAGCGGGAAACCGGCCGTTAATACCGTCCGGGCCGCTGATATGGGGCACGGCATATTCATACACCGGTTCGCCGCAGCCGGAGCCGTCCGCATCACTGCCTATGAGCGGCCAGTCATTTTCCCATTTCACGGGCTGTAAATGACACACTCTGCCATATGGTCCCATGTCCTGGAAATGCATAAAGAAATCCTCTCCGGCATCATCCGAGACCATTCCGCCCTGATGAGGTCCGTTTATCTGCGATCCGCCCTGATGGCAAACGACCCTGTATTCATAAGGACCGCTTATATCCTTTGACCTGAGTGCCAGCTGCCATCCGAATCTGACGCCTCCGGCAGGAGCTAAAATATAAAAATATCCATTTCTTTTATATACCTTGGGTCCTTCTATCGTGACAGCGGGATGAAGCTTTTCATCCGGTGTTTCATCCGTAATATATTTATATTTAAGATCCGTATTCTCTTTGCCGGACTCATCAGCTATATTGCCGTTAAAGATTATCCGGTCTGCAGATATCTTCTTCAGGCCGGTCTTATCAAGCTCGATCATACCAAGCATACTCTTAAAGCCTATCCGGCTTTTGGCATAAGCATGTATCAGGAAAAACCTGCCGTCTTCATCAACAAAAGGGCACGGATCTATCAGTCCCTTGCCCTTCATGACGCAAACCGGCTTATCCCATATTATTGAAGTATGCTCAAGTCCCGGCACATCAAGGCTCATTCCGTGATCGTGTATATATGACCCTTCCGGTACTTCCGTGCTTCCTGTTTCAAGTACCCTCATATCCGCGGGAAGACTATCTCTGAATCGTCCGCGTATGACAAAAAGACCCTCATCAGGCATCCCGTAATAGATATAGAACATATCATTGATGTACCGGATCGAGGGCGCCCATATCCCCTCGGAATGTCTGGGCTCTTCAAATCCGATCCCTAGGCTTTTGATCGCATAGCCTATATGTATCCAGCGGATAAGATCCCTTGAATACAGTATCGGCAGTCCGGGAGTATAGTTAAAGCTTGAAGCGGTCATATAGTAGCCGTCCTGCACCCTCACAAGATCGGGATCGGAATAATCCGCAAATATAACAGGATTACGATATGTTTTACCGATACTCATCAGCCACACCCTCATCATGCAAGTTCGCTTCGTATACCATATCAAGGTCTTTAAGCACACTGATATCTATAAGCGACGCATAAGGCTCACCATATTCAACAAGCTCTCTTGCCAGCAGTTCGCCAAACTTCATGGCACCTTCATATTTCAGATGGGTATTATCGGTAGACAATCCGTCAGGTAACCAGAATACTTCACCGGGCTTTATATGCATAAAAAACCTTTTGCTCGGTTCATCACCGATGCTTTCAAGGAAAGCGTGACTTGCCTTGCACAAATCTATAAGCGGAACTCTGAAGCGTTCGGCGGCTTTGTAATAACCCTCCACATAGGCTTTATGCGTGGATTCCCGCATATGTATACCGTCCGCCTCGAAATTTCTGCGTTCAATGGGCGTTATCAGAAGCGGGATCGCGCCTTTATTCCTCGCCACATTTACATACTTGCCCAGATTATCTATAAAATCGGAATCCGGGTCCGTATATCTGCTGAGATCGGTTTTTTTCTCGTCATTATGTCCAAACTGTATGAAAAGGAAGTCTCCTTCCCTGATCTCATCATATATGATTGCAAGACGCCCCTGGTCTATGAAGCTTTTGGTGCTCCTGCCGTTGACCGCATGATCATAGATGACCACATCAAATGCGGTAAAACGATCAAAAGCCTGCGCTATACCGGTCTGCGGATATTTGTTGGCCTTGTTGCATGTATTGGTAGAGTCTCCCGCCCAGAATATAACTCTCATATCTTTTCCTTTTGTCGATTTCTGTTCCCTGCGAGAAAAAACCGCGCACAAAGTGATTTATAGATTTCTTTGCTGCGCGGGTTTTTTAATTCGCGATATTATTCTTTGACTGCTCCCACATTTACACCCTTCACGAAATACTTCTGCAGGAAAGGATACAGCAGCATGAAAGGAAGTATCGCACAGATGATCGCCGCATAATAAAGCGTGGTCTGAGAAACGCTGTATTGCGTTACAGGCGTATCACCGTCCATGACCATGACTCGCAGGATATACTGGAAGTTAACCTGATCACGATTTGTGATATAGATCTGTACCGTTGAATAATCGTTCCATACCGTAACGGCATACATCAGACCGATGGAGGCAAGTGCTGCCTTGGAAAGCGGAAGAACTATCTTAAAGAATATTCCCATCGGCGTGCATCCGTCGATCTTGGCCGCTTCAAACAACGAACCGGGAATGCCCTCAAAAAAGTTACGCATAAGCACCAGGTTGTAAACGTTCATTCCATGTTTGACAACCAATATCCACATGGAGTTTACCAGATGCAGTTTCTTCATTACCAGGTACTCGGGGATCATGCCGCCCGAGAATATCATTGTGAAAAGAAGAAAGTAAGCCAGAGCTGTCCGGCCGGGCATATCCTTCTGCGCAAGTACATATCCTCCGAGTGTGGACATTACAAGCCCGAGAAGAGTTCCTATGACCGTAGTGACAACCGAATTAACGAACGGTCTGTACAGTTTCTGGGTCGTCATTATGACCTTATATCCGTCCAGTGTGAACTTGTTGGGGAACAACTGGAATTTATACACACCGACCGCATTAAACGAATCGGATAATACTTTCCAGATTGGAATCAGGATTATCAGGCCAATGATAATGAATACTATATAGTTTACGACGTCGAATACGCCGGTTCTGTGCTTTCTTCCAGCAGTAAATTCTTTTTTTCTAGCCATATTCCGTCACCTCACAGTATTCCGCGTCCGCGTACTTTTTTACTTGCCCAGTTACATACGATAACCAGGAAGCAACCGACAAGTGACTTAAACAATCCAACCGCAGTTGTATATCCGTAGTTCGGAATGGCAGTCAGGAATGTCTTGCGGTAAATGTATGTGGAAATAACATCCGATACTTCAAATACGCGGTTGTTATACATTACAAATACCGACTCGAAAAGGTTAAGAACCTTGGCAAGATTTAAGATGAGTACGATGATAATGGTATTGGCAAGCTCCGGTACCGTTACATACCATATCCTCTGAAGACGGGTCGCACCGTCGATATCTGCGGCTTCATAAAGCTCGGGATTTATACCGGCCAGCGTTGCAAGGAAAATAACAGTGCCCCATCCGGTTTCCTTCCATATGTTAACCAGATAGTAAACTATACGCCATAAGCTGGTTTCATGCATAAAGTCTATGCTTTCCTTTATCCATCCCCAGTTCTTCAGTGTTTCGTTTACAAAGCCCGTGGAAGATGTGGAAAGAAACAGAGTAAAGATAGCCGCCGTAACTGTCCATGACATAAAATGCGGCAGATAGATGACAGTCTGCAGGACCTTCTTGGCAAACAAATTAGCCATCTCATTGATAAATACCGAAACTATTACCGAAGCAGCGGTAGTTATGAACAGCTTGGTAACGGACAGTACAAGTGTATTTGTAAAGGCCTTCCAGAATTCCTTTTCCGAGAACATTTTCTGAAAATGCTTAAGGCCTACGAATTCGATCTTCTTTAATGTGTAGTCATAAAAAGAATAGCGTATACCGAGCATCGGCCAGTAATACACTATCAAAACATAAACAAGCACAGGAATAAACATCAAATAAAAGCCCCTGTTATTCCATATCCGCTTACCCAATGGCTTCTTCTGGATCGGCCGTCCCGTAGATGTTGTGAGTTTCTGTTTTTTTGCTATAAGAATTACCCCGTTAAGTGGTTGTGTGGGCACCCTTGCGCACGGGTGCCCACACGGTATTACTAACATATGTGTCGTAATCATTTCAGGCCGGGCCTGATTTTATTATTGAGCGTTCAGCTCATCCAATACCTGCTGTATGGTATCTCCCCACTCAGCCTGATACTCTGCTATCGCATCCTCTGCAGTCTTCTTACCTGCTACTACTTCGTTCATAAGAGTAGTCTTATCAACCACAAGATCTGCCTCGATAACAGTGAGAGACTCGGAAGAGGGAGACTGAGGTGCATCTACACAGTTCTCTGTGAAGAACTTGTTGCCTTCCTCGATAAGGGGATCGTTATCAACGAAACCATTTGTAAGAGGAGCAATTACAAGTACGGGATCAAGATGATTCTTTTTCCATACAGTGTTGGGATCGTTAGGAGCCTGCTTTAAGTGGAATTCACCATCGGCATACTCATAATCTTTCTTCTTCTCAGGATCGTCAGGATTGGTCGTGAATGATTCAGCCTTTGTTGACCAGTGAACATCCTCTGCACCATATGTCCAAAGTGTCTGAACGGTATCACCGTCAAGCATTGTCTCAAGAAGTGCATCGAAGATAGCCTGCTCACGTGCATTATCACCGTCACCGTCGTCAGTGATTACCCATACAGGAGCTTCGCGGTTGATGTATCCGCCCCAGGTATCTTTGATCTCCTTGATGGGAGGAAGCTGTACAAGTCTGTCATCTCCGAGATCGGTATCAACCTCGTTCTTATCAAGGTTATCTGTCAGAGTACGAAGCCAGGTGCCGGCCCAGTATGTAAATACTCCTTCGGAAGTGGACTGGTCATTTGAGAACCATTTCTCTCTTGCGGTCTTGGTTGATGCTTCCTCTGTATCCTTATCGATAACGCCGTCAGCATAACCCTTGGCAAGTCTGTTTAATGCGTCGATGGTAGCCTGCTCCTGGAAACCGTCAACCCACTGTCCGTCCTTCTGATAGATTGCCGGATAAGCACCCTGCCAGAATTCGGGCATATAGTTAATGTAAGGAGCCTCGTCAAGCTTACCGAAGCCGGCGGCGATCACACCGGTCTGTCCGCCCTGGGTAAATGCCTGGAGCATATTATAATAATCATCGAAAGTCTTGATATCTTCGATCTTAAGCCCCGCCGCATCAAGCCATGACTGCTTAACATAGGTAACACATCCGTTGCCGTATGTAGGTGCAAATCCGTAAAGCTCACCGGATGCGGTCTTCATATTCTCGTTGATCAAAGGAAGTGTAACCCTTGCCTGGAACTCCGCATTCGCATATGCATCTGCCATGTCCCAAAGGATACCCGTGTTCTGATACTGCTTAAACATTGTTGCGCTCATGATAAGAGCATCAGGATACTGTCCGTCACCGGGCTCTCCTGTCGTAAGGAGCTGAGCTACATTATCTTTATAGCCTGAATGCTCGGGCTGGTTGATATGAAGCTTGATAGGGTGTCCGAGTTTCTCGGATACAGCTGCTTCCCACTGTTCGATGAACTTATCCTGACCGCTGTCTACGTTAGCGGTAAGAGTACCGTCTACCGTAATGTAAAGATCGGTAAGTTCATAATCGGAAGCGGGTGCACTTTCCTCGGTTGAAGCTTCTGCAGAGCTATCTGCTGCTTCTGTGGTTGCTTCTGTGGTTGCTTCTGCGCTATCTGCTGCAGGAGCTGCGGTATCTGCGCCCGAATCGCTGCTGCTTCCGCAGGCTGCAAGCGAAGCTACCATAGCTGATGATAACAGAATAGCAAGCAATTTCTTTTTCATATGGTTTTCCTCCTAAACATTGTTTTATGTGTTGGCATTTTTTGCATTTATCTGCGTTTGTTGCCACATCGGATAAAGAAATTATATCGATTCTACAGAGTTAACAACAATGATAAACTTGTCGCCAACCTTGCATAAATTGCTTAAACTTGCATTTCTCTTTGCTTTTTTGTTTTGATTCAATATGATTAAAGTGTGCACCGGATCGGCTCCGGTGCCGAATAACTGACCTATAACCTTATAACAGAAAAAATCGGAGGATACAAAATGGCAGGTATAATTGACAGTTTCAGACTGGATGGAAAGGTTGCATGGATAACGGGTGCGTCATATGGCTTAGGTCTTGCTTATGCAAAAGCTTATGCCGAGGTCGGCGCCAAGATCGTGTTTAACGATATCAAACAGGAGCTTGTTGACAGGGGACTCGAAGAATACAGGAAACTGGGTATAGATGCATACGGTGCCGTATGTGATGTTACCAGTGAAGATCAGGTGACCGCATTTGTCAAGGATGTTGAAGAAAAGGTGGGTACCATAGACATACTTGTAAATAATGCAGGTATCATTAAGCGAATACCGATGACAGAGATGAGCGTTGACCAGTGGAATCAGGTTATCGGCGTGGATCTCACCGGGCCTTTCATCTGTTCCAAGGCAGTTCTTCCCGCTATGATAGCCAAAGGATCGGGCAAAATCATAAATGCATGCTCGATGATGAGTGAGTTCGGACGCGAAACGGTATCCGCTTACGCTGCGGCCAAGGGAGGTCTTAAGATGCTCACAAGAAATATCTGCTCCGAATACGGCCAGTACAACATCCAGTGTAACGCAATCGGTCCCGGTTATATTGCAACACCTCAGACGGCGCCTCTTCGTGCTCGTGGTGAGGACGGCAGCATGAATCCTTTCGACCGTTTCATCAGATCCAAGACTCCCGCGCAACGTTGGGGGCGTACGGAAGATCTTCAGGGACTTGCCGTATTCCTCGCATCTCCCGCATCCGACTTCATCAACGGACAGGTCGTTTATATCGACGGTGGCATTTCCGCATACATCGGTCAGGATCCCAGCAATCTGGATGAATCCAAATTCGCAGCAGAGAAAGAAGACGAGGACATAATAGTTAACGATTAATCCTCTTCATTTACAGCCTCCTTATAAAGAACAGACCGCAGAAAAACTCTGCGGTCTGTTTGTTTTTGACGATCTGATACGATACAATAAGACCATGAAAGAAAAACTCACCACCAATTATGATGACAGACAATATATGGAGGCCACGAATTTTGAGCTGTATTACTATCATGACAGCAAGATGAACAAGCGAACCGGCCTTCACACCCATCCGTATTACGAGTTTTATTTTTTTCTTGAAGGCCATGCCGAGGCCCAGGTCAAAAAAGAGCATTATATGCTTGCTTACGGAGATATACTGATCGTGCCTCCGGGAGTTTCACATGGTATTTTCGTTCATGATTTTGATATACCTTACAGGCGCTTTGACCTGTGGATGAGCGTATCTTTCTACAACAACCTGGTCAACATGAGTGAAGATTATGCTTATGCCGTTAACAAGGCTTCAAACGAAGACCGGCATGTCATCCATACAGACCGGATCACATTTAATTCTATTCTTTCAAAGCTCTTTTATATTATCGGGGAAGAAAAAGGAAAACGTTTCGGAAGAGAAACCCAGCTGATGATCAGTCTGGGAGATCTGCTGATGCATATCAACAGACTGGCGTTTGAACAGTTCACGACTCATAGGGTCACTCAGGACGCGCTTTATCAAAACATCTGCGATTATATCGAACATAACATAGACGAAAACCTGTCACTTGATAATATCGCCGATCATTTCTTCTTAAGCAAGTACTATATATCACACGTCTTCAAAGATAACATAGGTATATCCATTCATAAATATATCGCCAAAAAAAGGCTCCAGCTCTGCCATGACGCGATCATGGGAGGGGAACCTATTTCACATGTATACAATACCTACGGATTTGACGATTATTCCAGTTTCTATCGTGCTTTCAAAAAAGAATACAATATGTCTCCCAAGCAGCTTATACAACAGGCAAAAATAAACACAGCCGATGCGATGCACGAATAAACGTCAGCTCTCCCTGAGTTTCAACAGTTCGCCGAGCGTACACCCAAGTATGGTCAGTATATCCACATCGGCATCTGACCATTTCCGGTTTGTATTGAACACGTCAAAATCCACAAAAACAAAAGGTTTATCACTGTTTTTGACCACACATCTTACTGAAGCGCCTATCTCCTGTTCAATTGCCGATTCATATGCCTTCTCGCTAATCGACTTGAGCCTATTGATATTACTGATCGTAAGCACGGTTTCATGCTCATACTGTTCCGGATATGTTCCGTCTGCCGCTATGACCGATCTGTCTTCCGGTTTCCGGGAATAGTCACCAAACCTTAGTATAACTCTTCGTCCGTAATCGCCGTATATGGTTATGCCGTCAAGATCAAACAGGTCGAGCAGACCCTGCTGGAGATTCGGATTACCCAGAAATCTTTCTATACCGTGCTCCTGGATATCACTTATACAACGAACAAGCATCCCTCTTCTTTTCTCTCTGGAAACCATATATGAAACGGTCTGGTATTTTATGGAATCCTCGGAATACTCTCCGTGTATTTTTTCATCATAGATTATATGACGGTTTTTGCCTTTTTCCTTGGCAATATAAAGCGATTTATCCGCTTTCCCGAAAAGAATATCAAATCTCGTGCCGTCTTTGGGATACTGTGAGACACCTACCGAAATCGTGAGTTTGATCTTATCATCGAATGCATACATCAGATCCTTGGATATGACTTTGAGGATGAGCTTCAACTCTTCTCTGCCGGGAACGTCATGCATCAAAGCATAAAACTCATCACCACCAAATCTTCCGATGATCCCATGTTTGCCTATATGCTTCTGAAGGGTATCGGCAACCATGCGTATGACCGTATCGCCGAAAGCATGTCCGAAATTATCGTTGATCGATTTAAAATCATCGATATCTATTATGACCATCCACATGATATCAGTGGGTGAATCAGCTATCTTTTCAACCGAATACTCAGTGGCTGCTTTCTTATTGAGAAGGCCGGTAAACGAATCTTTACCGGCGGCGGTCAGATAATATGCCATATCATCCGACTTGCCTTCCGATGAGATCACACCGGTGACTATATCGGGATTATATATCGATATACCGCCACGGAGCAGATAATTGCCTTCGCTGCCTTCCATGGAACCGCTGCTCTTCCATTTCATTTCAAAAGAAGTATTTCTTCCCTTTAAATACCTCGTGAACTGGTTCATCTGCTCGGCCATGCGATCAGTGTCTTTAGCCTCAGCTATTATTTTTTCGGAATATTCATCGAAGTCACCGTTATAAACTGTAATCGCTTTACCGTTAATGTATTTATAGACAGTATAATGATTGCTTTCCGGGTAGTATTCAAAATAATACTCATCCTTGATAGACATATAAAAACGATATTTTTGAGCTGCGTTGTTTAAATACGTGATCCGCTTGCCCGCATCGATAATATCTATCAGATCGATCCTGTATAGTTTTTTCCCTTCTTCGGTACGATCGGACGATTCCAGCTTGATATATACATTACGCCAGCCCTCATCCAGATGATTGACCAGCCTTGTATAGAGTTCCACCTCTTCCCGGCAACCATTCGAAATGCTGTCTTTGAGAATATCCGCATCTTCGGAATCTATGAGTTCAGTAAAAGGAAGAACCGAGTTCTCGCCCACAAATTCGTAGTAGTCCTCGGTTGCACTTGACACAGTAAAATCACCGCGTACATAGAGTACACAGTTGTACATCGGAGTATTTATCCTGCTTTTATCATCAGTGTCGGAACTGTTGTGATATCTGTCTATCTTCATTAGCCCAAAGTGTTCCCCCGGCCCGTGCCTAAATACAATACGTATGCCAGTACAAATACAAAAGGTGAATTCCAGTAAATGGTGATCTCGTTCAGTGAATAGCAATCCTCATGATCCAGATAGCATTTCATGGGAGCGCTGTCCGGATCTATGGCCTTTGCCCTGGCATCCTGGAGTCCCGTATTCGGTCCGCCCGATACAAGTCCGGGCCATGGCTCATCTATACCGTCCACGGCCGTAGGGCGCAGATGAGGATTTTTATATGCATGCTCTCCGTGTCCGGTGACATAGCTTGTATCCATCGAATTCATGCCAAGCAGATAATCAATGCCGGACAGGATCACGTCATTGTATTTGTCAGTCTTGTCCAGTCTGCCTGCTATGGCGAGTATCATCATATACTTGAGCAGCTCCATATTGCTGCCCCAGATGAAATCCTCCCTGGCCATGCACAGATTGAATCCGTTTTTCCGCGCGTTCGCACACAGCCTGTCAGCCTCCGATATGAAGCTCTGTCGGATGCTGTCGGTCAGGGCATTATTGTCATCCTTAAGTATCAGTGAAAGCGAACCGAGTCCTGCAACTTCCGCCCAGCCCATACAGGTAAATACATTGCCCTGATACCCTTTCCTCGCGGCATGAGCGTCATAATCCGCAAGAGACTTGTACCTCGCGCACGCATCCTTCAGATACTTATCCTCTCCGGTAGCCTCATGCAATGAACATGCGGCCCAGAATCTGTTTGATATATCCTCATCCTCGCTGTACTCTCCCGTGCCGTTTCCCGGTGGGTTACGGAACATCAGCGGCTCCGGATGTGTTTCCAGCCATGTGTATGCTTTGAGTGAAGCCTCAAGCAGTTTGTCCGCATACGCTGCGTCATAGTCCTTATATATCGTATAAGCCAGTGCGAATACAGCAGCTATATCGGCCGTGGCCATTGATGATACCGGGAAAAGATACAGATCATCATGGTCATCCTCGGGCATGATGAAATCCGCATGGCGAAGTGTCGTGACCTTATGCCATACTCCGCCGTCCTCGCGCTGCATCTTAAACAGGAAGTCAAGCTCTACCTTAGCTTCCGCCAAAATATCCGGAAGAGTTCCTCTCTCCATGTCAACCTTGGGTATGTCATAATCCACATTCAGAAGATCAGCGAAAAATCTCACGCCGTACAGCAGATGTGCTATCGCTACGGCACCCGCTGTCGAGTATCTGCCGAAATCGCCGGCATCATGCCAGCCACCGGTCACATCCACCTCAGGTGAATCCTCTCCGAAAACTTTCGCCGGCGACAAATGGCAGGGGGCGTGATAATACTCGCCTGCATACTTAGGATCCAATGCATCTCCGCACCGCAGATAATAGAAACACTTAAGCAGATCTTTCATCAGAGTATCGTATGCACCGGCTGATATTCTGAATGCCACAGATGAAGAACCTCCTGCATTCACCCGATATACTCCGTCTGTCTGCAGTTCATCGAACACGGCCACATATACATCCTCGCCTGATATCTCATCCGTACCGAAGTGTTCCGCATGCCCGCTCAATACAGCCTTTCCGTCTTCGTCCGTCACTTCGAACTCCCCCGCGTCGAAGTTGAGTATCGCTCTTTTTTTGCTTCCAGGCAGATATCCCACCTGATTTACCCATATAGAGTTCATTATCCCTCCTTAATCCGCACATATCTTTTCAGGACAGCATATTTTCAAGTTCATTCATGAAATGCACTTTAGCACAGTCTATCAGCTTTCTGCTGATCCGCCTGAGCATGTCTGTCGTATCCGCATCCGTGTCTTTATAAGATGAAATGATCTGTTTTGAGTTCTCCATGAACCTGTCCATGAACTCAGCCACCGTATCCGCTTCACATCCGGATATGATCTCATACAGAGAGTCCACGAACTTCTGTCTGCTCTCGGGCGGCAGACTTTCGATCCAGTCATTGATGGCATCATCACGTATCCTGGCAGTCTCTTTCAGATCACTTTCAGGGACCAGTTCTCCGTTTTCCACACGCCACGTATAGAGATTATGCTGCAAAAGACCGATACCGATACTTTTGATCACAGTATAGTTGTCGTCCCTCTGCTGAAGCATGCCTATCAGACTGGATTGAGGCAGGTACTTGACTATACGGTCACGGATGCGCTCATAACCGTCCATCTGCAGCATTCCCTTCATGAATCCCGGACCGTCCAGACAATATATCTCAGTCAGGCGATCCTGTATCTCCTCGGAAGCGTGCATGGCAGCGTAGATCGACAGATGACCTCCCTTGGAATGCCCGCCGATACGAAAACGTCCATCTATCATCGAAGCCGCATTGGTCAGATATTCGATCGCCAGACGCTGTGCCGGTATCTGAGTCATGTATGTCAGATTGAAATCCTCTTTCCATCCGATCATAGAATCATCGGTCCCGCGGTAAGCCACAAAGGGATCGATCCCCGGCACCAGGAATGTTACCGCACTGAACTGTGTCTGTACTTCCCTGTCGAGGATATTTACATAGTGAGATATCTTCAGATCCGAATAGCGTCTGCTCTTTAAGAGTCTGTCAAAGAGCCCCCTATTCAGTTTGCCGTATATACGCTCTCCGAAGATGCTCACACCATCCCCGCCAGCCTGTATATCACGCAAATATATATCTTCGCCTTCACGGACCGCATCGTCATATTTCAGATAACTCAGCTGTGCAAGTACCAGACTGTCCGCATCACCAAATGGTCTGTCTTCAAAAGATGTGTCTCCGTATTCATCCAGATATTCAAGTATTGAAGCCGGCATTTTCTCTGAATCTCCTCACATCTTCTTCAAGTTCGCGCGCTGACATAAGCTTTGCATTCTCACCCAGAATGATCAACTGGACCAGACTGTCGGATGTAGCTACGGTGATGTCCATGTCACCCGCATTTAAGACAGTGAAGCGTGCGATGTACTGATCAGCAGTCTCCGCTTCCTTTGTATATACCACATGAACACCCAAATAGTCTATCTTTTCCGTGATATGGCCTTTGACCTTATATGCATCAAACACGGCTATGATCTCGGTGTCCTTAAGTACTCTGTACTCTGACAGTATATCAAGAAGTCTGTACTTTGCGCCATCCATCTCATAGGTATCACCTGTGAGCAGGCATTTTAATTCATCCCAGGCATGAATGATGTTATAGCCGTCCACCAGAAGATACCTGGGGCGTTTCTTCGGCTCGCGTTTTGAGTACTTATCATCACCGCCGGCCGCAGATTTTGATGAGATCACTCTCTTCTGATGATAGACACGTTTCGTTCTGCCGCGTCTCGAACCGGCATTGGCATGAGTCGTACGGTTCAGGATCTCATCTATCTCATCGGTTCCCATGGCATACAGCTTGTCCGACAGTTCACCCGATCTGCTGTGAGCTCTGGATACAGCGATCCTTTCAGCCATCTGTGCCTCACGTTCAAGCTTCTCATCTTCGGTCTCAGTCTCACCGTATATATACTCCGCTTCGCGTGACGGTACATGCATCATGCTTTCGCATTCATACCACGGAACATAGTATCCAGCCCCATGATCTATGAATACACTTCCGGAGAGGTTCAGGGGATCCGTATCGGGATCGTATGAGGTGCTCTCGATCACGCGGTCCGCATCCTCTTCGCTGCACTCTTCATATCCGGAGAAAGTAAGTGTTATCCGCCCGTGTCCGGACGTATATTTTGTCAGTTCACTTTGATAATTATATATCTTCCCTGCAGGTGCCACTCCGGTGATCACACTCATCAACTCATCCTGGCTCTCTATCGATGATGAACCGTTCATCAGATTGATGTCATTCATCGCCTTTCCGATATTGGCAGTTGGGAGAGTCATCGTATATGAGTAATACGGCTCCAGAAGCGTACACTCGGTCTTCATAAGTGCTTGTCTGACGGCACGTCTAGCTGCTTCCCTGAAGTCATTGCTCTCACTGTGCTTCGTATGCGATCTCCCGCCTATCAATGTGATCCTCATATCGGTCAGCTGAGAGCCGGTAAGCACACCTGCCGGCAGGTCTTTCGCCAGGGTGGCGAGTACTGTTTTCTGCCAGTTGATGTCCAGTTCGTTCACGGACAGGTCGGTGCCGATCTCTATACCGCTCCCCGCCGGCAGAGGTTCCAGCAGAAGCTGCACTTCGGCATAGTGTCTCAGAGGCTCGAAATGTCCGAATCCGATGACGGGATCAAGTATCGTCTCCTTATATATGATCCGGCCAGGACTGAATGTTACCCTGACACCATATCTTTCCTCAACAGTCTGAGCCAGTATCTCCAGCTGGAACTCACCCATTACGGATATCGATACGGAATTGCGGGATGAAGAGATTATGCTTCCGCTGTCGGGATGACTCCCCGACTCGTTATCAAGAGCGAGCAGCGGATCCTGCGAAGCCAGCTCTCTCAGCCTGGGTATGAAGGTCCTCACAGGCACATCATCGGGCAGGATCATATCATAACACAGCACGGGTCTGTTAACGGGTTCCTTATCATCAGGCTCCGCGCCTATTCCCATGCCGATAAAAGTTCTTTCCGGACCGCACAGAGTGACAACATCACCCGGTTCAGCCTTATCCACGGACTCATATCCGCCACCGCTGTAACGTCTGATCTGAGTCACTTTCTGACCTTCGAGGCGCGTATCCGGCAGACTGTCCCGGACAGATATACTGCCTCCGATGACCTTGACGAAACTTAGTTTATGACCGTCCTCATATGCGATCTTAAAGACTTTGGCGGCAGGCTCATCGCGATACCGGATATCCGGCATATGGTGCGTGATGAACCTGATAAGATCATCCGTACCTTCATTGTGAAGTGCCGACCCGAACACCGCCGGATGAAATCTGCCGGAGTATACAAGCGCCGTAACGTCATCATCCGTTACGGTACCTGTCTCGAGGTACTTTTCTATCAGATCGTCACTTAACGAAGCAATGTCTTCGATATGATCATCCGTGTAAGGCATTACACCCGGATCCAGCTCGTTCTTAAGAATGCGTAACAGATCCGATCGTCGCTCGCGTTCACACATATCGGTCTTATTGACATACACCACATATGGTACACGACGATCCGCGAGCATCCGTTTAAGACGCTTTACCGAATCGGTCACTCCGTCAGGCGCGCTTATGAGAAGTATCGCCAGATCCATGACAGACAGACTTCTCTCAGTCTCACCTATGAAGTCGGCATGTCCCGGAGTGTCTATCAGCGTGATCCTGACGTCATCCCCGGACATATTGAGATCGTGAGCAATCGGCAGATCGATCACGGCCTGCTTGGAATATATGGTCACTCCGCGCTTTTTCTCCAGAGTCTCCGTATCCAGATAAGCATCGCCTGCATCCACTCTGCCCTGTGATCTGATCATTCCGGTCAGATACAGCATGCTTTCGGTCAGAGTAGTCTTGCCTGCGTCTACATGTGCGATTATTCCTATACTGAGTTTCTTCATATACGGATATGCCGGATATACGGACACAATCGCCGCATCCATGTAATGAATGCGGCGATGATAAGTTAATGTGATTGCGGTAAGCCTATCAGAACTTACCTGCCTTAGCTGCTTCCTCGATCGAAACCGCTGTGGATACAGTCATACCAACCATAGGGTTGTTACCGGCTCCGATAAGTCCCATCATCTCAACGTGAGCGGGAACTGATGAAGAACCTGCAAACTGCGCATCCGAATGCATACGTCCCATGGTATCGGTCATGCCGTAAGAAGCAGGACCTGCAGCCATATTATCGGGATGAAGTGTACGGCCAGTACCACCGCCCGATGCAACAGAGAAGTACTTCTTGCCTGCCTCAAGTCTCTCCTTCTTATAGGTACCTGCAACGGGATGCTGGAATCTGGTAGGGTTGGTTGAGTTACCGGTGATGGATACGTCAACGTTCTCCTTCCACATGATCGCAACACCTTCGCAGACATCATTTGCACCATAGCAGTTAACCTTTGCTCTGGGTGACTCGGGATCCTTGGAATAGCACTTTCTGGAAACTTCCTTTACGGTGTTGGTATAAGGATCGTACTCGGTCTCAACGAAGGTAAATCCGTTGATACGTGAAATGATCTGTGCAGCGTCTTTTCCGAGACCGTTAAGGATAACGCGCAGAGGTTTCTGACGAACCTTGTTGGCCTTCTCGGCGATACCGATAGCTCCCTCAGCAGCTGCGAATGACTCGTGGCCTGCAAGGAATGCGAAGCACTCGGTCTCCTCCTCGAGGAGCATCTTGCCGAGGTTACCGTGTCCGAGACCAACCTTACGTGTGTCGGCAACGGATCCGGGAATACAGAATGCCTGGAGTCCCTCTCCGATAGCAGCTGCAGCATCTGCAGCCTTACGGCATCCCTTCTTGATAGCGATGGCAGCACCTACGGTGTATGCCCACTTTGCGTTCTCAAAACAGATGGGCTGAATGCCCTCGATCAGGTGGTAAATATCAAGTCCTGCATCCTTGGTGATCTTCTCGGCCTCATCGATCGACCCGATACCGTACTCAGCGAGTTTGGCAAGGATCTGGGGCTCTCTTCTTTCATATGATTCAAATTTTGCCATTTTCTAATCCTCCCTATATCACTCTTTACGAGGGTCAATGAGTCTGACAGCATCTGCAACACGTCCGTACTGACCGGAAGCCTTCTCTACTGCCTTAACAGCATCGTCGCCGGCTTTGATGAAGTCCATCATCTTGCCGAAGTTGATGTATTTGTATCCGATGATCTCATCGTTCTCATCAAGTGCCAGATGAGTGATATAACCATCTGTAAGCTCGAGATATCTGGGGCCCTTCTCAAGTGTTCCGTAAGTGGTACCTACCATTGAACGTGCACCCTTACCGAGGTCCTCAAGACCTGCACCGATCTGAAGTCCGTCCTCAGAGAATGCACTCTGGGTACGTCCGTAAACGATCTGAAGGAACAGCTCTCTCATGGCGGTGTTGATGGCATCACATACCAAGTCGGTATTCAGCGCTTCCATAACGGTAAGTCCGGGAAGGATCTCGGATGCCATGGCAGCGGAGTGAGTCATGCCGGAGCATCCGATAGTCTCAACGAGTGCCTCCTGGATGATACCGTCCTTAACATTGAGAGACAGCTTGCATGCGCCCTGCTGAGGTGCACACCAGCCGATACCATGAGTATAGCCGGAGATATCTTTAACTTCTTTGGCTTTGACCCATTTTGCTTCTTCCGGTATCGGAGCGGCGCCATGATGAACGCCCTGATGTACCGGACACATTGCCTTTACTTCTGTAGAATAGATCATGTAACAAACCTCCTTAATAGATTGTTTTCTGATAGAAAGACTACTGTACAATGATAACACAAAACTCCGAATGATAACATCCGGAGTTTTGCGTTTTTTTCATAACAACTTGGGTATTGTTAATGAGATTGAATGGATTATGTTTACGATCAACCTTCGCGATGTGAAAACTCATCGTAATACTCTCTGAAGAACTCTGCTATCTTTGCTAACATATCGTACTCCTTTCTCCCGGCTCCCTGTCGGGTGTGAGATTGTTTCCTGTTGATATCATAGTAGTACATTGACCATTATACGTAAAATACATATAATATAGGTATTACGATACCCAAAAGGTATGATTGCACCATTCGAGCGGTAAATAGTTATGTTAACTATTAAGTATTCGTTTATCTTGTGAGGTGGTCATGGAACTCAGACATTTAAGATACTTTCTCACTCTTGCAGAGGAGCTGAATTTCACAAGGGCAGCCGAGAGACTTATGATCGCTCAGCCGCCTCTCAGCAGACAGATACACGACCTGGAGGATGAACTTGGCTCTCCTCTTTTCATACGTGGGCATCATTCTCTCGAACTGACCGAAGAAGGAATTCTTTTCAGAGACTACGCCACCCATATCATCACCCTTGCTGACCAGTCGGTATCGGATGTACGCGATATCAGTCACGGTCTGCAGGGAACGCTCTATCTCGCCGAAGTCGAAGGGAAGGGGCCGCATCTCATGGCCCGGTGGATCTCGGAGTTTTCCAAAGAATATCCGAATGTACAGTACAGTCTATGGAACGGTAATTCCGATGAAGTCGTAAACCGGATCAGAAAAGGCTTAAGTGACGTGGCCGTGATAATGGAACCATTCGACCCTGACGGAATACACGGCATACAGGTCTACAGCGAGCCGTGGGTGGCTATGTTCCGCTCCGACCATCCTCTCGCATCCACCGGTTCCGATACCATAACCATGAAGGAGATCGCAGATCAGGAGCTTATCATACCGTCCAGAGAATCAAGGCTTCAGGAGATCACCGACTGGTTTGGACCGGGCACCTGGCGTCCGAGGATACGCGCCCGTATCGCCAATGTGGTGACCGCATACGAACTGTGCAAGCAGGGCCTCGGCGTGGCCATATATCCCGCAGCGGTTGAGGATATCGTGACCGAAAGTGACGATATGTGCATAAAGCCCATATCCGACAAACGGATACGGGCTTCTTATGTACTCATATATTCCGATGAACATCCTTTAAGAAATCTGGCTCAGAGATTCGTGGATCATATCCGCGAGACCGAGTAGTCTTACGGCCGCGTTTTCTTCAGATCAGTTTATTTCTCAATCGTCACTTCAGATTCAGAATCACAACCGCGGACAAAACCAGCAGGATCCCCAGCCCTGATATGAGCGTTAACGGCTCCGAGAAAAAAAGTATTCCGATCAATGTCGCGACCACGGGTTCGACAGTGGCTATTATCCCTGCTTTGCTCGCTTCCACCCTTTCAAGTCCGAGTGTATATGCAAGAAAAGGAATCACCGCGGTGATCAGAGCGGTCAGACAGCAAAAAAAAGCTAAAAAGCCGGGATCCGACACGCCCGAAAACTTCTGAAACATATCCGCCGGCCGGCATATGATCCATGACCCCACAGCAGCAAATATAAATGTATATGTCGTGACCGTATATGGAGAATACTTCCGTAACGCGATCGTTCCCAAAATGCTGTATAGTCCGTATCCTATGCCGGCTCCGAGGCCAACTGCCAGTCCCGTCAGCGTCACTCCTTCACCGGAGATCCCTGAAACAAGTACACAGCCCGCAAAGGCAAGAACAAGAGCCGCAAGCTTCTTTCTGTCCAGCTTTTCCCTAAAAAAAAGAACCGACATGAGCATGATCCATACAGGTGACGTATAAAGCAGGATCGCCGCGGTCGAAAGCGGCATCATCGTGATCGCGGAAAAATAACAGACTGTGAAAAACAGAATGCTCCCCAGGCCCAGGCCCAGGAAAAGCGGAATATCCCTGAATGAAACTCTAAAGCCGGAACGCTCCTTTACAAACAGCACCAGTGAAAAGATAAGAGCAGCCAGCGTCACACGTATCGAAACGATCTGTATGGAGTCGAATCCGTATGTCCCCAGCGTTCTTACAAAAATCCCCATGCTTCCCCAGAAGCATCCGGCGATAAGAATGAATGCTGTACCAAGTTTTCCGTCAACACGTTTTTCCATTTTATATCTGCATCAGCAATATCCGTATGGGTTCATTCATACGCATTGGTATATTCATCCGTCATGTGCCAGAGCATCGACGTGTCGTAATCTGCCGGCAGATGCACCCAGTTACCGTTGTCTGTTTCGATATACCATGCATCCTCGCTCATATCATATTCCATCCAGCCATAGTCCCCGTAGTCGGAGGAGATCCCTTCATACCAGTACTGCCACTGATAAGGTGATACGGAATCGTTATAATAAAACCAGCATTCGGTCTCACTGTCATACCAGTCTTCACCATCCAGATAACAGGTCCTGCCTATCTCATCCACATATATGGAATTCCTGGCAGATTCCGTTTCGTATCTCGAACTGCCCGAGCTGTGGTTTGAAATACCGGCGGCGATCAAACCGACAAAGATTATCAGAAACGGCAGCGCAATGCTGCATACAAACAAGCCTATAGCGATCTTACCCATGAGCGGAAGACGGGGAATGACCGACTTTATGCTGCCGTCATCCTGTGAAGCATTGCCACTGTACGATTCTTTCGCTTTATCTGTTATATCTATCTGAAGCGGGGCACCGCACTTGTCACAGACGGGCACGTCTCCTTCTTTCCACTTATACACCATGTGGTTTCCGCAGTACTCACACTTAAGCATCGTTTCCGCCCCGGACATGATCATATTATCATAATGCCGGCCGTTTTCATCATAGTATCCCTCTTCAAAATACTGTCCGTCCGATGCTGTCCATCCCTGCGGATAATAGTCATAATCATGTGCAGCACCATAGAAATGACCGATGGTGCCATGTGATACATTATTCCAGTCGTAGGGCTGCGATTTCCGCGTACGGTGGACAGGTGTACTGCTTCTGTAACTGCTTCGTGCAGGTGAAGCATATGAGCTGTGATGACTCGACGAATGACTCGAGTGACTTCTGCCCGAATGACTGCGGCTGCTCGAATAGCTTCGACTGCTCGAATGACTGCTGCTGTGATGTGAACTGCTGTGTGAGCTGTGATGACTGCTGCTGTGATGTGAACTGCTGTGTCCGCTGGGTGGCATTTCTATTTCTCCTTCGATCAATGTCTGCTTATCCGGAACGCCCGACAAGCAAATATTTGCTGTTTATGACCCATTGACAAGGTTTTATCAACTTTTACGGCCGATTAGGTCATATTTCGGATACTACGATTCTACCGCAAAAAACAAACACTATCGACTGTTGCTTCGGATTCCAAGGGCAGAGCAGTAATTTCTTTTCCCTTTACCGGCATAGGAAAATTGAATACGATATTCCTGATCCAGCAGCCGTTTTCTGGCTTTTCGTGGTATATATCAATACGCTCGATAAACGATCTCATGAAGTCTCTCTGCTCTACCTCAGTGAATGTATTATACAGCTTATCGAATGCAAGCAGAAGCTGATATACATTATCGGCGGATATCTTTTCCTGCCGTACACTCAGAAGACGGTTGTTCCATTCATCCATCTGTGATTCTATATTTTCTGCCTTATCATACTGTTCGTCATATCTGCGCTGGAGATCGGATATCTTCTTGTTATAGTGGGTGTCCGTCACATCAAGATTGTCCATCTGATGCTCCAGACGAGTCTTTGTCCCCTGTACCTGCTTTAACTGAGTGCGGAGTGCTTCAATACGCTCTTCCATCTCCGATGTATCTACTGCGGTGCCAATCTTGGTCTTAATCGCACCTTTAAATCGATCATCTTTGACCATTGCTGATATGATCGCAGCAACCATGCGGTTCATCTCTGTCTGCTCGATATTGAGTCTGAACAAGCATTTATGACCGGTCGCTCCGAGAGTATTCTTGCAGTAATAGTAGTATCTCGTGTATTTATCCTTACTGTGTGCCTTGGCTATACCCATCCACCTGTATCGCTGTGGATACACGAGTGTAGATGTAGCATTTCTTTTTTTCACTTCTGTTTCCTCCTACGGAAGCTGTAATACTCCGTTTTTCAATAATTTCTTGACCAGCGGATCATATTTGCCAATCCCAAAATCTTCTACTATACTGGTAATTCGTGCTCCTGCATCTCTTGAGGAAGCCCCGCAAAGGAATACCCGCTCATCCTTGGTTCCATAATCCAATACTATGAATCTGTCGTGATATACGCCTCCGGTATGCTGCAGGGTAAGCTTGATATTTGGATATTCCTTGCAGAAATCGGTATATTCGACATTATGGAGTCTTCCGCTTCCGATATTATCGCTGAATATCTTGATATCAACGCCATCGGGGGCATTTTTAAGCAACACAAGTGTACGGAGTCCAATATAGTTGTCTATCAGGTAGACCGACTTCTTCGCCTGGCTGTATATGGAAGAATAGGCAACA
>JAFSTN010000039.1 GCA_017450485.1 Lachnospiraceae bacterium
AGTCATTCTTCACTATGCCACAGTCGGATATATTCTCTGAATCTTGGCAGATCTACTCTGACATGGCCCCGTTCTTCAGTGTTTAGTAGATGCTTGTTGCGTAAGCGCTGTCGTAAGGAATCGTAGCCACTTGGACTGGACATTGAGGCTTTGATATCCGCCGCCTTTCCCGTGTCCGATAATACTATATTCCTTACCAGTTCCTGTTCGGCCGCGGTCAGAGATTTCCATATCAGATCATAAGAATCACTAAAGAGTATCTTATCAAATTCCGGTATTATATCCTCAAGTGTGTCCTCTTTCTTTTTATCATAGTATAGAGAACCAAGCACCTGATAGGCATAAGCGTAACCGCACGTGAATCTTGCCAGCTTTACTGACTCCTCCTCACCTACCCCAAGCAGTTTCCTATACATCAGGGCTATTTCATATTTATCAAGAGGTCCTGTCTCTATGGGATCGCTCCTTTTGAAGAAAGTCAGATTGGGCTCATCCGTAAAGTCTTCTATATTTTTCGCAAGTCCGGTACATACGAAATAAATATGCTTCTTATCATCAAGCAGCATGGCTCCCCATATGGACAGGAATTTCACCATATCAGTCGTTTTAGCTATGTCATCTATACCTACCAGTACTTTATAGCCCTCATCATTTGCTTTCTGTATCATTTCGGAAAGTTCAGCTTCAGCAGAATAATACAATTTGTTTCTCTCAGCCGTCCTGGTCACCTCTATCTCTGCTGAACCCTTGAGAACAGCCACATCCATACCCGCTGATCCAGCTGCAGATACAGCAGTGGAATGTATATCATCATCTATGAATGGTTCCTTGCTAAGCTTCGCGATCAATGTAGAGAGCGGATCACCTGCGGAGGACAGCGTATACACCAGCCAGCCCTTTCTGTCCGTCAGGGCATTGATGATCTTCCTATACTCTACTGATTTGCCTGATCCCCGCAAACCTACGATCTTATAGACATATTTTGAGGACAGGTCGCTTTCAAAACTCTCTATTATCTTATCTGCATAATGCATATCTATGAAAGCCGTACCCGCTACACCAGGTGTTCTTGTAAAAGGATTGATACTCGCCATTTAAATCCCTCTTTGTGATGATTTTTCGATTTTGTGATGATTTGTGATGATTTTTTCGTTTTGTGATTATTCGTGATGATTTTAACACAGGAACAATAGTTCTGTAAATCCCGGGGGATCCCAGCTATCTTAAGATATCCACCACTTCTCCGATATACATGTCGTGCAGATCGTTATCAGCATAGACTGTGTCAACGATCTTCTGCGGCATATTCTCGGGGAGCAGGCGCTGTTTGAAGAGTTTCCTGCAGACAAGGGTCACTTCAGCTTCCTTGAATGTCATGGACTCTCCGGCACTTACGGCAGTCAGTCCGGACTCATTCATCTTGTCTATGTCCCTTCCGGATCTCGAACCGAGAACGCCAAGCTGCTCCCTGTACTGCTCCGGATAAAAGCTGACAGTGAAGTATTCATTATTGTCCATGAAATCATGGGTGTATCTTGACTCTCTGACATATACGGTTGCCACTGGCTTGTTCCATATGGTCCCGAGGCCGCCCCAGCTGATCGTCATTGTATTAAAGCTGCTTTCATTCCCGGCCGTAAGCAATGCCCATTTCTTATCAAACTGTTTGAAGATATCCATTGTGAATTCCATGATCGAACCTCCTTCATCTTTGCGACAGCAGCCAGGCTGCGATATGTACCGCCTGCTGGAATCTGCCGGCAGCTATCATTTCCTCTATCTCTTCCGCTGAGTACCTGCTGACATTCAAAAACTCTGTATCATCCAGACTCTGGCCCGCCACCTTGCGGCAGTTTGCCGCCCTGTATATGAAGGCATAATTATCGGCTATGGTAGCGTTGGAAGGGACTGTGAGAAGATGCTCCCATTCATCGGACTCATATCCGGTCTCTTCTCTCAGCTCCCGCTTCGCTGCAGCAAGGGCATCCTCGGACGGCAGATCCTTCGCCGATCCGTATTCCTTGCCGTCCTTCCTCTCGATACCCCCGGCCGGAAACTCCGTCGTCACTTCCTTTATCCCCTGCCGGAACTGGTGCACGCACAGGTATCTCCCCTCGGTATCCGAGGCTACGATCACCACATAGTTCCTGCGGCTGTAGCTGTAGAACGGCTCGAACACACTCCCGTCGGGAAATCGGTATGCCGATCTGCGGAAGTCTATCCATTCATCCCTTACGATATGCTCGCTGCTTATCTCTTCCCAGGCGAGCCTGTCTTCTATATTTTCCGTGTTATCCATTTTCACCTCATGAGTCACCGGGGAGTCACCGGGGACGGTTCTCATTGACTCATTTTTGAATCTTCATGAAAAATCGTGATATTTGCTTATCAGCTCCTCGTCGGTGATCACTGTGACGCGTCCACCGTCGTACTCTGAGCAGACCCAATCATAGATACTCTGTATGACCGGCGCGTTCTTGGGCAGAGGAGCTTCCCCGGTTGAGGAACGGTATTCATTGATACGGTAGGCGACACCGGCGACGCCTGAGGTGGCGGATACTGCCACTTTTGGGGCTCGTCCCAGCAGAGCTTCCGTATCGAATATGTTGTATATCTCGGGGTCCTTCATCATTCCGTCAGCATGAATACCTGCACGTGTAAGGTTGAAGCTGCGGCCTACAAAGGGTGTCATGGGCGGGATCTCGTATCCGGTCTCCTTCTCAAGATACTCTGCGATCTCTGTGATGGCGCGGGTATCCATCCCGTTCAGGGTACCCCTAAGCGATGCATACTCGAACACCATGGCCTCGAGAGGTATATTGCCCGTCCGCTCCCCTATACCGAGCAGGGAGCAGTTTACGGCAGCAGCGCCGTACATCCAGGCTGTGGCGGCATTGACCACTCCCTTGTAGAAGTCATTATGGCCGTGCCATTCCAGCATCTCAGATGGCACATCCGCATGATGCTGCAGTCCGTATATGATACCCGACACGCTGCGGGGCAGTGCAGCTCCGGGATATGGTACACCGTATCCCATGGTATCGCAGGCACGGATCTTTACCGGGATCCCGCTCTCATGTGAGAGTTCCATCAGCTTGTTTGCAAAGGGTACGACGAAGCCGTAAAAGTCTGCTCTGGTGATATCCTCAAAGTGGCATCGCGGACGCAGACCGGCTTCGATACAGTCGGAGACGATACCGACGTATTTGTCCATTGCCTGCCGGCGGGTGAGCCCCATTTTTCTGAATATGTGATAATCAGAGCAGCTGACCAGGATACCTGTCTCCTTGATGCCGATGGATCTGGCAAGCTCAAAGTCCTTTTTTGATGCACGGATCCAGGTGGTGATCTCAGGGAAATCATATCCGAGCTCCAGACAGCGTTCTGCTGCTGCACGATCTTTTTCAGAATATACAAAGAATTCAGTCTGACGGATCATGCCATTGGGACCGCCGAGCTTATGAAGAAGCTTGTAGATGTGAACCATCTGCTCAGTGGTGTAGGGAGCCCTTGACTGCTGACCGTCGCGGAATGATGTATCTGTAATGTATATGTCACGTGGCATATTCTCCGGGACACGACGGTAGTTGAACGGTATCTTGGGCGTCTCGGTATACGGATATATCTCGCGGAACAGCTCGGGCTCAGGCACATCCTGGAGCTGATAGATATACGGATCCTGTTCGAGCTTGAAGGTTTTATTACTTAAGGTTATCTCATGCATGGGGCATCCCCTTTCTATGTTTTAAACATTGCAAACAGTATATGCATCCGTCCTTTATTTGTAAAGTCAG